>JAFQVJ010000005.1 GCA_017408025.1 Lachnospiraceae bacterium
GTACATTATTGCTCTGTGGAAGCATAAAACCAGCTTCTCTAACAATATCTTCCGCAATCAGTCTTTCTGATTTGGCTACTGCACTCATTAAACGGCTAAGTCCTTCCCTATCCGTTGTATCTGCTATTTGTCTGGCCATAGTCTCACCATCAGACTTATTCTGTGCCAGTTCGTTTAATGTAACCCTTACTTCATCCGTTTTAGATTGTTGTGGCGGAAACTCAGCGGGTACCATGCTGATAGCTCCACTAGGACAAGCCTGTGCACACATTCCGCATCCCACACATTTATTGATATCAATAATACTATCTTCCGTATCTGTCGCTCCATAAGGACATACATACAGACACAGGCAATCCTTTGTACAAAGTCTAAGGTTTCTAACTGCCTTTAATTCCATGTTTATGCCCTCCCTTCTATCTTTTCAAATTTATAAGGAGGAACTTTACATACCGGGCAAAGCTCAGGTGGTGTCTCTCCAATATATACAAACCCACACACTGTACAAACCCAAATGTCTGTATCAGCAAGCATTGCCTCTCCTTCATTCAGATATCTGTTTACCAGTGATGAAAGCATTCTTGTAACCTTTTCACCCCATACACAGATTCTTGCTGCCCCCCTATCTTTATTTTGGTCCGCAACAGCTCTAACAGTAGGATATTTATCTATATCCTCCTGCAAAAGTTTAACCACATTTTCGACCGTTGCATCATTCTTTACAGGCGTAATAGCAGTAAAGTAATCTGCCAGTTCTTTGAATAGCGTTGCTTCTTTTTGTTTGTACTGTTTCTCGCATCCCCTTGCAAGGTTCGAACATACTGCCGCCAACTGCCCAGCAGATAACTTTTTCATATCCGCAGTTTCTGTGTTCACACTAACATTCTTTACCTCTGCCTTTGATGTTTCCGGCGTAAAATCTGTTTTCGCCGCTCCACATAGCGGACATTTCCAATCCTCCGGCAACTGGTCAAATGGATTTTTTTCTTTCTCATCATCATAAACATATCCACAAATTTGACATATGTACCGCATGAAATACCTCCTCTTCTTTTATTTTTCCATACCACAAGGGTATGTATATTCACTCATTTCCTTTTCCTTAATTACACTGGCATAAAATCTGTAACCACCTGAAAAATTATAACAGTCAAAGCCGTTCTGAGACAGGATTCTACAAGCTATATAACTTCTTAATCCGCTCTGACATATTACATAGACTGGCTTACTTCTATCAAGTTCATTTAATTGGTCTCTCAAGTCATCCACCGGAATATTGATATACCCATCAATGTGTCCACTTTTGTACTCATATGACGTTCTGGTATCCAATAATGTAACACTTCCGTCCCTCGGTAAATCTTTAACCTCATCCCAATGATACTGCTTAATCATTCCTTTACTTATATTTTCAATCATAAAACCAGCCATATTTACAGGGTCTTTTGCAGATGAAAATGGTGGTGCATATGCCAAATCCAAATCCTTAAGCATTTCTGTTTTCATACCACAATGGATTGCTGTAGCGAGAACATCCAATCTCTTATCTACGCCTTCCAATCCAACTATCTGTGCGCCAAGAAGCTTTAGGGATTCCTTTTCAAAAACAACCTTCATGGTCATAACTTTTGCACCGGGATAATAACCTGCATGAGAAGCTGGGG
This sequence comes from Lachnospiraceae bacterium, assembly GCA_017408025.1. GTDB lineage: Bacteria > Bacillota > Clostridia > Lachnospirales > Lachnospiraceae > SVEL01. The sequence goes on from JAFQVJ010000005.1 coordinate 1,665, forward strand.
AAAGGACAACACTTTCACAATCAATTCCCATAGATTTAGCTACTTTCTCAGTCAAACCAGTTCCTGCAACA
>JAFQVJ010000032.1 GCA_017408025.1 Lachnospiraceae bacterium
ATTGCTATTTTCTTGCAGGTTCGCCGAGAAAACTTTATTATAGCCCCGCTAATCAAACTCACTCGCTCGCCCCATTGAAATTCGGGGGCGAGCTCATTCAAACAGTGATTATGCGGGGCTAGGTTATTCTCGCCTGAACCTGCTAAGAAAATCACGCAATTTTTTCAATGGTATGTTCTTACTATGGCACACCGCCTGTAGCTATATTGTCTGACGTATAAAAGACGAACTCTAATAAACTCTTCGAAAAAGGGCGTTTAGAAAGTTCCGAGTTCTCGAAAAAAAGCGCGTTTAAAATATATACAGATAATCGGTGTAGAGGGTAATAAAAGTATTGACGGGCATAAAAAAGGAAGATTGCAGTCGCCTGTAATGACGAGAATATACAATCTTCCCATAATGTGAATTATATTATAATTGTGCAACAGCTGGATGTTGAACTGTATTTGCATGCCTTTTAATTGATACAGTATATGCTTTTATCTTTTTGCAATCAGTTTATGTATAGGATTGCCCATGGAAGAGAACTTCTCCTCGTACTCGGTCATGACATTTCCTTCGTTCATATCTGAATGGTGCAAGTCAAACGTATGAGCAATAATTTCCCAACCTGCCTCAGGGATTTGTTCCAGAGAAAAATCAAAGAGAGGACGATTGTCTGTTTTGAATTCAACTACGCCATCATTTTTTAATATATTGTTGTAACGAGCGAAGAATTCTTTTGAGGTGAGTCTGCGTTTTGCGTGTCGATCCTTTGGCCATGGATCAGAGAAGTTGAGATATATTTTGGCAATCTCTTCTTCAGCAAATACATCGCAGATATTTTCCGCATCCATTCTTATAAAGACAAGATTCTGAATGTCAATTTCCTTTCTTTTTTCTATGGCACGTATGAGAACACTGGAATATTTTTCTATGCCAATGTAATTGATATCAGGGTTAGCTATAGCTAAGTCGGTGATAAAACGACCTTTTCCCATACCTACTTCTATATATATTGGATTGTCATTGCCAAACACAGTATTCCATTTACCTTTGTATTGTTCAGGGTCATTTATAGTGAATTCACTGGATGCAATTGCTTCACGTGAACCTTTTACGTTTCTTAGTCTCATATTTTTTCCTTTCTGTGATATAATGTACAGAAAGAAAATATCACAAAAGTATATGTTTAGTAAAGTAAAAATAATGGTTTTCTATTTCATTTTTATGACAGAAGTGGTAGAATGGAAATAGTGAGTTGTTTCGTAATAAATCTAGTTGAGTATATGACAACAGAATGGAGAAGAATATGGATGAAAATAAAATAGATGAGATTATTGGACAGCTTTTTAAGATAGAAGCTACGGCTGTTGGCATTCAGAAAGACGCGGAAACAGAAAAGGATGATTACAGCAGATTGATGGAGCAAAAGACAAAGGAGTATGGCGAAAACCTTCAGAAAGAAACAAGCGTCAAGCTGGAAAAACTTCGTGAGCAGTTAAATGAAAGCAAGGCAATAGAGATGACTGCTATGAGGAATGACATACTAAATCAGACAACAAAAATGGATGAACTATATGAAGAAAACCATGAGCAATGGGTAAAGGATATAGTTGAGAGCATATTAAAGGAGTAGAGTATGGGCAGCATATTTAAATATAGTGGATTAACTACTAAAGTGCGTGCCATGCGAGGCGGCTTGATTAAGCGTGAGCAGTATGCAAAGATAGCTGGGCTAGGTTCTGTGGGCGAGATGGTAGAGTTGCTTAAAAATACCAGAGGCTATGGTGACATATTTAAGGATGTAGAGCCATCAGATATACACAGGGGCAATATGGAGAAACTGATGATGTGTGCCAAATATCATGATTATGAGAAGCTGTATCGGTTTGCCAATATGCGGCAAAGAAGATACATGAGGATTCATTTTTTGCAGTATGAAACGGACATATTAAAGCAGGCTATAGTGCATGCCTTTAATCATGGCGAAGCGGAAGTAGTGGTTGGTTTTGGAGAAATATTGGGGAAATATTCGGAAATAGATATAAAAGCAGTATGTGAGGCGACCAACGTGGACGATATTATTGAGGCTTCCAGAGATACAATTTTTTTCGATACGTTGCAGATGGTCAGAGCATTTAATGAACCTACTGAGTTCGATTATGGTATAGCCCTTGACTTGTTTTTCTTTAGTTATGTCTGGAAGAAACGTAAAAAATTGTTCGAAGGTGATGAGTTGAAAGCTGTTTCCATGAATATAGGAACAGAGGCGGACATACTTAATATTATGTGGATTCATAGAACAAAGAGGTATTATCATTTATCACCGGAAAAAATATATGCCATGATTATTCCGGTGCATTATCGGTTGAAGAAGGCACATATAAAGAAAATGGTAGAGGCAGAAAATGAGGCGGCTTTTATCAGTGAATTATCTGAAACCTATTATGGAAAATTGGTGGATAAGAACTCATTTGACAGTGGAAATGTTGGTGCCTTATTTGAAGAGCATTTGACAAGATGTTATCACAAGCTTTTTAAGATGGATCCCTATTCATTAGCGGCTATAAACGCATATCTTAATGATAAGGAAGTGGAAATAAAAAAGTTGATAACTATGGCAGAGTGTATTCGTTATCAGTATCCAATTGAGGAAATAATAAGAGATATAAATTTAAATTAAAATATAAACAGTGAGGTGATCAGATTGATTGCAAAAATGTATTTTGTCAGCATTACAGGACCTAAAAAAGATATTGACCGTATCGTAGATAAATATTTGTCCAGATACGAGCTTCATTTAGAATATGCTCCTGCAGAGCTAAAAACAGCAGACAACCTTCATCCTTTTAATGAGCAGAATATGTATAGGGAGCAGATCAACCATATGGAAGAGTTGGCTGAGCATATGGGTAAGCCTTCCTATGAGAACGAGGATATGGAGGTGGATGTAGCAGCGCAGATAGTGGACAGCGTTTATGAAGAATATAATGAGAAAAAGAACAATATTGAGACCCTTGAGAGAGAAAAAAATAAAACCTATGAAATGTGGGAGAGGGTAAATCACTTTATAAATGTACATTATAACATGAACCAGCTGTTTGAATTAAAATTTTTACAGTTTAGATTCGGGCGAATACCAAAACAGTACTATGAAAAATTTGAGGATTATACATATGAGGACATTGCATCGGTATTTATAAAGTGCTCTGAGGATGACAGATATGTATGGGGAATCTACTTTGTAACTGATATTGAAAAAGACAGTGTAGATGCAATATATGCATCGCTACATTTTGAGAGAACACTTATGCCTGAAACACTCGAGGGAAAGCCGGAGGAAGAGTGCCAACGCCTTGCCGGGCAATTGGCCGCTTATGATGAACAGATAGAATCGGCGAAGCGAGCCTTAGATGTAATGTTAGAAGACAATAGAGCTGAATTCAACAGAGCGTATAATCGTATAAGCAGATATGCAGTACAATTTGATATTAGAAAATACGCTGCCTGTACTAAAGAGGCAGGAATGCCTTATTATATTTTGTGTGGCTGGATGGTTGAAGAGGAGGCTGTAAAGCTTCGCGAAGAATTGAGTAAAGCAGAGCACGAAAATGTATGCATATTGGACGATAAGCACGAGACGGTAGATTTATCTCCACCGACAAAGCTTAAGAACAGAGGCATCTTTAAACCTTTTGAAATGTTCATAAAGATGTATGGATTGCCGGGATATCATGAAATTGATCCCACAAAGTTTGTAGCATTGACGTATGCATTTATATTTGGAGCAATGTTTGGAGATGTAGGACAGGGTCTGTTTTTGTGCATCGGAGGCTTTATATTATACAAGTTAAAGAAAATGAACCTTGCGGCAATTATTTCATGTGCCGGAGTATTCTCAACTATATTTGGCTTCATGTTTGGCTCTGTGTTTGGTTTTGAAAACATCATAGATGCGGTATGGCTGCATCCTTCAAAGGCCATGATGGATGTACCTTTTATCGGAAAATTAAATACGGTATTTATCGTGGCTATTGGATTTGGTATGGTATTGATTCTCATAACCATGATAATGAATATTATAAATGCAAGGAAAGCTCACGATAGTGAGAAGCTTTACTTTGATACAAATGGTATAGCTGGTCTTGTTTTTTATGGGTCGCTGACAGCAGTGCTTGCTCTCTTTATGACAGGAAATCCACTTCCTGGCGGAATTGTACTTTTGGTAATGTTTGTATTGCCATTGCTGTTAATTGCCTTTAAAGAACCATTGATGCATTTGGTGGAAAAGAAGTCAAAAATTTTGCCGGATGGAAAAGGAATGTTCTTTGTGCAGACATTTTTTGAAATGTTTGAGGTGCTTTTAAGTTATTTTTCAAACACACTGTCCTTTGTGCGTATAGGTGCATTTGCGGTAAGCCATGCTGCCATGATGGAAGTTGTGCTGATGCTTGCTGGAGCGGAGAATGGCAACGCAGGGAATATGGTCGTTATTGTGATTGGAAATATTTTTGTTTGTGGACTTGAAGGTCTTATAGTAGGTATCCAGGTGCTTCGTCTGGAGTACTATGAGATGTTCTCAAGGTTTTATAAAGGAAACGGACGTGAATTTAAGCCTTATAGTGTTGGCGTAAACACAAAGAGATAATATGATTTTTTTACAGGAGGTCGTTAGACATGATTATTAAAATAACACTTATTATTGCTTTATTACTCAGTATAGTTATACCTTTTGGAGCATACGCTCTAGGAGAAAAGTCGAGAGGTCGCTATAAGAGATATCTGGCAGCGAATGTTGTCACTTTCTTTGGAGTACTGATTTTTGCCATAATCTTTGGATATGTTGATACAGCTACTGCAGCAGAAGCCGTTGCTGAAACTGCATCCTCATCTGGAATTTCTACAGGTATGGGTTACCTGGCTGCTGCATTATCTACAGGATGTTCATGTATTGGTGGTGGTATAGCTGTTGCCAGTGCAGCCAGTGCAGCTCTGGGTGCTATATCAGAAGATCAGACTATTCTTGGTAAATCGTTGATTTTTGTTGGTCTTGCAGAAGGTGTAGCCCTCTATGGACTTATTATTTCATTTATGATTCTTGGTAAACTTTAGAATATGATTCTTAAGAAATCTGTCATACAGATCTAGTGGTTATGTAGGGTAGTGCGGTTATATACTGCTGGAGAAAAGAGGAGTAACATATATGAAGGCATATTTAATTAGTGACAATATAGATACAGCTACTGGAATGCGTCTTGCTGGTATAGAAGGTATGGTCGTTCATGAAGAGGATGAGTTAAAAAGTGCATTGTCTTCGGTGCTCCAGATGAAGGATGTAAGCGTTGTCTTTGTAACAGAGCTTCTTTCTACAAAATTTCAATCTGTTGTGGCAAATTTTAAATTGAATTATAAGCAGCCTCTAATATTGGAAATACCTGATAGACATGGCAGCAGAAAGCGTGCAGATTTCATTACCTCCTATATAAATGAAGCTATAGGTGTAAAAATTGATCAGGTTCCACAAGAGTGATGAAATAGTAAAGTATGTAGTATGTCCACATTGATACTTAAGCAGTTGATGAAAGAAGGTGACAGTTTTGACTATAGAGGAAAAGTTGCAGCATTTCACATCTGTTACTATAGAAAATGTACAGAGTAAATGCGATGAGTCATTGGAAACGTATAAAACAGAACTGGATGGTCAGTTTGAAAGATATAGGAAAGAGGCAGAGAGGCTTTCGGTGTTGGAAGAAAAAACTTTGCGAGATGGCATAGAAAGGCAGGCAAGTAAGGAATTCACTATAGAGCAGCTTCAGCTGAGAAGAAAAGTCAGTCTTAAGAAAGACGAGTTAAAGGATAGGCTGTTTCTGGAGGTGGAGTCCCAATTAAAGGAATATCGTAAACGACCAGAATACAAGCAATACATGGTAAGACAGATAGGAAGAGCCAAAGAGTTTGCTGAAGGTGAGGAAGTTCATATTTTCATAGATCCTGAGGATGAATATATGAAAGAGGAATTAGAAAAGCAATGTAGCGTGACGTTACATGTAGCTGGAAATTCATTTAAAGGTGGTATTAGAGCAGAGCTGCCAAAAAGAAACATATTGATTGATAATACATTTGAGACAAAACTAGAAGAAGAAAAGGAAAAGTTTTCTATAGGTCGAAAGGAATCATGACATGGAAAAAGCAGGTAAGATATATGGTATAAATGGACCTGTCATCTACATCAAGGGTAAGACAGATTTTATAATGGGTGAGATGGTATATGTAGGTGATGAAAAACTGGTGGGTGAGGTTATAGGTTTGACATCGGAGATGACTACTATACAGGTCTATGAAGAGACTTCGGGAATAAAGCCAGGTGACACAGTGTATGGAACTGATAGTGCCATATATGTCACACTTGCACCGGGAATTCTCAGCAATATATTTGATGGAATTGAAAGACCGTTGAAAAGCATTGCCATAGAGTCTAAAAGTGTGTATATAGGTCGGGGTATGTCTGTTGATTCGCTGGATGTATACAAAAAGTGGAAAACAGAGATAACTGTGGAAGTTGGACAGACAGTATTTCCTGGAACAATTATAGCAAAGGTACCAGAAACTAAATCCATTGTTCACAAGGTTATGGTACCTCCTAATACAATTGGTGAGGTTGTACGTGTAGTGAAAAATGGAGAATACACTATTAATGACACGATAGTTGTTGTGCGACTGGATGATGGTACAGAGAGAAATTTGAGTATGACACAGAAGTGGCCAATCAGAGTGCCAAGACCAGTTGATTCCAGATATCCATCTACAAAGCCTCTTGTGACTGGACAGAGAATATTAGACACATTATTCCCTATAGCCAAGGGAGGAACGGCGTGTGTTCCAGGTGGATTTGGAACAGGAAAGACTATGACGCAGCATCAGATTGCAAAATGGTCTGATGCAGATATAATTGTATATATAGGTTGTGGAGAACGTGGAAATGAAATGACTCAGGTGCTTGAAGACTTTTCCAAGCTCAACGATCCTAAAACAGGCAATCTGCTTATGGACAGAACAACACTTATAGCCAATACCTCCAATATGCCGGTAGCTGCCCGTGAAGCAAGCATTTATACAGGCATTACATTGGCTGAATATTATAGAGATATGGGATATCATGTGGCTATAATGGCGGATTCAACATCCCGTTGGGCTGAGGCACTCCGAGAATTGTCTGGACGTCTGGAAGAGATGCCGGCAGAGGAGGGATTCCCGGCATATCTAGCCAGCAAGCTCTCGGCGTTCTATGAAAGAGCGGGATATTTTAAGAATTTAAATGGAACTGAGGGCTCTGTATCTATTATAGGTGCTGTATCACCGCAGGGTGGCGATTTTTCTGAGCCTGTCACTCAGAATACTAAGAGATTTGTTCGTTGTTTCTGGGGACTTGATAAATCTCTGGCATATGCCAGACATTTTCCTGCGATCCATTGGCTTACAAGCTATAGCGAATATCTCCATGATTTGTCACAGTGGTACAATGAAAATGTGGGTGCGGATTTTGTGAATTGTAGAAACAAAATACTGGTTATACTTAATCAGGAAAGTAGTCTTCAAGAGATAGTTAAGCTTATAGGTGCTGATGTGCTCCCTGATGACCAGAAGCTGGTGCTGGAGATTGCAAGAGTTATTCGTCTGGGATTTCTTCAGCAGAACGCTTTTCACAAGGAAGATACATGCGTGCCATTGAAAAAACAGCTACAGATGATGGAAGTTATTCTGTATCTGTATGATAGATGTAAGGAACTTATAGCAATGAATATGCCAGTATCTATACTAAGAAAAGAAGACATATTCGAGAAAGTTATAGCTATCAAATATGATGTGCCAAACAGCACTGTCGATTTGTTTAGCCAATACAAAGCAGCAATAGATAGATTTTATGCACATATAATGAAAACTAATGCTTAGGAGGTGGAAGTATGTCAGTATCGTATCTTGGACTTAGTGAAATAAAAGGCCCTCTTGTAGCATTGGATGGTGTGAAGGATGCAAGCTTTGATGAGATAGTTGAATTGACTGTAGAAGGCATAAACGGTAAAGAAAAGAAAACAGGACGTATAGTTGAATTGTATGAGGATAAGGCTATTATCCAGGTTTTTGATGGCACGGAAAATATGTCTCTTACAAATACTCATACAAAGCTCACAGGTCATCCTATGGAGATAGCTTTATCACAAGATATTCTTGGAAGAACATTTAACGGTATAGGTAAGCCTATGGATAATATGGGGCCTATCGTTTCAGATATAAAGAGAGATGTAAACGGAAAACCTCTGAATCCTACAGAGAGAGAATATCCTAGAAATTATATAAGAACTGGTATCTCTGCTATAGATGGACTAACTACTCTTATAAGAGGCCAGAAACTCCCGATTTTTTCTGGAAATGGTCTGCCTCACGACAGATTGGCAGCACAGATTGTAAAACAAGCGTCCCTCAGTGAAAATTCAGATGAAGAGCTTGTGATTGTTTTCGCAGCTATGGGTGTAAAGTATGATGTGGCAGAATTCTTTAAGAGAACATTTGAGGAAAGTAGAGTTCTCGATCATGTAGTAATGTTTTTGAATCTTGCAAATGACCCTGTGGTAGAGCGTCTTATAACCCCCAAAGTGGCTCTTACAGTGGCAGAATACCTTGCATTTGACTGTGGAAAACAGGTGCTTGTAATATTGACTGATATGACTTCTTATGCGGAAGCTATGAGAGAGGTATCGTCTTCCAAGGGCGAGATTCCTTCTAGAAAGGGATATCCAGGTTATCTCTATTCAGAATTTGCATCTATATACGAGAGAGCGGGTATAGTAAATAATTCTAAGGGAAGTGTGACACAGATTCCTATATTGTCTATGCCAAATGATGACATAACTCATCCTATACCTGACCTGACAGGTTATATTACCGAAGGACAGATAGTGCTTGAGAGAAGCCTTCATGGTCAGAATATTTATCCACCTATTAACGTGCTTCCTTCATTATCTCGTCTTATGAAGGATGGTATAGGTGCAGGTTATACAAGAGAGGACCACCAGGATGTTGCAAACCAATTATTCTCGGCATATGCCAAGGTTGGAGATGCCAGAGCTTTGGCATCAGTTATTGGAGAAGATGAGCTTTCTGACATAGATAAGAAGTATCTGCAGTTTGGCAGAGCCTTCGAAGAACAGTTTGTGGGTCAATCAGAACAGGAAAATCGTGATATTGATACCACATTAGATATTGGATGGCAGCTATTACACATATTGCCAAAGGACGAATTAGATAGAATAGACACAAAAATACTTGACAAATACTATGACAGATATTAGAAAATATGAGGTGGTGAGTGTATGGACCCAAATTCATTTGCGACGAAGGGAAATTTAATACGTGCAAAAAATTCATTAGCATTGGCAAAGCAGGGCTATGAGCTGATGGATAAGAAAAGGAATATCCTTATTCGAGAGCTTATGGATCTTATTGATAAAGCTGAGTCGATACAAAATCAGATTATGGTGACATACAGCGTCGCATATCGTTCGTTGCAGAGAGCAAATATAGAGCTTGGTATTAAAAATGTAGAAATGTATGCTGATGCCGTTCCAGTTGACGACAATATACGTATGAAAGCGAGAAGTATAATGGGAGTAGAAATACCTCATACGGATTACGAAGCGGGGCAGATGGCATTGACATATTCTTTGTACGGTTCATCAGAATCACTGGATAGAGCAAGGGGAGCATTCGTTAAGGTTAAAGAGTTGTCAGTAAAACTGGCTGCCATTGAGAATTCTGCATACAGGCTGGCGACAAATGTAAAGAAAACACAGAAGCGTGCAAACGCACTAAAAAATATTACAATCCCCAAGTATGAAGAGATGGTATCCACTATATCAAATGCTCTTGAGGAAAAGGAACGCGAGGAATTTTCAAGGCTTAAGGTTATAAAGAAACAAATGATTGAAAAAAGGGAAGTAAAATGATTAAAATAAAAGTAAAAAAAATTATCCTGGCTTTTTCATTGGTACTGTATGTTATGACGTCATCACTCGGACAAGTGGTGTCAGCGGAAGACAATGCTTCGTCTGGTGGCATGGTAGAAGCAACTGCTGAATATCCTTCAGAGCCGGATATATATGGAAAATCAGCTATTTTAATCGATGCAGATACAGGTGCTATATTATACGAAAAAAATAGCTATGATAAGATGTATCCTGCCAGCATAACAAAGATAATGACAGGACTTTTGGCGGTGGAAAATTGTTCTTTGGGTGAAATGGTTACTTATTCGGCAAATGCCATAAATAGTATCCCGTATGATGCCAGCAGATATGGCGTTGTACCAGGAGAGATGGTTACGTTGCGAGACAGCTTGTACATGCTTATACTGTGTTCGGCCAATGAAGTTGCTATAGGACTTGCAGAGCATGTTGCAGGAACCGAAGAAGAATTTGCAAAGATGATGACCGAAAGGGCAAAGGAAGCAGGTGCCCTTAATACTAACTTTGTAAATGCATCAGGTCTTCATGATGATAACCATTATACAACTGCATATGATATGGCCATGATTACAAAGGAGGCGTTGAAGAACCCTTCATTCGCACAGGTGCTATCATCAAACACATATTGGATATCACCGACCAATAAAGTTGCTACAGAAAATCAAATATGGCATACACACAGAATGCTTGTAAATACGAGAGCAGATTATTATCAATATGCTAAAGGTGGAAAGACAGGATATACAGACCAGGCGGGAAGAACATTGGTAACATTTGCATCAAAGGATGGAATGAACCTCATATGTGTTGTATTGATGTCAGATACGGAAAATGTATGTAATGATACAAAGCGTTTATTTGAATATGGTTTTAATAACTTTAAAAAGGTAAATGCTTCCAGTGATGAAACTCGTTTTGGTCAATCCCATGACAGTTATTTTATAGCCAATAAAGAGTTATTCCAATATTCCGGACAATTATTACAATTGAGCAGTGATTATATTACCATTCCAAAGGATGCAACTCTTTCGCAAATGGGATATTATATAGATTACGATGTTAGTGAGGCAGATGATACAATTGCGTATATAAGATATTATATTGGAAATCATTTCCTTGGAAAGGCTACATTGATGCTGAATACACAGACGGATAAAGTGATGGAGCTTCTTCCGGATAAGCAAAATGAAACAGCCACTGATGTTATGTCGGATGAATTGCCTATAAATATATGGTGGATTTTGGGCGGTGTAGTAGCAGTTATTGGAGTTGTGGTTATAGGCATTATGTTTCAAAAAACAAAGATAAAGAGAAAAATAAAGAAAGAGCGAAAGAAGCTCTTTAAATAATTATTCAGCCTTCGCTCTTTTTTCGCGTCTCTTTTTTCTGATGGCATTTTGGCGTTGTCTTATGGAGTCAGCGCCTTGGTCATCTGTAAGACTTAAGACCTTTACGGCAAACACCTTTTCACCATCTGATTTTTTTAGCTTTATCTTGCCTTTCAGCCAACCGTGCTCATCGCAACAAGCTAAACTGTAATATGTTTTTGAATTATCTGAAAACCATCTTATTTTTTTTCTGACTTTTTTACCACATTTATAGCAGATGGTTGAGTTCATACGTTTATCCTTCAGTACATATGTTTTATTTTCAAATTCCCTTGATACAAACTTAGAATAGGTTTCATATACCACATAAATCTCTTCAGAACGATTCTGAGGTTTCTGAAAGTAATCGATGGAAAAGTTTTTAGTGATGTCATTCTGCTTGAAAAGCTTCATAACAGAATAGGTATAATACGTATCGCTTAATGCCCTATGAAAGTTTATGTTTTTATCTATTTTCAGATAGTCGATAGCCCACTCTAAAGAGCGTTTTGTCTTTCTGTCTTCGTAGACTATACTAAAAATCTTCTGAATGTCATAATAATATACGGGAGCCTGAAATAAATCAAAATTGTAAAACTTCATGTTGCGCTGTAACTCTGTCACATCCATGGAACCCCAGGTACATAACATAAAGTCGTCTCCACACCAAGCTCGGAAGTCTCGAAAAACTTCGATAAAAGTTCTGCTAAGTCTAAGATCTTCAGAATCAAAATGGGTAAGTTCGCTTATTATATGATGTAACTGAGGATACACCTGTGGTCGAATTGTCTCGCAAAATTCAGAGATGATATTCATGTTTTCGTCTAGCTTTATAGCACCGATTTCTATAATCTCAAATGGAAGCTCTTTGTGCTCACCATCTTTGCCTGTGGGAGATTGATTCCATTCAAGGTCAAATACAATATAATTCATGATTTTACAAGCTTGCAAACAATGCAGCTATCTCCTCGTCTGTTAATTGTCTGTTTGGAATTTCGCCTGAAGCAAGGTCTAATGGTTCAATTTCATCTTCAGCATCTTCCTCAACAACATCGTCTTCTTCGACAGCCTCCATGATCTCTTCTGGATTACCCTGGGACATGACCTCGTCTAATTCAGGAGTCATTTCATCTGGAATTGTCATAGCCTCTAAAGCTTCACTACGTTCCATTTCCGCTATATTGATTTCGTTTTCAATAGCGTCCATCGTATCGGCTTCAAAGTTGATAGATACGTCAGAAATCAATTCGTCATCGGCAAATCCATCATCGACGATCTGTTCATCGACAATTGTTTCCCCTATTAACTCGTCCTCGGCAATTGTTTCGTTGACAAGCGGATCATCAACGATTGTTTCCTCTATTAACTCGTCCTCAACGACGGTTTCGTCAACAAACGCATCCTCAGTGATTGTTTCCTCTGTTAACTCATCATTAACAACTGTTTCGTCAACAAAAGCATCATCAACAATCGGTTCATCCGGTAACGCATCAGAGACAATTTCTTCGTTATTCAAGTCTTCACGGGTAATTGTCTCCTCGCCTATTTCTTCAGCTATAGAAATAGGGGCCATATCAGTAGTATCTTCAATATTCAGATCAATATTCAAATCTGGAATATCAAAATCTGAAATTTCATTGGTAGGAGTCACAAAATCACTGGCAACTGATAAGTCTGTGTCAGGAGAAAAAGCTTCCTCGTGGTCAGAAACAGGTATATCAATGTCAGAAGAAAAAGCTTCCTCGTCATTAGAAACAGGTATATCAATGTCAGGAGAAAAAGATACCTCGTCGTCAGAAACAAGAGTCTCATCTTCTGTGACTGGTTCTACTACTGGTTCGTTGATAACAGGTTTTACTGCTACATTTGCTTTGGCAGTAGTTGTGGCAGGCGGTGTAGCTGGACTGTTTACCGCCTCGTTTACATAAGCATTTAAATCTATTGAGTCTTGAGAATTCATTGCACTTGCACTAAGTGCTTCTTTTACATTTTTAACCAAATCCGCATTAGCCTTAACCAACTGATTTACAGTAAGAGCAGACTGAACTTCCCTAGCCAGCTTTGCATTTGAAGCAGATAATTGGTCAATGAGTGCATTCATATCATCGCCATTCTTCTCTTCAAGGAGTGCCTGCTGAGAAGAAATCATCTTATTCATCATAAGCTCCATAGCCTTGATGCTTTGAGCCTGTCTCACAGCTGAGTCTTTAGAATTTTTCTTTGTAGCAATATAGATGGCTTTCTGAGCCTTGAGCATCATTTCGTTTTGCTCATTTTTGATAGCATCATTATCAGCTTTAGCTTTAAGCAAACTATCTATGGTAAGGTACCCCATGATTATCATGATAAAACCTGTACCTAACAGCATAAAATAATTATAAGGATCAGTCATAATCCAATAAAATTCGAAAAAGAAAGCAGCTAAAAAAGCTGTTGCATAATATGCAGTTCCATAATTCTTCCTAGTATTTTTAGTCTTGTCCATGAAACACCTCCAAATGTTACACAACGTAATCGCAATATACATCCATCATATCATATATAAAGATTTTTTACAAATTTTAATGTATAATTTTTGCCGATTTTAGTTGATTTTTTTGAAAAATGGAGTATATATAAGTAGTGGAAAAATATTTAGGAAGAAAAGGTGATGACAATGCATAGCTATATACGTGCTATTGGATTTAGCGAATATACAACTAAAAAGTCAATAGGGCAGCTATTGTCATTAGCTGAAAAACCCGATGTAGAGTTGGAAATCGATGGAGTAGATGGAGAGAAACTGATTGAGCTGCGAAGAATGGTAGGGAAAAATATAGGCATTGCATGGAATGGAACTAGTGCAGGTCCAGGTGTTCTTGATGTTGACTGTTATAATCCATTTGTTTACGGACAATATAATAATATTCATGAAGATGTATCAGTTGAAAAGAGATACTCAGACAATTTGTTTCTTGGAGCGTGTGAAGACCTTAGAGTAGGAGTTTCTATAATATTCAGTGTACAAAATTCTATGGATATTATGCCCATATATTTGGCAAAAGAAAGGCTGCCTAAGTATACATCCGTTATCTTTAGTGCATTGTCTTTGGATGGGACAATACTGTTACCTATAAAAATGGCTCCTGGTGATGAAAACAAAAAGAAGCAGGCGCTAAAACGTAGAACAAACCTTATATCAGCTGCAAGACAGGGTGATGAATCTGCCATGGAAACGCTGACATTTGAAGATATGGATACTTATGCGAAGATATCAAAGCGAATAATAAGTGAAGATATCTTTACTATAGTTGAGTCTTCATTTATGCCATACGGTCTGGAAAGCGATATGTACAGCATTGTGGCTGATATAGTTAGTGCAGAACAAACTGAAAATACTATTACAGGTGAAAAAGTACATATATTGACATTGAATTATAATGATGTACTCATAACGCTGGCTATCAATGATATGGATTTGCAGGGTGAACCACTTGTTGGCAGAAGATTTAAGGGAAACATATGGTTACAGGGAAGAATTATTTTGCCAACTAAGAGTGCGAATGCAGAGTAATAAGAATTCAAAACATATAAATATGTAAATTAGATATTAAATTAAAAAGCTAAAATGTAAATAAAACACCGTCAAATAAAAGTATTTGACGGTGTTTTAACGTTTCTGGGGAGAGTCGAACTCCCGATTCACCCTTAGGAGGGGCGTGTTATATCCACTTAACTACAGAAACACAGACCGAAATTTCGATGAAAAACGTAAAGTCTGCAAAAGTATAACGTAGTCATTGACCAAAATCCTGAAAGAATTTTGCTAGAAAACGTAAGTCTAAAAAAATAAAAAGTAGTCACAGACCAAAAATATAATACCAAAATATAGTTATATAGTCAAACAAATTATTGTACAATGACTCAAGCTAAAAATTCTTGTAACACAGCTTCGATAATATGAGAGTTTTCATTTTGAAGCTCATCTGAAATGTTAATTATATTGGTTGTATTTTGAGAATGTTTGGTGGCTGTGTGTTGAACATTTGCAGAATCTATCACTTTGTTATTAATATTACCGCAAATATTTGAACCGGTTGAAGTCATACTTTCCGTCTCTATGGAATCTGAAGAATCATTTTTAACGTTTCTAGCTCTAAGATTGCTTGGCGTGAGACGATGTTTCAATGTATTATCCAGATAGTCCCTTGTAAAATATATGGCCAGCTCCATTTGCTTTGTAGTAGATAAGGTGGAGCGAAATATATAAAAACAAATGGATGTTGCGATGATAGTAATCATGCGTGTCACATCTGCATAACCTCTTACATAGAGGGCGGTAGTAGCCAATAATGCTGTACATAGAAGTAGCCCGCTTGCACGTTCCATGCAGGATACAAATCTGAAAGGTCCACCTTTGCCATAAAAATATTTAGAGATAAAGCTGTCCGTATCGGACAGAGGGATATTGAGCTTGGCAGAGTTAGTATAACGTAATTTTATAGAACGAAAGATTTCTCTGTTTGTAGTGTTGATATTGACTGCAGCGTTTTTATAGCTTGAGCACAGTATGAATGTCCAAAGCTGAAAAGCAAAAGGTAACGCGATCATAACGGACAAAGCTCTTTGCATAATGTTTATTATCTCTGTTGTCATGTTAAAACTCCTTTTTATACAAATAATTAAGTTAATATGTACTAATAATAACTATATCCTAGCTTAGCATGTTGCGAAACAGATTCAAGAGAAAGTTATCGACAAATAACGCGCAATAATATATAGTTTACGATTAGGAATATACATTAATAGCAGATGTAATATTGAGAGGAGTAGAAGGGAAGTCATATAAATAAAAGATAGACATAGGCGGGCTTGATAAAATGCCTGCCTATCTGTTATACTGAGAGGCGCAGAGAAAAATAGAAGACTATATAAACGAAAGAGAGGATATTGGTATATGAAATTCACAACAAAGGGCGTATGTGCTCAGGCAATTGATGTTGAGGTAAATGATGGTATCGTCACATCTGTGGCGTTCATTGGTGGATGCCATGGCAATACACAGGGCATTGCAGAACTTGTAAAAGGAATGGCTGTAGAGGATGTTATTGCCAAGCTAGAGGGTATTGATTGCAGAGGTAGAGGAACATCTTGTCCAGACCAGCTTGCAAAGGCCCTCAGGGAGTTATCGTAAAAAAATATACGGAGGAGTTATAAAAATATGGAGAAGATAGCCAGCTTTACAATTGATCATTTAAAACTGCTGCCTGGTGTCTATGTGTCGAGAAAGGATAATGTAGGTGGTAGCGTTGTGACAACCTTTGACATACGTATGACCAGACCAAACTTTGAGCCTGTGATGAATACTGCAGAGATGCATACTATAGAGCATCTTGCTGCCACATTTCTTAGAAATCATAAAGAATATGGAGACAAGACAGTTTACTTTGGACCGATGGGATGTCGTACAGGGTTTTATCTTTTGTTGGCAGGCGATTATGAGTCAAAGGATATCATAGAGCTTATGGGTGAGCTTTTTAGATTTATTAAGGATTACAGGGATGAGGTGCCAGGTGCATCGGCAAAGGATTGTGGCAATTATCTTGACATGAACCTGCCTATGGCAAATTATCTTGCGGATAAATTCCTGAGAGAGGTTTTAAATAATATTGAGGAAGAGCGTCTTATTTATCCAGAGTAAACATCAGTCGAATTTCTCTAGGGACTTGGCTGATAAACATAAAGAAGAGCAAAATATAAACATGGCAAGATAAAATATTGAGGTATGAATAAGAAAGGAATTACAATATGATAGGTATAATCGGAGCAATGGATGAAGAGGTTAGTAAGCTCAAAGAGGTTCTTATAGATGCCACAGTCGACACGGTGGCAGGTATGAATTTCTTTAAGGGTACATATGGGGGCAAGGACGTTGTTATAGTTCGTTCAGGTATAGGCAAGGTAAATGCGGGAATATGTGCCCAGATTCTTGCAGATAAGTATCAGGTAAAAGCGATTATCAATACAGGTATTGCAGGTTCACTTAAAAATGAGATTAATATTGGAGATATAGTTTTGTCTGTAGATGCCATACAGCATGACATGGAGGCAGTTGCATTTGGCTATGCACCAGGTGTTATTCCAAGAATGGAAACATCTACATTTAAGGGTGATGAGAAGCTTATAGATATAGCAAAGAAGGCATGCTCCAAGGCTTGTCCAGAGATAGGCGTTCATGAAGGACGTGTCCTGACAGGCGATCAGTTTATATCAGATAAGGAAGTAAAGAACAGGCTTGTAGATACCTTCCATGGTTCATGCTGTGAAATGGAGGGTGCGGCTATTGCCCATGCAGCTTACCTCAATGGAATACCATTTATTATTATACGTGCTATATCGGACAAGGCAGATGATTCGGCGAATATGGATTATCCAACATTTGAAGCAATGGCAATTGAAAATTCGGTTAAGCTTATGAAAGAAATGCTGGCAAGAATATCGTAGAAGTTATATGAAATCAGTTAATAGGAGATACCAATGGGACAGTACAAGTTTTTAGCGTTAGACATTGATGGAACAGTTACAAATTCAAAGAAGGAGATAACACCAGCAGTTAAGGCAGAGATAAGACGTCTTCAGGAAGAAGGCATTCCTGTGGCACTTGTTTCAGGTCGACCTGCTCCTGGTATAAGGCATGTGGCAGCAGAGCTTGAATTTTCAAAATATAATTGTTATGTTTTGGCATTTAACGGTGGAAAGATTATAGATTCCAGAACAAATAAGGTTGTCTACAGTCAGGCGATACCTGTAGAGCTAGCTCACGAGGTATGTCGCGTGGCAAAGGATTATGATGTGGCGGTTGTGACCTACAGAGGAGATGAGATTATCTCTACTGACCCTGAAAATGAATATACAGGTATCGAAGCTTATGTGACCAAGATGCCTGTATGTGGCGTGAAGGATATGGAAAAGGAACTAGATTACGATCCAGATAAGTTTCTGTTTGTGGCAGAGCCAGCATATCTGGAGTCAATAATGCCAGAGGTGCAGAAACGTTTTGAAGGTAGACTCAATATATTCCGTTCAGAACCTTTTTTTATGGAGATAGTGCCAATGGGTATTGATAAGGCAAAGTCCCTTGACAGACTTCTCACTACGTTAGGTATGGATTCGTCAAATCTTGTTGCCTGTGGCGATGGCTTTAATGATGTAAGTATGGTTGACTATGCAGGTATGGGGGTGGCTATGGCAAATGGGTGTGCAGAGACAAAGGCGGTAGCTAATTATATAGCCCCATCAAATGATGAAGATGGTGTAGCGGATGCGATTAGAAGATTCTTTTGAGAAAAAACTGAAATCTATCGCAGAGGATGTGTATTGGAATAAATGGTTTAGGGAGCGATAGGGTAAGCAGGCAGTTGGTTTAGTTGTGACAAACTGCCTGCTTTTGTATGCATTGATTACAAAACTTCTTAGAAAATTTATATAGATATAAGTTTTTTTTAATTTCAATAAGGAGATATTATGATATTATAAAGTGGTAATGCTTTCGTGTAATATTGATAAAAAGTGATAGATTTTGCAGGAGGAATAAGGAGGTTAAAATGAGTGGTAAGGATGGGTATATTTTTATTCCAAAAAACACAGTATTTAAGGTAGGAACAACAAATGTTGTTTTACGTGATGATGTGACGATAAACAAAGCGGATAACGGATATTTTATTCTTGATTTCTGGAATCAATGTGATGTAGAGGATTTAAATGTTTTTCCAGTTGCATATGCGAAATGTGAAAGAGAACATGATGAGTATGAATTATTTAAAACGAATGTAGTATATGGAGGGGTAGGGGATATATGTTTAATTTGAACTTTAAAGATAAATATAAAGTAGTTCATATCAATAATGAATTGGGTGATTTTTCCATTGGTGGAGCAGGAACATATATGAATGAGATATATCGTTATAGAAACGGCGAAGAAGGATTTGTATATATGAACTTGTGCGATCCATATGCAGATTATAGAGCAGACGGCTTTCTGGAGCAAGAGGATATTCTGGTATTACATAAGGACGAGTGCTATAAGTTAGAGAGTATTGATTGTGAAATCATAGTTGTTCAATTTTATGAATTCGCGTACTGTCTGACAGACAAACTGATAAGAGACAAAAAAATTGTGTATGTTGTGCATTCTGTTCCAACTCCAGAACCACCACCAATTAATGACCCATTTGGTGGAAACGACGATGTGAGAGATAAATTTGATAGATTGTGTAATGTTGCAAATGTTATCGTATGTGTATCAGAAGCGGAAAAAAGAAAATTATCAGATATTTATCCACACTATGCAAGTAAAATAAAGGTCGTTTATAATGGAATTACATTTGGCGAAGAAATTATCCCAAATGAAAATTATAAAAGTAGCAGAAAAGTTTTTGGGTATATTGGAAGGGCGGATTATAGAAAGGGAATCCTTGAATGCATACGTGAGCTTAGGAGTATAGATTGTGAGTTGAGGATTGCATGCCCTAAGAATGACGAAGCATATATAAAGAGTATATTAGAGTATGTGGAAGCTGCAAATATGCAAGATAGAATAAAATTATATGGTTGGTGTGTTGGGAAAAGAAAAGAGAAATTTCTAAAATCTCTTGATGCATTAATTATTCCGTCGTTGTATGAGCCGTTTGGGTATGTTGCCTTAGAAGCTATGCAGTACGGTTTGCCTGTAATAACTTCGAGAAATGGTGGATTAGATGAAATCTTCGAAGGATACAAGTATAAGTATAATCCGTATAAGCGTGGCGAACTGAAGAAACAGATTCATGATTTTCAAAATGATGAGAATGATGAGATAGAAGAGCAACAGAGGATAATGCTTGAGAATATGAAACGTTTTAGCTCGGAAAAGATGTCAAAAAAGTATAAGGAGATATGGTATGGAATTTAGATTTCAACAAGACATGTATGGTATAGAAATGGTAGATTTAATTGTCTATTCCGAGAACGGCAGGAAAATAATTATTCCAATGAAAGCAAAGAACACAATGTGGGTTTGCACGTTGAAAGAATCACAGGAAAGAGTTATTTACAGGTTTAGAATAAATGGTGGTTCAATCGAATTAAACGATCCAAATGCAAATTATTACATAACTGATAAGTTTAACAAGGTATGGTCTGTCAGAGAAGAAGAGGTGACAAATGAATCTTCAATCAAGATTGTCAAAAGTGTTATAACGGATAGAGTTATGAATGATATTAACAAAATAGTGGTCAAGAAAGGTTTTAATCTACGAGAGAACAAAGAGGTTGTCGTAGGAGCAAAAGTTAGTGAAGTTATCGGCGTACATTTGGTAACAGTTATTTGGTTTCAGCCAGATGGGAGAATGTATCACATTGATGAAAGAACGCTAATGTCCGATTTCAAAGTAGATGCAGAAGTGTGGTTTTGGTTAAAGACTAGCGAAATGAGTGCAAACTATTGTAAAGGTGCATGGACATTAGAAATGTATATAGACGGAGACAAGGTAGTAAGGGACAACTTTATTATCAATGAGAAAATTAGTGAACAATATATTGGGTTTTCATGCACGGCTTAGTGCATAGGGGAAGGAGAAAAAATGGCAGTAACAAGCATAACAGGAAAATCAACACCAATGGTAAAAACATATAGTACATCTAGGATGAGTGGAATATCATCATCAACAACAAGGGTGACACAATCCACATCAACAACTGTGAAAAATGTGTCGAGTGCCACAGTAAAGACGACGCCGAGTACAACGCAGACAACAAATTCTAGCAAAACAAGTACAGTTAAATATTCGAGAGTAGGAATATCGTCAAGCACAGCAATATCCAGCAAAACAGCGTCAACAACAGCAAGCAGTACGAAAGCAAGCAGGGTATCAAGCACGACAATATCATCAAGTACGACAATATCCAGTAAAACGGCGTCAACAACAGCGAGCAGTACGAAAACAAACAGAGTATCAAGCACGGCAATATCATCAAGCACAGCAATATCTAGTAAAACGGCGTCAACAACAGCGAGCAGTACGAAAACAAACAGAGTATCAAGTATGACAATATCATCGAGTACAACAATGTCATCAAGTACTATGCAGAGTCCATCGTATATTAAGGATAAAAATGGAGCTATATTATATTTGCAAGATATATACAAGGACAATTTAGAAGAATTGATAGATGATGGTGTAGAGGTTGGTGTATCATATAATTTAGGTGAAGATTGCTTTTATAATGGATTAGTGTTTGTAACATATTCATCTGATATTACATTTCATAAAAATGAAGAGGATGCATTTATAGAAATCACAAAAGAAATCGATAACGAGGTCAGTGCTATTGATGATTTCGTAAATAAAAAAAATATTGGTTTCAATGAAGTTACACTTAATTTATTCAAGAATGGTGCAATATCAATCAATGATGATGGTTCATTACATATGGCGGTTAGTTCTGAAGGATATGAATTGGACTGGAATTTATCAGCAATGTCGAATTATGTGCTTGATATAACGGTATCAAAAGATTTGGAAATAGATGATTACGCTACATTGACTAATTCGGCTCAAATCAAAGTGTCTTTACCTAGACCAGAGCCGGAGGTAGAAGAGGTGCCATTGCACGAAAAAGCGTTGGAAGCTTTAAGTGACTTTATAAAAGATGTAGGCGATACAGTATGCGATGGAATTGATGTAGTATCTGATTGGTGTAATGATAACAAGGAAGTAGTTGCTACAGTAGGTGTTGTTGCTGTAACGGCATTAGCTATTTGGGGAAGTCCATACGCATTGTCGTTATTACCGTCTGTATGTAAGTAGAATAATTATAATGATAAGGAGAAATAAAATGCAATTCGATATGGAGACCAATTTAAAAGGAACCAATAGGGTATTAATGAAGCTGTGGAGAAGTATATATAGAGTAAGGACAAAAATTATAGAAGTAACACAATTTTTTTTGTTACTCGCATGCATAATGTGCATATTGATAAAGGATTATCCTTTGGCACTTCATAGTGGAATTATATTAATAGGATGCATGTTGATTTATTTATCTAGTTCTATAAATGCAATGAAGAAAGCGATGGATACATATAAGGGAAAAATGATGAAACTTGGTGAACAAGAATTTGAATTAAGGGATAAGAGTTATAAATATAGCCAAGTCACTAAGATTCTTGAGAAGAAAGAGTATTTACTAATCCGAGTTGATAAGGGCGTTATCCCAATTATAAAAACAGAGGATAACGCACAACAGGTTAGAGAAATGTTAAGGATATTTTTCGAAAAGGGTGTAAGGTAAAAACGATAATGAGAGAGATGAGAAGTATTAAGCTTTGCCAAAATGTAAGTGAACAGATGTATAGACGTATTTGGCATACATATGCATGTAAGAACTTTTTGATGGTGCAATTATGTATGCTTGTGATGGTTATATATGTAACTAGACGATTTATTGGTGGGGAAATACTAGAGGGCATTGTATGTACTTTGGTTATTGAATTACTAGTGTTATTGTATCTTCTCAGAGTTCCACGGAAAATGAAAAACATAATGAATAGTTACCCTGCGACGGAGGTTATATTTTCTGACGAAAGTTTAAAATTCGGAGAGGTTGAGATTGCGTACAGTGATATAAGAAAAGTGTTTGCAAGAGAACAATTTGTCATTATAAAGGCAAGAAGGAAAAAGTTGGTACTGGTTGGGGAGAATAGTGATAGTACATGTGAATTATACAATAGTCTCAAATATAATTGTGCCTATAGGGCTAAGTTTGATGAAGAAAAAACATATAAACTGAAAACAAGAATATTTCAGTGTTGTGCTTTTGTTACATATATTTTCATATCTGTTCATGCAGTGTGGCTTATAGTAAACTACGATAGACTAGTGGAAGAGTATACAACAAAATTTAAACAAGTATATGATATAGAGCTTTATATACCTGAAGAAACGAAAGAAATAGAGGGCTATATCATTGAAGAAGCTTCAAGTAAATATGATATTATTGATACACTGGAATCTATTGATAATATACTTGAGCGATTTCCAGAGAATATGTTTAGAGAGCTTGATATAAAGGTTGATGAGACAGAGATAATGGATATCCAACTGAAATTATATATTTCTTGCGATATAGAGGAACAAGGTGGAGACAAGTTGAGAGCAGCAGGTGTAACTATAGCGAATTTGCCTGATTACGAGGTATACATAGATTGTGAAACAGGAGATGTAGAGAGCGTATTTGCTCATGAGATGTTTCATGTTATTGGCAATGGTGTTGGAGATTCGAAGTTAGACATCATAAAAAATGTATTGAAAAATGTGATTTCAGGAGGAAAATATACGATAGATGAAGTTGCATGGTATCAGTACAATCCCTCAGGATTTATGTATTATGAGAATCGAATTATAGGAGGTGCAAGTGGTTGGGAGGATGACGATAGCTTTACCGAGCATGAAGATGACATAGAGGATGTATATTTTGTGAGCAATTATGCAAAATCTGCAATACACGAGGATATGGCAGAAGTGTTTAAGTATCTCGTTTCTTGTGATAACAACCTTCCATCTAGTTATGATAGTCCTCATGTGCAGGCAAAAGCAAAATATCTTATTCAATGGCTTGATGATAATTTTGAATCCGTCACAGAGGATGTGTATTGGAATAAATGGTATAAATAGAAAAATAAATATTATTGTACCATATGATACACTGGTATTTTATGGATTAGTGTGCTATAATCGAAAACGGTTGATTTTATAATACAAAAGGTGTATATATTTTAATACAAAAATATGATGGGAGAGTGTTAGACATGGCAAAGGTAACATTTGATTACTCAAAGGCGTCATCATTCATCAGCAAGGATGAGATGGCTATCATGGAAAAACTTGCAACAGATGCAAAGGAAACATTAGTTTCAAAGACAGGTGCAGGTAACGATTTCTTAGGATGGATTGACCTTCCTGTAGATTACGACAAGGAAGAGTTTGACAGAATAAAGAAGGCTGCAAAGAAGATTCAGGAAGATTCAGAAGTACTCCTTGTAATCGGTATCGGTGGTTCTTACCTCGGTGCGAGAGCAGCTATTGAATTCTTACGTCACAATTTCTACAATATGGTGGACAAGTCAGTGCGTAAGACACCAGAGATTTACTATGTAGGAAACTCTATCTCAAGCACATACATAGCGCATCTTATTGATGTAATTGGAGACAGAGATTTTTCTATCAATATGATTTCTAAGTCTGGTACAACAACAGAGCCAGCTATTGCATTTAGAGTATTTAAGAAGATACTTGAAGAGAAGTATGGTAAGGAAGCAGCAGCAAAGCGAATCTACGCTACAACAGATAAGGCTAGAGGAGCTCTAAAGAATCTTGCTAATGAAGAGGGTTATGAGAGCTTTGTAGTTCCGGATGATGTAGGTGGACGTTTCTCAGTTCTCACAGCAGTAGGTCTTCTTCCAATCGCTGTAAGTGGTGCTGATATAGATAAGCTTATGGAAGGTGCTGCATCAGGCAGAAAGAGAGCTCTTGAAACTCCATTTGCTGAGAATGATGCAATGCTTTACGCTGCAGTTCGTAACATTCTTCTCAGAAAAGGAAAGAGTGTTGAAATCGTTGCTAACTATGAGCCAAGCCTTCACTATGTATCAGAATGGTGGAAGCAGCTTTATGGAGAGAGTGAAGGTAAGGATCAGAAAGGTATATTCCCAGCTGCAGTTGATTTGACAACAGACCTTCATTCAATGGGACAGTTTATTCAGGACGGTGCCAGAATCATGTTTGAGACAGTTGTAAACGTAGAGAAGTCTCAGTGTGAAATCGTTCTTGAGGAAGAGCCAGTTGATCTTGACGGATTAAACTATCTTGCAGGTAAGACTGTAGATTTCATAAATAAGAGTGCTATGAACGGAACAATTCTTGCCCACACAGATGGACAGGTTCCAAACCTTATGGTAAATGTTCCAGAGCAGAACGAGTTCTATCTTGGTGAATTATTCTATTTCTTCGAGTTTGCATGTGGTGTATCTGGTTATTTACTTGGTGTAAATCCATTTAATCAGCCAGGTGTTGAGAGCTACAAGAAGAACATGTTTGCACTTCTTGGCAAGCCAGGCTTTGAGAAAGAGAGAGAAGAGCTGTTAAAGAGATTATAGTACTCAATTTTATTTATAAAATTTGTTCAATAGTATAATATTGATAGCTAACTGCTACAAATCAAGGGTAGTCCTTGAATTTGTAGCAGTTTTATTGTATAAATATAGATGAGAAATGGAAGAAATTGATATTGAGGTAGACGACATGTTTCGCATATGGGCAAAGGAATGGAAAAACACACATCTCATAAAGGATGCGGTTATCTGCAATGATAATGACAGTATGAGCCGAACACAGAAGGTATTTGACGCCATCGATAAGATTTGTATAGAATTTGATTTGAGCAAGCCTATATGGCTTGACAGCAATATAGATGAATTTAAGCGTTTGGATAAAACCCGATTTTCTAGGGATAATTTTATAGATGGCATTGATTTTGATTATTTGGAAATCCATGTTATAGAGGAGTGACCAAAACTCCGAAGGAGTTTTGCTGAAGAAAGCAGATATATAGAAAGCATAACGGAGTCACAGACCAAAACTCCGGAGGAGTTTTGCTGATGATTACAGATTTACATAGGAGGATGAAGATGGAAGGACAAAATATACTGTATGGAAATGTTGAAGATTTAAGGCACGTACGTGGTATAGTCGAAGCCAGAGGAAAGGTTAGAGATGAGATTATATTTCTGAATAGTGAAAAGGTAAGACTTGAGAAGGATGTAAAGGCTGAAGAGAAGCAGTTGGCTGACAATATTGATAATACACTGAGAAAGAGAAGAGAGCAGGTAGTTGCTAATTTTGATAAAGAATTACAGAAGTCTCAGGAAAGATTAAAGAAAGTAAGAAATGCAAGAGGCAAGGAGAAGGACAAGAAGGTGGCTGAGAGAATTAAAGATGAGACAGCCGATCTTGTTACAGAGAATAAAAATATACACGAGGAGATTCGCACATTTTTCAAGCAGAAGGGCATACCAACGGTATGCGATTCAAATGTGGTATATACATTGTATTTTCCGAATTCGCCAAAGCAGATGGCAATACTTGCCTTGGTGTTTTTTGTAGGCATTATCGCATTGCCGTCATTGATAACTTCACTCTTTATAGGTGGTTGGTTTATAAGAGCTATTGTGTTTATACTGCTACAGGCTGCGTTTTTAGGACTATACGTGCTTGGATATAACTACACCCGTGTGAGAAATAAAGAAGCGTTTATTGATATGCGTGTAAAACGTAATGCCATCAGGAAGAACGAGTCGAAGATAAACAGAATCAAGAAGTCCATCAAGAAGGATAAGGATGAGGATCAGTATGGTCTCCATGAATATGACGAAGATATTGAAGAGATAGAGGATGCCATAGAGGACATTGTTCGCAAAAAGAATGAGGTTCTCAGTGATTTTGAGAAGACAACAAAGAATGACATATGCGAGGAAATCACAAAGCGCGACATGCCAAAGATTGACGATATAAAGAAAAAAATATCTGAGACATCAATCAAATTAAAGGAGCTTGAGCAGAAACAGAAGGATATGTCTATCAATTTGTCGACAAACTATGGTCCATATCTTGGGGAAGAAAATATGACAGTAGACAGAATAAACATGCTCATAGGCCTTATTGAAAATCATGAAGCATCGAATATTGGCGATGCAGTTAATATTTTAAAAAATTCCTCGAAAAAATAATGTTAAAAAACTAAATAGCATTTCAGATTGTGACAGAATGTGCATACTGAAAGTGATATTGTATGTCAGACGGAAAGTATTCCGTCTGATTTTTTCTTGTTGTATAGGAAAGTTCTTCGACTTCCCTATACAACAAAAAATAATTTGTAATAGAGGAGGAGTGGTGTAACATGATAGAAACAATTTATAAGGTGGAAGATAGCGAGAACAAAAAACCTGATATTAACATAAGGTTGCCAAAGAACATAAAGCAGATAGGCCAGAGTGAAATAGATATGAATTGTCAGATATACATAGAAGAAAATGTGCTAGCGTATATTAAGCAGAAACCATATAGAGATAGTCAGGTGCGCTACGGGGTGCTATTGGGTGAAAAAAAACAGGGAAATGGTTATACATACGTATTTATAAATGGTATGGTGGAAGTGGACGAGGTTATCGAAGAGAGCATTATCTTTAGTGATGACGTGTGGACAAGCATTTACGATAACATCAGAAGATATTATAAGGAAGGAATGATTGTTGGCTGGTATGCATCGTTTGATTATGATGTGACGAAGGACATGCTTAGCATAAGAAAGATACACTTGGACCATTTCGCAGGTAATTATAAAGTGTTTTTAAATATAAACAGGGAGGAAGATGATGAGTCCTTCTATATATATGAAAGAAATGGTCTGCGAAAACAGCCTTGTTATCATGTTTATTTTGAGAAGTCAGAGGATTTTGAAGATTATATATTTGGTACAGGTAGAAAAGAGACGGGTTTAGGGGAAAAAGAGTCTATTGGGACAAAAGAAACAGGAAAGTATGGCATAGCTTTGAATAATAATAATAATAGTGGAAGTGTGAAAGATACTGCAGCTCTCGGAAAAATATCCAAGGAAGGCGGAAAGCTTGTTAATAGTAGTTTGGGAAAGGTGGCATCGTTCATTACTATTATTGCTTTAGCTGGTGCACTGGCTGTTATGGGACAAAATGGAGGGCTTGACGCATTACAAGGAAAAGTAAAGGGATTTGTAGATGGCATACTTCATAGTGAAAAGGATCAAGGGAACGAAGGCAAAATTATAGCAGTTGATGGAAATCCTATAGAACAAGGGGAAACAACAGAAGTAAACCAAAACAATCAGGTCAATGCCGAACCGAAATCAACAGCAGAAAACGCAACGACACAGACAACATCTTTGGAAGATGGCTCTTCAACAGAAAATGAATCAACATCTGAGGAAGATTCTGGAATGTCTGCTTCAGATGAGCAAGCAGAAAATGATTCACAACAGTTGACGTCAGATAATGAAGCATCGGAGGAAACGACTACCAGCAAGACTAGTGCAGAAAAAAATGCAAACGAGGAGCAGACCACAGAGAATGTTCATGCAACCTTATCTGGGGCGAATGATACATATGCATCCTACACGGTAAAAAGTGGAGAAACTTTGTATAGTATATCAATGCAATTTTATGGAACTGCAGATAAAATAGATGAAATAATGAAGATTAATGGTATGTCAGATAAAAATTATGTTATGGAAGGTCAAAAGATTCTTCTTCCATAAATCGTTAGGTTGTGGTATGCTGATAAATGAAGATTTTGCTAATGAACGAATGGAAGTGTGACAATGTCTGATATTAGAAAATACATGAAAGAGCGAAAACATATGGAGCAGCAGGAAGAAGATGACCAACTGCTTGAAAAAAAACTTAAGAGACACAAACGCGGAAAAATAACAAAATGGATAATTGTTATAGCGGTGCTGGTTATCGTAGCGGTTTGCTATTATATATATATGAAGAATAAAACCTATACCGAATATGAGACAGTGGAAAATGTAGAAGTGACTGATACATATAATTGTAGCTTTTATGAATTTGGCGATTATATGCTAAGATACAGCGAAGATGGACTAGCTTATCTAAATGGCTCAGAGACATATTGGAATCAGGCTTTTCAAATGAAACAGCCGTTGCTTGATGTATGTAATGAATATGTAGCTGTAGCCGATCAGAAAGGAAACACCGTTTATATCTGTAATACTGATTCGCAGCAAGGAAAGATTGAAACAGAATATCCGATTATGGACATTGATGTTTCTGCCGATGGAATTGTTGCGGCTATTACAGGAGATGAATCGGATGTAAGTCATATAGAAGTTATAGAAAAGGATGGAACCAAGATAGCTAAAGGGCAGACAGTGCTGTCGGGACAGGGATGCCCGGTGGATTTGTCTATATCGGAAGATGGAACCAAGCTTGTTGTTTCGTATTTGTATGTTGCCAGTGGTGTTATAGAATCTAAAGTTGTATTTTATAATTATTCTGAAGTAGGTAAGAATGAGGTCGACAGATTTGTCGGTGGTTTCGATTACGATAAAACTATGATGGCTAAGGTTGAGTTTATAACAAATGATATAGTAGCTGCTTTTGGCGACGATAAATTAGTGATATATTCTATGAAACAAAAGCCGTCAATTATAGCCGAGATAAAGGTTGATAAAGAAATTAAGAGTGTTTTTTATAACGCAGAGTACATGGGATTGGTTATTGAAAATAATGAAGCTGAAAATCCATATACAATGGTTGTTTATGATCTTGAAGGTGATATGGTAAGCGAGACAAAGTTTAATTTTATGTACAAGGATATAAAGATAGCCGATGAAAGTATAGTTATATATAACGATACATCGTTGAAGGTGTACAATGTAGAGGGTACGCTAAAGTACGAGGGCGAAATAGAAGAAGGAATTGCTTCAATAATAACGAAGAAGGATTATAGTTATTATGTGGTAGGACCATCTTCAATAAAATATATTAAGTTAAAGTAAATGCAAAGGAGAAGAATATGGATTACGTAATATTGATTGGAGTTATAGCAGTGCTTGCACTGTCGGCATTGTACGGATACAAAAGAGGATTCATACATATTGTTTTGTCAATGGTAGCCATGCTTGTTACATTTGTTTTAGCAGCTTTACTTACAGTGCCTGTAAGTGCAATGATATCATCGGCAACGCCATTGGATGAGAATATCAAGAAGTCGGTAAGTAGTCTGGTGACCGAAGCAAATGTAGTTGATGTGACCACTATATCAAATCTCAACCTACCGGAACAAATCGAGGATGTGTTAATCGAAGGGGCATCAGAAGCAGTAGATGGGGTTACAGAGTATGTTGTGGACACTGTGTCTGATTTAATATTGAAGGCAATTACATTCTTTATATTAATAATTATTATATATATAATAGTAAGAATTGTAATATTTATGCTTGACTTTATCAGTAAGCTCCCAGTTATAAACAGCATCAACAAGACAGGTGGTCTTGTTGTTGGTCTTGTGCAGGGATTGCTTATAGTATGGATTGGTTGCTTAATTTTAACAGCATTTAGTGATAAGGCATGGGCTCAAGAGGCTTTTGCGCAGATTAATGCCAATCCTTTGCTTACATTTATCTATAATAATAACTTGATTACATTTATCATAACAAAGCTTATTTAATAATAAGAAGCAATCTGTTAAATAAGATTATAAGAAGTAGCTATTGTGTTTAGAAAGCATGTAGCTACTTTTTATTTTACGACAAATACACAATATTTTGCGTAATGAGAAAGAGGGGATACCCAAGATGCTGTTGTGGATAAAAATGTGTAAAACTTGGGGATAAAAAGTGTTGACTTATGTAGACTTATGTTGTATTATAAGCAAGCTGTCGCTGATAAGTGATTAACAAGCAGCCACAACTACGGAAGTATCGCTTGTGGGGTTTGAATCAATTCAGAAGACAACAAAAAATAAATTTAAAAAGTTGTTGACAAACAGGAAACAACATGATATACTATCTAAGCTGTCGCTCTTGAGGGCGAGGCGGAATAGTAAAAAAGAACATTGATAATTGAATGATAAACCATCCCTGAAAATTTCTTACAAATTTTCAGACCAATCGAAAGATTGGTATTCTTTATTACGAACAGTAATGAAATCAAACGGATAGGATAGCTAACGTTATCTTGTTCAGAATTAAACTTTTAACGAGAGTTTGATCCTGGCTCAGGATGAAC
>JAFQVJ010000033.1 GCA_017408025.1 Lachnospiraceae bacterium
GAGAACATACCCTTCTTCATCTCTCCACCGTACCATGTATTGATGATTACCTGCTCCTTGCTTGTGATATTGAATGCTACTGCTGTCTCTGAGTTAAGACCTAACTCCTTATAGTTCTCAACCTTAGCCTTTGAAGCATTGTAAACAACGAAATCTGGCTCGAAGTTCTCAAGCTCTGCCTCTGTTGGCTGGATGAACATATTCTTAACGAAATGTGCCTGCCAAGCAACCTCAACGATGAAACGAACTGCCATTCTTGTATCTACGTTTGCACCACAGAATGCATCTACTACGAATAATCTCTTGTTAGAGAGCTCTTTCTTTGCGATATCCTTAAGTACATTCCAAGTCTCTACTGACATTGGATGATTATCATTCTTATACTCATCTGTTGTCCACCAAACTGTATCCTTAGAATTCTCATCCATAACGATATACTTGTCCTTAGGTGAACGACCTGTATAAATACCTGTCATAACATTAACAGCACCGAGTTCAGTTTCCTGACCTACTTCGTAGCCTTCTAAACCAGCCTTTGTCTCTTCTTCAAATAATAATTCATATGAAGGATTGTAAACGATTTCAGTGCTTCCAGTAATACCATACTTTTCTAAATTGATCTTTGACATCTACTATAACCTCTTTCCTTGTTTATTTAATAAATTACCGAATATGAACTCGCCATAGGCGCCCATGCTAATTTATTTTCCCTATTATACAAGATACTAGCTATTTCCGTCAATATTTTAACAAAATATTTTTATGTAGTTTTTATTTACCGATACACTTCTTTGCTACATATCTATCCTGCCTGCTATTGTAGCCAGTTAATAAGCTGTCTGGCTCTATCGTCCCATGTATGATATGGATTTACCCTTTTTAATCCCTTCTCAATTATCTCTTGCCTCTGTGATTCACTATTTAACAGCCACAAAACCCGCTCTGGCAACAGCTTAAGCTTGTCTAGCTCATAATAGCAAACACCCTCTCCATCCTTTAATTCATCGCATAAATATATACTTTTATCTGTCACACACACAGTTCCATTCAATATAGAATTAAACACTCTGTCATGAGCACCATCCTTAAACCACGGCATAACATTAAGTGACACCTTTGCCTGCTTAATCTGCTGTAGACACACAAGAGAAGTTGTCTGGGGATGGATATGAAGAAATTGCTCCATCTTCCTTTTGTCACAGTTAAGCTCTTCCCAGCCTTTGCCAAATACATCCACGTGAATGCCCGCGTCAACCAGTGTTTTTACGACCTCGCCACGCCAGTAGCTTCTTATGTACAAATCAATAAATATCATATTGTGAAGTACAAGGCGTACGCCCTCATTAGATACCTCTCCAAGCTCATCTCTGCAATGTGCCATAGCTACTTCTTCCAAGGTTTTATGGGGCTCATTTATAAGCTCGTCTATAATTCCTTGATAAAACTCCGCATATTCCTCGTCTATTCTGTGAATATGTGGCTCGCTGAAGGATAGTGGCGTGTAATTTCCTGTCATAATTACATCCATCATACGATTTTCCGCTAATGCCGTTTTAAGCATGCCTGCTCCATTTGCATTTACCCTGCTATGGTCTTCTCCCACTGATTTTTCTACATCCAAATCGTCCTCAAGCATAGTCCCTGCCAACGGCAGAAAACCAAAATGATTGTACTCTGGATAAAATTTCTTGAAATACGCCTCATGTTTCCTGTCTATACTGATATGATAATATTCCTTGGGCAGTTTAGCCAATCTCTTATGATAATAATACGGGTGATCAACTGCTATATTGTAGCATGGAATCAAATATTCCTCCCATATATAACCCTTGCCAGACTTATATATACCTATTTCCTGTGACAGCCCCTCAAAGTTAAAGGTTAAGAGCGCAGTTTCACCATATCGGTTAAATTTTTTTAATCGCTTTGCACTTTCCGTTACATCTTTTAAATCAAAATAAAAAGTAAGATAACCTTCCTTTTCAAAGGTCTTCCCCATCTGGTAAGCAAAATATTCAAGAGTTTCTACTCCGCCTACCACAATTACAATTCGTTTCATAATACGGATGCCTTTCGTGTTATTTGTGACTTTCTGTTAAACCATATTTTCCCAGCTCAAAGGGAATATCGCCTCAGAACAACAATAAATACAGCTCCATAATACTCTAATTTCGCATCCATTTCAAAGAATATATTTATTATTAATTCAAATGTGCTAATGCCTCTGTACAGATTGAGCGTTACTGCCATAATATTTTGCTATAATTAAGTTCAGACAATAAAAAGTCCAATTCAATACATAATAATATACATCTGATGACATATATGTTAAATTATGTGTATAAAAATCGATTGGAGGGATGGATATGAAAATTATATTAATAATGCTTGTATTATTTCTGATTTATATTGCATGTGCTTACTTTGGTAGAAAATGTAGTGGCATTATGGGAAGGAATATAGGTGAGAAGCATATGAAAGAGCAGTGGGGAATAGATGACGAAAAGAAATATTAAGTTTAAGAGTACGACACCAACATTAATGTAACATAAAAGCAGAAAATACCTCTACATCATGTATAGAAGTATCTCCTGCTTTTATGTTACATTAATTTGGTCAAACGCCTGTGGTTATGTAATGTATCTAGGTACTTAGCTATCTACATCTTGGCGAGACAAGAGGCACACGGTTTCCACGTGATTTGTAAAAGGAAACATATCATACGCTTCCCCTACCTCCGCCTTATACCCATGCTTCTTAAAGTATCGCAAATCTCTTGCCAGTGTTTCTGGATTGCACGATATATACACTACCTTCTTTGGTGACAGCTTCACAACTGAGCTCATGAATTTCTCATCGCTTCCAGCTCTAGGTGGGTCCATAAATACCACATCAATATGGCCATTAGCATTGTTCTGTCCATCTGCATGCATTAATCCAGTTGGGTACTTCTCCATGTATTCGCCTGCATCTTCACAGTAGAATCTTACATTCTTGATATCATTTATCTTTGCATTAACTATGGCATCCTTAACCGCTGCCCTGTTAAGCTCCACACCTATGACATCGGCAGCCTTCTTTGATGCTATAATTCCTATCGTACCTATACCACAGTATGCATCTAGTACTCTTTCCTTGCCTGTAAGCCCAGCCAGTTCTATGGCTCTGCCATAAAGCTTCTCTGTCTGCACAGGATTTACCTGATAAAACGACTTAGGTGAAATCTTGAAGGTACAGCCACAGAGGATGTCGTTGATAAAGCCCTTGCCATATATTACGCTCTCCTTACCGCCAAGAACCATACTTGTCTTTTTATCGTTTACATTTATAATAACCGTTGAAATCTCTGGGTGCTTTTGTCTTAAAGCCTTCACAAAGTTATTCTTTGACGGCAGGATAGGCGAGCCTAGTATCAACACAACCATGATTTCATTTGTCTTAAAGCCACGTCTTACAAGAACATGGCGGAGAAGACCATAACCCGTGTCCTCATCATATGTCTTTATCTTAAATGAGCGGAGCATTCCTCTGATATCGTTTATGATTTCGTCTGATTTTGCATCCTCTATCTGACAATATTCTACAGGCACAACCTCATGTGTTCCCTCTTGGTACACTCCCGAAATAATCTCTCCACGTCTTGTCATATCAAAGGCTGCATGAACCTTATTCCTGTAATTATAAGGATTATCCATGCCTACGATACCTGTCACTTCGCAGTATCTGCCTATAAGCCTTCTAACCTCTGTAAGCTTTTTTTCTAACTGCTGGCTGTATGGCGTACCCTGATAGGTGCAACCACCACATTTCTTGGCATAGATACACTTGTTTTCATTACTCTTATCAACCTGTTGTTTTTTCATAACAGTTTTCTTATCCCTGCTAACCTTGCCACTATTCGCCTTGTCTGATTGATTATTTAGCTTTCTTTTCTGATTATGTTCATTATAATTCTCTCGTTTTATGCCTTTTCTATTTATATCTGGTTGTGGTGACCTATTATTTTTCACTTTACTTCTGTCCTGTTCTTTTTTGCCAGATTTCTTTATATCGCTCATTACAATTTTGATTCCTTTCCAATATTGCCGTGTCCCCTTACTTGTCGTCGC
The DNA here is from genome assembly GCA_017408025.1 of Lachnospiraceae bacterium. Classification (GTDB taxonomy): domain Bacteria; phylum Bacillota; class Clostridia; order Lachnospirales; family Lachnospiraceae; genus SVEL01. Next base: position 4,110 of record JAFQVJ010000033.1, read on the forward strand.
ATACCTGAAAAACATAGAATTTCAGATAATACGATTCATCTGCTGCCCACAATATCGGATGGTCTGGCGACTGAGTTCTGAATTCCACCTGACGCAGCCTCTTGTGTACATCTCTAGCCGCTTTGTTTATAGTTTCTGTAAATAATTCATATGACATAAAATGGGAGCATGAGCATGTAGCCAAAAATCCACCATCCTTTACAAGCTTCATACCTCTCATATTTATCTCTTTATATCCCTTTGTAGCGTTCTTGATAGAGCTTCTCGATTTGGTAAATGCCGGTGGATCTAGGATAACCACATCAAACTTTTCACCTGCCTCTTCAAGCTCCGGAAGTAGGTCAAACACGTCACAGCACTTGAACTTAACTATATCTGACAGGCCGTTAAGCTCTGCATTTTCTGTTGCCTGTGCGCACGCCAAATCCGATGCATCCACACCTGAAACTGATGATGCGCCTGCCACACCTGCATTAAGTGCAAATGAACCTGTATGAGTAAAGCAGTCAAGAACCTTCTTACCCTTGCAAAGCTTCTGAATAGCCAGACGATTGTACTTCTGGTCTAAGAAAAATCCTGTCTTCTGACCGTCCTTTACATCAACTATATATTTTACACCATTTTCAACTATCTCTACCTTTGTATCGAACTCATCACCTATGAATCCCTTGATGCGCTCCATGCCCTCCTGTGTACGAACCTTGGCATCACTTCTCTCGTAAACACCCTTTATGGTAATGCCATCCTCAGCCAGCACTTTCTTTGCCACGTCAACAATCTTAAGCTTAAGTCTGTCAATACCAAGAGCAAGTGATTGAACTACAAGCACATCTGAAAACTTGTCCATAACTAATCCTGGGAGGAAATCTGCCTCTCCAAATATCATTCTGCAGCTTGAAATATCACATACATTCTTTCTATATTCCCAAGCATTTCTAACTCTCATCTCTATAAATGTATCATCTATTTCCTGCTCATAATCTCTTGTAAGAAGTCTCACTGTTATCTTAGAATTGCGGTTGATAAAACCTTTGCCCATAGGGTAGCCATTGTGGTCACGAACAATTACAAGACCGCCATCCTCAATCTCTCCCATTATTGAGGCTATCTCGTTATCAAATATCCACATACCACCAGCCTTAATAGTACGCCCTTCACCCTTTTTTAATATCACTATAGGATAATTATTCTCACTCATTTTCATTCTCCATTCTTATTCATAATCTTCCGTAAACCCTTACATAATGTTCACCATGGATTCCTATGCCTATTATCTAGTCCTTTTGTTTATACATCTTTGCTATGCTTTTTAGATATTTTCTATAATCCTCAGCCACCTCCGCAGGCTCTGCTATCTTTACCTTCGTTCCAAGACCACACAGCCATGCAAAAAACTGATTAGACACATTTACCTTAACTCTTGCTCTGCACTGATTATCGGAAATCGCTCTCACTGGTATATCTGCACCAAATCTGTCAAGTATTACACCTACCATATCATTGTCACAATCAAGAATGATGTCATTCTCATCACCCGCAAACATGCCAAAGGTCTGCTTATTGTACTTTGCTATATCGAAGCCTTCAAATGTATTTTTTCCGTCCCTCGGCTGATTTGTCTGTTGGATTTTTAACATCTTATCCACCCTATAATGTTTTACTTTATTAGCTTCCGAATCATATCCGATCATATAATAATTCTCTTCATTCCATGTAAGAGCCCATGGACTTATAATATATTTCTTTCCGCTGTTCTTTGGCTCAAGCTTCTTAGCAGGTGTCCACACCGCATATTGAAATGAAATCTTCACATTATTGAGTATGGCTTTATGTATGTCGTCCACATTATATAATATACTTTCATTCATAGACTTAATACGGTTTGCCACGATTACATGTCGTTGAAGCTGATATCCGTCATGAACACTTGCCTGACCTTCAAGCTTCTTTATAAGCTCTCTCGATTTTCTCTCTGTGATAAATTTTGATGCCTGCACCGCATCCACCAAAAGCTTTAACTCTGCCAGCTCAAAATCACGACTGGCAACATAATATCCTGCTGGTTGTTCCCTTCTAAATACAATATCCATTCCAAATTTGTTCAACTGCTCAATGTCTGAGTATATGCTTTTTCTTTCTGCTTTTATATCGTATGCGTCCAATTCCTCTAAAATCTGCTGCATGGATATAGGGTGCTTTTCATCCGTTTTCTCTTCCAGCATTTTTTTTAGATACATCATCTTCAATTTCTGATTATCTGATTTTGCCATTTGTATTCCTCGCTTTGCACAATTTATTGTACATATAAATATATTACATGCACAGTTTATTTTCAAGGGTCTGAGCTTATTTTTGAATACATATATGCTATGTAATGTTTTTATATTTTTGCAATATTTTAATTTTTAACTTTAAATTATCATTTAAATAAAGTATAATGAACATATTATTTGAAGTGTAGAATACAGGAGTGGTTAATTTGATAAAAAGAAAGTACATGCGAACAAGACAATTAAAACCAGGTATGAGAATAGATCAATCCGTTGTTGACAGACTCGGACGTAATCTTGTTGCGCGTGGCTCTATTCTGGATGAATATGTAATCGAATCTCTTCTTAAGCTTGGAGTAATGAATGTATATATTCAGGAAGGTGAAATAGATCCAGAAGAAGAAAAGCTTGTCATATCACCAGAGGCGCAGAAAAATATCGAGAAGCTACATACCTCTGACCGTTCAAAAGTTAAGCTCTCAAATAGTGTTCGTGAGCGTGTTGCCCATGGTATACAGTATATCTATAGCAACGCTGAAGCACATGATTTGTCTGAAGCTACAAGCAGCATAACCAATGACTTGTTGGATGCCATTGACAGCAATGATGCTATCGCCATCGATATAAATGAGCTTAAAACCAGTGATGAATACACCTTCAAGCACAGTGTTGATGTAGCCACAATTTCCATGATTCTCGCTAAGCAGCAGGGACTTTCCAGAAAGGATATATATGAGATAGGTGTTGCTGGTCTTCTTCATGATGTTGGTAAAACCAGAGTTCCTATAGATATCTTAAATAAACCAGGAAGGCTGGATGATAAAGAATTTGAGGTTATGAAACAACACACTGTATTCGGTTACAGGATGGTAAAGGACAAGCCTGATTTTAATGAAGCCATTTCACTTGCCGTATTGCAACACCACGAGAAAATCAATGGTCGTGGCTACCCTTTGGGTGCCAATGAAAATCAGATAACTCCATATGCCAAGATTTTGTCAGTAGCCGATATATACGACGCACTTGTAACCGAAAGACCTTACAAGCAGGCATTTTCTCAAAGAGACGCAGTTGAAATGATTATGTCCATGACTGGTGAACTTGACATGAGCGCCATGAAAAGCTTTCTTGAGAGTATGATTCTCTATCCTGTGGGTTCCATTGTAGATTTATGTAACGGTGAAAAGGCAAAGGTTGTTCGCAATAACCCACATTACATACTACGTCCTACGGTTGTGGGATTGCAGACTGGCAAGGTTTACGATTTAGGCGATGACTTAAATTGTGCCAATATAATTATATTGTAAATACTTACTTTACTTAAAATATTACCTCGTCATAACAAATTTGTCTGCCTCAGTTGTAAATAATATTTATATTACGAGAATACATATATTTAGATGAATCTATACAAAAAAAGTTTTCTTCCAGATACAAATTGGGTATTATATATCATAAATTTATGGCCTAGAGGCTCTATATAAAAAAAGAATCTTGCGAGCAAGATTCTTTTTTATAGGAATTGTGTCTTTTTTGAGGTAAAAATCTCATAAAAATCACTTTTTTAAGAATTATCTATAGCCCCTCTGCATCATGTAATTGTACAATATTCTTCTTGCATGGAGAAATTTACCTACTGGATTTAATTTTTTACCCTTGTAGTAGGTAAATATTTCTCCTGATGCATTATATTTACCTACTGGATTCAATTTTTCATTTGTCTAATGGGTATATATCTATATATGTCTACGAAGTAATCAATGAAACTAAGTCATATTATGGCACTATTAGGAGCACCATGATTAAGCTATAGTTGCACATACATACAAAGCGGGCAAGCTGGCATCATTTCCTTAAATGACCTCCTTACGTTTTTAATTACTTTAATGTGCCAAGCAAAATTACTTATGACATTTGGGTCACTAATTTTAATAGCTAACACATAACCTCATCATCTGCACAACGTATAACCGGTTTATGTTCCAATTCCCACTGTAGTCCTGTATAGGTTGCATTGACATAATCCGCTTCACTCTCACTTCCTATAGAATACCACGGCTCAAATTGAACATTTGCATATTCCGAAAACTTGTGTAAATGATATGCCTGAATAAGAAAAAAACTCCCACAGTGCTTACACCTAGCTAGTCGTCTAACACCGTTTTTACCATCATCCCATCCATATAGAAACCAGCGAACGCTACCATCCTTGTTTTTTGGCTGAGGATCATATTCTTTTACGACTTCAAAATTTTCAATCAATGCTCTTCTTGTTAATGTCCCTTTTGCCAGTTGGCAACATATCATCTAAAACACCTTCTTTCTGCAAATATGCTAAAAATATGCTCCTAGCCCTGTACTACCTTATTTAACTGTTCAGAAAGCTCTTTAATTCGCTCTACGATGTCTGCAAGGCTCTCCGTTCCAGCGCTATTCTCCTGGGTTGCCGCCGATACATGCTCAACAGCATTGCAATTTTGCTGTGTATTATCACTTATCAGTTTCATATTGCCTGCAACTTCACCACTGTTTCCTCGAATAACCTCTGCCACCTTATCAATCTCATGAATCTGTTCAACCAGCTCTTCGTTAGAAGATGTAATAATAGTCGCTGACTCATTTGCCTTCTGAATACTATCCATACCTTTTTGCGTATACTCTGCGTTTTGTTCCATGGCTACTACTGCATTCTCAGTATTGTTTACTACCTCGTTTACAATATTTCCAATACTTTCAACTGCTGTCTTGGTTTGTTCTGAAAGCTTCTGTATCTCTTCAGCTACAACAGCAAAGCCTTTTCCATGTTCTCCGGCTCTTGCTGCCTCAATTGTAGCATTCAGCGCTAAGATATTGGTACGGCTTGATATATTGGTAATCGTTCCTACTATTCCAATAATCTCCTTAGATTCTTCCCCAAGATTGGTGATAATTTTTTTACATTCATTTGTACTGTTATGTATCTGCTTCATACTAACAGTTGCATCATCCATTCTCTGCTGATTTTCCTGTGTTTTTTCACCAATTTGATCAGTAAGCTGGGCTGTTTTATGATTCATATTGCTAAGATCTGCCAATTGCTCTGAAATGTCCTGTATTTTGCATTCTGCATTTTCTACAGCCACTGTATTATCAGTTGATCCCTTCAGCAAACGCTCTGTTTGTGCAGTTATACTTTGGTTTGACTGTAGTGAAACCTCTGTAATATTAGAAAGTTCTGATACCACACCAAGCATTATTTCCGAAGTCTTAGCTGCATTTTCCTTCATCTTCTTCATGCGATCAAACATTTCCTTCTGTTCTTCTGCTCCAAGAAGATTAGAGAGCAACGAAGCAGTTCTTCCACAAAGCATTGTAAATATGGCTGCAACTGCTACAAGTACCAATGCACGTGGAATAACGCCATATATAATCACATCATTAAATTCTGTAAAATTGGCATCCTGTATGGTATTCATATAAAATGCCATTATCTGTCCAACAGAAACGCCTACTACAGTAAGTGATGTTGCCATAATGTTTAACTTTTTAGAGAAATACAAGCTGGCAATAGCTATAGGATACACATATATAGCAACTACGTGATATGTAAGCGTTATACTAAGGATAATAACGAACACTGATGCACATACAACATTTACATATTTTATATAACTCTGTTCCTTTTTTAATACATTTACAAAAAGTGTTGGTAATAACAGCAGACAGCTTCCCAAAATATACGCAGTAGTCATGATTACACCATCTACAATAAATACACCAATTATATTCAAAATGTATATAAGTGTAAAAATTATAAATGTTACTCTCATAACCTTTGCCACTATCAGATTGGCTTCTTTTTCGTTTTTCATAAGTAAACTCATATGTTCCTCCTTCTAACATTCTATCATCATTCTATGACAGAATATATTTAATATATTATCTGTAAAACTTAACGGTTGATGTCTTTATGAACTTGCTCCACCTTCTCTCTGATATCTAAAAAAACTTCTACCAATAATGGGTCAAAATCCTGTCCACTACCCTCTTTGATAATGTTAAAGCACTTTTCCAATGGCATCGCATCTCTGTAACAACGTTTTTCTGACACTGCGTCAAACACATCTGCAATCGCCATTATTCTCGCACATAAAGGAATTTCATTTTTTATCAACCCTTCAGGATATCCTTTTCCATTCCACTTCTCGTGGTGATAACGTGCTACTTCATACGCCATATGCGTATACTGCTCATTTTCCAGATGTCCAAAGGTTTCCTTGATTATCTTTCCGCCACTTTCGGCATGAAGCTTTATAATTGCAAATTCTTCTGCTGTCAGCTTTCCCGTTTTTTGCAGTATTACATCAGGGACAGATATTTTCCCTATGTCATGCATTGGTGCAGCCATGCACAGATTTTCAACATATTCCTTAGTCAATACATCCTTATAATACCCTCTGGCTATTAGCTCCTTAGACAAAAGCTTTACATATGCTGTTGTCCTTTTTATATGTCCACCCGTACTGCCATCCTTATTTTCTACAAGCGTAGCAAAGCCCATAACCATTTCCTTATGGTATCTTGACTTTTCTTCAACAACCTCCATAAGCTTAGATAATAACGCAACGGTTCTGGAACACAGCATCGTAAATATAACTGCCATGGCAGTCAATGCCAATGCTCGCGGGATAATGCCATATATAATCACATCATAAAGTTCTGTAAAATTATCATCCTGCGGGGTATCTATATAAAATGCTATTATCTGGGCTATGGAAACGCCAACTACAGTTATACTTGTTGCTACTGTATTTACCAGCTTAGAGAAATACAGGCTGGCTATAGCTATCGGGTAAACATATATGACCACCACATGATATGTAAGCGCGATACTTATCAACGTTACAAACAACGCTGCACTAGCTATATTGATATACTTCACATAGCCGCTATCCACTTTCAAACCCTTCACTATTACAGTCGGCAGCATAAGAAGACATCCACTGCCTATATACGCTCCAGTCATTATAACGTCATTTATAACAAATATACCTACCACATTAAGCAGATAAACCAATGTAAAGATATAGAAGGTAATCCTCATAACTTTGGCTACTATCACATTTGCCTGTTTCTCATTTTCATTTAGTATTCCATGTTCCTCTTCCATTTTGCTCTCCTTATTTATTACTCTAAAGCTTCCATAACTATCTGTTTCAAAACTTCATGTGGTATATCCTGTATTAAATAGATTTACACCATTCCTTTAGGAGTAATATTATAACCTGCTAACTCTTCCCCTTTTATAGGACAGCAGTCAAAGCACACGTTTCCTTCTTTATTGTTAAATATAAGCTTTATCTACATAAATAGAAATGAATAACAACGAAATCTCTTCTGTCCTGATTATCTCCTGTTCCATCAACCTTTGCACATTGCTTCTGGATATTCCCAGCACTTCTGCTATCTGCTTTTCAGGCCGAAGCTTTAACCCGTAAGGATTATGTATGATAAGCTTAACCTGCTTCGAAGTGTCATTGCTCTCAGTCTCCTGCTTCTTTATAAACTGATACTCTACAGTGCCGGAATCAATTTCAGCTTTGTTCCTCTTAAAAAATTGAAAGCTCTTGCCATATTCTTCTGCCAGTTCCTCATCATTACATAAGAAACGATTATATTCTTCCTTTGGCACTGATGCTGGCTTTTGTCTCTCATATATTGCAAGATTAAAGGTATGCTTACATTTCTCACACTGATAAATCAACCACACATCTAACTTATTGCCATTGGCATTTACTCTGAATCTTTTAGTATTTATATATTGTGCTTTAGTACCGCACCCCGAACAATTACGGATTACCTTAAAACACTTCGTCGGAACGATTTCGTATTCAATTCTCTTAATTGCAGTTGCTTTGCAGCAACAATTATGTTTTAAATAGCTCATTTGCATCTCCTTCTTAATTTACATTCCGATGCGTAAGCTATTACTTATTAAATTTTATTTGCAATAGCCACGCTATGCAAAGTAATAAGGTGTTGTCATATTCCATTCCTCCCTTCTATATGCCTAGCCTGTTAAATGGGCTATTTCTTAACCTCATCTACAGGAATTGTCTTAAATTTTCCTGATTTTATCAGCATTAATGTCCCCTGAAATTCAACACTAAGCATCGTTGAAATCTGCTCTAGTGAAAGCTTGCATACCTTTCCAGCTACTAATACGCATATACCAAAGGTATGAAGCCACGTCTGCTGAAATAGTAACTCTGCCTCCTCTTTGCTTAGCTCGTAATCCTTTTGCATAATCTCAATACATACACCAACCGTATCTCCAAGTTCTTCGACCAGATTTGAAAAGATCTGATTGCCGTCATGTTCTCGCATATATACAAGTTGAAAAAGCTTCGGCTCTCTCATTGCAAACTCTATCATCTTCATTCCAACATACTTAAATGCAGGAGTAAAATTTAGAGCATCCTTAACATAGGACTCAAATTCCATCAGTGCCCTTTTTCTCACCTCACGCTGTAGTTCTTCCATATTCTTAAATGCTGTAAAAATAGGAGAAGACGATGTTCCTAGGGCTTTACCCAATTCTCTAGCAACGACAGCATCAATTCCCTTTTTTCTCGCCATTTGAAAGGCTTCATTCAATATCTGTTCTCTCGTATACTTCTTTTTTGGTGGCATCTCTGTATTACCTCATATCGTTTTACAAAACATACGTTACATATCATTTGTTTCATTATATATATTTTAACCTTGCATGTCAATATAATGTCTCTTATTTTTTATCAACCACTACGATACCTGTTATTTATCTTTTCATAATTGTTCTCAATTCTGTAAGATTTCCCAAATCTACAATTTGTTTTCTTACCGTATAATTAATTTCTATTATTTACCGTAAGAAACTTCGCTTTAATCTTGTCAGTTTTTCTACCCATATAGCTTTTTTTACCGCCCATGGATAGAATTTTTTTAGTATTCTATCTATTCTTTCTTACCATATAGCTTTTTTTACCGCCCATGGGTAGAATTTTTTTAGTATTCTATCTATTCTTTCTTACCATATAGCTTTTTTAGCCACTCATGGGTAGAATTTTTTTAGTATTCTATCTATTTTTTCTTACCATATAGCTTTTTTTACCACTCATGGGTAGAATTTTTTTAGCATTCTATCTATTCTTTCTTACCATATAGCTTTTTTTACCGCCCATGGGTAGAAAACTATAAATATCATACAAGAGCCTCCAACCCACACTTGAAAACGTCCCTTAATATCTATATTTAACATATATATCCATTCTTTACTTTCTGTTTCGGAAATAAAATAAACAAATCTAAAAACTTTGTTCTTGGCTTCGTTTGTGTTCTTCACACCTTCGGACTTCCATTAGAATGGGTTCCTCTACAATAAAAGGCTATTACACCATTTTCCATAATCAGTGTTATGCGTTTAAGGTGTAACAGCCCTTTAACAAGTCGGATATTCAGTTTATATGGTAAAATCAAATTTTGTGCCGGTAGTTTCCAGCTGTTCTTCCTTTACTTCATTCCAATTAAGATTACTAATCAGCTCCAACAACCCTTCTGTTGTATCTGACTTGAGAAGTGTCGTCCTGTGTTTACCACTGTAGGACATTACATCTTTTTCTATATTCTTTGCATTATTTGCCTTTTCCTTCTGTTCCTGCTTCTCTGCCTTTTCCTTCTGTTCCTGCTTCTCTGCCTTTTTTTCCGCAGCCTTCTCTGTTTCCTTCTTGTCTGCTTTAGACTTCTCAATACGCGCTCTCTGCTTTTCGCTCATCTTCTCAAGTTCTGCAAAGTATGTAACCTTTCCATCAGCTCCGACAGACACACCAAGACGCTTTACATCACCTGCTTTATCTCCAAGCTGCTGGCTCATCTCTTTAAGATTTCCCGTTGCCTCTTCAAGAATTCCAAGCTGTTTTGCCTTGTATTCTTCATCTGCTGCCATCTTTTCCAGCATTTCTGACTCTATAAGCACGCTATATTCCTTCGTACCTCTTGAAAGAATATCTGAAGCCTCCTCCTCGCTGTCATAATCTGCAACCATGAAATCCATATTTCCATATTTCTTTCTAAGCTCCTCAAGTAATGCCTTCGCTTCTTTACTCAATTCAACCTTTGCTTCTAACTTCTCTGTCTTGTTGGCTTTGTCCGTTTTACCAGCCTTGTTATTAGAATTTGCCTCTTCTGTTTTGTTCTTCTTAATACTGTTATAAGAAGTCTGCTGATATACACTGTAACCATCAATTTTGTTCATATCTTTCCCTCCTTGGAAATGACCAAAATTTCTTTAGAAATTTTGCTATTCAACTTACATCCTTGTTCTTGTTACCTCAAAATATATATCGTCATAAATCTTCCTACAATTAACACTATAACTTATGCCAATGAATTAATCTTTCTCTTCTCAACTCTCTTCATAAACACAAATGATATCAGTGCTGACACACCTTCTGCAATCAGGAATGTACACCATACTGTCCACACTGGAAATACTGATGATATAACTAACTTCGCAAAAAGCCATGCTACTGGCACTACAAATAAAAACTGTCTGCATACCGATACGATAAGAGATTCTAAACCACTATCCAACGCCTGAAATATTCCCTGATATGCTATATTTGCACCTGCAAATAAGTACGAAACAGAGATTATTCTAATTGCAATAACACATAAATCGGCTGTTTCACCCGATAAGCCAAATATCTTGGCAAATGGTTCTGCAAATATTTCCAATGCCACAAAGCCTGCAAGCATTATAACAAGTGTATACACCATTCCATATTTGATACCGTCCTTTACACGTTTCCTGCTGTTCATACCATGATTAAATGATACTATCGGTGTAATGGCATCTCTAAGACCAAAGGCTGCGAACAATATAAACTGCTGTATCTTATAATATAGTCCATATGCTGTAACAACATTTTCATTTATTCTTACAAATATAACATTCAATGCGTATGTCATAACTGACATAAGTGCCTGTGCAATAATCGCCGGAAATCCTATTGCATATATTCCCTTTATAATTGCGCCACTTGGTTTCATGTATTTTAAACCATTTGATATTTCCTTATTAACCTTAAAATAGAAAATTAACGCACATAAAAATGAAACTATCTGTCCAATGACAGTAGCATATGCCGCACCATTTACTCCCATTTTCGGCAATCCGAACATACCGTATATAAGTATAGGATCAAGAATAATATTTACAACTGCTCCAGCAATCTGAGCGATAGTAGAATACATAGATTTTCCCGTTGCCTGAAGCAACTTTTCAAATATAGAGAAGTACACTATACCCATTGAGAACACGCAACATATTGACAAGTAATCTACAGCCATCTCTACAATTTCAGCATTTGCTGACTGTGATGATATATATGCTCTTGTTCCCACTAATCCAAATACCAGGAACATAATATATATAATCGTTGCCAAAAAAATAGCATTTCCTGCCACCTTACTAGCTTTCTTTTTATCTCCTTGTCCTAGACTTTTTGCTACAAGGGCATTTGTTCCAACGCCTGTTCCTATACCAATTGCCACCATAAACATATGTACAGGAAATGCAAGAGTAAGGGCATTCAACGCAGCCTCACCGTTACCTGCCATATTTGATACAAACGCACTGTCTACTATATTATATACCGCCTGAAGCATCATTGATATAATCATAGGGATTCCCATGGACAACATCAGCTTATTAACAGGAGCTGTGCCCATACGATTTTCTTTTTCTCTACTCATTGTTACCTCCTGCTGCTGCCACTATTATCTCTGCCGCTTTCTCTATCCCAAGCTTTTCAGAGTCAATTGCAAGATGATAATTGCTCATCTTCCCCCACTCCTGCTCTGTGAAATACTTGTAATTCAGCTTTCTCTTCTTATCCTTTTCTTTAAGTCGCTTCATTGGCTCAACACCTGTCTCTCCGTACTGATTTACTATTCTGTCAGCGCGGAATTCCTTTGATGCATAAACAAATACATTGAGACAGTCCTCTCTGTCCTTCAAAAGATAATCCGCACATCTTCCAACGATGACACAGCTTCCCTTCTCTGCAAGCTCTAATATAACCTTCTTCTGTGAAAACCAGATTTTGTCTGCATTTGATAATCCATCTATTCCGCGTCCCAAGAAGCCGTAAACAAATCCTCCTGTTCCAGGTGCATACTCACTTTCCTCTGAAACATATTCCTTAGCATATCCCGATTCCTCTGCTATTTTTTCGATAAGCTTCTTGTCGTAGCATGGAATGCCTAACTTATCTGCCACTAATCTTCCAATGGTTCTTCCACCACTGCCAAACTGTCGGCTGACTGTAATAATTTTTTGCATATTTTTACCTCCAAAGATATATACTAAATCGCAGTTGCCTTGCAACTACAGTTATACAAAAAGCGTGTAATCCTGCAGCTTTCGCTAACATAGATTACACGCATTTATCTTCATAAAGTATAATATGCTGGACTTACATCTACCGGATTCACGGTTTTTGCAGAGTGGATTATAACATCTTTTTTTAATATATGTAAGTATTTTTTGAAATCATTTATATAAACTCGTCTGTCGGCATCTCATTATAGAATTCTTCTCTCCTTCTTGCCTCAATAAAAATATCATGTTACTATATAACCAGCTTATGAAATCTTGATTGAACTTTTTGTTTGCATACAGCAATGAGCATTATAACTATAAAGGAGTATACAACATTGATATTTCCAAAATATTTAGATAACAGCAATAAAATCGGCGTAACCGCACCATCAGCCGGTGTCACAAAGGAAGGTGACCATACACGTTTTCACAATGGGTGCACAGCTTTAAAAACAAAGGGATACGATGTCACATTCACTGACAATGTATTCACCTCCGACCCATATGGTCGAAGCTCTGATAAGGAGACCCGTGCCAGAGAATTCATGTCACTTATAACCGATACCTCTATTGACTATATTGTATCAGCAAAGGGCGGTGATTTTCTCGCCGAAATGCTTCCTCTGATAGATTACGATATCATAAAGAAAAATCCAAAATGGGTTCAGGGCTACTCAGATAACACCAGTCTGCTCTTTTCCATTACTACACTGTGTGATATCGCCACCGTGTACAGCTACCATTTCGGCAATTTTGGCATGAATACATGGCACAAAAGCATTGCCGATAATATTTCCATTCTCGAAGGAAAGCTTAAGAAACAGACAAGCTTTGATATGTACCAGAACAGCTTTGACGACAATACGAGTGGTTTCTGCTTTACAGACAAGGTCATGCTTAAAAGCGGTCGAAAAACCAATGAAGAGATATTCGAAGGCCGTCTTATCGGTGGCTGTCTTGATGTGTTAGTGGACATTGCAGGTACTAAATATGAAAACGCTGCCGGCTTTGCAGAAAAGTACGCAGATGATGGCATTATCTGGTATATGGAAAGCTTTGATGCTGTAGGTGAGCGCATTATCATAAATCTTTGGAAGCTTAAGGAGCTTGGCTGGTTCAAGAACGTTAAGGGCTTTATATTTGGTCGACCATGCTTTTATAAATCGTTTAGCGATTTATCATATATGGATGCAGTTATGACCGCACTATCTGAATACAATGTACCTGTAATCTTTGATGCAGATATCGGTCACAGGGAGCCACAGTGGACTATGATAAACGGTGCAAAGGCTAAAATTCACTATGATAATGGTAAAGCTACTATAGTGTATATATATTAACCACAATATACTCTTTGCTAAGGAAAAAATCGCAGTTGCTTTGCAACTACGATTTTTTTAGCACTCCCACGAAAAGAAGATGTCAGCTTTGTTCTTTATTCTTCTACTAGAATACCATCTTCAATATGTATTATCTTATTACATCTTTTTGCAATATTTAAATCATGCGTAATTATTATCACAGTCTTTCCCATTTTATTCATTTCAATAAAACAATCAATAATCTCCTCTGCGGTTGCTTTATCTAGTGCTCCTGTCGGTTCATCTGCCAAAATCAGCTGTGTATTCGCAGCTAAAGCTCTTGCTATTGCACATCTTTGCTGTTGTCCGCCCGATATTTGCGTTGGATATTTATTGGCTAATTCCATTATCCCTACATTTTCCAAGCATCGTCTCACTATTTCTTTTCTTTTTTTTATTCTTCTAGCTAGCAATGGCATTTCAACATTTTCATATACAGTATACTGATTCATCAGTGCGAAATTTTGAAAAACAAAACTAATATTTTCTTTTCTAAAACAATGCAGTTTTATAAAATCATAAGACGAAACTAATTCTCCATTGTACATATACTCACCGCTTGTAGCACTATCCATCCCACCTAAAATGTTTAGCAAGGTCGATTTTCCAGACCCTGATGGTCCCACTATAGACACAAGCTCACCTTTTTCTATCTTCAAATTCACTCCTCTAAGTGCATGAGTACAACATTTTCCATTATCATAATCTTTTACTATATTCTTAAGCTCTATCATTATCTAATTCAAACCTTTCCTTTGTATCTACTATGCTTTGAATTCCTTCATCTACTACCTCTTATATTTCATAAGTTGGATAGGTGTAGATTTTTTTATAACAATCAGCGCGGTAATTGAAGTAACCAGTATCACCAATAGGATCACTATTATTGCACATGGCAACGCGTCTGACACAAGCACTGTTCTTAAAATATATTGTACATCTTCATTAAACCATTTTTTTTCAACCCATAATATAACTGGCATGGCCACAAAAAAAGCCCCTATGGCCATTATTATGTTTTTTACGACAAGCACCATTTCAATATCCTTTAAAGAAAATCCTTGCGCACACATTATTCCGTAATTTTCACGCTCAGACAATATCGACACTATTTGCATTGTAATAAGCATAACAATTGCTGATGGAATAATCACACACAGCAAACGTCCAAGATATGTCATTAACATTCTGTTATCTTCACTTGAATTTTCATATCTTTCTGACAATGTTGCATATTTCAGTGATATATCATTTTCTAACGCAACATCATCTGCCGCCAAAATTGCGTCCTCAATTGTATATCCTTCCTGTGCAGATACCCAAATTGCTCCATAATATGGTCTACTATTTGTAACGCTTATTACTGCATATGAACAGTCTATTGTATAGTCCAAATCTCCCATGTTCATTTCTTCTACAAGATTTGGGTCAATCCACCTTTGCGACTCTGCTAACCGCCCCACCACTTTATACGTTACGCTATAATGTTCATTTCCATATTTATATTCTTTTCCAATAGGTATAGTTGAATATGCCGAACCAAGATACAAATACTCTACTCTATTATATTCATCGTATTGCTCCATCTGTATCTGTTCTGGCTCAGTTCCCTCCTCAAGTTGCATATCGCACATATCCCAAAGATACATATTCATACATAAAACCTGCAAGCTCTCTTGTTCTCCTGTAAAAAAACCATCTGTACACATTTTTTGAATCCCATACAATTCAGGCAGGATGGTTGTCTCATATATATAAGCATCTCCTATTGCTGCGATTTCTTCTCTCTCATAAGCCTCTTCCAAAAAAGTTGCACAATTTTCTCCTGTAAAGCTTTCAAAAGAAATTTCTAATATTCCTGTGCCTGCGAATCCAGAAGATAACAAATCATTACATTTTGAATAACCATAACCCTGTCCAACATATGCAACTAAAGAAAAAATAATAGCTATCAAACACACCACGACAAGAAGACAAGACAATGTAAATCTTTTAAATTGTTTTAAAATACTATCCATTACGAGTTTTATTATAATCACCACATACTCCTTTATCAGCAATTTCATATTTCTTTATCAAGTATAGACAACGAATTGCTCTTTAATTTATTCATAAGATTGAGCACATTCAATATAACAATCAACATTATACCACTGAATAAAATAAGCAATCTCGTCATAAAATTCTCTTGCAGTAACATTGTTTCTTTGATTGCCAGATTATAGACAATCTGAATAATTACCGATAAAACAAATGCCGGCAATACTAAATGACATAAATCTTTAAAAAGCAATCTGCATATCTGTATACGAGAATATCCATATGCCATCCTAATTGCTAATTCACGTTTTCTATTGATTGCCCACAAATACGAAATACTAAAACAAGTAAACAGCGAAAACAGGACACTTACTACAAAAATCACTTTGCTATATGTTCTGTACCAGTAATTTTGATAGTCCCCTGTATATTGAGGCTCATACGAAAACATAGTCACACCATATGATTCCATCTGCACGGTAAGATTGGTACATGTTTGTGAAATATCCAATTGGCTTTTGATGCAAACATCGCTTATGCTACTCTCCGCTAAAATACGCTCTTTCACATCCATAGACAAACTGTCCCATAGTATATACATTGAAGTATCTATTCCTCCTGACATACTATTTTCAATAATTGCAATAACGTGTAATTTGCATTTCCCAACAATCAGATATTTTTTTTCATCTTCATATTTTACATATTTTTCCAGACTCTCACCAATTATTACTGCATTTGTATAATTAGTACCAGACACATATTCGCCTTCTTTAAATGACAACATAAGTCCTTCATTGTCCTGCATTACAAGATTTGCTGTATTATCGTCCATTCGCCTGTCAATATTCACAATAGCATTTATATATGTATTTCCATTCTCGATTTTGTCCAAAATATCAACTAAATGGGCCATATTTTGTTCAGTTGTTTCACCCGATATTCCTAAATATTCCACATAATCAAACGTATCATTTTTTTCTTCTTCATTCATTATTTTTGTAACTAAATCAGCCACATTTAGCAATATGAAACACGAAATTGAAAAACCCACCATCATCAATACATCATACGCTAGATTTCGAAAAATTTTTCGTATGTAAGACATCTCTTAGTACTCCTTTTAACCTTCATAATAATACCTCGTTTATTTTTTGCGCACAAAATTCTTACATTGAAATTGTATCATACATAGAACGTGCATATCACTTTTTGAATAGTTCGTTTGCAATATCTATGTAGAGATAAAGTTTCTCAGCTTTTCGTATCTTTTTCCCATACTTTTCCGCGCCTTCAAATAGATTTATCAGATAGAACCACAACTCCTTCATTTTGAATAAAACAGGCTTTTCACCAGACATTACCTCTGTATATCCATCTATCAGTAAATCGTGAAATTCCTTAATCTTTTTCATGTCAGGCTTCTTCTCTTCCAAAATATCATGAGCCAGCATAGGATTGTGCAGAAAGCCTCGACCTATCATAATAGAATCAAGCTTCGGAAATGCCTGTACGATTTTCATAAAACCATCCCGGTCCACTACATCGCCATTATATGAAAGAGTTGTATTACTCTTATCATATGCCAGCTTAAACATTTCCATATTTGGTGTATTTTTATAAAAATCACTTCTAATACGAGGATGTACAATCAGCTCGTATATAGGAAACTTATTAAATATCTCCATAAGCTCCGGAAATTCATCAGGACTGTCCTTGCCTATTCTGGTCTTCACCGACACCCTCAAATCCGTCGTGGAATATATTTTATCAAGCATCCTCTCAAGTAACTCCGGCTCAGCCAACAGACCAGAGCCCTTTCGCTTAGCAACTACCGTACCAGACGGACAACCGAGGTTTAGATTAACCTCAGCATATCCCAATTCCTTTATGTATTTTGTCGCCAATAAAAAATCATCCGGATTATTGGCTAATATCTGCGGCACCAGTGTTATCCCCTTGTTATTATCCGGGTGAATATCTCTAAGCTCTTTTGGTGTGAGCGGCTGATTGACTCCCGGCGAAATAAATGGTGAAAAATACTTATCTATTTTGTTTTTCTCATCTTCGAATGCCTTATGAAAAGCATTTCTAAAAACATACCCTGTTATCCCCTCTAGCGGTGCAAAATAAATTTTCATCTGCGCTTATCCTTTTATGTCATATTACCTAATTATTATAAATATTTTCTTAATGTGCGCATGCATTCGGCTACATCCAGTGGCTTCGTCACACATGCATTCATGCCACATTTCTCGCAACGCTCCAGATTGTCACTGAATACATCGGCAGTCATGGCTATAATTGGCACATTGCTATCGCCTCGCTCCATAGCCCTGATATTTCTTGTTGCCTCATAGCCACCCATAATAGGCATATGTACGTCCATGAGAACTGCTGAATAATATCCTTCCTCTGCCTTTTCAAACATCTCCACACAATCTCTTCCGTTTTCAGCTCTCTCAATTTTTATTCCATATTCCGCCAGTATCTCAACTACGATTTCAGCATTTATATCATTGTCCTCTGCAAGCAATAATGTTTTACCAGCAAACATATGTGTATAATCCTGTTCTTTTTCCTGTAGCGCCTCATGGTCTATATACTTAGCAAGATTCGTATACAGGTTCGACTTAAACAGCGGCTTTGAGATAAAGCCTGCTATCTCAGTGTCCTGAAGTGCCTCTTCAACATCCTTCCAATTATAAGCAGATATAATAAACATTGGTATATCTGCATCTATGCGCTTTCTAATCTCTTTTATAGTCTGTATACCATCAAGATTAGGCATCTGCCAATCTATAAGTGCAAAATGATAATCATCCTTGTTATGATGGTGCTCCTCTATCATTCTTACAGCTTCCGCTCCGTCCTGTGTCCACTCAGCCCTAAGACCAAGCTCGTTTAATGTATCTGTTGCGCTCTGACAAAGCTGCTCATTATCATCCACAACCAGCGCCTTCCACGGTGGAAGCTTCATATCCTGCTCATCTATTTCGGCCTTCTTAACATCTAGTATAACACGGAATTTCGAACCCTTATTCTGCTGACTTTCTATCTCTATAGTTCCTCCCATCATATCAACAATTGCTTTAATAATAGGCATACCTAGTCCACTACCATTAGTATTTTTAACATATTCATTGTCTTCTCTTGCAAACCTGTTGAATATTTCCTTAACAAATTCCTTCGACATACCTATACCTGTATCTTCAACCTCACAGATATTTCTTACATAGTCATCACCGAGTTCTGATGGCTCCTGATAAATATGGAGATATATTCTTCCACCCTCTGGTGTATACTTTGTTGCATTTGACAAAAGATTTAATAATACCTGACTCATACGCACACTATCACTATAGATATGCTCTGATATAATATCTCCTATAAATACATCAAATATCTGCTTCTTGGCTTTTATCTGGGGCTGTATAATATCCACACATTCCGTTGTTATCTGCTGCAACGCCACATCTCTATATTCTATTGCCAGCCTTCCGCTCTCAATGCTGGACATATCCAGGATATCATTGATAAGTCCAAGAAGATGCTTGCTTGACAGCTGAACCTTATGAAGACAGTCTGATGCCTTCTCTTTATTGTCCATATTTTTTATGGCTATATCAGTCATACCTATTATAGCATTCATAGGCGTTCTGATATCATGACTCATACTTGTAAGGAATCGGCTCTTTGCCTCATTTGCATCAACTGCTGCCTCTCTGGCTTTATGAAGCTCCTTCATCTGAAGGCGGGACAACTTATAGTATCCTAAGAACACACATAGCATAAGCACAATAATGGTAATAACTACACCAAACATAACCATATAGCGT
The DNA here is from genome assembly GCA_017408025.1 of Lachnospiraceae bacterium. Classification (GTDB taxonomy): domain Bacteria; phylum Bacillota; class Clostridia; order Lachnospirales; family Lachnospiraceae; genus SVEL01. Next base: position 24,022 of record JAFQVJ010000033.1, read on the forward strand.
GTTGTATATAGACCATTCAGCAGATTATCTATATCGTTATCTGGCATAACAGTCATAACATACCAGTCTAGTCCCTCAGTAAGTCTTGAAACATATATCATACGTACTTCACCGTCAGCTATATATCTGGAACTATACTCTATATCATTTTCCAATGCTTCTCTGACTTCTCTAACATAATCTTCTGTATTTTTTCCCTCTATGCCTTCAAAATCACTGGTTATTCGCTCATAAACAGTGTTGTATTTTTCTGCCTCACTATTCTTTACAATATAATCACCATTTCTAGCAATAATGTGGGAAAACACCTGTGTTTCTGGCACATCAAGGTACATTGCATCATTGAAATATTCAAATGGCAAGGTTGCAAAAAGCACATCACTGACACCGCCATCTGACATATCAAGCCTTTCAAACTTGCCTAATATAAATACCTTCTCTCCTTCTCCAGTATATCCCAACTGAATCATATGCTCTCCACTATCAAAATTGCAATTCGTAACAAGCTCACCATCTAACGTGATTTCATCACCAAATATCATCTCAATAGCTCCATCCTGGCGATACAAGCCTACCGACATAAAATCCCTTGATGTGGCTATGTTCTTCAACTCCTCAAGCCTCTCATATGTCCAATTGTCCGCCTCTTCTGCTGTCTCTATAATGGTATTTAACTGCATTGCACGAAGCTCCAAAATAATTTCAAACTTCTGTTGTAGCTGGGAGTGAATCTCATCCATATACAGATGACTGACATCATTTGTAGTACTTCCAATTTCCTTATTCAAATACACTCCCATAAATATAAACAGTCCTATACATATGAACGCAACGACTATAAAGCTTATCTTTAAATATCTGGTAATTCTCTTTTCCATCTCTTTCTCCTTTGTGATATTTTCTCTATGTACTTCTTCAAATTTACAATATTCCAACAATTCAACATATTCATTATATCACTCAAATGAAAAATATCCTAGGAAAATTCCATAACTTTCCTATACAACAAAGACATCCTTGAAACAGATTGTAATTCCGTCCCAAGAATGTCCGCAACGCTTTGTGTGTGAGTGGTTATTTTTTTGTTAGTTTCCCTTAGTAGTCTTGCCTAAATAGCACAATGCCACAGCTCCCGGTCCAGTATGAGCACCGATTACAGGTCCTATATCACCGATTACAACCTCAACTGACTTATATTCTTCTTTTATCATAGCTTCCAATGCTTTTACATCATCTAAACAATCGCTTTGAGATATAAATACATAACCAAACTCTTCAATATTGGCATTTGCTTTCATTCTGTCAAATAGTTCTTTGATAGAGGCCTTACGACCTCTGACCTTATCTACATTTATGAGATGACCTTCTATATCTACAATAATTATTGGCTTAAACTTAAGCACAGATCCAATAACCGCTGTGGCAGCATCGATTCTACCGCCTCTTTTCAAGAAGAACAAATCATCCACTGTTACCTGATGATGTATATAATCCATTTTTTCCACTATCTTATCGCGCACTTCTTCAATGGTAGCTCCTTCTTCTCTCAGCTTTGCTGCATAGAATACCAGCAATCCCTGTCCAACCGAAGCACACAATGTGTCTACATGATACATTTTTCTGTCTGGATATTCTGGCATTAACTCATCTAAAACCATCGCACCATTATTATATGTTACTGACAATCCCGAAGAAAAGCCAATATATAAAATATCCTTCCCTTCATCAAGACTCTTTCTCATTTTCTCTTCGAACTGTCCCAAAGTAACTGCAGAGGTTTTTGCATTTGCACCATTTCGCAGCTGGTCATAAAATGCCTTTATATCAATTTCATTATTAAGAACTGGCGGATTATCATCTATATGCACCTCAAGCTGCATAACCTTTAAATTGTATTTTTCAATCATATCCTTATTCAAGTCACATGACGAATCAGTAAAAATGTCAAAATTATTCATAACTCTTCTCCTTATCTGTATAAAACTTTCCATCCCTTATGGGAATAACTTAAAACTCATCTGTTACCTTCTCTTCGGTTTACATGAACAACCAACGCCTAATGCGCCTTCACCTGTGTGACAGGAAATTCCTAATGATAAATCTGAACATAAAATCTCCATATCTGGAAAACATTCCTGAATCTCATTAAGCCACCCCTGTGTCGTCTCTTCATCTGCACTGGTAGCTGCCAACAAATATAACTCGCCTCTATCATGATACTCACGGAAGGTCACTTCTATGTCATGCTTTATAGCTTCAAGCATTTCCTTTCTGGCCTTTTTCATTCCTCTGCTCTTTGCAAAGGATTCTAACAGTCCTACACCTAATTTTAATATAGGTTTAATATTAAGTATAGTTCCAATAGCTGCTGTAGCCGCCGAAATTCGTCCACCCCTCTTGAGAAATTCCAATGTTTCCACTGCTATATATATGGACATTTTGTCTTTTTCATTTTCAAGAATTTCTTTGATTTTTTCCACATCATAGCCTTCATCTACCAATTCCACAGCATCATACAATGCACGACGCAGTGGTGTTGCTATTCTTCCATTATCTACCACGAAAACCTTGCCTGCAAATTCTTTTTCTGCTGCCAGCATCTTTGCTGTGTTACATGAGCCACTAAGTCCACTGCTCATAGGCATGTATAGTAGCTTTTCGCATTCTTCAAGGGCTTCCCTCCACAATTTCATAACTGCTTCCGGCGAGGGCTGTGATGTTGACACCTTATCACCTGCATTCAGCCTTCTAAAAAACTCTTCTCTGGTTATGGAAACACCCTCATAATAGCATTCTTCTTCAAAGTAAAATGGCATTGGGAGTACCTTTATCCCAAGCTTATCTGCCTCCTCTTTCGATAAACCACAATGACTATCTGTCGCTATTCCTATAGATTTCATATATACTCTCTCCTTGCAAATCCATTACACATATTTCCAACATTCTACGTATTTCATATAGCTCATTTTTTTGTTATATAGAAAAGTTCTCGAAACTGTCCTATACAATAAATAATATTCGTTTATCCATCTTTGTATATAATACCACATTTCTACTTAGGATTCTCCTGTTTTATATATATTTTTTATTCTTCCTACATAATCCAAATTCCAATTAGTAAAAACTATAAGCTATCTTCTATATGAGAACAAAGTGGAATCCTTAGCGAAGCGTTTTTTGTTGTATGGGAAAGTTTCGAGAACTTTCCTATACAACAAAATATGGATTACAAATACATGTAATCCATACTGGCTTTTGCCTTCGATATATTATGCTTCAATAACCTCTACCTTATCAGCCTCGACAACTTCCACTTCTGTTTCCGTATTTCCATGTGCGAAATTAATACGTTCATTTGCCGCAGCGATACGCTTATTCGCCTCTGCTATCTGTGCATCGCGTTCCTTTTGCATCAATGCCTGACGCTGCTTTGGAGACATCTTTGCCTCTTCCCACTGTGCCTTTGATTCTGCTCTGACAGCTGCAAGATTTGCCTTGTCTACCTCATGCTGAGCCTTTGCGTTCTCCTTCATGTCCTTAAATGCATTCTTAAAAAATTCTCCCATTGTAATAATCTCCTTTTCTATAAATATTTATTTTGAGTACTTAGAATTATTTAAGTATCTCTGTTGTTTTGTTATGTAATGATTATATGTCTTGTTTGTTTTCAGGTTGTTTTTGAAATGTTTATATTTTGTTAATGATTACAACATCGGCGACAATGTCCGTACAAACGCTCTGATTATCCTCTGCCCTATGGTATTTTTAATAAGCTCATCTGACAGATATACCTTTGCATGAAGGAAACCTGGCTCATATTCTTATACTTTAACACCTATATCTATAAGCCTTTTATAATAGCTTATAGACATCAGCTGAGTCTATTGTGCCTTTCACATCTGTCTACACAACAAGGTAGCTCTATCATTTCTGATAGAACTACCTTGTCTTACAGTTTTACTTTGACAGTTCTTCTGTCAATGCAAGAATCTGTTCAGTTATCTTCTCTCTGTGACGCTTTGTAACAATTCTATATACAGGATACGCCACCGCTGCTATACACATTCCAATGATGCCAACGATTATGCCAACAACAAATAATGCCACTCCTTCACCAACCATTACACAGCTCATACCTGTGCCCATAATCAAAACACCAACGATACCTATCACTAAAGAAATAATTGTTCCCACCTTCTCAGTACTTCTATCGAGTTTTCGCAACGTTTCTAGCTTATCCTCTTCCTTTGGTAGATATTTCTTTCTTATACTTTCGATTTCTCGCTGTCTGTCTGCCGAATATGTATATTCAAATGTATTGTTATTCTGATTAGTTAAATTAACGTATGACATAATTTCCTCCACATTATTGTTCTTTATTATTGTTCTCTTCTAAATTCCCTTATCATCCCAGTTAAGTAGCCGCCCAGTATCTTCACAGTTACGAGCAAACATCAGCTTTTTTGTTGCTTTCCTTGAAGCCTAAGCACATTGGAATGAGACAGAGAAGCAATACTATACCTACTATTCCAATTATGATACCAAGCATCATCATATCAAAAGCCATTATCATGCTCATGCCTACACCTAAAACTAATGAAGCAAATACACCATATGCACCCTTGCCAAAAATTCTCCAGTTAATCTTGATTGGCTTTGCACCAGACATCTTTCGGTAAACAACTAACAATATAAGAAGAATTACTGCTCCAACTGCTGCACATACAACTCCTGGTGTGAACATTCCCCACTCTGGTAAGAGACACATACACATCCCCAAGGAGAATAACAAGCCTCCGATTACACCCATTATCAATGCTACAAAATTTTTCTTTTCCATAATTACTATATATCCTTTCTTTATTTTTTAATTGTATTATGTTTGTTTATTGATTGCTTTGTTGAGTGTATAATACCGACAGGGTGTTTTTGATTTGTTCGTGAAATGTTAAAGTTTTGTTAAATGAGGTTCTGCTTTCATCAATTAGATAAAATAATTACATCATTTGATACCGTGACATCTAAAATCTCATTCAATACTATCCCTGCACTTTTCAACACTTCTTTTGGTAATCTAATCCCTTGACTATTCCCCCATTCTTTTACTTGTGCTTGCATACGAAACCACCTTGTATTTGGTATATACATAGTATATACAAGTTTTTTATTTATCAATATTAAAAAGCAAACGAAAGGATATAGCTTTTAACTATATCCTTTCTTTGTTATTAAAACTTAGATATTTACTTTTCTCTTTCTGTTTGCAACTACCATTGCACTACATCCTGCTGAAAGGAGCAGTACCAAAAGTGCAATATTAGTGATATCTCCAGTTTTTGGATTACCCTCAACTGCAACATCATTGTAAACGATTGCGTAAGTTGAGAAGCGGTCTGTCTCAAATAATAATGTATTTTCTGTTGTACCATCCGTTAAGAATTCTGCTTTTCCATCGTGTACACGTACAACATAGAACATTCTATTTATATTTTTATCATTATTCTTTAACTTTTCTGGGACATCCACGCTTATAGTAATCTTATTACCATTAGTGTTGGTAATCTTGGTTGCCTTGTTGTCACCAATCTGCTTATATAGTGACAAATCAATATACATGCCAACCTTTCCTTTCTCCAACTTATTCTCTACTAACTTAGTAATTGCATCCTTATCTGCTTGAGGTGCATTATTATCAGCATTAACTGTATTCAGGTAAATCAACAAGTTTGCACCAGCTTTTACTTCTGCCCATTCTTGTACAGTCAAAAGATTTTTAACCAAATCCATTGTCAGATTTTTAATCTCCATCTTTGGAAGATTTTCGTCTGCGTTTACCTTTGTCTGAAGTGTACCTAATACCGTACCCGGCATAATTCCCTTAAATACATTTACGTATTCAACATCTGGCAACTCGTCATATGTATATAAGAACATACCTGGCACAACTGCATCTGCTGTCACATCTGAATCAGTGAAATAATATCCTATGTGGTTCTTGGTTGGTACAGTAATCTCTGCTGTCTTTGCTCCTGCGCCGTTTGTAAACACAACCTTGTCCCACTTGCTCTGATTAATTGTTACTTCATAAATCTTCACTCCTGAATCAAGAGTTTTAATAGCTGAAATACCCATTGCTTTATCAAAGCTTGTCAATTCTTCACCTGTTTTACTATTGTAAATATGCGCTCTTACATTTGACCATGATATATCATTACAGAAATATACTGTAACAATATTGTTCTTTTCTGTCATCACTTCATATTCATCATATGCAGCCTTTAATTTATTATATAACTCTGTCTTTTGAGCTGCTGTTACCTTTGCAGGGTCGATTTTCGCATATTCATAATATAATTCTTTAATATTTGCATATGCCTCAAATGATGCATATCTGTAATCATTTATAACTATACCATATACTACGTCAATCAGATTCTCAAGTGTAGACACATCTACTGTTTCCTGTGTTGTAAGATATGATGAATCTATTACTTCAATCTCACCATCTTCAAGCTGTACTGGCAATGCCTCATATGCAAGTGTAACTGTTCCGTCATTGTTAACAGTTAACTTAAATTCTATGTTACCAGAAGGCACATAAAGCTTATCTGCCTTAGCTAATGATGTTGCTTTGTACAATGTTGCAGAGTACAAATCTTCTCCAAGCCATCCGTTTGTCCAGTATGATTTATTTGTTGATGAAATAACATACACATAGCTGTCAAGTGCGAAATGAACAGTAAGCTTTCCTGATGCGTCAAATTCATAATCTCTTCCTTCATAATCTACGCCATCAAAGAATCCTACAAGATAATATTTTGCATCAGTATCAGCCTCCATATCACTTGATGATATCCATACTGAGCTGTCACTTCCACCAAGGTTAACCACATCACATTCTGCTGGTTTTTCTGTAAGCTCCCACTTATTCCAATACGAAGCTACATCATCTGTTTTACTTCCTTTATTCCATTCACCGTCACATCTATATACCACAAGGTTAACTGCTGATGATGGAATTGTTGCTATTCCTTCTACTACTTCATAATGCTCGCCTGTATCCTTATCATATACGAATACAGCAGCGCCATCTGTATATATATATCCAGATGAAGTTACATCATTAACCTGAATCTCCACATTTTCTGGCGCTCCAGTCAGCGGAATGTTATATGCAACTATAGAAGCTGACGCTGTAACATTGTCCGCTACATAATCCTCAAATGCCGCTTCTTTTGCGGTAAGTTTTGTTCCTGAAGGCTCTGCGTCAGGTGCTACAAATATTGTGTCACCTAAATCTCTTATATAGTATGTTTTGTCAGTTACTGCATATTGGAACA
>JAFQVJ010000034.1 GCA_017408025.1 Lachnospiraceae bacterium
TCCGCAACAGAGGAATAAAAAAGAACTGCTGTAAAGATGTTATGTGACACTGATACAGCAGTTTTTATGATATATGAAAGTTCAGAGCACATACATATACGAATAAAAAGAAAGATGGTATTAAATATGACAAAGGGTGATATTTACATAAAAGATACGGTAGTACATATTCTTGATTCGTCAGTGGGCATGCCTGTGTTATCAGATTCGTTGTTACAGTTTGGGTCTGATTTTGCTGATTTTTTAAAAGAGCATATATTCAGAGTAATGACTAGTGATGACATAAAGAAATGTGAGTTTATAAAAGAAGAGTCGGATGTATATGAAAAGTTATCAAAGGCAATTGAAGGCGAGTATGATTTTCTTATGTTCAGCAGATTTGTTGCAGAGAAGTTGTACGAGATACTGAATGCCAATATTGAAATACCAGCAGCTGACCTTGTGGTAGCCTGTTTTGAGATAAATCAAATTCCACATATGGCGCTTTTAAAGATGAATTATAAGGAATCTTATATGCATCAGACAATGCCGGCAGAAGAGGGAAATGTTAACAGTATTATCAAGTATAGGGCAATATTGCCAGGCGAGACACAGAAGCTTAGTGAGGCAGCAATTATAAGACTTGATGATTTTACTATAAAGCTCATTGAAAAAAAGTATGATATAAATGGTAAAAAGGAAAATTATTTTTCAAAAATATTCCTAAACTGCACAACACACCTTTCACAGAAGGCAAAGTTATCCATAATAGAAAAGGCTGTAGAATCAGTTCAGAAAGAATTTCTCAACGAATCAGAGCAGTTTGAAGAGAAGATGAAAGCAAAAAGCGTCATTCATAAGGAATTAGAGGAACAGGGCGAGATAAGTATTCCAGAGGTGGCATCCAAGGTTTTTGAAGCTAAAGCAGACCTTAGAGAGAAGTTTAAGGAGAAAATTGAGAAGTATAATATCAAAGAGGATGAAACTATAAAGCCTGTCAATGAAAATACAAAAAAGAAATTTAGCAAGCAACAGCTTATGACGGACACTGGTATTGAGATAAAGATTCCTATGGAACAGTACAACAGTACAGACAGTATTGAGTTTATAACCAACGAGGATGGTACAATATCAGTTCTGATTAAGAATATAGGGAAAATCACTTCGAAATAGTAAGTATTTCGGTGGATATTTCAAAGAAAAAAGTGATTTAGAAAGGGAGAACATGGACACACAGCAGTTACAAAGAGAGGTTATACTGTCGGTTGAGGGTATGACAAAAAGATACGGCAAAAATAATGTCGTAAGCAACGCATCATTCCAGCTTGAAAGAGGCAAGATATATGGCTTTATCGGTCAGAATGGTGCAGGTAAAACAACAATTATTCGTATGCTTGCGGGCTATGCGAAATTGAATGCAGGAAGAGTCACAATTTTTGGGCAGAGCACTGAAAAGGGTCTTGCGGAAGGCAGAAAAAAGATGGGGATTATCGTTGAGAACCCAGCTCTTTATAAGAATATGAGCGCCTATGACAATATTGAGATTCAGAAGACACTTTATGGAATAAAAAGTGATACATTGACAGAGGAGCTTTTACAGCTAGTTGGTCTTGCAAATATAGGGAAGAGAAAGGTCAAAAATTTCTCTCTCGGTATGCGTCAGAGACTTGGCATAGCTATGGCACTTGTAAATAGTCCGGAGATATTGATACTGGATGAGCCGGTAAATGGTCTTGACCCTGTAGGTATAGTAGAGATAAGAGAGCTTCTTCTCAAGCTAAACAGGGAGAGAAATATTACAATACTTATATCAAGTCATATTCTGTCAGAGCTTTATCAGTTAGCTACAGATTATATTATTATTCACAGAGGGTGCATACTGGAGAAGCTTACACTTGAACAATTGGATCAGAAGTGTGCAAGCTATATTGTGGTGCAGACTGAGGAGAGAGAGACTGCAAAAGCAGTGCTTGCCCAGATGGGCGTTACAAATATTGAAGATGGCGACAATAATTTTTTCAGATTCAGAGGCAATTATGATGTGAAGGAAGTAGCCAGAAGACTTATGGAAGAGAAGATATTACTTACTCATTTCTCTCTACAGACAGAGTCGCTTGAGAATTATTTTGTAAAACTTATAGGGGGTGAAACAAATGGGCAAGTTGTTTAAGATTGAGATGATGAAGCTTAGAAAATCAACAGCTATGTTAGTTCTGCTTATAGTAGCCATTGCACTTAGCTTGTTAAACGTAGGAGTATATGGGCTTGTGAATCTGGTATCAGATAGTTTATTGTCGGTATTTGGGAAAGTGGACGGTTATAATATGGCAGTGACTATGACAAGCGATACATCAGATATTATGATGATGGTTGTTATACTGATGGCGGTACTTATAGGTGGAGATTTTTCTGCAAGAACATTACAGACACAGGTAGCAGCAGGCTATAGCAGATTTAAGATAATCATAAGCAGATTTATAACAGTTGCCATATCATATGTTATACTTTATACTTTGTATTTTTCTATTACAGTCATTGGTATGACTATAATCTTCGGTTTTGGCGATGGTATAACCTCGGATATGGTAAGTGAGCTTGTGTTAAAGCTTTTCTTAAGCTTTATAATGGCTATGACAATGTTGTCAATGTATATGCTGTTTACATTTCTGTTAAAGTCAACAGGAGCAACAATTGGTGTATGTCTGCCGCTTATGCTTTTTGGAGTATCTATTATCCAGATGCTTTCTATGGTATCGGAAGTTGTATATGATATTATATCATTCACACCGTTTGGACAGTCCATGTTGCTTGGTGACATGTTTGGATTAGAAGAAGTAGAGCCGATTAAGTTTATCTGTGTATGTATAGTATGGTTTAGTGGCTTTATGTCACTTTCATTTCTGTCATTCAGAAAAGCAGAGCTTAAGTAAAATTATAAAATATTCAATATTCAATTAATATGTAATAATTAGGAGGACCTATGAACTACAGTAACGACAATAAAATATGGCGTGTAGGAGGTCCTCTTTTAGTGTACCTTGGAATAAACTTTGTGGTGCAGCTTGTATTTTCTATAATGATTTTCTATGTGCAATTTAATGAATGGAGTATAGATGCAGCGTTTAATGGATTGCTGTATGCAGAGCAGCTAAATGCTTCAGCACAGATGTATACATTGGCAATGACAGGGGGGTCAGCACTTATATCAATACCTATATTTGTGTGGCTTATGAAAAAGGATTATGAATATCCCGTTAACAAAAGGCATAAAGAACGAAGCTTTGATTGTAGAGTACACGCAAAAAAGTTCGATATAAAGACCATACCGTTGTTGTCTTTGGCAGGTATATTTGCAACCTTTGGAGTATCAAGATTAATTCTTATACTTCCTTTGGATGGTATATTGGGTGATTATAGTCAGGTGAAAGCTACTTATGAGGCTGGTGGAGTATGGATGCAGATAATAGCGTTGGGAATATTATCACCTATAGTAGAGGAATTGTTATTTAGAGGGTTGGTGTATAAGCGTTTAAAGATATATTACGATGCTGTCACATCGGCATATATATCAGCAATCATATTTGGAGTAGCTCATTTTAACTTGATACAAGGTCTGTATGCGTTTGTTATGGGCATAGCATTTTCATTTATATATGAGAGATGCAAAAATATATATGGACCAATCATAGTGCATATTGTGGCAAATCTTACAACAGTTATAAGTGGCATCAATCCTATTTCCTCATGGATAGACAGGCATATATGGATAAAGCTGCCACTGGCATTGGTTGAAACTGTCCTGTTTATAAAGATTGTTTATGCTATATACAAAAAGACTGACGCTAAAGATGGTGATGAAGATGAAAGCGATAAAGAAGACGTTAATGAAGAAATACATAAAATTGACTTTTCTATTTAGAACATTCATGGTATATTAAAAATGGCGCGTAACAAAACGCAAAATAAGAGAGGGAATACTTATGTACGATATATTAGTGATTGGCAGTGGTTTTGCCGGTAGTGTAGTAGCAGATAGACTAGCAAGAGAAGCAGGAAAAAAGGTACTTATTATTGAGAAAAGAGATCACATAGGGGGAAATTGCTACGATAAGAAGGATGAACATGGCATATTGATTCATCAGTATGGTCCACACATTTTCCATACAAATATAAAAGAGGTATATGATTACCTTTCACAGTATACAGAATGGTATAATTATTCTCACGAGGTAGTGGCTAAAGTTAATGGAGAATATATACCAGTACCATTCAATCTCAATACTCTTAAGATTGCATATCCGGATAAGGCGGAAGAACTTGAGAAGAAGCTTATAGAGATATATGGACAGGGCAAGAGGGTACCTATACTTGACTTGAGAGAAAACAAAGATGAAGATATTCAGGCAATAGCCGATTATGTGTATGAGAATATTTTCCTTAGATATACAATGAAGCAGTGGGGACAGAAACCAGAGGATATAGACCCAGCGGTTACAGGAAGAGTGCCGGTGCTCGTATCTGATGATAACAGATATTTCCAGGATACATATCAGGGTATGCCCCTTCATGGATTTACACCACTTTTCGAAAAGATGCTTGACCATGAAAATATTGATGTGAAGCTCTCGGAGGATGCCAAGGAACATCTTGAATTCAAAGAGGATGGAATATACCTTGATGGACAGCTTTTTAAAGGTGAAGTCATATATACTGGTGCATTGGATGAATTATTTGATTGTAAATATGGAAGACTACCATATAGAACTCTTACATTTGACTTTGAGTATATGAAGGAAGACAGCTTCCAGCCAAAGGCAGTTGTAAATTATACAGTAGATGAGGATTTTACACGTATTACAGAGTACAAGAAGCTGACTGGTCAGCAGGCGGAGGGAACTACTATTATGAGAGAGTATCCTTCAGCATATACAGGAGAAAATGGACAGATTCCATATTACGCCATTATAAATGATGATAATATGGCACTTTATAATAAGTATGTAGGCCTTGTAGGTAAGTACAACAATTTCCACTTACTTGGAAGACTTGCAGAGTACAAGTATTATAATATCGACGGTATCGTAGATAAGGCATTGAAGTTAGCGAAGGAGATTATGTGATGAAATTACTTAGTGTTGCTATTCCGTGTTACAATTCAGCAGCGTACATGGAGCATTGTGTTGAAACTTTATTGACAGGTGGAGAAGACATGGAAATCATCATTGTAAATGATGGTTCGCAAAAGGATAATACAGCAGAGATAGCAGACAGATTGGCAGCAGAGCACCCAACTATTATCAAGGCTGTTCACCAGGAAAATGGTGGACACGGTCAGGCTGTAAACACAGGTCTTAAGAATGCCACAGGCCTCTATTTCAAGGTTGTAGACAGTGATGACTGGGTAGATGAGAAGGCATTGCAGGCAGTTCTTAAAACTCTTCATTATATGGTGGATAATAATAAGAATCTGGACATGCTTCTATCAAACTTCGTGTACGAGAAGCAGGGAGTAAAGCATAAGAAGGTAATGCAATATCGCAGTGCTTTGAAACCAAAGCTTATAACATCATGGGATGGCAAGGTTAAGTTTAATATAGCACAGTATATACTTATGCATTCAGTAATATACAGAACACAGCTTTTAAAGGATTGTGGATTGGAGCTTCCAAAGCATACATTCTATGTTGATAATATTTTTGTATTCCAGCCTCTTCCATATGTAAAGAAGCTCTGTTATATAGATGTAGATTTCTATCGTTATTTTATCGGTAGAGAGGATCAGTCGGTTAATGAATCAGTTATGATTAGCCGCATAGACCAGCATATCAGAGTAACTAAGATTATGAGTGAGGAAATCTTAAAAACTGATATAAAGAGCAAGAAGCTTGAGAAATATATGTATCAGTATCTCAGCATGATGTATTGTATTGCATCTGTTATGCTTATTCTTGCAAATGATGAAGAAAAGCTCAAGGAAAAGGAAGCACTTTGGCAGTGGCTAAAGGATACTGACGAAGCACTTTACAAGAAAATGAGATACTCTCCACTAGGTATAGTTATGAATCTTCCAGGCAAGATTGGAAGAAAGCTATCCGTATTTGGCTATAAGGTGACTCAGAAAATATTCGGATTTAACTAAATTATATATATTTTTTCTAAAAAGAAGAAAAAATTGCTTGACATAATCTGAGTAAATTGTTACAATAGCTAGGCAGGTTTGAAAAGGCCATGGGATCTTAGCTCAGCTGGGAGAGCATCTGCCTTACAAGCAGAGGGTCACAGGTTCGAGCCCTGTAGGTCCCATTAACATTTCAAATAACTGTAATAAATGGCTAAGTAGCTCAGTTGGCTAGAGCACACGGTTCATACCCGTGGTGTCAGGGGTTCGAATCCCTTCTTAGCCACTAAAAGCTTCTAGGATAATCCTAGGAGCTTTTTTTGTTTAATGGGAAAGTTCTTCAAACTTTCCTATATAATAAAATGCCTTGCAAATACTAAATGCTTGTGATATTCTGTAGTTTGGAAGTTTATTGAGTTAAGCTTGCATATATTTATTCGAGAGGAAATGGATGTGTTAGAGAAAATTAAGAAGCTTTTATGCAAATATAGTCATGCATGGACGTTATTATATTTTTTTGTATATATGACGTGGTTTATGTGGCTTGAAAAGACAGTAACACCCGATTCAGCATATACAAATATTCATGTTAAAATTGACGATATGATACCATTTTGCGAGTGGTTCATTATACCATATCTGCTATGGTTTGTGTATGTTGTAGTTGTTGTTGCATTTGTCTTTTTTACATCGAGAAAGGAATTCTATCAGGCGAGTGCATATCTGTTTATAGGTATGTCTATATGTCTTCTCATATGTACAGTCTGGCCAAATGGACAGGACTTAAGAATAGAGGAATTTACAAATGACAATATACTGACATCTCTTATGTCTATGGTATATCATGCAGATACAAATACCAATGTATTCCCAAGTATACATGTTTACAACTCGGTTGCAGTGGTGGTTATGCTGTGTAAGAGTCATAAGCTTAAAAATGTTACATGGGTAAAGATTGCAGCAGGTATATTGAGTATATTGATAATTTTATCAACTATGTTTTTAAAGCAACATTCTGTTGTAGATGCAATTGGAGGAATAGTTCTTGCAGTGGTTATGTATATACCAGTATATGGTATAGATTGGACAAATATGAGAGCAAAAAAGTCTGCCAATCAGATAGTAACAGATGGCGATAAATCACATATGTTATAGAGGAAGGAAAAACTATGAGAATAGGAATGGGTTATGATGTGCATAAGCTTGTGGAAGAACGCAAGTTGATAATAGGTGGTGTTGAGATTCCGTATGAAAAAGGACTCTTGGGACATTCGGATGCGGATGTTCTTCTTCATGCTATTATGGATGCACTTTTAGGAGCAGCAGCTCTTGGTGATATAGGAAAACATTTTCCAGATACTGATGAGAAGTATAAGGGAATATCCAGTATTAAGCTTTTGGAATGTGTTGGCGAGCTTCTGGCAAAAGAAGGCTATGTTATAGGTAACATAGATGCGACTATTATCGCTCAGAGACCGAAGATGGCACCATATAGGGAGCAGATGCGTGAAAATATTGCAAAGGCACTTAAAATTAATATAAATCAGATTGGTGTAAAGGCTACAACAGAGGAAGGTTTAGGCTTTACAGGGGCTGGTGAGGGTATATCTTCACAGGCTATAGCTTTGTTGGAAACTGTAGAAAATCATATATATGACGATATTTATTCGTCAGATATGTCAAAATGCGAGCGATGTTGCGGCTGTAGGAAGGAAGCAGTAAGTGAGTAAATTAAAACGCATTTTGGAGGAGATATGGGATTTATTAAATATTTTAGGGAAGAAGCCGAGGTTATCAGAGACAGAGATCCAGCTATAAAAAGCAAATGGGAAGTTTTGCTTTATCCTAGTTTTTGGGCTATATGGAAGTATAGAAAAGCTCATAAGCATTATGTTAAGGGCCATTTTTTCAGAGCCAGATACATTTCTCAAAAAGCGGCAAGAAAGACTGGAATAGAAATACATCCAGGAGCTCACATTGGCACTGGCTTATTTATAGATCATGGTCATGGTGTTGTCATTGGAGAGACCACAATCATAGGTAACAATGTTACACTCTATCAGGGGGTGACTCTTGGAGGAACTGGTAAGGAAACGGGAAAGAGACATCCAACCATTGAAGACAATGTGATGATATCTGCAGGAGCAAAGGTACTAGGCTCATTTACCATAGGTGAGAATAGTAAAATTGGTGCAGGTAGTGTGGTTCTAGACGAAGTACCGCCCAATTCCACAGTTGTGGGCGTACCAGGCAGGGTAGTTAAGCAGGATAATGTGAAGATTCCAAGAACAGATTTGGATCAGGTACATCTTCCAGACCCAGTCAAGAATGAGTTAGAAGACATTAGAAGAGAGCTTGAACAGCTAAAAAACTTCAATTAGAGATAAAAGTAAATATATCAGAAGGAGTAACGTAATGGAAAATAAAGTAAAGATTTTTAATACACTTACAAGAAAAGTTGAGACAGTGATTCCTAATGTAGAAGGCAAGATTGCCATGTATACATGCGGACCTACAGTTTATCATTTTGCGCATATCGGTAATCTCAGAAGCTACATTATGGAAGATGTGCTTGAAAAAACACTTAGATATGTAGGCTATGATGTAAAGCGTGTTATGAACATAACAGATGTTGGTCATCTCTCAAGTGATGCTGATACCGGTGAAGACAAGATGCTTAAGGGCGCAAAAAGAGAGAATAAGACAGTTATGGAGATAGCAAAGTTTTACACAGATGCTTTTTTCAGTGATTGTCATAAGCTTAATATAAAAACTCCTGATGTGGTAGAGCCAGCAACAAATTGTATTGATGAGTTTATACATATGGTACAGACTCTTCTTGAAAAAGGCTTTGCGTATATAGCGGGTGAAAATGTGTACTTTGATACATCAAAGCTTGAGGACTATTATGTGTTTTCTTCACAGAGTGAGAAGGAGCTTATGGTAGGTGTTCGTGATGATGTAGAGGAAGATGAAAATAAGAGAAACAAGAGTGATTTCGTTCTTTGGTTCACAAAGTCAAAGTTTGACAATCAGGAGCTTAAGTGGGATTCACCATGGGGCGTTGGATATCCGGGCTGGCATATAGAGTGCTCAGGTATCTCTATTAAGCATTTGGGAGAATACATGGATATTCACTGTGGTGGTGTAGATAATATTTTCCCACATCACACAAATGAGATAGCACAGAGTGAAGCATATCTTGGACATAAGTGGTGTAACTATTGGTTCCATGTACATCATTTAAATGATAAGTCTGGAAAGATGAGCAAGTCAAAGGGAGAATTCTTAACAGTATCCCTTCTTCAGGAAAAGGGATACAACCCACTTGTTTATAGACTTTTCTGCTTACAGTCTCATTACCGTAAACCACTTGAATTCTCTTACGAGGTTATGGATAATGTGGCTGCAGCTTATAATAAGCTTCTTAAGAGGATTGCTTCCCTTAAGGATGAAGGTACTGTAGACAAGGAAGCCTTTGCTGCATGGAGGATAAAGTTTGAAGATGCAATTGCAAATGATATGAATACATCTATGGGTATAACTGTAGTGTATGATATGCTTAAGGCTGATATGAATGACTGCACAAAGAAGGCACTTATTGGAAGCTATGATGAAGTGTTATCATTGGATTTATTAAAGGGGGCAGAAAATCTTGCAAATATGTCGAATAATGACGGAAATGTTGCAGAGAATAGTGGAGTCAGCCCGGAAATGGAAGAGTATATCTTATCTATGATAGAAGAGAGAAAGGCCGCTAAGAAAGAAAAAAATTTCGCTAGAGCCGACGAGATAAGAAATGAGCTTCTTGAGAAGGGTGTTGCACTTGAGGATACACGCGAGGGCGTAAAATGGAAGTTAGTATAGAGAATGCAAATATAGAGAATAAAAATATAGAGAATACAAATGCAGGTAATGCGAATAGTGAAGATGGCGTTGCAGGAACAGATAAATTAAGCAATGTAGACATGTATAGGTTTATATCATCAAGTTTGATTAAAGCAGGAATGTCTCTGGATAAACAGGATATATGCTCATATTCTCCGCTAACTCTGGCATATATAGGGGATGGGATATATGAGCTTATCATCCGGTCTATGATTGTGACTGAGGGCAACGGGCCTGTCAATAAGATGCACAAGAGGAGCAGTAGTCTTGTAAAGGCTGAGACACAGGCTGAGTTCATAAAGTATATGCTTGATAATGACATTCTCAATGACGAGGAGCTACGCATATATAAGCGTGGCAGAAATGCACAGTCATATACTAAGGCGAAAAATGCATCAGTAACAGACTATAGAATGGCAACAGGCTTTGAGGCGTTGATAGGCTATCTGTATCTGTCTGGACAAAGTGATAGAATGATGGAGCTGGTGGGAAGCTGCTTGAGACAGAGACTATAGGGTTTTAGAAATATTGAAGTATTAGGAGAAAAATATGAGATATGAAGAATTTACAATAGAAGGGCGAAATGCCGTTATAGAAGCATTTCGTTCAGGCAAGACCATAGACAAGCTATTTGTTCTTGACGGTTGCCACGATGGTCCTGTCAACACAATTACAAGAGAGGCAAGAAAAGGCGATACAATCATAAACTATGTATCCAAGGAACGCCTTGATTCTATGTCAAAGACAGGAAAGCATCAGGGCGTTATCGCATACGCAGCGGCATATGAGTATGCTGAAGTTGATGATATACTGGAAGCTGCCAGGGAAAAGGGTGAACCACCGTTTATATTTATATTGGATAACATTGAAGACCCACATAATCTTGGTGCGATTATAAGAACAGCAAATCTTGCTGGAGCTCACGGCGTAATCATACCCAAACGTCATGCAGTTGGACTTACAGCCACAGTTGCCAGAACATCAGCAGGAGCTTTAAATTATACACCAGTGGCAAAGGTTACAAACATTTCTGCTACAATTGAAGAACTGAAAAAAGAAGGTTTATGGTTTGTATGTGCTGATATGGGTGGTGAGACTATGTATAACCTTGACTTGAAGGGCGCCATAGGTCTTGTTATAGGTAATGAAGGCGAAGGCGTAAGTCGACTTGTTAAAGAAAAGTGTGATTTTATAGCATCTATACCTATGAAGGGAAATATAGATTCATTGAACGCATCAGTTGCAGCAGGTGTATTAGCATATGAGATAGTTCGACAGAGAATGTTATAATACAAAAAATAAGGAAAGGAAGCAGTTTGCTAAAAGGCGATAGTTATGAAAATAGGTTTTGATAATAAGAAATATTTGAAGATGCAGTCTGAATATATAAAAGAAAGATTCGGAAGGTTCGGGGACAAGCTTTATCTTGAGTTTGGAGGAAAGCTCTTCGACGATTTTCATGCGTCACGAGTATTACCAGGATTCGAGCCAGATAGTAAACTTAAAATGCTTCTCCAGTTAGCAGATCAGGCAGAGGTTATTATCGTTATCGGTGCTGATGCCATCGAAAAAAATAAAAAGCGTGAAGACCTTGGCATTACATATGATAAGGATGTAATCAGACTTATAGAAGAGTACAGAAGCTGTGGACTTTATGTAGGTAGTGTAGTGGTTACAAAATATGCAGGACAGTCTTCGGCAGATGTATTTAAAGAAAAGCTTGAGAAGAAGGGTATCAAAGTATACAAGCATTATGTTATCGAAGGATATCCTACAAATGTTTCCCATATTGTCAGTGATGATGGCTTTGGTAAGAATGACTATATAGAAACAACAAGACCTCTTGTAGTCGTTACAGCACCAGGACCAGGAAGCGGAAAGATGGCAACATGTCTTTCACAGCTCTATCATGAGCATAAGAGAGGCATCAAGGCTGGCTATGCCAAGTTTGAGACTTTCCCTATATGGAATCTTCCACTCAAGCACCCTGTAAACCTTGCTTACGAGGCTGCTACAGCAGACTTAAATGACGTAAATATGATTGATCCATTCCACCTTGAGGCATATGGAGAGACAACTGTCAATTACAACAGAGATATAGAGATTTTCCCAGTTTTAAATGCGGTTTTTGAACAGATTTATGGTGAAAATCCATATAAATCACCTACAGATATGGGTGTAAATATGGCTGGAAAATGTATATTTGATGACGAAGCAGTAAGCGAGGCATCAAATATGGAGATAATCAGAAGATATTATAAATCATTGCTTCAGATGGCACAGGGTGACCCAGTGGAAAATGAAGTATACAAGATAGAGCTTATCATGAAGCAGGCAAAGATAACAACTGACGATCGAAAGGTAACAGTGGCGGCTAAGGAGAGAGCTGAGAAGCTTGGTGTTCCTACAGCTGCTATAGAACTGGAAGATGGAACTATTATTACATCTAAGACTACAGATTTTATGGGAGCATCAGCTGCCCTTATACTTAATGCTTTGAAATACCTTGGTGGAATAGATGACAATGCACATCTTATAGCACCTAGCGCATTTGAACCTATACAGAGCTTAAAGACAGGATATCTTGGAAGCAAAAATCCAAGACTTCATTCGGACGAGGTACTTATAGCATTGGCGCTTTCAGCTATAGACGATGAAAATGCTAAAAAGGCTATGGAGCAGCTTCCAAAGCTTCAGGGATGTCAGGTGCACACATCAGATATGTTGTCAGATGTAGATATAAAGACATTTAAGAAGCTTAATGTTGATTTGACAAGTGAACCAGTTCGCACAAGACTTAAGTAAAAGAAAGAGAAAAAGGGAGTTGTGTAAATATTTGGAGCTACCTATTTTTGATTATAAAGTAAGTTAATGGCACGAGAATATTTTTTCTCGTGCCATTAGTTTCTTGTATAGGAAAGTTCTCGAAACTTTCCTATACAAGAAAAGGTGACTGGGATTTAGTGAAATTTACTTGTCCTCGTCAAGCTTCAATACGCTCATGAATGCCTGCTGTGGTATCTCTACGTTGCCGACCTGACGCATACGTTTCTTACCTTCCTTCTGCTTTTCGAGAAGCTTCTTCTTACGTGTAATATCACCGCCGTAACATTTTGCAAGTACATCCTTGCGCATAGCCTTAACAGTTTCTCTGGCGATAATCTTGCTTCCGATAGCAGCCTGAATAGGAATTTCAAATAAATGTCTTGGTATCTCATCTTTAAGCTTCTCGCACATCTTTCTTCCACGCTCATACGCTGTTTCAGAGTGAACGATGAATGATAATGCATCAACCTCTTCTTTATTGATAAGGATATCAAGCTTAACCAGTGAAGATGGCTCATAACCTTTGAGTTCATAATCAAAAGAAGCGTAGCCTCTCGAGCGGGACTTTAATGCATCAAAGAAATCGTATATGATTTCGTTCAAAGGAAGCTCATATTTCAATAAAGCTCTTGTTCCTTCTATATAATCCATGCCGAGATAACGTCCTCGTCTCTCTTGGCATAATTCCATAATAGAACCGATATATTCGCTTGTAACCATAATCTCAGCCGATACGATAGGCTCTTCCATGTGCTCTATAAGCGAAGGGTCTGGCAGGTTTGAAGGGTTAGTAAGCTCTATAACCTCGCCGTCTGTTTTATATACTTTATAGATAACGCTTGGAGCAGTAGTTACAAGGTCTAAGTTGTATTCTCTTTCAAGTCTTTCCTGTATGATTTCAAGATGAAGAAGTCCAAGGAAACCACATCTGAAACCAAAGCCTAAAGCTAAGGAAGTCTCTGGTTCGTAGAAGAGAGAAGCGTCATTTAACTGTAATTTTTCAAGTGCATCTCTAAGATCTGGGTATTTTGCTGAATTGGCAGGGTATACACCACAGTAAACCATAGGATTGACCTTCTTATAACCAGGTAATGGCTCGCTACATGGATTGTTGTTGTCTGTGATAGTATCACCAACGGAAGTGTCCTTTAAATTCTTGATGCTTGCTGTTATATATCCAACCATGCCGGCACTGAGCTCATCGCAAGGGATAAATTGGCCTGCACCGAAGTAGCCGACCTCAACCACATTTGCAATAGCACCTGTAGCACACATGCGAATCTGTGTACCAACCTTAACTGTACCGTTCTTTACACGACAAAATACGATGACACCCTTATAAGGGTCATATAAGCTGTCGAAGATGAGAGCCTGAAGTGGAGCAGAACTGTCACCTGTAGGAGACGGTATCTTTTCTACAATGGCTTCTAAGACATCTTCTACATTCAGACCAGTCTTAGCTGAGATGCGAGGTGCGTCATGGGCTTCAATACCGATAACATCTTCGATTTCGTCTCTTACTCTGTCCGGGTCAGCACTTGGCAAATCTACTTTATTTATAACTGGTACAACATCAAGGTCATGGTCGAGTGCAAGGAAAACATTAGCAAGAGTCTGTGCTTCTACACCCTGTGCAGCGTCTACAACGAGGATAGCGCCGTCACATGCAGCCAGGCTTCTTGAAACCTCGTAGTTAAAATCTACGTGACCAGGAGTATCAATAAGATTGAATATATACTCTTCACCATTTTTAGCCTTGTATACAGTACGTACAGCCTGAGACTTGATAGTGATACCTCTCTCCTTTTCAAGCTCCATATTGTCGAGAACCTGTGCCTGCATTTCTCGACTTGTGAGAAGACCAGTCATCTCGATTATTCTGTCGGCAAGAGTAGACTTGCCATGGTCTATATGAGCTACAATACAAAAATTTCTTATATTCTTCTGATTTATATCTGACATATTAATTTCCTTCCATATGTGTGCATAGATACATAAATGATAACAAAAAAAAGAATATCTATCAACTTAAAAATCCAGTGTTATAAATAAGAATTTAGCTGAAGCAATGAATTTTGTTAAAGATTTCAGCAAATTATAAGAAAAATATAAAAATAGAAGTAAATACTTGACAAGGCAAGAGGTTAGTGATATTTTATGTATAGTCAATGTTAGCACTCGGACAAAATGAGTGCTAACATATGAGACAAAGATAGAGAAAGAACAAGGAGGTAGAAATGGAATTAGACGAGAGAAAAATGAAAATTCTCCAGGCAATCATTCGCAATTACTTGGAAACAGGCGAACCAGTCGGCTCAAGAACAATTTCAAAATATACTGACTTGAATCTTAGTTCTGCGACTATTAGAAATGAGATGGCTGATTTGGAGGAGTTAGGCTACATCCTGCAGCCGCATACATCAGCGGGTCGTATTCCTTCGGATAAGGGCTACAGATTATATGTAGACAACATGATGAAGGCGAAAGCTTTAGAACTCGCAGAGAAGGAAAAAGAAGTGGATAACATGCGTGAGTTTCTTAACGATAAGGTAGATAAAGTTGAAACCTTGCTTAAGAATATGGCAAAAATGCTTGCCACTAATACAGACTACGCTGCCATGATTTCAGCTCCGCAGGTTCACAAGAACAAGGTTAAGTTCATACAGCTCTCACAGGTTGAAAATCACCAAATGCTTTGTGTAATCGTTCTTGAAGGAAATATTATCAAGAATAAGATTATAAATGTTAAGGAAGATATAGATAACGAGACATTGTTGAAGCTTAATATCTTATTTAACAGCAGCTTGAATGGATTGACTCTTGAAGAGATAAATCTTGGAATTATTTCTAAGATGAATGGCCAGGCAGGTGAGCAGCTTGAAATAGCGAGAAGTGTTCTCGATGCGGTGGCAGAGGCCATAAGCGCAGAGGATAATCTGGAGATATATACCAGTGGTGCAACGAATATATTTAAGTATCCAGAACTTAGCGACAGCAGTAAGGCTAAGGAACTTATAAGCACATTTGAAGAAAAACAGCTTTTGTCATCACTTATAGAAAAGGATAATGAAGGCAGTGATAACGGTATAAAGGTTTATATCGGAGAGGAAACACCAGTACACACCATGAAGGATTGTAGTGTTATTACTGCAACTTATGAATTGGAAGAGGGTGTTCATGGAACTATAGGAATAATAGGACCAAAGAGAATGGATTATGAGAAGGTCGTTGATACATTAAAATATATCAAAGATCAGTTAGATTCGGTATACAAGAAAAAAGAGTAAGGAGGCGTAGGAAGTGGCCAATATTAAAAATGAGGCAAAGACAGAGCAGAATCTTGATGAAAACATGGCTGGTAGTGATGTAAATGCCACAGAAAATGCAGCAACAGAAGAAGCTGGCGAAACAGAAGCTAAGGCGGAAGCAGAGGCAGGAACAACAGATACAGAAGAAACATCAGAGGATGCTCAGGTGTCTGAGAAGAAAGACAAAAAGGATATTCTCATAGAAGAGCTCAATGACAAATATATGAGAACGTTTGCTGAGTTTGATAATTTCAGAAAGAGAACTGAAAAAGAGAAGGCAGCGATGTTCGAGGTAGGAGCAAAGAGTATCATTGAGAAAATCTTACCAATTGTAGACAGCTTTGAGAGAGGTTTGGCTACCTTGACAGAGGAGGAAAAATCCCAGCCATTTGCCGATGGTATGGATAAGGTCTACAAGCAGATGGTAAAGGCTTTGGAAGAAGCTGGAGTTACACCTATAGAGGCAGTAGGTAAGGAGTTTGACCCAAATCTTCACAACGCAGTTATGCATGGTGAGGACGACAGCATGGGAGAAAACATTGTAGCGGAAGAGTACCAAAAGGGTTACATGTATCGCGAAACAGTAGTGCGTTACAGCATGGTAAAAGTAGTGAATTAGTGTTAAACAATGAGGAAAGCGATTGAAGATGTTGTGCTTGCACATAAATATTCAAGCGGTTGACGAATGTACAGTATGAGTAATGTAGAGCCATAGCTCGGAATTACGAATAGTGTGGTTGCGAGAGTTTGGAAGAAATGTAGCAACCAGTATAACGAATTATAGAAAATTTTTAGGAGGAAAATAAAATGAGCAAAATTATTGGTATCGATTTAGGAACAACAAATTCATGTGTAGCAGTTATGGAAGGTGGAAAGCCGACAGTTATAGCAAATACAGAAGGAATCAGAACAACACCTTCAGTAGTAGCATTCACAAAGACAGGCGAGAGACTTGTAGGTGATCCTGCAAAGCGTCAGGCAGTTACAAATGCTGATAAGACAGTTTCTTCTATCAAGAGACATATGGGTTCTGATTACAGAGTAACTATTGACGATAAGAAGTATTCTCCACAGGAGATTTCAGCAATGGTTCTTCAGAAGCTTAAGGCTGATGCAGAGAGCTACCTCGGAGAGAAGGTTACAGAGGCTGTTATCACAGTTCCTGCTTACTTCAATGATGCACAGAGACAGGCTACAAAGGA
>JAFQVJ010000006.1 GCA_017408025.1 Lachnospiraceae bacterium
GATCATTGATTTCTTTTGTCTCGTATGTAATAGCTCCATATGGACAAACATTTGCACATGTAGAACAACCATTACACATGAGTTCATCAGCTTTAGCTGTACATGGGTTTGTTAAGAGCTTATCCTTAGCTAAAAGTCCGATTGCCTTAACAGCTGCGGCACCAGCCTGTGCTACTGTCTCTGGGATATCCTTTGGTCCCTGACAAACACCTGATAAGAATACACCAGCTGTTGGTGACTCTACTGGACGAAGCTTAGCATGTGACTCTGTAAGGAAGTTGTTTGTATCAATACTTGCTGTAAGCATTGTAGCAATCTTTCTTACATCTGGATTTGGCTCAATAGCTGCTGCTAATACAACCATGTCAGCTTCCTTGAGTATCTGCTTATTGTCGATTAAGTCTACACCCTGTACCAATAGCTTTCCGTTTGGCTGTGGTGCAACCTTACCTACCTGACCCTTGATGTAATTTACACCGTAATCTTCAACTGCTCTTCTGTAGAACTCATCGAAGTTCTTACCTGGTGTACGAACATCAATATAAAATACTGTTACATTAACATCTGGATACTTATCTCTGATAAGCATAGCGTGCTTTGCTGTATACATACAACAAATCTTTGAACAGTAGCTCTTTCCTCTGTCATCTGAGCATCTTGAACCAACACACTGGATGAATACCATTTCCTTTGGATGCTTTCCATCTGACATACGCTCTAAATGACCCTTTGTAGGACCAGCTGCGTTCATAATACGCTCTAATTCAAGAGATGTGATAACGTCAGGGCTCTGGCTGTATGCATACTCATCATACTTATCAACCTTGATTACATCGAAGCCTGTTGCAACAACAATTGCACCATACTTTTGTGTAACGATTTCATCCTGCTGATCGTACTGAATCGCTCCTGCCTGACATACCTTTTCACAGACACCACACTTACCTGTCTTAAACTTGAGACATGCATCTCTGTCGATAACAGGAACGTTTGGTATAGCCTGTGCAAATGGAGTGTAGATAGCACTTCTTGTGTTAAGCCCACGGTTAAATTCGCTTGGAGCCTTCTTAGAAGGGCACTTCTCCTGACAAACACCACAACCTGTACACTTTGTCATATCTACGCTTCTTGCTTTCTTTCTAATATCTACTGTGAAGTCACCTACGAAACCTGTAACCTTATCAACTTCACTGTATGTGTAGATAGTAATTTTCTCATGAGCAGCTGCCTCCACCATCTTTGGTGTAAGAATACAAGCCGAACAGTCAAGTGTTGGGAATGTCTTATCAAGCTGTGACATTCTACCACCAATACTTGGTGTCTTCTCAACAATATCTACCTCATATCCTGCATCTGCAATATCAATAGCTGTCTGTATACCAGCGATACCACCGCCAATAACAAGCGCTCTCTTTGTTACCAAGCTCTCACCTGGCTGGAGAGGTGCATTTAAGTTAACCTTTGCAATAGCTGCTCTAGCTAAGATAACTGCCTTCTTTGTTGCCTCTTCCATATCCTTATGTATCCATGAACAATGCTCACGGATATTGGCAATTTCTACCATATAAGGGTTAAGTCCTGCACGCTCTGCAGCTTTTCTGAATGTTGCCTCATGCATACGTGGCGAACAAGAACAAACTACAATACCTGTAAGACCCTTTTCTTTTATTGCTGCGTCTATCTTTGCCTGACCTGCCTCTGAACACATATACTGATAATCTTCAGCATGTACAACGCCCGGCTCAAGCTTAACCATCTCAACTACCTTCTTTACATCAACAGTAGCTGCGATGTTACTACCACAATGACAGACGAATACTCCTACTCTCTGCACTGAGTTCACCTCCAACCTTTCTATCGACTATATCTTCTGAATGCACTCATAAGAAGCTGCTGTGGCATAGCTTCGTCAACCATCTCTGGAATTTCTTCAGGAGTAAGCATTGCCTGACCCTGCTGACGAATAAGCATCTGTCTTGCAGCATCTACAAGCTTTCCTGGCTTAACATCTCTTGGGCAGCGCTCTACACAAGCGAAGCATGAAAGACACTTTCCAAGTGATTTGCTAGCCATAAGTGCTTCTACATTACCATCATTTACATATGATACAAACTGATGTGGCTTGATATCCATCTCGTTAAAGGAAGGACATGAAGCAGAACACTTACCGCACTTCATACACTTCTGTGGATTAGAGCCACTGATTTCGCGGATTTTATTTGTCATTTCTGCATTTGAAACACTGCTCATGCCTACACCTCCTTCACGCCAAGTGCCTCAGCAAGTATCTCTGTAAAGTAATGAACAGGAAGCTTATTTGCACTCTCGCTCTTATTTAAGTTATACATACAAAGTGGACAAGCTGTGATAAGCTCCTCAGCTCCAAAGCCTGATGCTGAATCCATGATTCTGTCTACCATTCTGCCTGACATTTCCTTCTCCTTGAGGGAAATGTAGCCACCACAACACTCATTGCGGTATGGGTAGATAACAGGTGTTCCACCTAATGCCTTGATAAAGTCTTCAATGATTGAAGGGTTCTCTGGATCATCGAACTGTACAATCTTACTTGGTCTAAGTAGGAGACAGCCGTAATATGCTCCTATCTTTCTACCATTTAAAGGATTAACAACCTTTTCTTTTAACACGTCAAAGCCAACCTTGTCGCGAAGTACCTCAAGATAATGAAGTACCGTTGTCTCGCCAGCGTATGGCTCCTTAAACTCCATATAATTATTTGCTCTGGTGCGAATATCCTCAACATTCTTCATGTCGTCATTTGTTCTCTTGATAACGTGATGACAAGCTGAGCAGACAGTTACTAAATCCTGTCCCTTTGTCTTTGCTTCATTCAACGCACGAACTGAAGAAAGCTTTGAAGCTATTTCATCACTACCAAGTGGATAGACGCCACCACAGCACTGCCAGTTTTCGATCTCTTCCAGCTCGAAACCAAGTACCTTGGCACATTCTCTGGCATACTTATCCAGATCCTTTGCCTTTGTCTTCAGGGTACACCCTGGGTAATAGCTATAAACCATAATGTCCTCCTAAATGTTACTCAAATTATAAAGTTATCTGAGATATAACATCCTTAAGTGCATTTGCACTTGCTTGTAATTTAGCAACTTCCTCATCTGTTAACTTGATAGGCAGTTTGCCTTCTACACCGTTAGGACCTACGAAGTTAAGCACACTCACACATACGTCCTCGATGCCATATTCACCATGCATCATTGTAGATACTGTAGCCACAGACTTATCTGATGCAACTAAGAGACTGCAGATATTAACTACCGAATCAGCAATAGCATAGAATGTAGCGCCCTTATTAGCGATTATCTTTCCACCTGACTTACGAACATACTCAATCATGCCATCCTTATCAAGTGGTGCAATATTCTTCTCTGGAACAAGATCTGCAAACTCATCAATCTTAGCTCCTGAAATATCTGAGATTGACCATGGCACGAATGATGTATCTCCATGCTCACCAAATACATACGCATGAATATTTCTCTGAGCAACATCAAAATGCTCAGCAAGTCCACAACGAAGTCTTGCTGTATCAAGCAATGTACCAGCACCTATAATCTGTGATTCTGGAATGCCTGAAATCTTTGTAAATACATAAGTGATGATATCAACTGGGTTACTTACAATGATATACTTAGCATCTGGCGCTGCCTTGACAATCTGTGGAGCAATGTCCTTGATAATATTTACATTTGTCTGTGTCAATTCGATTCTTGTCTGACCAGGCTTTCTGGCAATACCTGAAGTGATGATAACAATATCAGAACCCTTTGCATCCTCATATTCACCAGAAACTATGGAAATAGGTGTACGGAAAGCTGTACCCTGAAGTATATCAAGTGCCTCTCCCTCTGCCTTATTCTTGTTAATGTCCACCAATACGATTTCTGATGCAATGTCCTCATGAGAAAGTCTGTAAGCTATAGTCGCTCCTACGCTACCTGCACCTACAATTGTAATCTTACTACTCATATGTGACTCCTTTCTTAGTTAAATTTTTTGCCTTTTATATGAGATTGTCATATTTTTAACATTCTCTAATAATAAATGGAGCATTTAGACTCAGTATACCATCTTGATAATTTTTTCTCAAGTAGAATATGTAAATTTGTTTCAAAAAAAATTGGAATTACGACATTTTATCGCAATTCCAATTTATCCTTTTTTAACTGGCTACTCTTTGCAATTTACCTTCTTGATATAGCTAATATAATCCTCAATATCAATTGCTGGTGAATATAGATATCCCTGATACTTATTACAACCCATCTCCTTAAGCATATTCTGCAGTTTCTCGTTTTCCACATATTCTGCCACAACGCTAAACCCGAGATTCCTTCCAAGAGATATAAGTGAATCAACGATTTCTTTACTTCTCTCATTCTTCTCTATATTCTTCACTATACCTCCGTCAAGTTTAATATAATCAAATTGATTCATCTGTAAATATGCCAAAGATGTATATCCCATACTGAAGTCATCAATAGATACGATAATACCATGTTCCCTAAACATATCAAGAATCTCTGAAAGATTTGAAGCACCAACAAGATTCTCCTGCTCTGTTATCTCGAGACCAAGGGTATTGTCTGGTATATTATATTCATCTACCTGCTTAACAACCCAATCAATAAACTCTTTATCCAGAAGCTGCTCTACATCTATATTTACTGAAACCGGCAAATATTCTCCTATCTCATTATATATTCGTACCACATCATCAAGAGAATTCTTTAGAATCTGTCTTGTCAGCTGATCATATACCTTAAATTCTTTAGCTATTGCAACAGAAAGAGGTGGATAAATATATTTTTTCATATCTCCCTTCCATCTAAGCAATGCTTCTGATGATGCAACCCGCTCATTATTGTCCAACTGTGGCTGATAGTGAATATCTACCCTATTCTTTTTAACATCTCGCTTAAGCCTTTCTCCAAGTCTTGTAACAACTCTTACAAGCTTATCTGGAAGACTTGTAAAAGAAATCCCACTATTATTCTTCTCTGCCTCTTTGAGCATATCTGTCAATTTTTGCACTTTTTCTTCATACAGAGCATCCTGTACCTTTAGATAAAGATTTACAAATGGAAGATATATAAGCACTGAAATAATGATAATAACCAACTGCAGTGCTACCCCCTTCCAAGAGCCAGTTGCCAAATAACCGCTAACTAAAGGTGGTGTTGTCCAATTAACATTATTTACAACCGTAGGCACAAGCCCTGTAATAGTTGCACCGTAAGCCACCAAAAAAGTCACAACAGGAACAATCATTAACGGAATAATCAACGGCAGATTCATAACTACTGGCAAACCAAATATAACCATCTCGTTAATATTAAATATACTTGGTATCAAGGAAATCCAAACAATTTTTCTCTGTTCTTTATCTTTAAGTTTTATCAAGCCTACAATAACAAGCCCAATAGTAACTCCACTTCCAGTCACTGTGGAATATGTATCAAAGAATGTCTTTGTAAATATGTCGCCACTGCCATCAGGAAATACGACTGCTGTCATCTCACTGAATGTATTGCCACCATGAATCCCAAAGAACCACGAAAAGTTATGCAAAAGAATCAACAATACCCCACTGAATACTGTTTGTCCAAGCATTACAAATGGCCTGTTTAATATATAAACCAAGAATTCTCCTACATTATCATATCCTGTCAGTAATCTTATAATAATGACAAGCACAAAAAAACACACTATTGTGACAACCATTGGCAACATGCCTCTTAATGATCTGGTGAAATCTGTCTTTATATGTACCGCCATATTACGATTGCCTATTATTTTGTTAATCGACACTGTAAGTCTGGTAGATATTATTGACACTAATACTGCCAAAAATATATTCTTTGCTGATGTATTATTCACAAGAAATGCTCTTAGGTTTTCTTCACCTACTGTAAAAGAATCTGATCCTATGAGAACGATATAGGATGCAACTGCTGTTATAGTATTGAGAACATTGACACTCGAAAATCCTTTTGTCAATGATATCGAATACTTGAAGGATAACACAATCAATATATATATTGCTACCATTCCATATGTAGCGTCATATATCATATCCAATCCTTCATATATGTATCCATTGCACGCATTCGTTAACCAATCCGTGAATACTTTAATCGGAAAATTTTGGATAACAAGAACAAATGCCCCTATCATAAACACTGGTATCAACGACACGAAGCTCTGAACCAGTTCATTAAACAGGTCACTATTTTCTACCCACGACGATTTTTGTATAAAAAATCGCTCTATTCTGTTTTTTACACTCATAGCCCATTCACCTCATACAAAGATATTTTTCACATCCATACAAATTCATAAAATAATAATTTTTTCGAACATCATATATCTTGTATGATAACACATCTTACGACTTTTGTCCAACAAAACAAATAGTGTGCAGGGCTTTTTTTATTTTCTCATCAAGCTGTGCATATATAGGCAAACTGTCATTGTAAGGCTCCATATAAAATTCTGATAAAACATACATACTTATCTGTCTTGCCACAGCCTCATCTGAAACTTCCAAGACACTCTCAAGGCTTTTCAACATATAATGCCAATCAGTTACGAATTTCTCATATTCCTTTATGTCAGGCGTATCAATCCAGTTTTTAACCTTTACCTTAGTTTTATTTTTTTTTGAACATTCATTTACCTGTAAAAAATATTTAAAGGAACCATCCTCATATATTCTCCCTAGTGGAAACAATCGACATATTCCAGGTCTAAAGCTATGGATGCTACAGCGTCCCTCTTCATTTAAAAATCTACATTTCTCACTACTGCCATCCATCTTAAGGTTCGGAAGTACTATCCCATCAACCACATTCAATTCAACCTTATCTGATAAAAGTTGCTCAAATGTACAAGCAAGATTACTAGTTAAGCGATATATATCAATCGGGTCAAGTACGACTGTTTTTCCCATCCCCTGACAACACGCAGAGCAATCGCGACATCCATCACAGCCCGCCTTTACCATATCATTAAGTCCATATAATTTACCATCAGAAATTTCATTTATATTTACATTTCTCTTCATAATTACATCTCCTACAAAACTAAAATCGTAGTTACAACCACAACTCGATTACTGCATTCCTTAGTGGAGCGAGCCAAGCCCGATCAGCCTTAGCTGACATTTTCTTCTCGTGCGAGCTCTCATCTTATTTTTATAGTATAGCGAAATTTCGAGAACTTTCCTAATACAATAAAAAGACTGCTATATACATACTCAAACATTATGAATATATATATAGCAGAAATAGAAATCAACTAATTTCTATAGTTTTATCCAATATTAAAACTTATTTAATATCTCCTCAAGAACTTTTCTGTCTAACTGTTGTATAGTTTTAATATCTTCCGGAGCCGTATCATGTGGAGCAATTGTCTTTCTATAGCACATCAAATCCGTCCACTGTCCATTCTTAAACCCTTCATTCTTGTATGTTACAAGCAATTCAAAGCCCATTTTTTCATGTAGTCTTACACTTGGCTCATTTGGATAAGCGATCAGCGAATAAACATTTTTTATTCCTTGTATCTTAACAATTTCAAATAGCATATCGTACATTTTTGTACCCACACCCTTTGCCGTCAAATTCTTGTCAAGATAAATTGAGAACTCTACGTTCCACTTATATGCTTGACGCTCTTTGTATCGATGAGCATATGCATATCCTAAAAGATTATCTTCTTCTACACATACAATGTATGGATAATCCTTAGATATATGTCTTATACGTTTTCTAAATTCATCTACCGTAGGAAGCATATATTCAAAAGTTATTGTTGTATCTATATATTGTCTATATATATCAAGAAGACCCTCTGTATCATCCTCACTGACAAATCTAAACTCCATAATCTCCAACTTCCTTTTATCTTAAAGCATAGTTTTTCTAAGTTCAGCGCCGTCCTTTGTACTTAAGTATGCTGGTGCTATATCAAATACGGTCTTACAACCTGACTGTCCTTCCTTTGAGAGACGTGCAACAGCTCTTGCATATGCAACAATTACACTTGCAGTAAATTCCGGATTAGAATCAAGCTTGAGGCTATATTCAATAATATGATTATTCTCACTATTCCAGCCTGTCTTACCACTTCTGATAACAAATCCACCATGTGGAATACCGCTGTGATTCTTCTTTAACTCTTCTTCACTAATAAAGTGTACTGTTGTATCATAATCAGCAAAATAGTTTGGCATTGTCTTAATTTCATTCTCAACCTTTGTTGCATCAGCGCCCTCTTCAAGCACTACATAGCACTCTCTTGTATGCTTCTGACGTGTTGTAAGTTCTGGGTTTCTACCACTTCTAACCGCTTCAAGTGCTGCTTCAACAGGAACTGTATACTGCTTTGCGTCCTTAACGCCCTCAATACGGCGAATTGCATCTGAATGTCCCTGACTTACGCCCTTACCCCAGAATGTGTAATCAGCACCGTCCACAAGAATAGCACTTGCATACATTCTATTAAGGGAGAACATTCCTGGATCCCAACCAGCCGAAATAAGTGCAACATTTTCGCCTTCCTTAGATGCCTTATCAACATTATCAAAATGCTCTGGTATTCTTGCATGAGTATCGAAGCTATCGACAACATTAAACATCTTAGCATATACAGGGGTCTGCTCTGGCAAATCAGTAGCACTACCACCACAAAGAATCATAACATCTATTTTGCCCTTCCAATTTTCAATATCATCAATCTTGCACACAGTTGCTGTCTGTGTAAGAATAGAAACGCTTTCCGGTGCTCTTCTTGTAAATACAGCTACAAGCTCCATATCCGGATTCTGCTTAATAGCACATTCAACACCTCTTCCAAGATTACCATAACCAATAATACCAACTCTAGTACTCATACCAAACTCTCCTTTATTATCTATTGTAGGAAACTGTGTATCCAGCCCAGAACAATTATATATTTCTCTTTAATGATTTGCAATAGTAAAGTAAAACTTTTTTCTACTATATACATTGTTTAGTAATCAAGACAAGCTCTCTCTGTAACATACGGACGAACAAAGTTGTCTGCAACATAGACATGTTCTGGATGTGTAGCATATACAGCAATATCCTCTGCCTTCTCAAGTGTTGTCACAAGCGCAATATCATGTGTACTTGAACTAATCGGGTTTTCAACAAATTCAACAGTTAAAAGTCCTGGTACCTTTCCCACAAGAGAGCTTAACTGCTCGTTCATTGCTTTCTTTAATTCAGGCTTTTTCGCCTCCTCTATCTCAGGTTTAAATTTCCACATAACAATATGATTTACCATATCTTTTTACTCCTTTCGGCACTGTAATAATATATCTAACGGACATATTTTAACATATACCCGATTATAAATAAACATTTTTACCGCTTCTTTTGTCAGTTTATTTTGTCAGCTAATCTAAAAAATGTTTAAACAGATTATTCTTCAGCTGAAATGGTGTTTATAATAAAATACCCTGCAATTGCCAAGACTCCACATATTACCCACTGATAATCCTGTGGCAATCCGGGAAATACCTGAACAATCGAACCTATAACAAAGCCAAGAATTGTAAGATATGTCGGTCTCGGATGTCTCTCCATGGCATTTTCAAGAAGCTTTGTTATAAGCATAATACCAATCAACAACCCTATTGCCATAGGCAATAGATATGCAATATCAAGCTCACTTATTGCTTTCACAGTTTTATCGTATAATCCCATAAGCAACAGCATGTACGAAACACTTATCCCCGGAAGAACCAATGCTATGGCTGCTATAATCCCAGCCAACACCTGTATGACAAGATTTGTCTTTTCTGATGTACTACTTCCGCTGAAAATATCCTCTGGAATAAAGGCAAACAACAGTACTGTAGCCAAACCTATGACAATATAGACAATATCCTTCCACGACATCTCTTTTACCTTGGCACTCCTGCATATCATAGGCACTCCACCTGCTACTGCGCCTATAAAAAAATACATCATCGGAAGCGTTTGATTTTCGATAAGATTTAATAGTGGTTTAGCAAAAATAAGCATGCCGATTCCCGCCCCTACAACAAACAACAGCAAAAAAATCAGGTTCTTTTTTACATCTTTAAAAAAAGAACTTACTGAAGATATCAACTTATTATATATCCCAAGTATCATAGCCATAGAGCCACCACTTACTCCTGGCACCAGCATTGTTCCGCCTATAATAGCACCTTTGTATAAGGCCTTTATATTATCATTTTTCATGTTACTGCCCCTTTCTTCATTCTTCTAATATATTAATATATGTAAAGCTTTTTTACTTATGACAACTTTTTGTTAATTGACATTATTCTATAGTTGATATACAATATTAATAACATAGTGTACGTTTTTTTATTCATATTTAATAATTTAATATAGTAACAAAGGAGGGGATTCTATGATTTCATTCGATAATTTGCAGCTGGACCCTGGAACGCTTCTTCTATTATCAAAAATAGATATCGATTTTGCCTTTCAACCAATATTCCATATATCCACAGGAAGTATTTTTGCATATGAATCATTGATTGATCCAAACGAATCGACTGTTAAAAATATCGTTGAACAGTACGAAGTAAGCACAAAGCTTCATATACTGGAACTTGCCACATTATTCGGTTCAGTAAAACGTTTCCTTGAACATGGTAAATCTGAAAATCTTTGTATCAATTCCTTTGCGTCAGAAATACTTACCCCTCATGAAAGTCAAGTTTTCTTTGAGGATGTTGCAAGAACTCTACGTGGACGACTTGTCATCGATTTAATGAACCACAATTTTTTCTCGCCTTTAACATGGCAGATAAAAAGAAATCAACTACGCTCGCAAAATGCCTCCATAGTCTTGGATGATTTTTCACCAAATTTTGATCATCTTCCGGCATTCAACGTTTTTGAACCTGATTATGTCAAGCTGGATCGTTGTTATATTGAAAATATCAGAAACAGTAATCATCGGGATAAAATTGATAGAATTGTTGAATTTTATCATAGTTATGGTGCAAAAGTTATGATTGAAGGCATCGAAACTGCTGAAGAATATGAATATATAAAACATACCCCTATTGATTTTGCTCAAGGAAATTATCTTGGTAAGCCAATATAATTCGAACAAAGTGGACAAGTCCACTTCAACTCCCTAAATCTCTCATTCATGAGGGACTTGCTCACAAGATTCTCTGCCTGTGGCGGCAGCTTCCTGTCCGCCACAGACATAATCGTAGTTGTAAAACAACTCGATTAACGCGCTCATTAGCATTCTTATAGCTTTTTCCAACTGTAATATTCATGTACAAGACTTCTATAGCCCCATGCTTTAAGTTGCCTGTAGGTTATACGATAATTTCCCTTATAATGTCTACCCGTAATCACATACCTTATATACTCCTGCATATATTCATCTATTTCCCTCAGACTTATATCAGTAGTTATATTAGGAAAGAACCAACGACACCATGTAAAATCATCCTCATCCCATGCACTGTCGCTTCCACCAAAAAATTTCTTATTCATAGCATTTATAAAACCTATCGCCGCCTTTTCCTCCGGTAACTTCTTCTTTCTCTGCCATCTTCTCAAGGCGTCTGCCTTCCTTTTTATCTTCGCTTTCATTTTTCTCATGGTATTCGCTGATAAATCAATCTCTCCGTCATGATAGGCAAAGCCAAGAAATTCGAATATTTCTCCTGGCTCTGTTATAGTTACCTTTGAAGGATTAATATCCAAGTGGTGCTCTTTAAGCTGTTCATAAAATATCAGAATCTGCTCTTCTAATTTCTCTCGTGTATCAGCAAATATAAGAATATCATCAGAATACCTAAAGTATGATATATGTTGTTTCTCAAAATATCTGTCTACATCAGACAAATATACATTCGCGAAAAACGGTGAACATGGAGTTCCAGCCATAGCGCCATGCTTCTCTGATATCAGTGTCTTACCCTCATAAACCCTTTCTTCTTTTAAGATTCTGCAAAACAGTGCAAAGAGCTCCTCGTCCTGTTCCTTTATAAAGCTCAGCCTTTCCAAAAGCATATCTACATCTATTGAATTAAAATAATTGCTTACATCTGCCTTAAAACAATACTTCTGGGAATATTCCTTGTTACCCCGAAATCTCCTTATGGCATCCTTAGCTCCATACCCTCTGCGAAACGCATAACAGCTGTCAGCAAAATATTCATCAAAGCAATATAATTTATATGCGATAAATTTAAGTACTATATTCTCCTCCTCATCATAAGAATACACTACTCGCTTTTTGCCTGAGCCCTCCTTATTGATTATAAGCTTGTGAGCATAATCTGCCGGAAATGTCCCATTTTTTATAAGTCTATAGAAATGCTCATATCGCCTGTTGTCTATGAACAGCTTTATGTTCTTCTCCTCGTAACTTGTCAGACTGTTATTCTCTTGTTTGTACATCAAAAAAACTAACCACTCGGAGTGGCTATTTACGCTATCTATAACAGACATATTTCTCCCTTTTTCTATATAAATATAAAAAGGAAAGAGAAAAAGCTTTGAAGGAATTAAAGCCGTGCTTATAATTCCACAAGACTGAACATTCTCCCACTACCTGTAAAGTGCTTATATCATTATATAAAATAATATACAAGATTTAAA
The DNA here is from genome assembly GCA_017408025.1 of Lachnospiraceae bacterium. GTDB lineage: Bacteria > Bacillota > Clostridia > Lachnospirales > Lachnospiraceae > SVEL01. Next base: position 12,699 of record JAFQVJ010000006.1, read on the forward strand.
GAATGCTTCGCCTGCCACAGGTGCAACTATGCCAGTTACCTTTCTCTTTCCTTAACAAAATGGCTTTCGCCTATGAAATTATCTTAATCTTAATATCTTATAATCTCTTTTTTGAGACGCTGTGATATATAGCTAGTCTCATTGGGCAGATGGGAAAAGAAGTTCATATGCGGGATATTATTCATTTCCGCTGCCTGCTTCGCCATACGCAAAGGTTTTTTCTTATAATCGTTCTTATTCTCAATTACGTTAAAGAACGCAACAGGTGCTCCATTTTTGTATAAACCATAGCTATAATCTGCTGTTCCACTCTCTGCTCCTATCTCCCTTGCTGGCACATTCTGTCTGAATTCATAATCTGTATACTCATTGGCTACAACCTCTTCAAGTCTTGCTCTAAGACCTGCCGTCCCCGTAAGCTTAACATTACCTGAGCTATTACCATTCATAACAGTATCTACAGCCTTTTCAACCATACCTGATACAAATTTCTTTGCCTCTTTTTTGAATAAATTATCTAAAAATCCCATATTTTCTCCTTTTTTAGCTTGATTTAATACCTCTTTAGTCATTTATAATAACATATTTTTCCTTTATAAGCAAATTATTATAGTAGTTAGTTATAGTTTTATCATGTAACTCTACTCAAATATCTTGTAGTTAGTCCAAACACACTAGAACAAAGCACGGTCAGCTTTAGCCCCCCTTAAAAGGGGGTATTGTTTTTCCCTAAAAGCGTGTATAATTATTGAAGTACTTTTTATCTGACAATTCCCCTGATCGTCAGCTAAAAATCAACAATAATAAGGAGGTCATGTAATGAAGAAAAGAGTTATCAAAAAACTGGTTCCTGTAGTAGTTTCAGCCATGTGTGCCATAGCTACTATCAGCCCATCGGAAACAGTTTTTGCTGCTTCAAATCATGAAAATTATTCTTCATTAACCAGCATTAGCAATTATACAGACGACGAATCTGAATTTGTTATCAACAATGCTGAGGATATGAAGGAATTTGCAAAATTGGTAAATTCTAAAAAGGTTAGTTTCGCTAGTAAAACAATTTATCTTGGTAACGATATCAATTTAGGATGTGACGAAGATAATATTTGGAGTCCAATCGGAACTTCTGCTACAAAATTTGAAGGTACATTCGTTGGAAACAATTATACTATAAGTGGTCTTTACATAAGCAAAGCTTCTACTGAAAATCAAGGGCTTTTTGGTTTTATTAACAATGCAACAATAAAAGACTTGACTGTTTCTGGCGATATAGATTGTACAAAATTCTTAGACAGAAATGGTTTTGCAGGTATTGCAGCAACTGTATATGGCAATACTACTATTTCAGGTTGTACAAACAATGTTAACTTAACTATTGGCACTGCAACAAATGCCAATGACTTATCTGCCACAGGTGGTATTGTAGGAAATATTTGTGGCAAGGCAAATGTTACTATTACAAATTGTACAAACAACGGTAAAATTACTGGAAATGATAAGGCTGGTTATATTGGTGGCATTGTCGGTCGTTCAATAAACTCAGCTTGTGTCACAATTACTAATTGTGTAAACAACTCTGATATTTCCGGATACGATAGGATGGGTGGTATCATTGGTTCAGTACAAAATGTAACAGACATTACTATTAACTCATGTGTAAATAATGGTGATTTAGATTGCAGACTTTACTGTGCAGCAGGTATTGCAGCATGTATCGAAGGCTCTAATACTACTATTATCAACACAAAAAACACCGGCGATATTATTTGTCCTGAACAGTATTTAGGTGGTATTGCTGGTCAGGTGTACTCAAATGGTACATTAACAATTGACAATTGCCACAATGAAGGTGATGTTACAGTTACCAGAAAATCAGGGGACAGCGTAGGTAGCGCAGGTGGTATCTTAGGTATCAATGAAGGTGCTTCTACTACTATCAAAAACACAAAGAACTTCGGTAATGTTACTGGTTTATCATCAGGTGGTTACGGTGGTCTTGTTGGTTCATCAACATATACAGCTAAATATGATGGCAGATTAGGCATTACAGACTGCTTTACACAGGGAGTTGTGTCTGCTCCTGGTTACAATGGTAGCAGATTATGCAGATACGGTGTAGGTGGTGCCATTGGAAGTGTTGTTGTAGATTACGCTGAAAACATCAAAATTGATAACGTTACAGTACACGCTATTGTTAACGCAAATGGATATGCAGGTGGATTCGTCGGTACAGCTTACCCTTACATGTCTTTAGCTACAGGAGATGGCGCTCCTATAGTTCTCAACAACATTGATGTAACCGCTATTGTTTCTGGTATAGATGTAAAGGCTGAAGGCGTTGCTCAATCAGATGCTTCATATTACTTTGGTATGTTAGAAGATCGCTACACAATCAAGGCTATTGCTGGTGTAAGTGTTGGTAATGTAGAAATAAATGATTCTGCAATCAACGTTGTATTAACAGAAACACTGGATGATGGCAGTATCTACGAAATCAACTATGATGATTCTTATCGCAAAGAGATAGATTCAGTAGTTAGAGAAAACAAGGTTTATGATGTATCTGATGATCAGTCATACGGTATCAGTGAAAAAACTGATATTAATCTTCAGGCAATTGCCGGAACTTATAACAAATATCAGGATAATCCTACATATGCTGAGTCCTTTACATTTGACGTAACATTAAATAATGTAGATGTTATCAAAGCTACTACTCTTAGGGCTGATAAAGATAGTACTTTAAACGATACTGTACTTCCTGAGATTTTTGGCTGGGACAACGGTGAAAACACAATTTCATTAAATGACAATTTTGGTTCTAGTGCTTCTTTTGGTTCAATTGGTGTAAATATTGTTCTCATCGAAAGACCAGAACTTCCTGACACAGAAGAAGAGGATGTAACACCTGATACTCCTTTTGCTGACCCAGAGGAAGAGGAGGATGTAACACCTGATATTCCTTTTGCTGACCCAGAGGAAGAGGAAGATATAACACCTGATATTCCTTTTGCTGACCCAGAGGAAGAGGAAGATGTAACACCTGATATTCCTTTTGCTGACCCAGAAAATGAAACTGCGGATATTCCAGAAGAGGATATAACGGTTGATATCCCATTCGCTAGTCCTGTTACAGGTGATGCAACAAATATTGTTATTTTAATCTGTCTATCAGTTGTAGCCGCAATTGTTGCCGGCTTTGTAACATTGACAAAGAAGAATACAAAAAATAACTAATTCTTTTACAACAAAGTTGAGCAAGTCCCTCTATCTAGAGGGACTTGCTTTGTTTTCCTAGCCGATGTGTAACTGCGAAGTAGTTTTCATCTGCACATCATTCACTTAAATTAAAATGAAGAATATAATATAAAAAAATATAAATGGTGTATTATGGATTATTTTTTTCCTGATAATTCAATTATAAATGTTGCTGATGCTATTATAGAGAGCATTAGCAGAGATAACAACAATACCCTTGTTACAATATATTATACTGATTGTGCTAACTGCCGTCCTATGGATAGAACTATAAGGTTGGTAGTTGGTCGTAATACTCTCATATTTGACGAAGCTGGTAATTCTGTCCCCTCTTGTTTGTATGGATACCAGTTGTCCCCATCATAACTGTATTCTCCTGTAAATGTAAGACTCATCGGAATAGGCATACTTGCCTGATTATCGTTTCTTACTGCAAGTGTAAGGCAGATGACTGCTATGAGGATAGGCATTATAATTGCAACTATTTTTATGTATTTATTATTCAATTGGCAGCCTTCCTTTTCTTAGACATAATATGTTGTAAAACGCTTTATATATTATCATATATTTTATTGGTTTTCCAGCCTCTCTTTTACTCTCAAATGTATTGCATATACCCGCTCACTCAACTTTTAGCATACGATATCCAACACCTATATGCGTTTGGATATACTGCGGAGAGTCTGCACCAATTTCTATTTTCTTCCTGAGTGTTGACATAAACACTCTCAAAGATGCTACATCATCATCCCAGCTCCTGCCCCAGATTTTTTGCGTGATAAAGGTATGGGTCAAAACTTTTCCTACATTTTGTGATAATAAGCAAAGTAATTTATACTCGATAGGTGTCAGATGCAGCTCCTCTTCCTTCAGATAGGCACTTCCTGCCGCATAATCCACCTTTAATTCCCCGTTACGAAACACGGATTCATTCATATTGTTTGCCTGCATCATGGCAAGCCTTCTGGCTGTCACACGAAGTCTTGCAAGAAGCTCCTCCACAGAAAAAGGCTTTGTCAGATAATCATCCGCTCCATTGTCAAGTGCCTCTATCTTGTCCGCATCCTCACTTCTTGCACTTATAACAATTATCGGCATATTAGACCATGACCTGATCTTTTTAATTACCTCAACCCCATCCATATCCGGAAGTCCCAAATCAAGCAATGCAATATCCGGATTATGGGTGGATGCCTGAAGAATGGCTTCTTCTCCGCTTTCTGCCACTATATATTTATAATCATGCGCCTTTAAAGTAGTAGACATTAAATTTCTGACGGATTTATCGTCCTCCACCACCAATATTTGAAGTTTATTCATCAATTTTCACCTCTTCCAACGGTAAAGTAAATGTAAAATTACAGCCTTGTGGCTGATTGTCTGTTAACGTTATCTCTCCACCGTGTGCATTGATTATGGACTTACAAAGGGCAAGACCCAAACCTAAGCTGCGACGGCTGTCAGCAATCTTGTTCTCTCCCGTATAAAACATGTCAAAAACACGGGGCTTTATTTCCTTTGGAATACCCGGACCATCATCAATTACACTGACCGCTACTGCCTTTTTCTTCTTTTTTGCCACTATACGGATAGATGTACCATAAGGTGTATACTTTATTGCATTTTCTACCAGATTGATAATTACCTGCACAATCAGTTTTGCATCCATCTTTGCAAGTAGTAATTCATCCTCACAGCAAACCACAATATCATGTCTGTTACGCTTCTGTCTGATATGTGCCAGTGCTTCATTTATGACTTCATCCATAAGCTGTATGGACATGTTAAAATTCATTCTTCCTTCTTCTATTCTGGTGACGGAAAGCAGATTTTCCACAATACCGATGAGCCACTGGGAGTCATCGAAAATTTCCTTAAATATCTGATCCCTCATATCCGCATCCAGCTTTTCATAGTTCTTAAGTACATTCTCTGCATTCCCTGAGATTGCAGTCAGTGGTGTACGCAGGTCATGGGAGATGGCACGAAGAAGATTCGCACGTAATTGCTCGTTTTTCGCAAGCACCGCAGCCATTTCCTTTTCCTTGACATTGCGGTTATTATCCATAGACAAGGCACATTCTCCAAGAATAGATAACAGCATACTGCTCTCAAAGGAATCCAGTGCCTTTTCCATCCGTACACCTATAACACCATAAACCCTGTCATTTATGCGTATGGCATGATATAAGCACTTTGCCTGTTTGTATACATCCGTTGTTGCACCTCCTCTATGATGGTTTTTATATACCCAGCCTGCTGCATTATACTCTAAATCGTTAAACAGCTCCTCATTATTCTCTTCCGATTCCACCGGGAATAACTTTCCTTTCGACAGCACATCTTTCTTCGCTGTATATACCACAATGGAACGGTTCAATAATTTCATCAACTGTGTGGCAGTAATGTTAATAACCTCTTCATCACTTTGTGCCTTTTGCAAAAGCAGGCTGGTATCCAGAAGCACCTTGGTTCGGAATGCGTTCTGTGCCGACATCTTTGCATGAAGCTTTAATTTTGATGCCAAAGTTCCCGTCATAATGGAAACTGACAGCATGATTCCAAACGTAACCGCATATCTTGAATCATAAGCATGCAGTGTCAGACGAGGCTCCGTAAAAAAGAAATTAAACAGTATAACACTCATTAAGGAACCGACAATGCCACATGCATATCCTCTGGTAAACAAGGAAATCAGTAATACTCCTAAAATGTAGATGGCAATCACATTTGCCTCCGTAAAACCCAACTGATAAAACACCAGTCCAAGCAAAGTAATCGCTACAAGAAGCAACAACATGATGAAAACATCCTTGAAATTTGGCACTACCAACTTACCTAACACGGACTCTCCGGAAGCCTTATAGGTTGTCACTATCGTTCCGTCCGGAATAATATGTATATCCAAATTAGGAACAATTTCCGTCAGCTTCTCCGGCAAAGTGGGCTTACTCCAAAAATGGCGGCGTCTTATGTTGCTTCTCCCGATAACAATCTGGGTAACGCCGGATATTCTCGCATATTCCGCAATCTGAAAAGAAACATCCTCTCCATGCGTAATCGTTACCTCTGCTCCGAGCTGTTCTGCCAGTTGAATATTTCGTTGCAACCGTTTTTTATCAAACTCATCCATTTTGTCTGCGTTTACTGATTTAACATAAAGCGCAGTAAAACTGCCGCCAAAGGCAGATGCCATTTTAGCTGCAGTCTTAATGATTTTTTCATTTGACGGTGATGCAGACAAACAAACCATTATGTGTTCCGCACCATCCATACTTCCATGTTTCTCATCTTTTTTCATCTGCATCATCACCTGTCTTTCTGATACATTTTCCAAGCGCATAAGCACGCACTTCGTGCTTATTGTCTGCTTTGCAGACTGCTTATTCGCTATCGCGGCAAAAAAGCAAATGCCGCTTACACGTCACTTGTTTTTCTGCTTGCGTAAATTATATCATATTCCAATAGGTTTTTGATTACTTTTTCAAAATCCTGCATTCCATTTCTTCCGACAGTTCCACATAGGAACTGTCGTAGAGCAATACATGGGCATCCTCATGTCCACTCCTGAATCTGCGGATTTCTTCCATAACTTCCTCATCTGTCAGGGAATTGGTAAGCATAACACAGGATGGCTCACAGCTTTCGCTTTCTTTTTCGATTGCCTTTCTGTTTTCATCTAAAAATTTATCCAGCTTTGACATCGGATAAAATCCAAACGCAAATACACCCAATATTGCCAGAATCAAAATAATACCGCCCCACACATCCATTATGCTCACCGCCTTTTCTATTTACTTTTTGTTAGATATGGAAACATTTCTGCAGTGCCTTATCCTCGCCAAGAACCAGCATTGTCCTTTCAGCAGTCAGAACGGTATCCGGTGTTACGGATACATTCGTCTGTCCATTTTCTTTTATTGCTATAATGTTGATATTATATTTTTTACGAATATCAATCTGTCCAACGCTCATACCTATCCATTCTTTTGGAATCGTAACCTCAAATATGGAATGTGACTCATCCAGTTCAATATAATCCAGAATATGATTGGAGGTATAACGGATGGCAGCCCATTTTGCAACCTGCTTTTCCGGATATACCACCTCATCTGCACCATTTCGTAAAAGGAATTTTGCCTGTCCGTCCCTCTCTGCACGGGAAACAACAAATTTAGCTCCCAGTTCTTTTAACAAACATGTGGTTTCTAAGGAAGACTGAAAATCATTTCCGATGGTTACGATACACACATCGTAATTATCTATTCCAAGCGACCGCAAAAAATCTTCATTGGTGCTGTCTCCAATCTGTGCATTAGTCATAATGTCTATGGCGTCATTTATTCTGTCCTCATTGTGATCCACTCCCATAACATGATGTCCCAGCTGGTGCAACTGTAATGCAATATGCTTTCCAAACTTTCCAAGTCCTATCAGTAATATTGATTTCATAAGTTTCATTCTCCTATCCTACCGTTATTTTTTCCTGAGGTAATTTTGATATTTTTTTCCCACTTCCTGAAAGAGCCGCATAAATAAGCGTTAAACCTCCCACTCGTCCAAGAAACATCAGTATCATAAGTATTATCCGTGAAAGAACACCTAACTTCGGTGTAATTCCTAATGTTAATCCTACCGTTCCTATGGCAGAAGCAGTCTCAAATAAACAGGTGGAAAATGGCAGACCTTCTACAGCACTAATCACTATCGCACCTCCAAAGAAAAAGACAAGATACATCATCAAAATGGTTGCTGCATTTTTTATTGCCGTATTCTCTATTCTTCTTCCAAACATTTGTGCATCTTCTTTTCGCCGAAAACTTGCCAGTGCATTAGCAATAAGTACAGCTAGGGTTGTTGTTTTCATTCCACCAGCTGTTGAGCCCGGCGAACCGCCAATCAACATCAGTGCAATCATAATTCCCTGCCCAGTTTCTGTCATCTTGGTAAGGTCAGCAGTATTGAACCCCGCTGTTCTTGGAGTTACAGCCTGAAACAGCGAACTGAGCACTCTTTCCTGCATTGGCATATCTGCAAAATCCCGAAAAAAAAAGAATACTGCCGGAAATAGAATTAATATCAGGGAGGTTGTAAGTATTACCTTGGTCTGCATACGGTAACTTTTTATCCGGTACTTGTTTTTCAGGATGTCTTCCCACGTAAGAAATCCGATACCACCAATTATAATAAGCAGCATAATTGTTATATTAACAACCGGATGTGATGCGTAAGAGGTAAGGGACGCATACTTTACATTCTCTGTTCCCATCAAATCGAAGCCTGCATTGCAAAAGGCTGAAATCGAATGAAAAATTGCCATCCATATACCTTTTGCTCCAAAATCTTTTAC
>JAFQVJ010000035.1 GCA_017408025.1 Lachnospiraceae bacterium
ATACTGGCAGAAGGATTAAGACAGATAGCATAAGAAGAATAAATAGGGCAGGGACTGCCCGAATTAACGCCTGTGGAGATAGTAGGTTACGAGGTCTGCGAAGCAGGAAGCCCATTGGCTTTAGACAATGGGTAGTTCACTCAAAGATGCCAAAAACAGGTGATGATGTTCCTATTATCTACAATCCAGAAAATCCTGAGGATGTATATATAGGAATGCATAAAATGTTACCTGAGCGCTATGTGCCAGTAAGATATGCATTCGTAGCGTCATCATACTTGTTGGGTGTTTTTGCTATAGCATTTGATTTAGGCGCTGTAGCCTTGGTATTGTTTTTGACAAATAAAAAAACATCAAGATTATTTAGGTTATTGATTCCTATTTGTTTGATAGTATTTTCAGTGATAACTGCTATTATGTGTGGAATGATATATTATGTATGGGCATTCGTATTTACAGTAGTGTTGTTGTTGATGTTGTTTATTCGTATGAAGAAAAACCGTAATGATGCTGAAGAATCAACAATAATTCTCAATGGAGAGAAGCTTTAGCAATACGTGTAAATAATTATTTTATAATAATGTATCTGCGAATAAAAAAATAAAATAATCAGATAATATACCTGTGAGACTGTCGATTAGTTGATCGACAGTCTTTCTTAATTATATTGAGAAAGGCAGGTACAAGATATGTCAAATCTTTCAGAACTTGAGTTACAGAACCTTCGCCACCTTATCGGAGGCTTCGACACATCACATTGTAAGCTTCAGGAGTATGCTAACTGTGCTACAGATGCGCAGGTTAAGAGTTTTTTCCAGAAGGGCGCACAGACAGCTATGCAGAACAAAGAGCAGTTAATGAAGTTCTTATAAGATAGGGGGTATATTCAATGTTTAACGAAAAAACAATGGTAAATGATGCTCTTGCAAGCATGAACGGTGAGCTTGTAAGATATGGTGAGATGATTCCTCAGACAGAAAATATGGAGCTTAAGCAGACTTTAAAGCAGCTTAGAAATGCATGTGAGCTTTCTCAGGAAGAGCTTTTTCAGATTGCAAGAGAAAAATCATATTATATACCAGCTAATCATGCCGGTCAGGAAGATATAGAGCATGTGAAGTCATTATTTTCACAGGGAAGTATGATGTAGCATTTTGCCAACTCGTATTACATTAGTATGCGAGTTGGTTTTACATAGAGTTAAGTTCGTCAGAAAAGTGTAACTATAATGTAAAAGTTCGTCAGAAAAAATGTATATGGATGTATATGAATGATATATAAATAAAATATTCGTGGTTATGCGGCTAAGTCTTTTATTAAAAGGCTTGGCTGTTTTTTTGTTTAATAGGAAAGTTCTTCAAACTTCCCTATTAAACAAAAAAAGCTCAACGAAGGATCTATAAATTTATGGTTGACATATATTAAAGCATAATGTATATTGAACATATGAACAATTATTCATACGTTTAATATATATTTGCATAAGGAGGTACATATGGAAAAAATAAAGCCAGAAGAAATGTGTGATTATATCCATATTCATCAGGATATTGTAGATAAAGTTAATAGTAGCATGCCAGATGAAGAGGTTTTGTTTGATCTTGCAGAATTCTTCAAGGTATTTGCTGATTCAACCAGAATCAAGATTCTCTACGTGTTATTGCAGTCAGAGATGTGTGTATGCGACATAGGGCAGATACTTAATATCAGCCAGTCAGCAGTATCACATCAGCTCAGAGTGCTTAAGCAGATGAGACTTGTTAAATACAGAAAGGAAGGTAAGTCCACATTTTACTCATTGTCAGATAAGCATATAGAGCAGATACTTAGTCAGGGTATCGACCACATAATGGAATAGCCCAGGCCAAAATTGCGAAGCAATTTTGCTGAAAAACCTAAATAAAGAGAAGGTGTAACGAAGCCAAGGCCAAAATTGCGAAGCAATTTTGCTGAAAAACCTAAATAAAGAGAAGGCGTAACTAAGCCAAGGCCAAAATAATAGTAAATAAAGAAGCAGAAAGGAAGATAAGATATGAGTCATAAACATAACGAAGAACCATGCTGCTGTGGATACCATGATGAGCATGAGTATATTGAACATAACCATGAGCATAAACATAACCACAAGCATGAGGTAGACGAATGCTGTTGTGGAGAAAATGCAGAGGAAGAAGAGGAACACTGCCATGACGACCATTGTAGTTGCCATGAACAAGGGAAACATGAGGAACACTGTCATGACGACCATTGTCACTGCCATGATGACCATGAGCATGAAAAACATCATCACCATGATAATTGTGGCTGTGATGATGATGACGATGATGACTGTGGCTGTGGGTGCGGATGTGGCTGTGGTCACGACCATGAGCATGGTGGCAGTATAGAGAAGTCAGAGATTGCAAAGATATTCCTTGCAGCAGCTATTCTTATAGCAGCTATTTTTGTAGGAGAGTATGCAAAGAATTTGGCCGACATGATAAATATAAGCCTTGGGACTGTAGAAACTGTAAGCCTTGTGTTATATCTTATAGCATATTTTACAGTTGGTGGTGAGGTTGTAAGAACAGCGGTTAAGAACATTTGTAAAGGTAAAGTATTCGATGAGAATTTCCTTATGGGTATAGCAACTGTGGGAGCGTTCTTTATCGGCGAGTATCCAGAGGCTGTTGCAGTTATGATGTTCTACCAGATAGGTGAGATGTTCCAGTCATATGCTGTCGGTAAATCGAGAAAGTCGATTACATCTCTTATGGATATCAGACCTGATGTTGCATATGTGAAGCTTCATGACGGTTCTGTAGTTAAGAGAGAACCTAAGGATGTTAGAATCGGAGAGATTATTGTCGTAAAACCAGGAGAAAAGGTAGCCCTTGACGGCAAACTTGCAAAAGGAGAGGGAACTGTTGATACGATGGCATTGACAGGAGAGAGCCTACCAAGAGAGGTGGAAGCTGGCGATAAGATTATCAGTGGCTCTATCAGTGTAAACGGAGTATTGGAGATAGAGGTAGAGAAGGAATTTGGTCAGTCAACAGTATCTAAGATACTTGAGATGGTGGAAAATGCAAGCTCAAAGAAGGCTGAGTCAGAGAAATTTATATCAAAATTTGCCAGATATTATACACCTATAGTTGTATATTTGGCGTTGGCACTTGCTATTATCCCACCGTTGTTTATAGGTATATCAGATGGTAACGTGTGGAGTGACTGGATATATAGAGCACTTAATTTCCTTGTTATTTCTTGTCCATGTGCCCTTGTTATATCAGTACCATTAAGCTTTTTTGGTGGACTTGGTGGAGCGTCATCACAGGGTATTCTTATAAAGGGTAGTAATTATATTGAGGCACTGGCAAAGTGTGATACACTTGTTTTCGATAAGACAGGAACTCTTACAAAGGGTAATTTCAAGGTGACAAAGGTTAATCCTGTAGAGGGTGTAAGTGAGGGTGAGCTTTTGAAGAATGCAGCAACAGCAGAGCAGTTTTCAAACCACCCAATTGCATTGTCTATTATAAGGGAGCTTAGAGAAAAGGATATAGCAGCATATGATAGCATCAGAGCTAAGGCGGATGCCACAGGCTATGAGGAGATATCAGGACACGGTATAAAGGCCCTTAAGGATAGCTTCACAATCTATGCAGGCAGTAGCCGTCTGATGGATAAATTTGATATTTCCTATACACCATGTGATGCTCTTGGAACTATTGTATATATAGCAGTAGAAGATAATGCTTCGGGCATTAAATACATTGGTTCAATTGTTATAGAAGATGAAATCAAGGAGGATGCGACAGAAGCTATATCAGGCTTAGCAGGTATTGGAGTGTCAAAGACAGTAATGCTTACAGGTGATAAGGAGAATATCGCAGAGCATGTTGCTGGTAAGCTTGGAGTATCAGAGGTTCACGGCGAGCTTCTTCCAGCTGATAAGGTTTCATGGGTAGAAAAATTATTGGAAGGTAAGAAGCAGGGAACAAAGCTTGCGTTTGTAGGTGATGGTATCAACGATGCACCAGTTCTTGCCAGAGCAGATATCGGCATTGCTATGGGTGGTATGGGACAGGATGCGGCCATAGAGGCAGCTGATGTGGTTCTTATGGATGATAAGCCATCAAATATCGTGAAGGCTATCAAGATAGCTAGAAAGACACTTGGTATCGTAAAGCAGAACATAGTATTCGCAATAGCTGTAAAGGTTGGTGTACTTGTTCTTGCTGCAATTGGTATCGCATCTATGTGGTATGCGGTATTTGCAGATGTTGGAGTATGTGTAATAGCTATACTTAACGCACTTCGTGCTATGAGATACAAGTAAATATTAGTTCACAGATTTTGATAAACAACAATAACCGAAAGAGGGGGATTATTATGGGGGGATTTTCAAGATATATAGGTTCTCAGTTTGGTAATCCAAGAGGATTTATAGGAAAATGTTGCTGTGTCATAATGAACATCATCAACAAAGCAATGTATAGAAAAGTAGTGTCACTTATCAGAGCAGAAAGCGACACAAACATACTTGATATTGGCTATGGCAATGGTTATCTGACACAGCAGATATACAAAGAGTATAAGTCAAATATTTATGGAATTGATATATCTGAGGATATGAAACATTTGGCAAATAAGCGAAACCATAGAGGTGTCTTTGATGGAAAAATACATCTGGAAGTAGGAGATTGCTGCAATTTGTCTTATGACAATGGTTTTTTTGATAATGCGGTATCCATAAATACTATATATTTCTGGAATGATACCTTAAAGGGCTTAGAAGAAATCAATAGGACATTAAAGGCAAATGGTTCGTTTTATAATGTCGTTTATACGAAGGAATGGCTACAAAAGCTTTCGTATACTAAGGTTGGCTTTAAATTCTTTGAAAAGGAAGAATTTATACGATTAGGTGAGGAAGCTGGCTTTACAAATGTAGAGATAAGGAATATATCAAAGGATAAGAGCTTTGTAGTAATTTATAAGAAATAAAAATATAGTAAGGTTTATAGTGGAAAATTATAAAAACCACACAACCCTGTCACTTTTAATGTGCATTTTGGTATGGTATAATATACGCAATAAAAAAGAATTAAAAAGTGATAGGGTATTTTTGTATTATAATAAAATGAAGCTAGGAGGTATATAGAGTGTTAGATAGATTAGTTATAGGAATCTGTGATGATGAACAGAAGAGTATAGAGATTACAAAGGAATATTGTGAGAAAGTAAGTGAAGAGCTTGGAATAGAGTTTTCATATCGTCTATTTACATATGGGGAGGAAGTGCTAAAGTGCGACAAAACGATAGATATTCTTCTGCTGGATATAGAAATGGATGGCATGAATGGCATAGAAACAATGCATATACTTGAGGATATGCGTGTTATCAGAAATATATTATTTGTGTCAGGTTATACAGATTACATTCATGAATCATTCGGAACAAAAACAAAGGGCTTTGTGTGTAAGCCCATAGAATATAGTAGGATAAAAAAAGAAATCGAAAAGATTATCGCGTATATAAAGAAAGATGTAAATAAACAAGCTGTAGAGGCAAACGTGGGCGGTCAGCTTATATTGATTGACACTGAAAATATTATGTATATACAAGGTGAGGGAAGATATGTAAGAATCATAACAAATAATATGTCATATCTGGCAACGGAAAATATTAAAGTGTGGGAAGAAAAACTGGCTAATGGCAGTATGCAGAGAGTACATAAATCTTATATAGTGAATTTTAAGTTTATATCAAGTATAGTGGGTACAGAGCTAGTACTTAAGGATAATACTAAGTTGTCTATTGGAAGAAAGTATTATAAAACAGTAAAGGAGCAATATAGGGACTGCTTGTTTGAAAGAATGAGGTTAAATGGAAGATGATAGATTATATTTTGAATAGTATGGTAATGATAGTGGAATTGACCAATATCATATTGTGCTATACACAGATATTGCAAAAAGAACTATGTGATAAGAAGATAAAAATAATAATGACTTATGTGGGAGTTGCTATATGCAGTGGGACATATACTTTTTACGGTGGTGAAAGTTGGTCAATATTTATATATATGACTATACCTTGTATTGCGGTATCATTTATAATTAGATGTGAGAAGTTAAAAACTATTATGTTATTTCCATGCGCGTATATGCTTGAGTCAGCAGTTTGTGTAATTTGTTCGTATATTGTTGCAATCATATTAGATGTACCACAATTGCCACTTGCAGATAATAAAGAAATGGAGATAATTATTAATTCGAGTTTTTCTGTTGTTGTAGGATTAAAATACCTGAGTGATAGAAAAAAAACGATGAAAAGAGCATATATAATCCTTTCTAATGCTGTTTATGTGGCTATTACCTTAGGAGCGGTAAGTTTCCTTTTTATACTGAGTGCAGTGCAATCTATTGGAAAAAATTATAATGTGCCATATAATCAGACTAATCTCTTAGGTTTTTTATTATCAAGTGTGTGCATGATATTTTTCATTCTGTTTATATGGTTGTCAAGGACTATCTATAAGAAAAACACATATCAGAAGGAAAAGGATATGATGAATCTTCACATGGCGGAGCAGGAAAAATACATAAAGCTTGTGGTGGAGAAGGACATGGATATGCGTAGCTTTAGGCATGACGTCAAGGAACACATGAGGCTTGTACATAAATACTTGGAAGATTTGGAGTATGACGAGGCTAAGGAGTATATAGAAAAAATGTATGAGGTGTTTAGTGATTCGCAGATTGTAAGATATACAGGTATAAATGCCGTAGATGCCATAATATCTGAAAAAAGGCGCTATATGGACGAGAAAGGCATAACTTTTAATTGGAAAGCAAGCGTATGCGACTTTCCGATGAGACTAGAGATATTTGATATGTGTACTATGTTTACAAATATTATAAATAATGCCATAGAGGCTTGTGAGGAAATTGAATTATGCGATAGATATATAGATATGGCGGTATCTGTATATGAAGATAAAGTTTATATATCAGAGAGTAACAAATTAAGGAGTGCTATAAGCTTCAATGAGACAGGCAATCCTATAAGCACAAAAGAAAATAAAAAGGAGCATGGATATGGAACTAAAAATATAAGAGCAGTTGTTGAAAAGTATGGTGGAGAGCTGAAATATAATACAGAAAATGAAATATTCTCAATAGATATAATCTTATAATAGACGAAAAGATTATATCAAAATATGTCGTTAATTCAAAAAAGCTGTCGTTCGTTCAGTCACAGTTGAAAGAACGGCTTCTCTTGATGTAGTATGGCAATTAAATCAAGAGAAAGGAGACGGTGATTATAATGTACTATGGATTTGGATTTGGCAACCTATGGGATTGGTTGTTTGGATAAGAAAAAATGAAGGAGACATTAAGAAGTGAAAGAGAGAATATTTAAAATGAAAAAATTATGTTGTTTAATAATGATTTGCATTATGGTTTGTACAACTGCAGACGTTTATGGAGCAATAACTGTAGGAGGTTCGGCACCAGGAAAGTATCAGGAAAATGGTAATTGTTCATATGGTGATAGGAATTCAGCTGTGATTTTTGTTGAGGAGTTTATGGATGAAATAACATACGACCCTTGGTTTGGTTCACCAGTAGCAAATAAAAAATTCTTATATAAGAATGATTGGGCTTGGGAGGTTGATATGAAACCAGGCGCTCAATCTAATGATTCAATAGATGATGTAAATTTTATGATATATTGTGGTCATGGTTTAGCGAAGGGGAAACATGGATTATCAAATAATAGTTTACATTATTACACTTGTAATTCAAGTACGAGCTTTCATAATTCATCAACAGAAAGCATAGGTAGTTCAAATCTGACTACAGCTGAAGCAAGATGGGGGAAGGCTGGGACACAAACTCGTTGGGTAGCTTTGTTTACATGTAACTTTTTGAATTCAAATGATTCTCAATGGTGTATGATGATGCAAGGAATAAGGGTGTGTATGGGATTTGGAACTACTATGTGGATTGATTCAAGAGAAGGTGAGATGTTTGGAGAGGATTTATATGATGGAGAAAAAATTATAGATGCATTCCTTGATGGTGCGTCGACATACCAGTCAGGGAAAATTACTGGTGGTGTTGAAGCAAAGGCAATATATACGTCAGCCACAAGAAATGATACTATTGAAAGTTCTACAGCAAGACAAACTCCTATAGGTGGAGATACTACATATTATGTAATAACTAGATACATACCATAAAAGTAAATTAAGAGGAGGCAACGCGAATGAAAAGAAATATAATAAAAGCGATAGCTGGTATGTCAGCTGCAGTTATGCTGTTAATGGCAGTTTTTGCAGTACAGGATTATTTGAGGGAAGATGACGAGTCGACGGAAGCGTTTGAATATGAGATAAATTTTCCACAAAGTGCAGGACATATTAATCCAGATTTAGTAACAAAAGATAATCTTGATAAAAATGATATAGCAAATAGTGAAATCTTAGATACATACTATATTGTTAGAGATGAGATATCGGATACAAGAAAAGAGGATATAAAAGAAGCATTCGATATGGAAAAGGTAGAGGCAGATGTAAAGACCTCCGAGGGTCTTACAGTGGAGTGCTACGAAAAGGGAGACGAGCAGTTAACGATATATAGTAATGGGACATATAGATACAAAATGGATGTCAATAAGGATGAAACACAGATGGAAAATGTTGATTTTGAAGAAGATGTTCTTGTTGAGCATGCGGAGAAGTTTCTTGAGGATAATAATTTGATACCAGGAGACTTTGCATACAGCAAAATGGGTGAAACTGTGATAGAAAATGTTGCAACTGGGGAAGAAACTGTTATAACTAAAGATTTATATTTTATGAGAGAAATAGATGGTATTGAAGTTGAAGGAACTTCAAAGATTGTGGTTTCTATGAATAGTGATTGTGAAGTAGAAGAGATATATTCATCATATAGAGAAATCGAAAAAGAGGTAAATGTTAAAGAAAACTATACTGTAGATGAAATGGTTAACCGTTTGAAAGCATTAAATGGAACAATATATATTAACGAAAGTGCAGATGAGATAACTTTAGATGATGTGGAAGTGATATATTATGAAGATTCTGCACCATACGGTGACAATATTACTATACAGCCTATATATAGGGTAAAAGGTTCCAGTCTAAAAGATGGTGAGGAAATAGATGAATATTTAGGGTTAACATCTGCTGTTAGAAGATAGATTTGTTACTTGAGTTAAAGGTAGAGATATGATAATATCATAATATCATGTCCTGTATAGATGTTGTTAAAAGGAGAAAAGAATATATGAAAAAGAAACCGATGATGATTATCATAGTTGCTATTATAGCGGTAGTGGCATTAATTGCAGGATTATTATTGGTCAACAGAGAGTTGGAGTTGCCAGAACTTACGGCTGAGGATATATCAAAGGTATATCGTGATACATTTGATGATAACAAAATAGATTTGGATGTAGAAGAATTCCTTGGATATTATAATCAAATATATGACCTGAGAGACAACAAAGAAGATGCAGGAAGCACACCAAACAGTAGAATTATTATAGAGTTGAGAGATGGAGAAGAAATCTGTATATATAGCTCAGGTGACCAGTTTGAAGTTGATTTTAGCGACAGTGATGGCGAGAAACATCAATATTGGGGCAAACAGCAAGAGATAGCGAATATGTTATATCATGGTATTTATGGATTAAAATAACTTATTTTGATATGATTTATTAAATATTGTACCCTATATATTTTATTAAAAATAATAAAATATATAGGGTATTTTTGTATCAAAAAATAAGGCGATCAAACTAGTATTGAGGTATATTAAGCATTTGATACATTACATAAAAAAGTACAAATGCACAAAAAATAGTAATGGCTATTGAAGTAAACATAATTTAGTGATAAAATAGAATTACTAAAATTCGTGCAATGCACAAAAACAAGGAGTGATACTGTGGAAATTAAGAGAGATTCATACCTTGAACAGTTGAAGATACGAAAAGATAACGGAATGATTAAGATTATCACGGGAATCAGGAGATGCGGCAAATCATTCCTGTTATTTGTATTGTTTAAGAAATATTTATTGGATAATGGTGTAGATAATGACCACATCATTGAGATTGCTTTAGATGGCATTGAGAATGAGGAATTGAGAGATCCGAAAAGGTGTTATCGGTATATAAAAGAGGCGATGAAAGATGAACAGAAGTATTATCTGCTTTTAGACGAAGTACAGTTTATGCCACGATTTGAGGAAGTGCTGAACAGCTTGCTTCGTATCAGCACCATTGATGTGTATGTA
>JAFQVJ010000007.1 GCA_017408025.1 Lachnospiraceae bacterium
AAAAGGTCCTGATGGCAACAACCACGGAATGTTCCAGAAACGTTGGGCTGACCATGATTATCATGAAGAGGGTGGAGAATCCATTGCTATGGTTCAAAATCGTAACATAGAGGCGCTGAACGAGATTTTATCAGATAATACGGGTAAAGATATTGTTGTAGGAACCCATGGTACTGCCCTTAGTACTATATTGAATTTTTATGATAACAGTTTTGGATGTGAAGATTTTCTAAGAATTATCGACTGGATGCCGTATATTATTGAATTAGATTTTGAAGGTGATAAGTTGGTTAGCAAACAGGAACATTGTCATGTGGAGAAGGAATTTAAGGGCAAGCAGAGTGCGGATAAGAAGTAATACTGTTTTATCGATGGAAGGATTGTAGTTATGCAATATGCAAGAAAATTAAGAAAAGGTGACAAGGTAGCGATTGTAAGTTTATCAAGTGGAATGCTCGGTGAAGAATTTTGCAGTCATAATATTGAGATTGGAGTAAAGAGATTAAAAGAATATGGTTTGGAACCGGTATTTATGCCTAATGCTTTGAAAGGTATTGAATATTTGCAGGCTCATCCAGAAGCAAGGGCGAAAGACTTAAAAGATGCATTTTTGGATAATTCTATTGCAGGGATTTTTTGTGCAATCGGTGGTGATGATACATACAGACTTTTGCCTTATCTGATGGACGATGATGAGTTCATAAAAGTGGTAGAGAAGCAGCCGAAATTATTTACAGGATTTTCTGATACTACGATTAATCATTTAATGTTTTACAAGCTGGGCTTGTCTACTTATTACGGACCAAACTTTATTTGTGATTTGGGAGAAATTGCAGATGAAATGTTACCATATACGAAAAAGGCATTTGAGGGTTATTTGGAAGGCAATGAATCTGATGAAATTGTATCCAGCGACACTTGGTATGAGGAAAGAGAAGATTTTTCAAGAGAAGCAATGGGAACAGAAAGAAAAGCTCATAAAGAAGAACGTGGTTTTGAACTTCTGCAGGGAAGTGAAATTTTTCAAGGTGAATTATTGGGCGGATGCTTAGAAAGTCTTTATGATATATTGACAGGTAGCAGATATGAGGATGAAAAGAAAGTTTGCGAAAGATATGGTCTGTTTCCAGATAAGGAAGAGTGGATTGGAAAAATTCTGTTTATAGAAACCTGCGAAGAAAAACCGATTCCTGAATTGTTTGAAAGAGAAGTTTTATTGCTGAAAGAAAAGGGAGTATTCGACGTGGTAAATGGTGTATTGGTTGGAAAACCACAGGATGAAGCTTTTTATCAGGAATACAAAGATATTCTTATTAAAATAATAGATAATGAGGAACTTCCGATTGTTTATAATATGAATTTTGGACATGCTACACCGCGGTGTGCATTGCAGTATGGTGCTGTTGCAAAGGTAGATATGAAGCAGAAAAGGATTTTTGTGAATAAGTAGGAGAAAGTGTTATGGCTGCATCATATAACAAATTATGGAAACTGTTAGTAGATAAAAAGATGGTGATGTTATTGTACTGGAAGATGGGATTAAAATAAAAGCATTATCAACCAAAGGTCATTCACATGGTTCTATGTCATACATATTTAATGATGAGGTAGTATTTACAGGTGATGCCATACCAGTAGCAAATGATTTGCCTATTTTCATTGATTATGAGCAAACCATAAAAAGTCTTGATGTATTACAAAATATTGCAGGAATTCGATACTATTGTCCAGCTTGGGATGATGTATATGATAAGAACAGGCTTGATACAGTAATAACAAATAGCAAAGAAATGCTTGCACGGTTAAAGGCAGCAGTATTTCAAGTGGAAAATGAATTTCCCGAAAGCTCAGAATCGAAAAAAATGCAAGAAGTCTACAAAAGAGCAGATATGTTGCACTTTTCGGGGAACCCGTTAGTTGCCAAAAGTATAGAAGCTTGCCGAAGAGTATGGGAATAAAAAATCTTGCTTGCAAGATTCTCCGCCTACGGCGGGTCGCCTTAGCGACATCTTCCTATCCGTCGTAGTGCGATCCTTAGCGGAGCGTTTTTTGTTTAATAGGGAAGTTTGAAGAACTTTCCTATTAAATAAAAAGAAAACCGAACAATTTTTAACCAGTTGCTATTATTGCATTGGGATATGCTGATACGGTAAAGGCTTCCCCTGAAAGACATTCAAGGGATAGAAAAGTGGTTGAGGATTTTGTATATTATGAAACATTTTAAACCAGTAATAAGACATCCAATAAAATAGTAAGATGAAATTTAAAAAAAAAAAAATCTATATAAACATAGTAAATTTTTTATATTCCATACCAATATGTTTTGATGTAAAATTATTCCAATGCTATTTCGCCAGACTTGTTTAAATCAAGATAATGGATAAGAAATATTTCTTGAAAAATCAGTGTGGAGAATTTTTTTTACACGGGAAAGGGATATAGAGAAGATGAAACAAAAGAAAAAGCAAACAAAGAAACACTTAAAAGTGAAAGCCTGTCTATTTGCAGTAGTATTCATGATTGCACAGCTGGCAAACTTTCCAGCTCTGCGTCAAACTACTGTATTAGCTGATGAGGGGCAAGCTACTTCAAGAGCTAACACGGTTACCAATATTCAAGACGGAGTTACGCTTCACTGTTGGAACTGGTCTTATAAGAATATTGAGGCAAATATGCAGCTTATTGCGGGGCAGGGCTTTACTGCTATTCAGACATCACCAATTCAGCAACCTAAGGAGTCTACAAAGAACAAACCATTTGGCAACTGGTGGGTATTATATCAGCCAATGGGATTCCATATTGATAATACAGGTAATAGTGCATTAGGAACGAAAGCGGAATTTGTGAGTATGTGTAATACTGCACATAAGTATGGAATCAAGGTTATAGTCGACGTTGTTGCTAATCATCTTGGCAATGCAAAAGGAAATGATTTTTCAAGTGCAATTATAGACGATATCAAATCTGATCCATCGTGCTGGCATGATTATAGCAAGAATATTAGTGATTATTCAAAGCGGTATGATGTAACTCAGTACTGCATTAGTGGATTACCTGATTTGAATACAGCAAATGATAAAGTCCAAAATTACGTATTATCATTCTTGAAGGAGTGTATAGATGCTGGAGCAGATGGTTTCCGTTTTGATACGGCTAAGCATATTGAAACACCAGATGATACAGCATATGGCTGCGCTAGTGATTTTTGGCCTACTGTTATAAATGGTGCCAAATCTTATGCAAAGAGCACAAGAGGCATCGACTTGTATTGCTATGGCGAAATTTTGGATTCACCGGGAGGTTCACTATCAATTAGTTCATACACTAAGTATATGAGTGTTACAGATAATTCATGGGGTGATACGCTTAGAAGTAACGTGAGTAAGGGAAATGCATCAGGCTATTCATATATGTACCATAAGGATGCTTCGGCAGGACAGCTTGTCTTGTGGGCGGAATCTCATGATACATATGGAAATAATGACGGAGCATCACATAATACAAGTGTTCAGGTAATTAATAAGACATGGGCACTTGCTGCTTCAAGAAAAGATGCAATGGGACTTTATCTGGCACGTCCTGGCAGTATGTCCTCAACATTAGGTTCAGCATCAATTACAGGCTGGTCATACGATGAAGTCAGGGCAGTAAATAATTTTCACAATGCATATATAGGTCAGTCAGAATATCTTGCCAACGAGAATGGTATTGCATATTGCGAGAGAGGAACATCTGGAGTAGTGTTGGTGAATTGCTCTGGGACATCAGCTAGTGTAAATGTGACTGCTCATAATATAAAGGATGGGACGTATGTAGATCAGATTACAGGTTCAACGTTCACTGTATCGGGTGGAAAAATTAAAGGAACTATAGGAAGTACTGGTGTGGCAGTGGTATACGGTTCAGGTAAAACTGATGCTGGTTCTTCGCAGACAGGAAGTAATATTGCATACATTGACCTTCCTTCAGGCTGGGGTAGCAAAGTATATTGTTATGTATATGATGGAATAACAGAAGAGACTAATAACGGACAGTGGCCTGGGGTTCAGATGACACATGTAGCTGGCAACATATATAAATATCAGGTGCCGTCAGATATTCAGTCACCTCTCGTAATATTCTACAGCAGTGACAAGTATCGATATCCAGCTGATATGGAGCCGGGACTTAGCTTAAGAGGAAGTATGATATATCAAGGTGGCGAGTGGAAGAACTACAAAGAAGCATCATATGGAACTGTTATTGTAAAATATCAGGATAAGAATGGAAATGCCATCGCTGATTCCATTACAATGAGTGGCGAGACAGGAACAAGCTACTCTATTTCAGATAAGAACATTACGGGATACACATTTTCACAGGTAGTAGGTTCTACATCAGGCAAGTATACAGATGGAACTATTACAGTTACATATGTCTATAGCAAAAATAGTGGAACAAGTAGCTCTGGTGATACAAAAGAAACAACAACACAGAAGGAAAATACTGAAGAAAGCAATAGCACCACGGCCGGAAGTGGGGATACTACAGAAATGTCAACAGACAGCAACGCTGATATTGAAAATCAGAGCACATCATCAGGTGAGGACGAAGAGTCTGGTTCCGATGTAGGGGTTACTGATGATGAAAATAAAGATGAAAGCCTGACATCTGGTAAATCAGACAAAGATGGTAGCAAAGATAAGGATGACGAGGGTGGATTCCCTTGGGTAGTTATTATATTGCCAATAATAGTAGCGGGTTCTGGAGCAGGAGCTTTTGCATGGATGAAGTATAAGAAGAAGAGCGATTTGAATGAATAAAAAGCAAAGAAGCTGTTGCACAATTATAATATAATTCACACTATAGGAAGATTGTATATTCTCGTCATCACAGGCGACTGCAATCTTCCTTTTCTATGCCCGTCAATACTTTTATTACCCTCTACACCGATTATCTGTATATATTTTAAACACGAAACCTCTCAATGCGTGTTTAAAATATATACAGACAATTCGGTGTATGAGGGTAGCTATAGCTTTCAGCGGTCATAAAAAAGGAAGATTAGCAGTCGATGTCGACTAAAAACTAATCTTCCTATAGTGTAAATTATATAATTGTGTAACTGCTTCTACATGAAAGCTTTATTCAACATCGGACCAGCTCTCGATTACATCCTCTGATACGTAATTGTCCTCATAGAAAGTATACTCTCTATTCTCCTTTTGGAGAGGTCCTACAAGGTCCACATGGCTTGCGTTCTGCTCTCTGGCATCCCAATTACCACGGTTATATTTGTATTCAATACTTGACAGTTCAAGTCCTGTCATAGTGTATTCGTATGTGCAGTCGTCAACCTTTGTCATTACGCAGGCTTCGTCAGCTACAGTCCAGTTGTTAAATGTACCGATGATGTAGATAGGCTCATCTGGTGTATTTTCAGGTACAGTGAGTCGGAATGTAACAGTATATGTTTGTGGCTCTTCCTGTGCAAAATCGCTATCATTGATAGGATTTGCATCTGAATCATATTTTAAGATTAATGAAGAGTAAGCTTTCAGCTCGTAAGAGCCTGCTGCCACATCCGCATCATTGTAAAGGTCTTTTCCATCTACATTTAAAGTTATAGATTTGTCAGTGTCTCTCAGGTTATGAATTACAAGATACTGATTTGTATCATCAGAAACCTTGTATGCGTAAAGACCACCGCCACCCATGCCTAGAGTCTCGTAGGTTCCGTTATAGAAAGTAGGATTCTCATTGCGGATTGCGATAAGCTTCTTGTAATGATTAAGAATACTATCAGAAGCAGCCTTTTCTTCCTCAACAGAAACACCATCGTCAGGCTGTACATATGTAAGTACAGGATTAAAGAAGATGTCAGTCATCTCAGTCATATATTGACCATCAGCACTCTTGTACCAGTCGAAAGGTTCACGTCTGTTATCATCAGGCTTCTGTCCCATCTGACCGATTTCCTCACCATAGTAGATAAATGGTGAACCAGCCAGTGTAAACTGGATGCTGGCTGCCAGCTTAGCTTTATCGACAGAATTTAGTCTTGTGACAACTCTGTCCATGTCATGATTTCCAATCATAACGGAGTCAACCATAATTGCATTTACATCAGTAGAATCAACCTTCATCTCATAACGCTCACGCATCTTGTTCATATCTGCAACAATGTCAATATACTGACCTTTAGCCATGCTGACAATCTCGTCGGCAGCAATGAAGTTGAATGAAGAAGGCATAGCTTCGTAATATCTTCCTACCTCTGCATATTCAGTTGTCCAGTTTTCACCTACGATAAAAGCGTCCTGTTTAATATCTGAAACGAATGTTGTAAACTCGGTCCACCAGCTGAGTGTAACCTTTAAGTCTGCATCAATCTCCTTGGAACCATCCAGGCGGAAACCATCAACGCCATGCTCCAGCCAGAACTTTGCCACATTCTTAATCTCATCTCTTACAGCCTGATTGTTATAGTTAAGGTCTGGCATAATAGTATCATAATGAGCAAAGTAGTATAAACCAGTAGCGCTGTCCTGTCTCCAGTAAGAATAGTTGGCATCATCCTCTGCAACAGGAATAGTCTCTTCTATAGAGTAGAACTCTCTGTACTTGCTGTCTGGGTCGGATAATGCAGTCGTGAACCATTCGTTTGAGCTTGATGTATGATTTACAACAAAGTCTATAATGATCTTAATATCCTTTTCGTGACACGCTTTGACAAGCTCGTCAAAGTCCTCGATTGTTCCGTAATCGGGATTTGGAGTGTAGTAATCAACTACATCATAGCCATGATATGTGGTTGATTCCATCATTGGCATAAGCCAAATAGCACCGATACCTAAATCTTTAAGGTAATCAAGGTTTTCTGTAATGCCCTTAAAATCGCCAATGCCATCATCGTTACTATCGGCAAAGCTTCTTACAAAAATTTCATAAAAAACAGTTGTCTCAGCCCATTCAGGGTTGATGCCAATGACTGTTTCCTCTCCTTGTCCGTCATTATTGTTGTCCTTGTCTTTGTCGCTATCTCCGTCAGAGCAGGCTGACAATCCTAACACCAAGGACAGAACAAGAAGAAGAGATAAAAATCTTCTTTTCATTTTCCATTGTTTCATAGAAAAAATCTCCTTTCAATATTCTGTTAGAAAACATAGATACATAAAATATTTCCACGATTCAAACAAGTACATTTTATCATATTATGAGGAGTGGTGTCAATGATGTAACAGTTCCATTTGGTCCATGAAAATTAAAGGAAAATTAAGTCATCATTTATAATTATTGATAATTGTTGATAATTGTTGAAAAGTTTAACAACAGTATTGTATTTACAGATAGCTTTATGCTATAACTAAGCTAGAGAATTATATTGTTAATTACAATATGGAGGTGCGACATGATAAAAGAATACATTTTTGGAAAACCATTTGAGACATATGCTGTAGTAGATAGAACAGGTATAATAACTGAAGTGGCAAATGAAGATGTGGCAAAAAGGATAGGATTTAAGAAGGATGAAGCTGACAGGGCACTTTCCCCATATGGTGGAATCACATGGGATGATTCGGAATATGTTATGACATATGCGGTAGATATGGGCAAGGATGACATCGTTTATGGACTTGGTGAAAATATCAGAGGAATCAATAAGAGAGGTTGGATATACGAGAGTAAATGCAGTGATGACCCAATCCATGATGAATTCAAATCATCCCTTTACGGTGCCCACAACTTTATTATGATGTCAGGAGAGAAGGTCTATGGTCTGTTCATAGATTACCCGGGAAGAGTGATATGGGATATTGGATATTCACATATCAATAAAATGCAGGTTCTTGTGTGCAGCGAGAATTTCAAGCTGTATGTAATTAATTCTGAGGTGGCAGATAAGAAGGAACAGTATAGAGATATTATTAAGCAGTTTAGAAAAATGATTGGGCAAAGCTATGTGGCACCACGCTGGGCATTTGGTTTTCAGCAGAGCAGATGGGGATATCAGAATCAGGGGGACATCGAAGCTGTTGTTGAGAATTACCGAAAGAATAACATACCTATTGATGCAGTGTACATGGATATTGACTACATGGAGAGATTTAAGGATTTTACAATCGACAGTGAGAAATTTCCTGCATTTGAAAAATTTGTATCAAAGATGAAGAAACAGCATATACATCTTGTGCCTATTATCGATGCAGGGGTTAAGATTGAAGAAGGCTATGACACATATGAGGAGGGTGTTAAGAAGAATTATTTCTGCAAAGAAGAGGATGGAAATAATTTTGTAGCAGGGGTATGGCCTGGCAGAGTACATTTTCCTGATTTTCTTAATGCTCAGGCAAGAGACTGGTTTGGCAATGGCTATAAGGTGCTCCTTGATGCAGGCATTGATGGCTTTTGGAATGATATGAATGAGCCAGCACTCTTCTATTCAGAGAAGCACTTAAAAGAAGCTTTTGATGAGATTGAAACCTATAAAGATAAGAATCTTGATATAGATACATTCTTCAGATTGGGTAATATTGTAAGAGGCTTGGGCAATAACCTTGGCGATTATAAGAGCTTTTACCATAGGGCGACACAGCCTGAAGGAGAGATGCTGGTACGACATGACCATGTTCACAATATCTATGGATATAATATGACCAGAGCGGCATCGGATGCATTTAAAAGACTGGTACCACATAAGAATATCCTTATGTTTTCAAGAGCTTCGTACATCGGAATGCACAGATATGGAGGCATCTGGACAGGAGATAACTATTCATGGTGGTCACATATATTACTGTTATTGAAAATGCTTCCATCGCTTAATATGTGTGGTTTTATGTATATTGGTGCAGATATGGGTGGATTTGGAGGAAATGTCACAGAGGATTTGCTGATGAGGTGGACAGAGCTTTCTATGTTTGTTCCTCTTATGCGAAATCATGCAGCGGCTGGTACAAGAAATCAGGAGCTGTATAGGTTTACTGATACAGAAGCCTTTGCACGGCTTGTGAATATACGATACGCACTTATCCCATATATTTACAGCGAGTATATGAAGGCTGTTGAGAATAATGATATGATGTATATACCGCTGTCATTTGAGTATCCTTGTGATAAGTATGCTGTAAATGCTGAGGATCAGATGCTTGTGGGCGAGAGTATAATGATTGCTCCAGTGTATACTCAGAATGCAACTGGAAGATATGTATATCTTCCGGAGAATATGACTATGGTCAGAATCCGTGCAGTTAATGATTATGAACTGACAGAATGTAAGGCTGGACATCATTATGTAGATGTAGCGCTTGACGAGGTTGTTTTCTTCATAAGAGAAGGACATGCACTTCCACTTGCAGGGAGTGGTCAGTACGTTGATGATATAGATGTAGGAGAGGTTACATTGCTTAGAGCGGAAGGCTCCAATGCAGATTATGAGCTGATATGGGATTAGACTAAATTTAGAAAAATTATAATGCGAAAAGCTTATTATTGTGATATACTTTTTTAAGATGTATTTGTGTGTGAATCTTATACGGAAAAAAGTTAAAAGCAGATGTTTGCTGGTAAAAAGTCAGTAGTTTGCCAAGAACAGGAGGGCGTAAGAATGAAAAGAGGCGTAAGGTACAAATGCCTATCCGCTTTGTTGTTAAGTCTGATGGTGTTGACCAGCTGTAGTAGCAACACAATTGATGATTTTGCATCAAATGACGGGTATGACAAAAAAACAGGGACAGTTCAAGACAGTGAAAGTAATGAATCAGGATTGGATGGGGCTGGTGCAACGAGTATGGCAAAGATTGCCAAGGAAGATATTAAAGTAGGCGTATTGCATATATCAGACCCAGCAGAGGGTAGTGGCTATAGCTATACTCACGATTTAGGTATTCAGGGAATGCAGGAAAATCTTGGACTCTCTGACGATCAGATTGTAAGGAAGTTAAATGTGGTAGATAATGATGCAACTGCAATCAGTAAGGCTATTCAAGAATGTATAGATGAGGGGTGTAATGTTATCTTTACTACAAGCTGGGGATATATGGAAACTACTGCAAATATGGCAGAGCAATATCCAGATATTTATTTCTCACATGGAACTGGGTACATGAGTAATGGTGAGAATTTTAACAACTATTTCGGTCGTATTTATCAAGCGAGATATTTGAGTGGAATCGTTGCGGGTATGAATACAAAAACCAATAAAATCGGTTATGTAGCAGCAATGGACTCTACGAATTCAGAGGTTACAGGTGGTATTGATGCTTTTGCAATGGGCGTATACGCAGTGAATCCAGATGCGGTAATTTATGTAAAAGTAACAAATAGCTGGTACGACCCTGTCGCTGAGAAAGAGGCTGCAGAAGAATTGTTAAATATGGGCTGCGATGTTATGGCACAGCATTGTGATACACCATATCCGCAAACATTGGCACAGGAGAAGGGTGTCTATGGTGTTGGATATAATTCAGATATGAGTAAGGAAACGCCGGATTCCTGTCTGTGTAGCGTTATATGGAATTGGAGCGCTTATTATACTTCAGCTGTAGAGAGCATAATTGATGGAACATGGGATGGTTCTAATTATTTTGGAGGTATGTCAGAAGGACTTGTAGATATTACAAATTTAGCTGATTTTTGCGCAGAGGGAACTCAGGAAAAGGTAGATGAGGCGAGAGCGAAGATTTTATCAGGTTCTTTCAATGTGTTTGATGGTGTGATTAAGACTAACGATGGAGGCACAGTTGGAGAGGAAGGAAAATCTCTGGATGATGCAACGATCACAGGAGGCATTAATTGGTACTTTAAAAATGTTATAGTTTTAGACTAAGGATGAAAGGTATGGGTAATTTATGAAATTAAAGCTTAAATCAAAAATATTGGCTGTAGCCATTTTGCCTGCTTTATTGTTAGGAGTAGCGTCTATTATCATTACCTTGACTATGGTAAAGAATTCGCTCATTAATGAGGTAAAGGATTCGCTGAAAGGAACAGCGGCAGCCACGTTGGCAGCATATGACCAAAATTCCGGTGAGTATATGAAAGCAGATAATGGTAATGTGTGGAAGGGTGGTTACAATATTTCCAAATCCGAAAATTTGGTTGATAGCATAAAAGAAAAATCAGGTATGGATGTTACTTTCTTTTATGGAAGCGAACGAATTATGACTTCTGCAAAGGATAGTAACGGTGAACGTATTTTAGGTTCTAAAGCAGGTGATGTTATTGTAGAAAAGGTACTGAAGGGTGGAGAAGAATATTTTAGTAAATCAGTATCTTTGGATGGAACAATAAATTATGGATATTTCATTCCGGTTTATCAAAAAGGTGATAGTCATACGCCTATTGGAATGATTTTTGTAGGAACCAATAAAGAAGTAAAGGATGCAGCAATCAATAGCATTATTTTGATCGTTATAGCTGCTGTTCTTTTAGTTATGGCATTATGTGTATTAATAGCAGTATTGATCTCGGTGTCTATTACAAAATCCTTGCAGAAAGGTATCAGTGCAGTGCAAAGTGTTGCAGATGGTGAACTGGGAATACATATTGATAAGAAGCTGATTGATAGAAAGGATGAGATTGGTGACTTATCTAAAGCAATAGATACGTTACAGGAAGAGCTACAGAATATTTTAAGAAAAATTGCGGAGAGCACAGATAAGCTTGCTGTTGCCTCAGATGATTTAGGTATCACTGCAAAGGAAACACATATTACCATGAAAGATGTGGAGAGTTCAGTAAATATAATTACAGAAAATGTTTCTGAACAGGCAAGAAGTACAAGAAGTACCTCAGATAATATCATGCTTATGGGTGAACAGATTAGTGAAACTACTCAGGAAGTGGATGTGCTTAATCAGAATGCAGATGTTATGCGTCGTTCCAGCGAGCAGGCAACATACACCATACAGCAGCTCAGACAAATTAATGATGAGGTAGAGAAATCTATAGAAACAATTACAAGACAGACGAATTTGACAAATGAGTCTGCTCAGAAAATAAAAGCAGCTACAGAGATTATTACTTCCATTGCAGAAGAGACAAATCTTCTCAGTCTGAATGCAAGCATAGAGGCGGCGAGAGCAGGGGAAAGTGGCAGAGGCTTTGCGGTAGTTGCATCCCAGATTCAAAAGCTGGCAGAGCAATCCAATGCATCAAGTCAAACCATTGGGGAAATTACAAGTACGTTAATTAACAATTCTGATGTGGCAGTAGAAACCATGCGTCACGTACAGGAGATTATTGACAATCAGAGTAAAAATATGATGGAAACAGAGAAAATCGTATCTGAGGTTATGACGGGAATCAGTAGTTCCATCAGAAGTATTGAGCAGATTGAAACGACAACAGTTCAATTGGAGGATTCTAGAAATAAAATTATCCAGACGGTGGAAGAGTTGTCAGAAATTGCTCAGAAGAATGCAGCTGGTACCCAGCAGACCTGTACACAGACAGTAGAGGTTGCGAATACATTTAAGAAAATTGAGGATAGCGCACTGAATTTGAAGCAAATAGCAGATGAACTGTCTGATACAATGAAATATTTTAGATTGTAATTTAACAAGATGTTTTAAAAATAATGTAAATAGACCCAGAAGTTCTCTAATTCAAGAATTTCTGGGTTTTTTTCATTGAATTATAAAACAATATTTATTATGATATAAGGGTGTACCAATTGGCACCACAAATTACTGGAAATAATTTCAGGAATTTGCTATATATATAGGCATGGGTCATGAGCCCCAAAAGGAGATTTGGAGATAAAGGAGATATAAGATGGCTAATATTGAAAAAATAACCCCACAGGAAATTCAAAAAAGCAGAGAAATATTAATCAAGATGAGAGATTATTATTATAAAAAGATGGTGGGACAAGGGCACCTTGGAACAGCTTTGTTTGCAACTCTCATGTGTAATGGTCATATTTTACTTGAATCAGTACCAGGACTTGCGAAGACGACAGCAGCTAAAACAGTAACAGAGGCCGTGAGTGGTACATTTTCAAGAATTCAGTGTACACCAGATTTGTTGCCAAGTGATATCATTGGTACTCAGGTCTTAAATTATTCAACCAACTCGTTTGAGACAAAGCTTGGACCAGTATATGCAAATTTCGTGTTGCTTGATGAGATAAATCGTTCAAGTGCTAAAACACAAAGTGCTATGCTGGAGGTAATGCAGGAGCATCAGGTTACTATTGGTGGAACTATGTACAAGATGCCAGATGTTTTCACTGTTATTGCAACGCAGAACCCTGTTGAACAGGAAGGAACATATTTGTTGGCGGAAGCCCAGTTGGACAGATTTTTACTGAAGGAAAAGCTGACCTATCCAAATATGAATGACGAATTTGAGATTTTGAACAGAATCGAGCAGGAAGTATTTAACTCCCAGGAATCGGTCGTTCAATTGTCTGATGTGGTGTTCCTGCAGCAACTTGTAAAGAGAGTGTACATGGATGATTCCATCAAAAAATACATAATATCCATTATAAATGCAACCAGATATCCAAAGATGTTTATAGCACCTGAATTGGCAGAGTATGTGACTATGGGGGCAAGTACAAGAGGTGCAATCGCACTTATGGAGGTATCAAAGGCTATGGCTATAATGTATAGCAGAAATTATGTTACACCAGATGATGTAAAGGCTTTAATGCACAGTGTATTAAGACACCGTATAACACTTAATTATGCAGCTGTAGCAGACAATGTCAGTCAGGAAACTATTATTAATGCCATATTAGGAGCGATTCAAACGCCATGAAGATGAACTATGTAACAAAAATAAGAGCAAAGATAAGTATTTGCGCCAATAAAAAGACAAGCAATATTTTTGATGGCTCATTTAAATCAATATAT
Organism: Lachnospiraceae bacterium; assembly: GCA_017408025.1. GTDB lineage: Bacteria > Bacillota > Clostridia > Lachnospirales > Lachnospiraceae > SVEL01. The sequence goes on from JAFQVJ010000007.1 coordinate 13,842, forward strand.
CAGGGAAATGGTCTGGACTTTGAAAATCTAAGGGAATACATTCCTGGTGACAGTATAAGGGATATTGACTGGAAAGCGACTTCCAGAAGCGGAAAGGTTCTGATTAAAAGATATATTGCAGAGAAAAAGCACAATATAATGGTTGTGTTTGACACTGGAAAGAGTATGTCTGCCCATACGGACTGGATGCAGGTCAAGAAGGATATTGCCCTTAATGCAGGTGGGGTTATCGGATATCTTGCGGCAAAAAACGGTGACAATGTAGGTGCTATTTACAATAGAAATGGGAAGATTCAATTTTATCCATTGAGGACAGGAATAGAAAATATCGAAAGGATACTTACAGAATATGACCGGGAAGTCTTTGATAACTATGAAACAGATATAGAGAAAACACTTGAGTACATAGTGAGAAATATTAAAAGAAAAATGATTATCTTTGTGGTGACGGATGCTATGGGTATTGCCAATATTAGTCAGAACACCTTAAAAAAGCTGGTTTATCAGCATAATGTACTCTTTGTCAGCATTGATGATGCAAAGCTTACAGACGGTAAGGCATTTGATGTGGATAAGGACATGTATATTCCAGACTTTATATCTGAGAATAAGGAGCTAATTAATATGGAGCAGAGTATCAAGCAAAACCTGGATGCAGACAATGCTAAAAAGCTTATGCAAAACAGAATTGTAAGCACATGTATAGATAGGGACGAGGAAGTTGTAGATAAAATAATTGAATTGCTGGGAGGACACAAGTATGCCAATTACCGTTGAATTACAGGATATGCATTCTTATTCAGTCATTATAATTGTTGTTGTAGCAATATTTGTGATAGCATCCATAGTAGCTCTTGGTCTCTTTATTGTAATTAAAGTGAGTAAAAAAGAGACAACCAGACCTAAAGTGGAAATGACTGTCCAGAATCGTATAAATATAAAGCAAAAGTACTGTGGATTGCTAAATAATCTGGAAAGAAAGTGCTTTGACAAAAAAATATCTAACAGAAAGGCGTATCAGGAGCTTAGCAAGATTACGAGACATTTTGTGTATGAGGCAACAGGTATAAAGGTTCACAATTATACATTACAGGAAATCAAGGGAACGAATATAGCTGGTCTGTATTCTGTTATAAGTGAATGTTATGCACCTGAATTCGCCATAGATAAAAATGGTGATATATATAGTTCAATTACTAAAGCAAGGAAGGTTGTAGAAGAATGGAATTGATATATCCTTGGATTTCGTATATTGGAATCGTAGTTTTAATTATATTACTCCTTTTAAGACTTAGCAGAAAATCGACTTACAGAGAAGGAAAAAAGGTCGCTAATATAGATCTTATTGAGGAGACAGAGCTCTATAAGAAGCTAAAAAGACAATATAGAATATTTGGTACATCAGCGCTTGTGAGCCTTCTGCTTGCTATTGGGTGTGGTTTTGTTCTTTTGTCAAGGCCGGCAAAGGTGGAGCAGGTTAATACAGAGCTTAGAAACAGAGATATATTTTTGTGCATGGACATTTCAAGCTCAATGGATGAACTTAATTTGGAAATGTGTGAACAGCTGAGAGAGGTTGTTAAAAAGCTGGATGGAGAGCGTTTTGGAATCACAATTTTCAACGCTAAATCAGTCCTTTTGGTTCCACTTACAAACGATTATGAGTATGTCTTGGAAACTTTGGATAAGCTTGAGGAATCCCTAAAAGTTAGTATGGAAATGGAAGAAAGTGACTATGATTATACATCCGATGATTTTGATTTTGAGTTGTTCTATTACAAATATGATGGAACATTAAGTGAGACTGCAAGCTCACTCATAGGAGACGGACTAGCTTCATGTTTATACAATTTCCCGGATTTGACGGAGAATACAGAGCGTTCAAGACTTATTATATTTACAACGGATAATGAACTTAATGGAACACCGTATGTAACACTTGATGAAGCTACAAGACTTTGTGGTAAGAATGATGTAAAAGTATTTGCAATTGGGCCAGACAATATTGTTGATGAGGAGGCGTTTAAGAGCTCTGTTGAGAGCACGGGAGGAAAATACTATAGAAGTACATCATCCAAAGCATATGAACATCTGATTGATGACATTGAAAAAACGGAAGACTCAGTAATGAACAAAATAGAGACTATAATATATGATCAGCCACAGATAGTATTTATATGTATGGTTATTTTCGCAGGCGTATATTTTGTATTAAGTAGAAAGGTAAAGCTATGATAATAAATCCAATTATCCCAGTTTGGATTATGGGAATAATATGTATAGTGTTGCTGTTTTTTAAGAGAAAAGGCACATTTAATTACATAAGGCAAATATTGATTATTATTCTTTTATTTGTAGTTAATTTAAGAATAATGGTTGCTGGAAAAGATGTTACCAATATGTCCAACAATGTTGATATATTGTTCGTGGTAGATAATACTATAAGTATGCTTGCTGAGGATTATGATGGCGCGGGAAGAAGAATTGATGCAGTCAAAGCTGACTGCAGATACATAATGGAGCAATTTCCGGGAGCATCATTTTCAGTAGTGACCTTTGGCAATTCAGTTGAGAGAACGATGCCATATACAATCGATTATAATATGGCACTGCAAGCTATAGAGGTCTTAAACGGGCAGACAGAATACTATGCAAATGGTACGTCTCTAAACGATGTGATGTCGCAGATGGCTGGTATACTGGAAAATGAAAGAGAGACATATAAAATTATTTTCTTTATAAGTGATGGAGAAATAGTAAACAGTGAAAACCTAAAATCCTACAGCGAATTGGAAGAATACGTAGATGCCGGAGCGGTGTTAGGTTATGGAACAACAAAGGGTGGGGCTATGAGACCACTTAAGTATGTGGGAGATGAGGAAGCACCAGAATATCTTTATTATTATGATGACGACTATAACAGGGTAAAGGCTATTTCTAAAATTGATGAAGATAATCTAAAGCAGATAGCCTCTGACTTGGATGTTGACTACATTCACATGACAGGGCAGTCTCAAATTGATGATGAAATAGACGAGCTGCTATCAGGAATTGGCGACAATGCGGCATACAGCGAAGGCGATAGCAAAAAGGGATATATGGAAACCTATTATTTCTTTGCTATTCCATTAATGCTCTTGTTGATTTTTGACTATTTCTATTATAAAAGAAAAATATAGGGGAGGAAAAGGGTAAGGTGAAGAAAAAAATTATTGCATGTGTGTACCTTATAATGCTGATAGTGTGCATTAAGCTTGCCTTCAGCTATATTTATAATGAATGCCTTATTGATAAATATAACGATAATGATTATTCCTCGGATACGGATCCTCTATTATTTTGTAATTGGGTTCAGCCCTATCTGGCACATTACAATATGGGAAATATTCATTATCAGAATAAGGAATATGACTATGCCATTGAGGAGTATCAAACAGCACTTGATTTAAATCCAAGCCAGGAGCGGGAATGTTCTGTCAGGATTAATCTGGCGTTAGCCATGATAAAAACACTGGGTGAGGACTATGCAAATGAAGAAAAGCTTGAGGCTTCAATCGCAAAATTAAAAGAGGCAAGAGGTATATTGCTTGAGGATGGATGCGCTACTGATGATGGCGATGGTCACAATGAAACTGCTGAACAACTGAAAAGAGAGATAGATCAATTGATTGATGAACTGGAGAAGAAACAGCAAACCACGTTTAACGGTGGTAATGCTCCACAAGATAATCCTGATGAGAAGAAAGATGATGATACCTATGAGCAGGATATAAAGAAAAAGCTGCAACAGCAACAAATAGATTCTTATAGAGAGAGAACAGAGTCCCAACAAAATTATAAGGAATGGAATAACGAAATGAATTTTGATGCAGATGGACGGGTTTGGTGATAAAGTTTTACGCAAAATCAGGTTTGGTATAGGCTGAAGTTATAACAGGCTATAAAATATATATTGTTGACAGCAAATTACTCCGAAGGTAAAATAAAGAAAAATAAAATCTACCAAGTTGGTAGGAAAAGAAAATAGGAGAGAAGAATATGAGTAAAATAATTGAGTCATCAGTAGAATTAATTGGAGAAACACCATTATTAAAGGCAAGTCGTTACGCTGCTAAGGCAAATGCAACAGAGGCAACAATTCTTGCAAAGCTTGAATATCTTAATCCGGCAGGTTCGGTTAAAGACCGTGTCGCATTGGCTATGATTGAGGATGCAGAGAAGAAGGGTATATTAAAGCCAGGCGCAACAATTATAGAGCCAACATCAGGTAACACAGGAATTGGTCTTGCAGCAGTTGCAGCATCAAAGGGATACAAGGCTATATTAACATTACCAGAGACAATGAGTGTTGAGAGAAGAAATCTCTTAAAAGCATACGGAGCCAAGCTAGAGCTTACAGACGGTTCAAAGGGAATGAAGGGCGCTATTGCCAAGGCTGAAGAGTTGAAGGAATCTATTCCAGGTGCAGTTATATTAGGTCAGTTTGTTAATCCAGCTAATCCAGCTGTTCATAAAGCTACAACAGGTCCAGAAATCTGGGATCAGACAGATGGAAAGGTTGATATCTTTGTTGCCGGCGTTGGTACTGGCGGAACAATAACAGGTGTTGGAGAATATTTAAAGGAGAAGAATCCTGATGTTAAGATTGTGGCAGTAGAGCCAGCGGCGAGCCCTGTACTTTCAGAAGGAAAACCAGGACCTCATAAGATTCAGGGAATTGGAGCAGGCTTTGTTCCAGATGTATTGAACACAAAGGTATATGATGAGATAATCACAATTGAAAATGAAGATGCATTTGAGGAAGGAAGAGCATTTGCCGTAAGCGAAGGAATATTAGTGGGAATCTCTTCAGGTGCAGCTTTAAAGGCAGCAACTATACTTGCAAACAGACCAGAGAATAAGGGAAAGAATATTGTAGTTCTCTTGCCAGATTCAGGAGACAGATATTTATCTACTCCATTATTTAGTGGTGAATAAGAGTTAATTAAAGAGGAGCAGACAGGATAATGGCACATAGACTTGAAAATGACGTAAACAATCTCGTTGAAAAACTAATAGAGGATTATGAACACGGTAGAGATATCGACGTTGTCGAGAACTTTATTCATCCCAATAAAGAAGACATCATCAAAATAATAGAACAGATACGAAATATTATTTTTCCAGGTTACTTTAAGAATAAAAGTTATCGTATATATACGGTGCGAAATAATCTGTCGATGCAGCTAGAGGATGTGGTGTACAATCTCAGCAAACAGATTGCTATCGTCATAAAGTATCTGCCACAATATGCAGGAAAGGATGAGGCTGAGCTGCTATACGAGGGAGAACAGTTATCCTTAAAGTTTTTGGATAGACTGACTAAGATTCGAGAGCTTATTCAGACTGATCTGGACGCAGCTTACGAAGGAGATCCAGCTGCATTCAATAAGCCGGAGATTATATTCTCCTATCCAGGCTTGTTTGCAATCATGGTAAACAGAATAGCGCATGAGTTATACCTGCTAGGAGTGCCTGTTTTGCCAAGAATTATGACGGAGTATGCCCATACTGTAACGGGAATTGATATTCATCCGGGAGCAACACTTGGTAGGTATTTCTTCATAGATCACGGTACAGGAATAGTTGTAGGAGAGACTGCAATTATTGGAGATAACGTAAAAATATACCAGGGAGTGACTATAGGAGCTCTATCTACCAGAGGAGGTCAAAAGCTTAATGGAAAGAAAAGACATCCTACTATAGAGGATAATGTGACTATATATGCTGGTGCGTCAATTCTCGGAGGAGAAACTGTCATAGGTCATGATTCTGTTATTGGTGGTAATGCCTTTATAACAGCGTCTATTCCGGCAAATACAAGAGTTAGTATAAAAAATCTGGAGTTGGAATACAAGCAGCGAAACAGCGCTAGTCGAAATACTACGGAAGTATTCCAAAGTGAAGAGTGGTATTACATAATATAGGATTCAAGTGTCAAAAGGCTTTGCATAATAGATGAAAATCTGTATGCTAAGTCTTTTTTTCTTGTAAAAACGGGTGGGTGGAAGTATAATGGAGTATAGATATATTTTTGTTGAAATCGTGTAAAAAATTTAAGATAGAGAGTGATAAAGTTATGATTGAGATTTTTTCAGAGGTCTGCTTCGCGTTGGAAGCATTATTTATGATTATAAGTATTTTTTTGGTGGAAAGATATGTATTTCTGGAGCCCTGTTTAGAACCTGAGAAACAGCGAAAGTATTATATGGGGTGTATTATTTTGGTTTTATTCTCACGCATTTTGTTTGATGATGAGGTTGCCACGGTTATAACAATGATAGCGGGTGGTTTGAATATCAGTCTTGCCAGAAACAAGCACCGCATACGCGGTTTTTTTCTGTTTATACCAGTTACAGGCATAATAGATGGAATTGCCGTTCCACTTTTGGTGATGCCACCTGTATTGCTACAATTTTCAGAAAATGTGAGAGTAATATATTGCTTTGCTATATATGGAATTATGTATTTGCTGATGTTTTTATTCTACATTGAAGGAAGAAAATGGCGCAGAAATTTTCGGGCAGAGTTGAAGAACCGTCACTTGAGAAGATGGGAGTTTTTTCTGCTGTGTGCAGTAGGTGTATTGTTGATGTTTTATTCCAATACACTGTTTTTCGTACCGACTACAGAAAAGAAAGACAATATCTATAGTGCATTAGCTGAAGCAATAAAAAATAATATGTGGCTCATGGGGGTTACCGCATTTATTTTGACTATTACAGTTATTGTCCTGATTATGCAGGGCAACAAGCGTTCCTATTATTATGAGAAAACCTTAAAAATGCAGAAGGTAGAAATGGAGAAGGATAAAGCAGAATCTGCCAACGAAGCAAAATCTGCATTTTTGTCAAATATGTCCCATGAGATACGAACTCCGATGAATGCAATTGTGGGCATGACAGAAATACTTTTGCGAGAAGAACATTCAGAGCAGACGAGAGAGTATCTTAATAACATTAAGAGCTCAGGAGCAGCACTGCTTACCATTATTAATGACATATTAGATTTCTCTAAGATAGAATCCGGCAAGATGGATATTGTGGAGGAAGAATACGAGCCAATGACCATGCTTAACGATTTATCTATGATTTTCCTGAATCGTATAGGAGATAAAAAGATAGAGCTTGTGTATGATATTGATAAAATACTTCCAGCCAAGCTTATTGGTGATGAAAAACGTCTTAGACAGATTATTATAAATCTTATGAATAATGCAATAAAGTTTACAGACAGCGGGCATGTGAAGCTTTCGGTTAAGATTAACCCATTGGAGAAAGATAATATAGAACTGACATTTTTGGTCGAAGATACTGGGCAGGGAATCAAGGAGGAGGACATTGGAAAATTATTTGGTTCCTTCCAGCAGGTAGATACAAAGAAAAATCATTATAAAGAAGGAACGGGACTTGGACTTGCTATATCAAAGCAGCTTGTAGAGCTGATGCATGGAAGCATTGGTGTGGAGAGTACATACGGAGAGGGAAGCAAGTTCTGTTTTACAGTGCCACAGAAAGTGCTGGATGCAACACCGGCAACCGAAGTGAAGTCAGAGCGTAAAGCAGAGGAACAGCAGCTGCAGTTTATAGCACCTGATGCAAGAATACTTGTGGTAGATGACAATGACATGAACCTGAAGGTTGCAGTAGGACTGCTAGAGCCATTAAAGCTGCAGATAGATACTGCTCATAATGGAAAAGAGGCTCTTAATATGGTTAAAGAGAAGACATATGACATTGTTTTCATGGATCATATGATGCCTGTCATGGATGGTATAGAAGCCACTAGAGAGATACGAAAGCTTGAGGATGAAGGGCTTGGCAAGTTGCCAATCGTAGCATTGTCAGCCAATGCCACAAAAGAGGCGCGCCAGATGTTTATACAGGAAAAAATGGATGATTTCGTTGCAAAGCCTATTATATTCGAGGAAATTAAAAAATGTATCTTAAAATGGCTGCCAAAGGACCTTGTGACTATGATAGAAAGCAAAGAGGAAGCTATCCAACCGTCCGATGCGGATGAGGAAAAATTGCCTGAAATTCAAGGCTTGAATGTACCAGAAGGAATAAAGAATTGCGGCTCAAAGAAATTATTCATAGAGCTACTTGGAGATTTCTACAAGCTTATTGAACCGAAGAGTACAAAATTGGAGAAATGCCTAGCTGATGGCATGCTCCGTGATTATACAATAGAGGTACATGCTTTAAAGAATACAGCCAGAATGATAGGTGCTATGGAACTGTCAGAGCTGTTTTATCAGATGGAGCAGTTGGGAAATGCTGAGGAACAGAGGCAAATAGAGGAACGTTCGCCAGAGGTACTTAAATTGTACAGAAGCTACAAGGAGATTCTGGCGGAATATGGAGCAACAGCACGGGATGGGCAGGAGCAGGTGTCCTATGAAAGAATGCAGGAGACGTTGATGCGACTCCATGATGCCATGGATAGCTTTGATTTAGATGAGGCTGACAGTGCCATGAAGGAACTGGAAGGTTATGCATTCCCTAGTGATATGCAAGCTATGCTTGAGCAACTCAGTGCCTATGTGTCAGATGTGGCTATGGAAGATGTTATGAATATGACAGAAGCCTTGTGTGAGAAGCTAGAAACAGAAAAACAGGAGCCTGCTGCACTAATTATGCTTGTGGATGATGATGAGATAAATACTAAAGCGGTTACAAGTATGTTGCATGATGAGTATAGTGTAATTGCAGCAAATTCGGGAAAAGTGGCATTGGAGTTGTTGAAGAAGCAGACACCGGATTTAATACTTCTGGATGTACATATGCCTGGTATGGACGGACATGATGTTATCCACGCATTGAAGGAAAATCCAGAGTATTCAGATATACCAGTTGTGTTCCTGACATCTGATGAGGATGAGAATACAGAAGTACAGGGCTTTAGTGAGGGTGCTATAGATTTTATAAAGAAACCGTTTAGAAAAGCTGTGGCTGTTCAGAGAATCCGCAGAATTCTTGAACTTTCTTATCTTCAAAAGAATCTGAAGCAGGAGGTAGAAAAACAGACAGATGTGGCTGAGAGACGTCGCCAGAAGGTGGAGCGAATGTCCCTGCAAATGGTGCACGCCCTTGCAAATACCATCGACGCAAAGGATTCCTACACAAACGGACATTCAACAAGAGTTGCCGAGTATTCGGTGATGATTGCCAAGCGGATGGGCTATACAGGTGAGAAATTGGAACAGCTCCAGTATGCGGCATTGCTCCATGATATTGGAAAGATAGGTGTTCCAAGGGAAATCATTAATAAAACATCAAGATTGACAGACGAGGAATATGAAATTATTAAGACACATCCAGCCATCGGAGCAAATATCTTAAATGAGATATCAGAGATACCAGACATTGCCATAGGTGCAAGATGGCACCATGAGAGATATGATGGTAAGGGATATCCTGACCATTTAAAGGGAAATGAAATCCCTGAAATTGCGAGAATTATAGGTGTTGCCGACGCGTATGATGCCATGACATCTAAGCGTAGCTACAGAGATGTGTTGCCGCAAAATGTTGTCAGAGAAGAACTGGAAAAAGGAAAAGCAAGCCAGTTCGACCCTGAGATAGCAGATATTATGATGAGGCTTATGGACGAAGATAAAGGGTATAAGATGCACGAATAATTACAGAAAGGACAAGACAAAATGCAGAATATATTAGTAGTAATGGAACAGAACAGTTTTCTCGTAAGAAATGTAACGGAACAGTTAAAGGAGCTTAACTATAATACCGTATCAGTAGACCTTGACATACAGCAGATTTCAAAGGAAAAGGCTTCCTTTGAAGCTGTACTGTTGTATATGGAGAGTGAAGCAAGTGGAATGACACAGCAATTGGTGTATCTGCGTGACAAGGCAGTGGAGGAGGATATACCAATATTCTACATGGGAGAGGATGTATCTGCATTGCACGACATCATACCTGAACATATTCTTCAGGACATATTCCAAAGACCTATAGATGTGAAGGTTTCAGCTAAGGTGATGGATGAGTTTATAAAAAAGCATGGAAAACAGGTAAAGAAAAAAATACTGGTTGTAGATGATTCGGGCGCTATGCTCAGAAATGTGAAGGGTTGGCTAGAGGATAAATATCAGGTGATTCTGGCTAACTCAGGTGCTATGGCAATCAAGTATCTTGCAACTAACAGACCTGATTTAGTGCTGCTCGATTATGAGATGCCAGTTGTAGACGGCCGTCAGGTGTTGGAAATGATAAGAACAGAAACAGAATTTTGCGACGTGCCTGTAATATTTCTGACAAGTAAGAACGACAGAGAGAGTATCATGAAGGTAATGGAATTGAAGCCAGAGGGATATCTGCTAAAAACAATGGAACCAAAGCAGATAGTTCAGGAGGTGGATTCCTTCTTCGAAAAGCAACGCATACATAGAGCAACGATGTAATCAGTTCTAAGATTAGGATAAAAATCTATAAAGTTATTTTAGTGAATAGCAAAATATGGTATAATATGAAACCCAACATAATCTAATGCGTCTGAGAACGATAGAGACTATGTTGGGTTTCTTTGATACTTTTAAATGAATTAAATCAAATTAAATAATATCCCGAAAGCCTTGAAAATACGCACATGCAACTTATGGGTGCACAATTGACAAGGCAAATTGCTAGAAAAAAATAGTGGGATTTGTTAAATACATAAGCACGGGTTGCATGCACCCGGAAAGGCAATGGTAAATGAATAATGAATGAAGAAAAAGTTATAAGTAATCAATCGGTTGGTGACAGATTATTGGAGCTTAGAAGCAAGAATAATATGACACAGGAAAATCTGGCAGAGGAGTTACAGGTTAGCCGTCAGTCTATTTCAAAGTGGGAGCTTGGTAAAACGTTACCAGATGTAGAAAAATTAATTCAATTATCAGAGCTGTATCAGGTAAGTATGGATTATCTTATCAAAGGTACAGTTGTGGAGGCTACCGAAAAAATAGAGGAAGCTGATGCGGCTGAAAAATCAAGTAAGGAAGAAAAGGCGGATGAGGGAATTATCCCTATTTACAGGTATACAACCTGCTTAATATGTGCATTGATCAGCGGGATACTGTGTATATGTGCATTTGTATTTGCAGGACAGCTCTTCTCGTCAAAGGTATCAGATGTGGAAAATATGGATCGTCAGCCAGTCTGTATAGCACGAATATACGAGCAGTATACCAAAGCAGAGGTGTTAGGGTTATCGCTGGACGGAGAGATATATAAGGATGTAGTGTGGTTGGATATCCCAGGGCTAAGTGAAGGTGATTATATCAACTGCTATAATGATGGAGAATCCAAGGACATCTCTTTTGAATATTATACGAAGACACTAATTCTTCCAGTTGTAATCGGGATTGTATTCCTTATATTCTTTATTGTATTCATAGTTGAGTGGAAAACAATAAGGATTAGAAAGAGGGTAACGAAAAAGAAGGATAACAAGGAGATATTGTAAATATGAAAAATAATAAATGGATAATTGGAGTGATAGCTACCTTAGTGGTGTTGATGGTGGCACTGGGCATATTGGTGGTAGTGCTTCTGTGCAGTGATGATGATGAGAAAGTCAGAGATGATAAGGTAGAGAAACAGACAACTATATCAGCGGGCGATGAGAAAAAAACTACGGATGATGGGCAAGAAACGGGCGAAAAAAAGACAATGGGCGAAAATGGGACAACGGGCGAAAATAAAACGGCAGGCGAGAGTGAAACAACGGGCGAAAATGAAACTACAGATAGTAAAATGACTATTGGAAATTCGGGAAATACCGAAGGCATATATATAGTAGTAGATGGTTATGAGATATTTGTCCCATCAGCTTATTATTGCTTTTATAATGATCAAGCTGGCTGTATAGTAGAGTTTGATGATGTATTTCAGATGATTTTTAAGGTAAAAGATATGCCGTATACAGAAATAGTGGCTAATAGGGAATCGCTCACTGATAAGTCCATTGCGGCAGGTGCAACAGTTGTACAGGACGTGAAGGAAGTTAAGGTAGATGGAAAAGACTATATATATTTTTCTGTTGATTTAAATGGTGAAAAAATATATCTTATCTACACTCAAGTGGGAAGTACTAATAGTACCATAGGAACACAGTTTGTAGCGCAGTCAGATAAGCTTACGGATGAAGATATATTGAAGGTGTTTGCAAGTATGGCAACTAGTGCAAAGAAGACGGATAAGCCAAATTCTACACTTGATGATATTGTTGTGCAACAGGCAGAAAATATGGAGCCAGACGGAGCTAAAACGGAGAGTACACTGGAGTTTGGTGATGACAGTGTCACATACAAAGTCCCAGAGGGCTTTTACTCGTCTGCCTGTGGCACATGGGAATATTTTGGGTATGAATACTTCTTTGACGAAAATTATGACATCAGTGTGTCCTGCTATCTAAGAGATACAGAGGACTATGAAAATGCTCAGAGCTATATTCAGAGTAAGGCACGCTGGGAAAACACATTAGGCAACGATATGAAGGTTCAATCTGCTACAGTGGACGGTGCGGTATGCTACTATATTATCTCAAGGTATACTGACACTGATGACGGTGTGCACCATCAGAAAATATACGCTGCATATAATAATTCGGAAACTTCTATATATATAGTAGAAGTAGTGTCGACTGACTTGGGTTATGAGCTTACATTTGATATGTTTGAGGAATTCTTTATGATATCGAAGTAGGGATATGTTGAAAGAAATAGAGAGAAAAAAATCTGGATGAAGTAATTGCAGAGTATAGAATCAGTGTGTACAATATATATACACATTAATTGTGCAATAAAGCTATTTATTAATATGGGCAAGGAGAATAAAATCATGATTGAAACATTACAAAATATCGAGACACGTTATTCATGTCGTAGCTACACTGGCACACCAATTGAACCAGAGAAAATCAAGTCTATAGCTCTTGCAGCTGTTCAGGCACCTAGTGCTATGAACCTGCAACCTTGGCAAATTATTGTTATTCAGGATAAAGCTCTTATGGAGGATATGGATGCTACCACTATGGACATGCTTTCAAAAATGGAGGATAAATCTACATACGAGAGAATTATGGGCAGAGGTGGTAAGCTTTTTTACAATGCGCCATGTATGTTTATAGTAGCAAAGAAGCCAGATACTGATTTGGATTGTGGTATTGTAACAGAGAATATCGCATTGGCAGCTTCAGCATTAGGACTGGGTAATGTTATATGTGGACTGGCAAAGCTTGTATTTACAACAGATAAAGGCGAAGAATACAAGAAAAAGCTTATACCAGAAGGATATGAGTTTGGTATGTCAGTGTTAGTGGGATATCCTACAAATGCTGAAGGAAAGCCTCATGAGCCAGACATGTCGAAGATTACATATATTGGGTAGAGAGGTTAAAGCATGAGTGTGACCATTGGGAAAGGATAATTATTTAAAGAATTATAAAAACAAGATATGTTATGGGACAGGGGAGACGAAGAGATCTCCCCTTATTTATGACAAAAAATATACCACTTGAGTAAAAAAGACCTACAGTTAGGTAAAAACTATTTACTTTTTTTAAAGAAGAGTTATTCTGTACTTGTCTGGACAATACAATAGTATATACGGAAAGGACAAGGGGTGTTTACTATCTTATTTGAATTATTTGCTTCTTGGTATAGATAAGACATAAAATACAGACATTTTCTCTTCCGTAGTAAGGAAAAATTTGCTATATTTTAGTCATAGCAAAATTTATTTTTTAGTACGGAGGAGGAGAAAATGTCACTTGCTGTTTATGTGGTAACAGACATAATTCATTTAATAAAGATAATATTATTGTGTAATATGTTTTTTATGTTTGAAAAGCGTTACAACAATAGGAAAAAGATTGTAGTAGTATTTTCAGTGATATTTACGGCATTGAGTTCATGCATTACATATTTATGTGATAACAAAGTCATTGGGACAATTGTATATTTGCTATCAATAATTATAATAATGAGCGTATTTTACAAAGAGAAAATTACTAGTTTAGTTATGTATGCTATATGGATTGTTTTAATAACTTCCATGCTGGACTTAATGTCCGTTGTATTAGTTGATACAACAGTTGATTTATGTAATTACAAAAATAATGAAATTACTAAGTTAATTGCGGCATTTGTATCTTTATTTATTATTTTCATATTTGGGAATATATATAACAAAAAGTATTGTGAAGGTATTAAAACAATTGGAAAAGCAAACTTGTTATTGTTTACATTATTAGCAGTGGCTGATACTTTTGTTGTTATGGTTATAGCGCTTATGACAGTAAATGAGCATCAAAGATTTTACAGAGTGCTATATTCGATGGCATTTATCTTTGTAATATTAGGCATATTCCTACAATTAGGTGCGGTAATTCTTCTATTTATGCAAAGGAATGTATACAAAGAAAAAAAGCAAATTATTGAAAAATATTTAAATGAGCAGCAAGGTCATTATGAATATCTGGAAAGGAGAGAAATAGAGACAAAGAAGTTTAGACACGATTTGAGAAATCACATGCAAATGTTGTCAAATATGGCAAAGGATCACCAATATGACAAATTTGATAGATATCTCGAAAAAATTGATATCAAGATAGAGAGCTTTGGAAATATAATCACTGTTCAGAATGGAATAGTGGATGCGATTATCAATCAATATTATTCTAAAGCATTACAAAACAATGTAAAAATGGAGGTTAAAGGTAGATTCCCAGAGGATTGTGCTATAGATGCATATGATTTGTGCACAATGTTTTCAAATGTATTGAGCAATGCCTTGGAAGCTGCTACAGAGACAGAAGAGAAAATAATAACTGTTGATTGTCGATATACGGATAAGAATATTATCGTTGTTGTCAAAAATTCTTTTAATAACGTGGGACAGTTTGGTAACGGACAGATGATAACTCATAAGGAGGATGTAGATTACCATGGATACGGTTTGGAAAATATAAAAGACAGCATAGAGAAATATAATGGTGTGTTGGATATTGACATAAAGAATGATATGTTTATATTAACGCTTTTGTTTAATTACACAGAAAAGAGGGAATATGAGAATAGCAATTGTAGATGATGACAAACATTGGAGAGAATGTGCTGAGAATATAGTATATCAGCATTATAATAATGCAGAGATAGAGTTAGACATTTTTGAAAGCGGTGAAAAATATTTAGAAAGCAAGAAAGCCTATGACATCTCATTTGTTGATATTGAGATGCCGATTATAGACGGTTTCACGACGATTTCTAAAGCAAGGGAGTATAATAGAGATGGCATATATATCATATTGACTACTCATTTGGAGTTGAGTAGGAAAGGTTTTCTTGTTAATGCATTTAGATATATTGATAAAACAAACCTAGATGAGGAGATGGCTGAGGCTATTAAATCAGCAGAAATTATTTTGGGTAGAAACCAAAAAATAGTGGTAAATGCAGTAGGAGAGGGACAGCGAGAAATAATTTTGAAAAATATAATTTATATTGAAACAGAGAAACATTGTATTTTGGTGCATACACATTATGGCATTGTAAGATGTAGTAACAGTATGAATGACATTGAACAAGCTCTAAACGGAAAGTGGTTTTTTAGATGTCACAACGCATACATGGTTAATCTGGATGAGATTAGAAAGGTTGAAGATAAGACGATACTTATGAGTGATGGAAATGATATTGAGATATCTAGGCGTAGGTTTCCAGAATTTAAAAAATCATATGTAAATAGACAGTACGAAAGTGCTAATGCATAAGAGGAGGTCACCGTTAAATCGGTGGCTTTTTGTTTTGGGAAAATGGTGGAAGGGTTAATTGGGGATAAGGAGATGGTGTAGAACTACCACTTAGGTAAAAACGATATACACTTAGGTAAAATGTATTGTAAAATACAGATTTTTTTGTAAAATCATCTTAAGATTATGAGATGTAGATATTTGCTAAGTGGCTATTAGCCAGAGCGACTACATAAGCTGTTTATCTATAGATTTACATATATATACTTCTGGTTGCAAACAGTGGTATAAATGACAAAAGTTAAGGAGGACACATAAGAATGGAAGTATTCTGCCATTCGAATAATGACATGAAAGGGAAATTATATAAGACAAATTTGAGAAGGCTAGTGTCAATTATATTGGCAATAACAGTTCTGGTTACAAGTGTCGGATTAGGGACATTTCTAGTTGAGGCAGAGGAGACAGATACATACACAACTCTATATCTGATTGACAACACATTGGAGAAGTGGGTTGGAGATGATAACGCAGTCATTGAGCTTGTAGATAACACGTCTGGACATGAACACTATATGATGACAAAAGTGAACGATACCACATGGAGTGTAAAAGTTCCACAAAGCGCATATAACATAACGTTTAATCGTTATAGCCCAGACAAGTCAATACAGTGGAATTCATGGAGTGCAGGTGGAAGAGATTTTAACAATGCATATTTTGCAGATGGCAGTGAATATGGACATTGGGAGGCTATTGAAGAAATTGATGAAACAGAGGAAAAATATTTTCATGCAGGGGATATTGTGTATTTAGATGTTTCAGAGTTTACATCATGGAAAAATGATAATGCAATAATGTATGTCAACTTTTCTGAGGCTTCTAAAGAGGTAAATAATGGAAATAATATAAGTATATCAGATGCTGACAAAGTATATTATAATCCTAAAAAAGTTGAAATCGAAGTGGCGGAAAATGTTTATGCTTATGTTATAACATTTGAGGATGAAGGTGCAACGGAATTAAGATTTTGGAGAGGAAACGATTTTACATTGTGGAATTGTTCAGTGGTTTTGACATATGAAGATTTTGATAGTGGAACAAACTGTGTTAAAATAAGTAATTGGAATAGCACTGGCGAATTGACTATAAGCTAGTATAGTATGGACTTGGAAAAAGATACGGATGGGGACGGTCTTACAGATTATAATGAGTGGGCTTATGGTACAGATATTAATGATGTAGATAGCGATAATGATGGGTTATCTGATTACGAAGAGATTGGGATTATTGGAACAGATGCTACTAATGTGGATACAGACAGTGATGGCATATTAGATGGAGATGAGGATGCAGATAATGATGGATTGACAAATAGTGAAGAATGCCAATATGGAACAAGCAGCTGCACTTTAGATACAGATGGTGATAAAGTTTCAGATTATGATGAAATCTACAGCTATCAAACAAATCCATTGAACATGGACACTGATGGTGATGGAGCAGATGACAAATGGGAGATAGATAGAGAATATGACGCAAATGCATGGGATAATAGTTTTTGTATCATTCAAAAAGAACAGGGGCTTGATACAGCTGCTGAAATTGAATTATTTGCCAGTGGGGAAGTAGCATCAAGCTTTGCGATGAGAATTCACGAAAATGATGGTGTATTTATCAATTCATTAATACCAGGATACCTTGGAAGTGCATATGATTTCGTAATTGATGGAGAATTTGAAACTGCTACATTAAAGTATTATTTTGACGAAAGCTATTTAGAGGAAGAAGGATTTAATCCAGTTATATATTATTACAACGAGGAGACACACGAATTAGAGGAAATTGATACATACTGGGATGGAGAAAGTAACTATGTAACAGCAGAGCTATCTCATTTCTCAACATATTTACTTTTGAACAAAACAAAGTTTGAGGAGGTATGGGAGAAAGAAATCAAAGCACCAAGTGTTGAAGGAGGTGGTGAAACTAGTTTAAATATTGCCTTTGTTGTGGACTTATCAGGAAGCATGAGTGGAACAAAGCTATCAACAACAAAAACAGCAATTAAGTCATTTATAAATGTTTTGGGTGATAATGATTTAGGAGCTTTAATTTCTTTTACAAATAAGGCGTTCATAAGATGTAAATTAACTAGCGATAAAGATGCACTAACAGCATCTGTGAACTCAATGTCTGCATATGGATTAACAGCTATATATGCTGGAATAGAGAAGGCGGTGAGTACGCTTACTCAGAATCCGGTGTCTGGATATGATATGATTATAGTGTTTACAGATGGTTATGATGAACCATCAACAACCTACGAAGCATACTATAAAGAGCTTGTGCAGCAGGCGATTGATAATAATATAATTATATATACCATTGGAATTCAAACTGTGGATGAGAATTTGCTAAAAACAATATCACAGGCAACGGGTGGAAGCTATTATTATGCTAGTGTAATATCAGAGTTGCAGGATAAGCTTGATTCAATAAAGCAGGAAACGGTAGATTACACAACAGACAGTAATGATGATGGTATCTCAGACTATTATACAAAATTAATATGCAATGGAACATTACGCTTATCCACAGGTAGTGTGATTCCAGAATTCATAGGTAATTATGATGAGATTCAGAAAAATGCAGATTATGACAAAGATGGTCTGAACAATGGAAAAGAAATAGAAATTGTAGAAAAGTATGGCAGAGTTTATTTTGAGATTTTATCAGACCCTACAGAAGCTGATTTTGATGAAGATGGTATTTTAGATTCAGCTGAAAAAGCTAATAAAACAAATCCATTTATATATAATGCATCAACCATAGATGTAGATTATCTTTTTTATGATGATATCTATATAGCGTCTATGCTCGGTAAAGATTATTTAGATGACGGGGTATTGAGAGCACAGCTGGGTTTTGGAAATCTATTGCTGAATGGTAAAGGGACATATGTTAATGATTATAAGCAGGCACTTTTACAGTTTATAGAATTGTATAATGATGCAGTTTTTGAGGAGGGAAAGGTAGCAGCGATTAAGGATATGTATATGGAAAACCTTGATGAAATTATGCTAGAGTTGACAAATTATGCGTTAGTGCTTGATGATGTGGCATTTGAATTAAGTGGATATGCAGAAGCAGCAAGCTTATATGAAAAAAGTGCAGAAAAACTAATATCATTAAAGAATACATTAAAAACAATTGAAGATTATAAGTCTTTAGTAGAATTTAATGATGAGATTAATACCACATGCTTGAATCTTCAAGTGCAATTGTTGGAACAAGAATCAGCAAATGCCGCAGCTTCAAAGGCTATAAAATCATCTAAGCTTATAGGGAATTTAGAGAAAAAAATGGGACAATATATTAATAATATGCCGTCAAAGGTGACAACAGCAATGAAGGCTATAAATGCATTTAATAATGTCATCTCATATGGTACAATAGTTATTGGCACAGGTGCAGATGTATTAGAGACATTAGATTTGTATGGGGCACTTGATATTGGAATGATACAATACGTTGAGTTGGACGAATTTCTGGAATCAATTATATTGTATAGTGATAATTCAGAGTTAGTTTTGGCAGCAACAGATGTCCGCTATGCACTGTCTGAGGATTTTGCAAGAAGTATTTCAGAAATAGGGATGGTTGTTGGAGATTTAGGCGAAGGTGCGTATACGGCTGCACTTACATTTGCACTGAGTAAATGTGGTCCTATTGGCTGGGCAATAGGTTTGGGCTGGAGCCTTGGTGATTTAATGTCAAACACTAGTACAGTAAATGAGGAATTACTTAAGGTTATTGCATATGGTGACGCTGGTGTATCATACAGAAAAAAACTTGAAAACAGATTACCGTATGAAACACCACTTTATTATCAGTGTAATGTCAGCTTATTGACGGAGCTACAATTGTTAGGACAGTTAAGAGTGGTCGGAGAAGATAAATATGCATATGCACAAAATGAAAGAGGCTTTTTAAAGATGTGGATAGATGGAATATTCGGGGACACGCAAGAAGAAGTGGAAGAGACTTGTCGGGATACCATAGAGGCGGTTGTACGCAAATGTAATAATTTTCAAGTTTCGATTTATAAAAAGTTTATAGGCTCGTATCTAAACTAATAGGTATGAAGGTGTAAGTTTGGAGGTGGTTGAGTAATGGAAAGATTATACACAGAACGACAGCTGACAAGATACATAAATTATCTGTGCCTGTTTATATTCATCATATTTATTATCCAAAGTATATGCAACAATGGGATTTCTGCTTCGTTTTTAAAAGAGTTCCTTATTGCTTTTATAATATTTGTTATAATTGAAGCAGGCTTATTGTGGATATGGTATCCTGATGAGTATATGAAGAAGATTGCCATGGAAAAAGGGCAGGTATATACTGCCAAAATCAAGGGTATAGATGTAAGGAATAGAAGTGGAATTAGCTTAGTAAAGCGAGCATACGTATACGTTATGACTCTCGAATGTGAGGTTGATAGTGAGAAAAGGGTATGGGAGCTAGGCAACTATATTGATAACCCTACGTCATACATTCCTATGGATTTTACATGTAAGGTATATGTGTATAATAACAAGTGCTATGTGCAGGATTTCTATAAGGCGAGCAAGGTAAAAACTACAGAACAACAGGTTTATAAAGCAGTTAAGAAAAAAGTTAAAGAACCAGAGGCAGATAATCAAGAATTTTGGGATATCTTTTATGGAAAGTATGATAATACGGACATACATGAGCTATTGAAGTACTCCATAGAAGAACTGCCATATCTGGATAATGAGCAATTTTGGGAAGCATGCAAAGAGAGAGATAAATATTCGTCAGTTCGTTCTAAAACATATATTATCCCACTAACACATTTTTTTATGGGGCTTAGACCATATTTTAAGATGGTGGTTGAAGTGCATATGAAGTCGAAGAAGGCTTACAGAGAAATGGATTTTTGTCTTAATGAAAAAATCAGTCATTATATAGTCAGCCTTGGTGTTAATTATGAGCTATCAAAGGAAGAAATTATAGAAGACATTTCAAGGATAGTGCGCAATACAATTTTGTCGCAGGATAAAAGAATTGTTATTGAACAGATTTATGTTGTGATTAGGTAGAATTGGTAATTACAGAATTGTGTGTTTTAAAAGAACGGTGAAAAAACAAAATACATAAAAAGGAGATGCCGTTGACTTTTATAGTCAATGGCATCTCTGTATATTATAGTGATTGACATTAAAACTACAGTGTTGCTCCAAAATCAGATACAATAATCTGACCTGTTATAGCTCTTGACTCATCACTTGCAAGGAAGAGCAGGATATTGGCAACATCCTCTGGCATACAGATAGGAACTGATAAGTTCATATGTTTTCTCATCTGACCAAACATATCCTGATTGAGTGTAGCTGGGTCTGTCTTAGCCATAGGAGTTGCAATCGAGCTTGGATTAACTGAATTACAACGAATGCCAGTTCCAGCAAAACGGAGAGCTGTATGCTTTGTTAAACCGATAACTGCTGCCTTACTTGTAACGTATGAAGCACCGCCTGTGCCAAACTGACCAGCAACAGAATCAAGGTTGATGATGGAACCAGAGTTGTTTTTCATCATTTCCTTAACAACTGCTCTTGTACAATAGAGAGTTCCTTTTGTGTTGATTCCCAGAACCCATTCCAAGTCCTCGTCCTCATAGCAATCGATTGGTTTAAGACCTGCTTCAAGAACACCAGCATTATTGACTAATACATCAATTTTGCCAAACGCCTCTACAGTCTTTGACACAAGGTTTTCCACATCCTCTTTCTTAGATACATCAGTCTGCACGATAAGAACCTCGCCGCCAATCGCTTTGATTTCTTCGGCAACCTCCTCAAGCTGTGGAAGACGACGGGCACTTATAACAACCTTTGCGCCCTCCTTAGCAAATAATTTTGCAGTAGCAGCACCTACGCCAGAATTGCTGCCTGTGATAATAGCAACCTTACCATCTAAACGTCCCATGGTATAATTTCTCCTTTCTTTTAGTGAAAATAAAATAAGTTTTTTGTCACATGTATGTATTAATTATAAATTGTATAGACGATTTGGTCAATGATTATATGAAAAGGAAAAGTTGTTTCTTCTTTTTTTAGTACTCTCCGATAGTCAAAAAAATGGTCTCACAGAAGATATCTATATGTGCTTTGTAGGCAAGGAATTTGTGCTTTGATATAGAAATTTATGCTTGACAAATAAGATAAAATTTCTATAATTAAACCAGTGGTTTAATTATAAGGAGGCTATATTACCATGGCGAGAAGAAAGAAAGAACCCCAAAACGTGCATAGAAAGGCTATTTCTACGGTGGCGGAGCAATTATTCATGAAAAAAGGAATAGAAAATACTTCAATGAATGATATTGCGAAAGAATCGGGTTATAGTAAAGCGACTTTATATGTATATTTCAAAAATAAAGAAGAACTTGTAGGTATACTGGTGTTAGAAAGTATGCAAAAATTATATGAATACATACGAATGGCATTGGAACAGAGTGATAGTACCAAAGAGCGTTATAGAGAAATCTGTCAAGCCTTAGTGAAATATCAGGAAGAATATCCGTTTTATTTCAATATGGTACTTGAAACAATAAATATTGATTTTGAGTCCACTCATTTTTTGCCTGAAGAAAAAGAGACCTTTTTGATTGGTGAGCAGATTAATGACTTGTTGGCAAATTTTCTAAAAAATGGGATAGCATCTGGTGACATACGTTCAGATATGGATATTGTGCCAACAATATTTTCTTTTTGGGGGATGCTGTCTGGTCTCATTCAGATTGCTACAAATAAAGAAGCCTATATAGGGCAACGTATGGAGAAATCAAAAATGGAATTTCTCATGTATGGATTTGATATGTTATATGATTCTATAGCGAACGAGAGGAGAAAAGTGTGATGACGAAGAAATTGCTTGCGATATTAGGAAGTTCACATAAAAGTGGTGCAACAGGAAGTATGCTTAACTATGCTGTGGAAATCGCGAGGCAAAAAGGCTGGTCGATAGATTACATTGATCTGTATGAGAAGAATATTGCTTATTGCAATGGTTGTCGTACTTGTATGAAAACACAAAAATGTGTACAGAGGGATGATATAGAAGAAATTGCACGTTTACTAAAAGGGTGTGATGTAGTGATTGTTGCAGCACCGGTATATTGGGCAAATGTACCAGCCATAGTCAAAAATTTGTTTGACCGACTTTTAGGGGTAGCTATAGAGGAAACAGAAACATTTCCAAAAGCAAGATTGTCAAATAAGCAAAAATATATCTTGTTTACAGCGTGTAACACACCAGCACCATTTTCTAAATTATATGGACAGAGTACAGGTGCAATTAGAGGTATGAAGGAATTTTTTAAGGCATCAGGAATG
Organism: Lachnospiraceae bacterium; assembly: GCA_017408025.1. Classification (GTDB taxonomy): domain Bacteria; phylum Bacillota; class Clostridia; order Lachnospirales; family Lachnospiraceae; genus SVEL01. The sequence continues at coordinate 37,067 of JAFQVJ010000007.1, forward strand.
AGATTTGGAGGAAAGTGTGTATGGACAGGACAGGGTAAAAAGACCCTTTCAAAGAGGATGAAACGCAGAATTGAAAAATTTTTTTAGATTACTATTAGGATAAGGATGGTAAATATATGGGAATAGTTCTCGGAATTTTATGTCTTGTTTGCTTTTGCATATTATCTTTAAAAGCAATAACTAAAAAATTTCATTTTGAAAAAATGGATGGACTTTTAATGCGAATACATAAGCCAGTAAGTGTGCTTTTGATTGCATTATGCGTATTACATATACTTTGGGTGGTTCCTGTACTGAAAAACAGAAGCATATTTGTGATTGTATCAGGAATAGCTAGTATGCTTATTATGATCTTGTTGATTTGCCTTATGCATATCAAAAAGGATAATCAGAAAAGAATATGGTGGCACAGAGTGTTGACTGTTCTTATGGTGATATGTATTATAGGGCATATTGTGGCATATATTATTGATTTTAAAGAGTATCAGTATATGGTGACAAATATATCTTTTGATGATATAGATTTGGAAAATATTAAAGATGGAGTATACGATGGCGAGTACGACGCGGGATATATCTATGCCAGAGTAGAAGTTGAAATTATAAAGGGAGAAATTATATCAATACATCTAGTAGAACATCGAAATGAGCAGGGTAAAAAGGCTGAAAGTATTCTGGAAGATGTGGTTTCAAATCAAAAAATTGATGTAGATGCAGTAAGTGGTGCAACAAACTCTAGTAACGTTATTAAGAAGGCAATTGAAAATGCACTAAAGGAGGCACAATAATAAAAGTAGAAATTTAATGTTATGGGGAAGAGATATAAGTCATTAATAAAGTCACATTTTATCTTGACCTCTGTGTACCATGTAGCTAAAATAATAGAGGACATATTGCCTTTAATTGGAAATAAATATATAAGCAAAACCAATAAGAAGTCGGATAAGGTATAAATATACAAAAGTGAGGTACATACATGATTACAGTAAAAGAGTACAGAGGACATATTCGTAACTGGGAAGCACTTTGCAATGAACTCTCTATAGACTCTTCATTGGCAAGGAGAGAGCGTGAAGAGGCTATTTTAGTCAAAGCATACGAGACATGGGGATATGATATGGCGAAGCATATGCATGGTATGTTTGCATTTGCTTTGTGGGATGATGCAACCCAAAAGTTGTTTTGCTTGAGAGACCAGTTTGGAACAAAGCCATTTTACTATTATGTGACAGCTGATGGACAGCTTCTTTACGGAACAATGATTCGTCAGATTATGGAGCAACCGGGCTTTGTGAAGGAATTGAATGAGGATATGTTGCAGATATATCTTAGTCTTACATATGGTGCAGGCGAGGATACATTTTTCAAAGGAGTGAAGAAGCTTTTGCCGGGTCGCTATATGGTATGGCAGAATGGCAAGCTTGATATAGTGAGATACTGGACACCGGAATTTCATCCGGATGACAGCAAATCCCTTGAAGAATGGGCTGACGAGTTGCACGAGACTTTGAAGAACATTATGCCGGAGGTTAAGACGAAGGATGAGTATGCAGAGTCGTTTTTATCTGGTGGTGTAGATTCTTCGTACGTACTTGCAATGTCTGACGTGGAAATGACAGATTCATGCGGTTATGAAGAGGAGCGTTTTGATGAATCAGGACTTGCAAAACAGACAGCGGATATCTTAAAAAGAGGTAATTCAAGATGTCTTATTACACCAGAGGCATATTTTGATATAGTCCCTTATGTTATGTACAATATGGAACAGCCCCTTGGCGATGCATCAGCTATTGCATTTGCACTTGGTTGTAGATCTACGGCAGAGCATACGAAGATATGTTATTCTGGTGAGGGTGCAGACGAATTTTTCGGTGGTTATAATATGTATCGCAATGCAGAGCGTTACGGTGAGAACTTAAAGACATTTTATGTGGGCAACACAAACATCATGAAGGAAGAAGAGAAGCAGAAGCTTCTTAAGAACTATAAGGAAGATGTACTTCCGATCAATCTTGTTAAGGATATGTACGAGGAAATGGAAGGCTTAGACCCATTATCGAAGATGTCCAATGTGGATATTCAGATATGGCTTGAGGGTGATATTTACCTGAATGTGGATAAAATGAGCGAGGCAGCAGGACTGGAGGTCAGAATGCCATTAACGGATACAAGAATATTCGACATTGCATCGCGTATGCCTTCTAAATATAAGGTAAATGAGGAACAGAACAAGGTTGCTCTTCGAACGGCGGCTGCAAGAGTATTGCCAGAAGAAATAGCTTTCCGCAAGAAATTAGGCTTTATCGTACCTATCCGTATATGGATGGCTGATGAGAGATACAATCAGAATGTTCAGGCTATGCTTAAGAGCGACAGCTGCGCAAAATTCTTCAATGTAGACGAGGTAAATGCTATATTTGAAGATTACATCGGTGGAAATTCTGATAATTGGAGAAAGGTATGGACAATGTATACATTCCTTGTGTGGTATGATGAATATTTTGTAAAAAGATAGATGTTAGCTTAAGCCGAAAATCTAATAAAAAGAAGGAATATTGAAATATGATATACACATATCCGGATTATTATAAAGAATTCAAGTGTATTGCAGATGAATGTAAAGATACATGTTGTGCTGGTTGGCAGATAGTAGTCGATGATGCTTCATTGAAACGTTATAAGTCAGTTAGCGCAGAACATGAGTTTAAGGAGAGATTGGACAAATCCATAGATTGGAAAGAGGAAGTATTTAAGCAGGATGAGTGTAGAAGATGCGCATTCTTAAACGAGAAGAATCTATGTGATATGTATGTCGCATTGGGAGAAGAAAGCTTATGCCATACATGTGCAACATACCCTCGTCATATAGAAGAATTTGAGAATCTAAGAGAGGTCACATTGTCCATATCATGTCCGGAGGTTGCAAGAATCTTGCTTTGTAAGGTAGACAAGGTAACATTTTACGAAGAGGAAAATGGTGAAGAAGAGTGCTTAGATGATTATGAAGATTTCGACGATTTGATGTTTGGTATATTGCAGGATGTTCGCCAGGTCATGATATCCATAATGCAGGATAGAACTTTGGATGTAAGATTGAGAAGTGCTATTGTATGGGAGATGGCTGATGAATTACAGGAATGTATCGATAATGGAGATGCGTTTTATTGTCAGGACGTTTTAGAAAAATATGTTGGCGATATATCCTTGAATAACAGCGTTTCAGCGCAGATTATCAAAGAAATGAAGTCAAAGCTTGATGATTTTCTGGGCAACCCAAAACAGTACTATGATACGTCACTAGGTATGTTCAAAAAGCTTTATCAGTTGGAAGTGCTGATGGAAGATTGGGAACAGCAGGTGGACGAAGCAGCGCTCATGCTCTATGGGAAGGATGAGAAGTATTACGCGTCCTTGTGCAGAGAATTTGAAGAATGGCTTAATTCTAACATGTTTTATTGGCAGGTACAGTTTGAGCAGATAGTGGTATATTTTTTATCTACATATTTATGCGGTGCAGTTTATGATGGATGGGTTGCTTCTAAGACTAAAATGTCTGTGGCAGCAGCATTTTATATCCATGAAATACTTATGTCTGTTTGGCTTAAAAATGGAAAGAAATTGGTAGAAGAAGATATAATTAACGTAACTTATAGATATTCACGAGAGTTGGAACATTCAGATATAAATCTTGATGAGATGGAAGAATGTATGAGCCAGTGAGGATACAAAAACGAAGTTGAAAGGAAGAGAACATTATGAATACAGAAGAGATTAAAATAAAACATAGCAAGGTAGCGTTGGTAGTTGGTATTATATTTATAGCTATTGCGGTAATTGTGGAGATAGCTATGCTTACGGATTACATTGAAGCAGATTCGGGTAAAATCGGAGGCTTCATCATAGCATCTATATTTACAGCAGGAATTTTAGCGTTGATAGGTATTGTAGCACTGGTGGATTTTGTGAAAAATGGCAAGAGAATGAGTGATATACTTGCAAAATATGGTGAGGCAAACATTATTGCACATATCCGTCAAAATACTATTGGTTTTTTTCAGAAAAATCAGCACACAGACAAGGTGTACTTTACAGATACTTTCGTTATTGAGCCAACAACCGCAATCATTCATTATAGCGAGATAAGCTGGATGTACAAGCATACAACTAGATATAAGAATGCAGTCAGAGTTACTATAGCATTTGTATTGTTAGATGGAAGTAAATTTTTATTGTGTGATTATGCAGATGATCAGGATATAGCAAGCATTATAAGAACTTGTCAGCAGCACAATCCAAAAATTATCTTAGGATATTCAAAGGAGGCTGAGGAACAGCATAATATGAAGGTAAAGAGATTCAAAAGTGGACTTGCATAAAATGCTCATACACAATAGTATAAGCCATATTTATTAAGTTATGGTAATGTATACATATTATTTGTAAATGATTATCAAAAACGGAGTGCATAATCTGTAAATGTAGTGTACAATATATACATGACGTAATGATTTTCGCAGGATTATTACATGGTAGACAAATTGATAACTAAAGATGAACGTCTACAGACATGGGAAGGGTTGTGCACATGGATGAGAAAATTGAAGATGGTGGTACTGTAAAGCGAATTATTGATTTGCTGCATAATTCGCGTAGAAGGCAGAAAGCAAATGTTGAACAGCTCTGTGCAGGTATATGTACTAAAAGTATGCTTGGAAAGGTTGAAAACGGACAGAGAACCATCAACAGAAATTATCTAAACAGACTACTTGCAAGATTAGGTATAGATCAGAAGAAGTATGAGAAGTACTTATATTATAATGATTATGATGAATGGAAAGCAAAAAATGATATCATAAACGCAATAGAAGATGGTGAGCTACAGAAGGCGGAAAAGCTCGTGAGTAAATATGAGTTGGAATATGCAGGCGCAGGAAAGATAGAGTTGCAATTCTGCCTGTTCATGAAGATACAGATATTGCAGCATAAGGAGAACGCGGTAGATAGCAAAGAGGTTGAAAACTTATATCGAGAGGCAATGTTGCTTACTGTGCCTGGTGCCTATGAGGAAGAAACAAGCAAATTGTTGCTATCTACAGATGAATTGAATCTTGTATTGGAATGCAGAAATAGAGAGCTGGACAGTGAGGATGTATATGAAATCTATGATATTTATAAAGGCTTTATAGATTACATAAATAATTCGAGATTTGATATTAATGGCAAGGCAAAGATATATCCCAAGGTTGTAGTATATATGTATAATCATATAGCTGCACACATAGATAGAATTGGTGATGATGAGAAAAGTAGAATATATAAGAAATTGTTAGGGTTTTGCCAACATGCCATAGATATTTTAAGGTCAAATAATAGAGCATATTATTTGTGTGAGTTGTACCAAGCGTATATAGAAGTATTGGCATATGTTTCAGAGCATGACGGCGATGCAAAATACATAGAAACTATGAAGCAAACAAGAGAAATATTACAGACGTACATAGAACTATGTGAGAGATATGGTGTACCATATTTGATGATTGATTGCTGTTATCTTTATAGGGAAGATGATGTATATTGTATTAATGATGTGATGCGACAGCGAAGAAAAATGCTCGGTATGACAATGACTGATTTGTGCAATAATATATGCTCGACCAGAACCTTAAGAAGATTTGAGCGCAGAGAGAGTAATGCTATAGAAGGAATAGTGGATGAGCTATTTTGGCGATTAGGAATGTCTGCTGAATATGTAAATATGAGGATTGTAACAGACTCCCAAGAGGCGGCAGATTTGCATGAAAAATGCCGACGTGCTATCAATGCTAAGGATTTAGAGCTGGCGTCAGAAATATTAGAGAATCTAGAATGTATACTTCCAAAATGCCGTGTTAATGATCAAGCGATAATGGAGCTAAAGTGTCTAATTGATTGGTATAAAGGAAATATGAGTTATGAGCAACATATTAATGAGCTAAAGGAAGTGATGCGTCATACAATCGATATAGATAGTATAAGTATTAGTGGTAAAAATATGCTTCTCTCATGGCTAGAAATTTCTTGCATCAATAATATAGCAATGTGTCTAAAGAAGATGAATAAATATGAAGAGGCACTGGACTATATGAGAGTGTTGATTGAATATTTTAAGCAATTTGAAGAGCAAGGTATAGAGCGAGCCTTTATCGGTTTGTATGAGATGGTTATAAGCTTTTATGGAAGCCTTATAGGAAGTATGGAAATGTATAAGGAATCCAACTGTATTTTTGATAAGCTGAATAAATTATTGTTGAAACTTAAGAGAACTAATATTATACATTTTAATGTATACAATATAGCATGGAATAATCAAGAAATTTGTGATAATAAAGAAGAATATTATTCAGAAATTAAAAAATGTATAAACTTATGTCAGCTTACCAAAAATAAGTTTTATGAAGCAAATTATTTAGAAAGATTAAAGTAATTAATCTATTGTTGGTGGTGACTCTATGTCACCTCGGAGAGCTAAAGTTATACCTATGTTAGTATTGTTACCTAATTTCTCAATATTTGTTATCATTCCGCCAGAGATTGAAGCTATCAGGGTTAAAATAACCATATTTTTCGAAATCTTTCTTAACATTGTCAAAATCCTCCTCGTGTAGTGATGTTTCTTTTTTATTATCTATAAAAAAGAAAAAGTCAACAAGGGACAGGGTTGTGTGTTTTTTGAAAAAGCACACAACCCTGTCCCTTTTTGTTGTATAGGAAATTTCTCGAAACTTTCCTATACAATAAAAATAACATGAGCACTCGCACGAGAAGTAAATGTCAGCTGAAGCTGACCGTACTCAGCTAGCAAAGAGGAGCAGATCCCTCATGAATGAGGAATTTAAAGAGTTGAAATGGATTTGTCCACTTTGTTAAGTGGTAAGTATATGATATAAATAGAACTGTAACGTAAGAATTATTGTAAAAAAATGGAAAGATATGTTATCATCTCCTCGGGATTACACATTTATAAAATAATTATTAAGGAGAAAATTTAAGATGAAGAGATTTCTTAAGAAGGCAAATCGTGGTATTTTACTAGGCGCGTTTGCTCTCATTTCGTTGATAATCTATATCGTTGTAGATTATGTAAGTTTCAGCAACGAAAAAACCCAGATTAAAGAAACAGTAGAAAATTACATAGGTGGCGTTTATGAGGCTTTGGAGCAGGACGATTATGAAGCTTTAAATGAACACATAAAGGCTTTATGGACAGGTGAACCTGTTATTACTACAGGATATTTTGAGGACAAGGAGAGTATGCTAACTCTTTATGAACACATTCAGGCGGACAAGCCAACTAGTGAGTATGGAGAAATCACATATTCTATAGAGGAGATGTCTATCAAAAAAAGTGGCCCAAACATGGCTTGTGTAACGGTAAGCTTTAGCACATCTATGGAGAATGGTTGTAATGCTAATCTTGTTGAACCATTCTGTTCATATACTTCTTGCTGGTTCTATACTGAAGAGGAAAACGATGCGAGATACATATATGATGTAGAGTATGAAGGCTCCATTTATCTTCGCAAGGAAGACGGAGAGTGGAAGATAGCTCAGTCAGACGTATGGAGTTTTGATTGCATGCAGTATATGAAGGAGGGTGAGTAGGCTATGGGAACAGCACTTAAGATTGAACATATCAATAAATCCTATGGAAAAAAACAAATATTACATGATGTATGCCTTGAGACAAACACTGGTGAAGTATTTGGATTCTTAGGCCCAAATGGTGCAGGTAAAACCACTCTCATAAAGCTTATTGTGGGACTGATTTCACTTGACGAAGGAACTATATCAGTATGTGGACATGATGTAGAGAAAGAATTTGAAGCGGCCATGGCAAATATTGGTGGCATTGTTGAGAATCCTGAATTGTATAAATATATGACAGGCATGCAGAATCTTAAGCAGTATGCCAACATGCGTAATGGTGTTACCAAGGAACGTATAGACGAAGTGGTTGAATTGGTAGGGCTTACCAATCGTATAAATGATAAAGTTGGAAAATATTCTCTCGGTATGAGACAGAGATTAGGTCTTGCTCAGGCACTTTTACATAATCCCAAGGTGCTTATTCTTGATGAACCGACAAACGGTCTTGACCCGGCAGGTATTAAACAGCTCAGAGATATCTTAAAGACAATCGCTCATAAAGAAGATGTATGTGTATTTGTATCCAGTCATCTTATGAGTGAGATGGAGCTTATGTGTGACAGAGTTGGAATTATTGTCCGTGGAACGGTAAAGAGTGTGCAGACTATAGAAGAGATGCTTAAAAGCATTGATACTTCTACAGCAACATACCTTTACAAGGTGAACGATGCAGAAGCTGCTAAGATTATGATTGGGGAGAAGTATCCAGCATACGAGATAGCTTGTGATGGTGACAGTGAATTTAAGTTGACAGTCACAGCAGAAAATGCAAATGAGCTTATTGCTGATGTAAATGCATTGATGATATCTGGTGGAATTCGTCTCTATGGTGTACAGAGGCAGGAGAGCAGAAGTCTTGAGGAAGCGTTTATTGAATTAACAGATGAGGGGGGAACACAAATTGCTTAAACTTATAAAGAATGAATATGCAAAAATCTTTTTGAAGAAGAGCACATATATTATACTTGGTGTATGTCTTCTTCTTTCTATGGGTATTAGCATGCTTATACAGTATGCCTATAATCAAATAGACGAGTATTACTATTATGGAGAATTGTCCATAGAGGAGGATATGTCACATTATAAGAACTCAGAATATGTTTATGACCAGATTTATTATATGGAGTGTCAGATGTTCATAGAAATGGGGTATGAGTATTTTAGTGATGTGCCTTCCTGGGTGTGGGATGGCGTATCAAATGCCTTATATAACCATTATGCTTATGTTGTTGCAAGTCAGATGGAGAATCGTGAAAGTGCCGAAATGGAGCTTGGTATATCCTTGGAAGGGATAGATGTGGAATACGAGAAAAAAGTTTCTGAAGAGATGCTTAATGCCATAAAAGCTGGTGACTATCTGGTATACAATAAGTCTTGTTTGGCATATTTTGACTATCAGAAAGAGAATGATTTGCCTTTTGACCAAGTACAGTACGAGGTATACAAGTACATAGTAGAACATGGCATAAGCCCTGAAGCAGACGAGAAGAAGATGTTTGCCGTTAATATGTATGCCAGTGCTAAAGCTAATTATGATACATTGACAAAACAGCGTGATGCAGGAGAAAATGTTACAGAATATCAGCTTGAGAAGGAAAAGAAGATATTCACTATATATCAGTATGTTTTGGACAATAACATAGATAATTATCTCACAGAGACTCTCGACTATGGAGATATGTATGAAGGGAAAACAGAGTCAAATACTAACAAATTCATTACAGCTATCACATCTAACACAATGATAGGCGGTATGGCAGGTATATTTGTAATGATTATTGCAGCAGGTATTATTGCAAATGAATTTTCAAACGGTACAATTAAGTTTTTACTTATTAACCCTGTAAAACGTGCTAAGATATTCTGGAGCAAGTATATTACATGCTTATTCCTACTTGTCAGTTCTCTTGCAGTATTCTTTGTTGTTTACTTCCTGTTCTGTATGTTGACCTGCGGAACAGATGGGTTGGATGGTGTGTATTTGTCTTATGTTGATGGTGTTGCCCATGAAGAATCTATTATACTTTACGCACTAAAACAATATGCATTGTCCGGAGTGTCACTTTTGACAAGTATCACACTTGCATTTACTATTTCTTCTCTAATGAGAAGTAATGCAGTAGCTATAGCTATAAGTATTGTTATAGAGTTCCTCGGTGCAACCATAACAATGTTCTTATATGAGTTTGGTCATGACTGGGCGAGATATCTGGTCTTTGCAAACACAGACCTTGCAAGCATATCCAAGGGAGTAACTTTATTCCCAGGACAGACACTTGGATTTGCACTTGTTGTAATAGCAATATATATGGTTATATTCCTGCTGACTGCATATGATGGATTTAAGAAAAAAGAAGTATAATTTTAAAATATAGTTAAGGTATAAATGTCAAGCTGAGTATGTTCAGCTTGACATTTTTCAACAAAATGTTAAAGTTATGTCTGAATGCGTATATTTATAAAAATGTAATAGAATTATGGAGGGAAGAAATATGGCATTTTGTATGAAATGTGGTGCCCAGATGACAGACAGCGACAAGTTCTGCATGCAGTGTGGCTCACCTAGAACAGAACAACCAGTAGTAGAAGTACCGGTGACAGAGCCAGTAGTGGAGGCACCAGTGATGGAGCCAGTAGTGGAGGCACCAGTGATGGAGCCAGTAGTGGAGGCACCAGTGATAGAGCCAGTAGAAGAGGCATCAGTAGCAGAGTCTTCTATAGTAGACACACCAGTGGTAGAATCAGCAGAAGAAGCTCCAACAACAGAGCCAGAAGTAGAAGAAATGGTACAGCCAGAACCACAGGTAATGGAAATTCCATCAGCTGAGGAAAATATACAGCCAGTGTTCCAGACGGAAACACCAGCACAGCCAGTGTTCCAGGCGGAAATACCAGCACAACCAGTATTCCAAGGTGAAGTACCAGCACAACCTGTATTTAGCGCGATTCCACAGGAACCAAAGAAAAAGTCTAAGGGACCTATTATCGCCATTATATCAGCAGCAGTTGTTGCACTTATAGGTATAATTGTAGCAATTGTATTATTATTAATGCCAAGTGTTGAGGAGTTAGATTTAAGCAAGTACATAACAGTTGAGTACGACGGATATGATTCAACAGGTACAGCAGACGTATACCTTGATAAGACAAAGCTACTCATTGGCATTTTAGATGCTCAAGGTGAAGATACAAAATCTGTGAGCAGTAGCAAGCTTAGCTTAAGCTTGAATGCTTTAATTAATAGCATAGAAATCGAGGTTTCTTCTGTAGATAATTCCCTAGATAGCTTATCAAATGGTGACAAGATAATAGTTACCGTCAAGTATGACGAGCTTCTTATGGAAGAGAACGACCTTGAGTTTACTAACGCAAAGAAAGAGTATACAGTAAAAGGTCTTGTGGAGCTTGAAGAAATAGATCCTTTCGAGGATGTAACAGTTGAATTCAGTGGTACATCACCAAATGGATACGCAAATTATAGCAGAGGCTCAGATATAGATTGTGTGAGATGGGCTACTATGGAGTTTGATAACAATAGTGATCTTAGAAATGGTGATGTAGTCACATTAAGTATCGATCCAGCTTCTGTAGATAATGCAGTGAAAGAAGGTTACAAGTTCGCGGTTACAAGCAAGGAATATACAGTAGAAGGCCTTGATTACTACTATGAGTCATTAGATCAGATTTCAGATGAGCATATGGCTGAGTTTAAGGAGAAGGCTGATAAGGAAATCGAGGATGAGATAAGTTGGTTATACAACATGGCTATGACTGATATTCAGAATATAGGTACATATTTTGCTAAGGCTGAGGATTACCCATCAAACAGCTATATTATTTTTGTATATACAGCAACACTTACTAGTGAAGATGGAAAATTTCCAACTAGCCAGATATATATACCTGTAAAGGTATCGGGTATGTTAGTTGAGGATGGTGAACTTGATTATATCAGTGCTTTTTCAGAAGGTTACATGAGCATTGAAGGTTCATATACAAGTGTTCGTGGTTATGTAAGCGGTGATGTAATGTACACTGAGTCTATCATGAACTTGATTGATGATGATTACGAAATCACAGCCTCAGATGATATGCCAGAGTTCAAGGAGACTACTGATGAGAATATATTAAAGCAGAGTACACAGGCTCCTACAACCGAGGGCGAAACAACCCCAACAACAGAGGGCGAGTCAACAACACCAGCTGCAGCTGAAGGTTCAAATTAGTCTCTAAACAAAATAAAAAAGAAAAGAATCGATTTATAAAAGAAGGTCATAAGATAGCTTTTGGATTTATAATTTGCAAAAGTATCTTATGACTTTTCTTTTTCCGGAAAAACTGATATAATATGTTCATTATAAATTCGTGAACAACTATATAGCAAAGTTGGAGGAGGATACATGAGAAAAATTTTAAAGACAAAGGTGGCATATATACTATTTATCATAGTATTTGCCTTTACAACTATTGCAGGATGCAGTGGTTCAGAAGATGACATAAAGGAAACAGTGACAGATAATAATGTGACGGACAGTGATGTGTCATTGTCATCTGATGATGAAACTATAGACGGTGAACATATAACAGAAGATGAGAGCAATGTGAGCGGAGAGAATGTAGCAGATGATGAACAGTCTGAAACTACAGGCGCTGATACAGCTAGTGATTCTACTGTTACAAGTGGTACTGGCGGTGGAGAGTCTGAGACTACCTCATCAAAGCTTTCTGATGAGTCAGGTGGGGCGGATTTAACAGAGGAGTTGCAGACTACAAAAAAACAGGAAAATACCACGACAAAAAGACAGGAAAGCACCACCACAAAAAAACAGGAAAATACCACTCAAAAACAAACGCAGCAGGAAACAACAACTAAAAAACAATCCTCATCAACATCTAATTCGTCGAATTCAACTCTCAGTGCAGCAGAGCAGATGGCAAAGAAAATTGTGGATGGAATAATAAAGTCCGGAATGTCAGACTTTGAAAAGGCTATCACTATTCACGATTGGTTGACTTACAATATTGATTATGATTTTACTTTTACTCATTATTATGAAGAGGAAACCCTGAGAGACAGAACTGGTGTATGTCAGGGTTATGCATTGGTGTACAAGATGATGTGCGAAATGGCGGGGCTGGAAGCTGGTTATGTAACTGGCACTGGTACTAATGGCTCAGGACAGACTGAAAGTCATGCGTGGAATCAAGTAAAGATAGATGGCAAGTGGTACAATGTAGATGTGACATGGGATGATCCGGCTGCACCAGGAAAAAGTTTTAATGACCATACGGCAAATGGATATGATTATTTCCTTATATCTGATGCACGCATACAGAAGGATCATAAACCTACAAGTTCGAGGCAGACGTGCCCTTCTGATTATGATGCAAGGGCAATATTGAAATATTCGGCAAACAGTGGAGTGAATCCTAATGTCGCATATGCAGAGAATGCTACAGATTTATCCACAGCTATCAGCAAGTTTGTGGCAGCGGGCAAAACCAGTATGACTTTATGGTACTATGACACAACTGTTACACAAGATAAAATGTGGGAGGTATTGAATAAAATGTTAAAAGCAGCTCCATGTGCTGTAAAAACAAATCCATCATATCCACCTGTAAACGGAGTGACGAAGTACATTCTTACATTGCCATCATCAGCAGAGTGGAATAGCATTCCGATAGTTACATCTAAGGAGGCATTGGCAGAACTGGTTAACAAAAATTTTGCTGCGGGCACAACTACCTTTGATGTGAGGTTTGAGCCTGCAAGTGGTGTGATTGACTTTGCGGGAGCAAATTATGCATACCGTTTTTCGTATTATCCCTCATATTACAATAATGAAAAATGTGTGCTTTTGACCATTGTGCCAGCTTAATAATAAGTAACCATAGCACTTATAGGTTGCAAAAAATGCATACTCAAATTGATAGATTTTAAATCAATTATTTGGTATACTGTCCCAATAGCTATGGCTAAAAGCCTAGAAAAGCATGGAGGTACATATGAATTTTGCAGAAAAACTATTGGCATTAAGAACTCAGGCGGGCTATTCACAGGAAGTGTTAGCTGAGAAATTGAACGTAAGTAGACAGGCGGTCTCAAAGTGGGAGCTTGGAACCACTCTTCCTGAAACAGAGAAGCTCATATCTATCAGTACATTGTTTAGTGTGTCTATTGATTCACTTCTTATAGATTCTATCGATTTAAATACAAACGATAGTATGGAACGTGTTGTATTGAAGTTTTTAAGCTCTGCCAGAGATATGGATCAGTTATCAAAGGAGCTTGTAGATATAACCTGCGATGGCGTTATAGATGCAAGTGAAAAGGTTAAGGTAGACAAGATTATAGATACATTGGATTCAGTTGCGAAGCTTATCGATGAGATAAAGCAGAAGATGAATCTATATGACTAGTATAAAAAGGGTTCGCACTTTTAAGTTGCGAAAACAATATAAATTGCATATCTGACTTGGTGGATTATGAAGCCTCTCTTTGTTATATTTTTAAGCACAGAGCGACAAAAGTCGCAGAAGAAAAGGAGAGATGAAAAATGAAGGCAGGTCAGATTTATGCAAAAACAATGAAATTTGTGTGGCTGAAACTTGGAATCGGAGCACTTATTGCTGGTATATCACTTGTGTTACTTGCAATAGTCGTAGGCATAAGCTTGTTGGCTAACAGTGGTGAATTATTATTGGTATTAGGATTGATATGGTACATCCTTACATACGGTATATTCAGAGCTGTAATGCATTACATGGGTTACCTGATAAAAGCGGCCCATATTGCTGTTGTCTCTGAAGCTGTTACAACGGGTGTGATTCCGGAAAATATGGTTCAAGTTGGTAAAGATATGGTAAAGAGCCGTTTTGCTACATCTAACGTGTATATCGTTCTTGATAAGCTGGTTGGTGGAGCTGTTAAGCAATTGCAGAAGGCTGTAGGTTCAGTGGGAAGTCTGTTAGGGGATATTCCTGGTATTGGAGCAATTGTAAATATCTTGCAGATGTTTATAGGTATCGCTCTTGGTTATATAGATGAATGTTGTCTTGGATATACATTCTATAAAAAGGATGAGAAGGCGTTTAAGGCGGGATGTGATGGTGTTGTAATCTACTTCCAGAATACAAAGCACCTCTTAAAGAGCGCAGTTGGAACAACAGCAATTGTTTTAGGATTATCCTTTGTAGCATGGCTTATACCATTTATTATCTTCGGCTTAATCTTTGGTGCTATTGGTGTACCATTTGCATGGTTATTCGCAGCACTTATTGCAATCATTATAGCAGCAGCTATCAAGTCAGCGTTTATCGACAGCTACATGATGGTAAAGACAATGGTTTCATACATGAGCGTTGCACCATCTACACAGATTACGTTCAATATTTATGACAAGTTATGTAAGTTATCAAGCAAGTTTAAACAGTTATTCACAAAATCACAGGAAGAAACAGCTACTATGTAATATGTAGCTTGTGACTATAGAGAGGCATATACTTCGACAGAGGGATATGCCTCTTTTTGACATATAGAAAATATGTTAGAAAATTTCAAAATTCAATGACAGTGTTCAAAGATATACGAACACAACTTATGACTACTCATTGATACTATTAATTACGTGTATTAGCGTATACTTTGGAAATTGAAGGTTGTGCAGATTCTGATTGTATTTCGTAGGGTTTCATTGTAAAATTGTCTATATGCAAATGTGGATAAAATTAAGCATATATATCAGTTATAGAGGATAAAGGGAGGAAATGAGATGCTTTTATTTTTTATTGTAGGCTTAGCTGTCATGGGACTTGGTATATTTGCCAAGGTGCATGGCTCACGAATGTACAAATGTGGAATAACACATGCAGTTGTAAGGGAGTGTCAGCCAGCGGTTAAGCAGATTGGTGCAACCCAAATTCCGTGTTCTGAAATAACGTTGGAGATTCCTACGGCATATGGAGTTGTATACAAATCAATTAAGGATAACAGAAAATACAATGTAGGAGATACAGTTGATGTTCTCTATAACCCACAGAATGATACCATAGAGTTTCCGAAAAATGTATCGGCACCAAACAACAAAGGTCCATATTTGCTTATTGGATTTGGCGCGATGATATGCATATTGCTTGTGTTATTAGAGATAGGAAAGCATTCAAAAGCATTTAATGATGGACTTATATTATTTCTCTCGTACTTTCTGGCAGTGGGACTTATATTTGGCGGTGTATTCTTAGCATTTATAAGACCAGCCAGAAGAAAAAAGCAGATGGTAAACTGTCGTAAGGTGAATGGAAAGCAGGTTGATTATAACAGAAGAAGAGGCAACAATAATGGATACACTTATACACCCATTTATGAATTCTATCATAATGGAGAAATGGTGCGTATTGAAGGTGAAATAGGTGGCAACGGCTCGAAATATCGTCAGATAGGCAGAAATGTAACTATTGTTATTAATGATGAAACTGGTGAAATGTATTGTCTGGATGATGTTGCCTCCATAAAGAAGGCTACAATATTCATTATTATATTTGGCATAGGGGTGCTTGGTATTCTTATAGCCAGAGATTTCTTTGGATGCTTTAATTGATAGTGGATATAGGAAAGGAAGGTTTATTATGGATGATAGTTCTAAGGCAAAAGAATTTTCTAAGGTGGAAAAAATATCTGCAATAGAAGAATTGGCTCAGATTCTGCGCCAAAGCAATAATATTGTTTTCTTCGGTGGCGCGGGAGTAAGTACGGCAAGTAATATACCTGACTTTCGAAGTGCCAAGGGTCTGTATAGCATGAGACTAAAAAAGAACTTCACACCAGAGGAACTGGTGTCACACACGTTTTTTGTACAGTACCCAGAGGATTTCTTTGAGTTTTATAAGGAACATTTGGTATATCCAGATGCTAAACCAAATGATTGCCATATTGCTTTAGCTAAGCTAGAAGAAATGGGCAAGCTAAAGGCTGTTATCACACAGAATATTGATGGACTTCATCAGGCGGCAGGTAGTAAGACGGTCTATGAGCTCCACGGTTCAGTTCATAGAAATTATTGCGTGTCCTGTGGTGAATTTTATGATGGTAAATATGTTCGAGAATATGACGGAGTACCAAGGTGTGCTAAGTGTGGTGCAGTTGTTAAGCCTGATGTGGTATTGTACGAAGAGGCACTTGATGACAATGTGGTATCTGGTGCAGTTTCTGCGATTATGAAGGCAGATACCCTCATCGTAGGTGGAACATCGTTGATTGTTTATCCAGCGGCAGGTCTTATAAGATATTTCCAAGGGAATAAGCTGGTGCTTATCAATAAGTCGGCTACATCGGCGGATAGAGAAGCGGATTTGGTTATAAGGGATGATATTGCTAGGGTGATGAGAGAAGCGGTGAATTTGATAGGAGAATAAAATGACAACAACACCATACCGCAAGAACTGTCTTATCGTAGATGACGAGATAGAACTTGCAAATGCAACAAAAGAATATTTTGAGTTATTTGGTGTCACATGTGATGTGGTGGCTGATAGTCAATCATGTCTTGGTGCTTTAGAAGAAAATCAATATGATGTGTTACTTCTGGACATTAACCTTCAGGAAGAAAGTGGATTTAAGCTTTGCAAGACCATTAGAGAGCGTTGGAATATGCCTATTCTATTTATAAGCGCAAGGCAGAGTGATGAGGATGTACTGGTGGCATTAAATATCGGTGGCGATGATTATATCAAGAAACCTTACACACTCAGTATACTTTTGGCAAAGGTAAAGGCAGTATTAAAGAGAGTGGAACTTACGGAAAACAATCTCACATCCAACAATACAGAAGAACGTCAGGCAACAGATAGATGTACCAAAGGAAATGACGGACTCCGTCTTGAGGAAGCAACCTTAAAGGCTTATATAGATGGAAGAGAAGTACCACTGAAAGCCAAGGAATTCAAGCTTTTAAAGTGTCTGTATGACAATAAAAACACTATCGTCAAAAAAGAAACACTGTTTGATATGGTGTGGGGCGATGCTTATTTTAGTGACGGAACACTTAATGTACATATCAGAAAGCTTCGTGAAAAGCTAGAGGAAAATCCTAACGAACCGAAGCTTATCAAAACCATATGGGGCACGGGCTATATTTTGGAGCTTAAGTAACTGGTAACCAGTTGTCGGACAATAATACATAGGATAATGCTTAAAATGGAGAATCAAAATTTATGAAAATGAAATATATCGTCATAGGTTACACAGTAGTGGTTGCATTGCTACTGTGTTTTATCTATATAGAGATGACAAAAGAAAATCAGTTTGAAGTGGATATGGTTTACTACAATAGGCAATTGCAAGAGATTGAGTCGGAGCTTGAACAGGTTAGGACAAGCGTTGAACAAGACACGATGAATGGTGGGAAAACTACGGATATGACTGGAACGCAGACCATTCGTGATAAAGCCATGGCGAGCTTGGTGGAGAAAATAGCAGAAATCGAGTCTGCCCACAATTGCATTATCCTTCTTACAACAGAGGAAACTTATGGGCAGCAGCTCAACAGGCTTATAAGTGAGGGTGCGATTATATTTGATTATATGCCAGAAGGGGAGCTTGAAGGAAAAATTATATGGGAAGTGTCAAAAAATCGTTATGAAGAGCTGAGTCAGGAGAGAAGCGAGACCATGCTGATGCTAGTAGTCATAGTGGCTGCAGCTGGCTACATTCTTTTGGCAGTTATATATTACATATTTATGCGACCATTCCGTGTTCTGGAGGACTTTAGTACAGAGATAGCCAAGGGAAATCTTGATTTTAGGCTACCTATGGAGAAACGCAATATGTTTGGTGCATTTACAGAGAGCTTCGACATCATGCGTGAGGAGCTTAAAAGTGCCAGAGAGAGTGAATATCAGGCAAATATCAGCAAGAAGGAGCTTGTGGCAGAGCTGTCTCACGATATTAAGACACCAGTTTCAACTATTAAGGCAACCTGCGAGGTTATGCAAATCAAAGAGCATAATCAAGCTACAAAAGATAAAATCGACGTTATATTGAATAAAGCGGATATGATAGATCAGCTGGTTGGAAATATGTTCCACGCAACCATGGAGGAGCTACATGCATTGAAGGTTGAGGTAGTAGAGGAAAGCTCTCTTGATATTCCAGAGATGTTTAACGACCTTAAATATTATGGCAACATCATTATGGACAATCAGATTCCAGAATGTCTTGTGTATATGGACAGGCTTCGCATGAAGCAGGTTATAGATAATATAGTAAATAATTCTTATAAATATGCAGGAACAGACATACATGTAGCTTTTCAACAGGAACATTTCATTGCAGAAGATTTAGCAAGTGAAATAGAGGTGGAATTACATCAGAAGGCAACAGAGGGCATACGAATAACCATCCGTGATAATGGTAAAGGTGTACCTGACGATGAACTGGCACTTATAACAGAGAAATTTTATCGTGGTTCAAATGCTAAAGGGAAGTCGGGCTCTGGTATCGGACTGTACCTGTCTAAGAGCTTTATGAGGCAGATGGGTGGAGAGATGGACTACTATAATGATGGTGGATTTGTGGTTGAGCTTTTTTTGAAGAAGGTGTGAAGGAATGCGAATAAAGTGTATTGCCAATTATTCAGGACCACACTCGAAAATCTACAGATTTTCTCGTTTGGGAAATCCATCCTATAAAAGCTTATAAAAAAACGAATATGAATGCGAGCATTCGTATTCGGTTTTTCATAAGCTTTTGCAGTCCCGAATAATTGGCAAAATTAAGAAACAGTTAAGAAACTGACAAGGAACAGGAAAAGACTTTTTGATTTAAGTTGTGTATGATTTAACCATACAGAGTAGAACTTATCAGATGCTCTGAATGATTAATGAAAAGGAAAGGATAAATATTATGAGTGAACTTCTTATAGCAAAGGATTTATGTAAAACATTTTCAAATGAGAATACACAACAGCATGTACTAAAGAACCTGAATCTTTCAGTGAATAAGGGAGATTTTACTGTGGTCATGGGCAACTCTGGTTCTGGAAAGAGTACACTTTTATACGCACTTTCTGGCATGGACAGACCAACTCTTGGCAGTATTGCCTACGAGGGAGAGGAAATCTCCAAGTACAACAATGATAAGCTGGCACTATTTCGAAGAAAGCATTGTGGATTTGTATTCCAGCACAATTATCTCAACGATACCATGAGCATCCTTGACAATATTATGGTAAGCGGTCTTTTAGTATCGAAGGATAGAAAAGCTATTGTAAAGAAAGCTAAAATGCTTCTTAATAAGGTAGGACTTGAGGAGAGCTGTTTTAATAAATTCCCTACGCAGTTATCTGGTGGTGAACAGCAGAGGGCAGCAGTTGTCAGAGGTGTTATAAACAGCCCGGATATCGTATTTGCAGATGAGCCAACAGGAGCATTGAATTCAAAAAATACTGAAAATGTACTTAATATACTTACAGAGTTCAATAACGAGGGACAGACTATCGTTATGGTTACACATGATATGAAGTCAGCCAGAAGAGGCAACAGAATCTTATATCTCAATGATGGTGTCATCATGGGAGAATTGAATCTTGGCAAGTATGTAAGTGGCGACAGGGAAAGGCATGATAAGCTCAAAGCATTCCTTCAGGAAATGGGGTGGTAATCATGTATACTTCATTTTTTATAGCAAAACACAACATGAAGAAGAAAAAGAGTGATGTGGCTGTTATCATACTTTTGATTGCGTTATCTACATTACTTTTATATGTAAGCGCATCTGTCTTGGGACATGGCATGGCAGTAGTTGACAATGTTGCTGATGCATGTAATACAGCAGACCACACATATTATACAAGTGCAGAAGGTGCTAAGATTGCAGAGGAAATCTGGAATGAAATGGATGAGGTCAATGAATATGAGATGTCACCAATTCTATATCTGCCAACTGTAAATTATTATGGAGATAGAAATTCAGAGGAGCAGGATTTTATATTTTTGATTAGCTCCATAGAGGAAGAGAGAAGTATTAATAAGAAAAATGTGCATCAGCAGGCAGAATTAAAGGAAAATTCAATTATTCTCCCATACAGCATAAGCGTAAATGAAGGCTATGAGATTGGCGACAAGTTTTGTATGGAGATAAGTGGTAATAAATATGAATTCGAGATAATGGGTTTTGCAGAAGATCCTTTATTTGCAACAACCTTGAATATTTCAGTTTATCGTGTTTATATAACTGAAAAATATATGGATAGTATTATTGATGACAACAGCATGGCGGAAAAGTTCCAGTATACAGAATGTAGAGCAGTGCTTAAGGATGGTGTGGATATAGACGATTATACCAATAAATTTGTAGATATGATGGAGGGACGAGGTAAGGATAGTATAATGGGTATACTTGGCGAAACAATGAAGGGCGGAGTAATGATGATGCCTAATATACTTATGGGTATAGTACTTGTATTCTCTGTTGTTCTTATACTTATAGCTGTCATTATCATGAGATTTAGTGTTAAGAATTTTATAGAAGATAATCTTAAGAATATCGGTATATTACAGGCTTGTGGATACACTTCAGGGGAGCTTAGAAGAGCGACTATTATGGAAATGGGACTTATAGGTGCAGCAGGCTCGGTTATAGGACTTATATTGAGTGTATGTGGTCAGGGTGTTGTGGGTAGCATTCAGGCTGCGATGATGGGACTTAGATATAATGTGGGCTTTGATATTGTATATGCGCTTATAACAGTTGTGCTTGTCATGGGAATTGTGATAGCTATTACATATATAAATAGCAGAACCTATAAGCATATAAATGTCCTTGATGCTCTTCGTGGCGGTATTCATACACACAATTTTAAGAAAAACGTAATTCCATTGCATAAAACGAAGCTGCCGGTTAATGTGGCTGTCGGAGCTAAGTATATATTGGGAGCTAAGTTCAAAAATATGGGTATCTTTATCATAGTCGCTATATTGAGCTTTGCCAGCTGTATAGGCTTTGTTTTATATGAGAACTTTGCTCTGGATAGGGATTTTATGTTTAAACTTGTAGGCTCAGAGCTTGGAACAGCTATTACATCCAGTGGAAATCCGGATGAAATGGGAGAAAACATAGAAACTTGGGATGCAGTTGAAAAGGTCGGATATTACTCATCTATTGACGTAGTTGTATCAAGTGATGATAAAACCAAAACTATTACCTGCGATGCTTGGAAAGAACCGGAAAATGTTGAGAATATCATGGTTGTAGAAGGCAGTCTGCCTAAGTATGATAATGAGGTTGTCATATCTACAGTTGTAAGAGATTACTTTGGAGTGGATGTTGGTGATGTGATTTATCTTCAAGGTGATGGTGAGAGCATGCCATATGTAGTGTCAGGTGTTCATCAGATGATAAACAATATGGGACAGAAGATTATGCTTAACTATGAAGGAGTAAAGAAGCTTAATTCTGTTGACACTATAAAATCATTACAGATATATATATACGCCAATGAAGGCTATGATTATCAGGATATAAAAGACTTGATGGAAGAACATTATCCAGGTATTTCAGCATCGGAATCAGATAAAATGGCAGATGAGGCGTTAGGCATAGTTATTATGACTATGGAATTGATATGTATATTATTTGTAGGCATGACCGTTGTAGTTGTATTCCTAGTTGTATTCCTGATTATCAAAAGTAAGATAGTTAGTGATAAGAAAAATAATGGCATATACAAAGCTATAGGATATACAACTAAGGACCTTATGAAGCAGACAACTATGTCCAATCTTCCAGTAGTCTTTACAGGTGCTATTGCAGGTGCATGTTTTTCTGTATTTGGAGCAAGTCCATTGTCAAAGATGTGCTTATCATTCTGTGGCATAGAGAAGTGTGACATGAACTTATCACCAATATACCTTATAGGAACAGTAATAGGCATAACATTAGTCGCGTGGGCAGTGGCTATGTTCGTATCGTCTAGAATTCGAAAGGTAGAGCCTGTGAAAATGCTAACTGAAGAGTAAAACATAAAAGATAATGAAATGGACAACTTTGATTTAAAACGAGGTTGTTCATTTTTTTATGATATAGGAAAGTTCTTTAAACTTCCCTATAATATAAAAAACGCTCCGCTAAGGATGAGCACTCGCACGAAAAGAAAATGTCAGCTAAAGCTGACCGTGCTCGGGCATATTCGTAGTTGCTTTGCAACTGCGAATAAGTTCTCAAAGTGGGCAAGTCCCTCAAGAATGAGGGATTTAGGGAGTTGAAGTGGACTTGTCCACTTTGTTCTTTCCAAATCTATAATCATATGGTAAAATAGTACTAGCTAATTTTGTGTGTACTTTATTTTTACATATAGATTCAAGGAGGATATTTTATGAAATTTGCAATACTTGCTCCAGGTCGTATGGCAAACGCTATGGCGCTTGCTGTATCTAGCATACCTGATGTAGAGAGATATGCTGTAGCGTCAAGAGATTTTGACAGAGCGCAGGCTTTTGCGGAAAAATGGGACTTTGAGAAAGCATACGGAAGCTATGAAGAGATGGTAAAGGACCCAGAGGTGGAATTGGTATATATAGCGTCGCCACATTCACATCATTACGAGCATGCGAAGCTTTGCATTGAGCATGGCAAAAATGTTCTTGTAGAGAAAGCTTTTACTGTTAATGCAAAGCAGGCAGAGGAGCTTGTGGCGCTTTCTAAGAAAAATAATGTGCTTCTGGCTGAAGCTATGTGGACACGATATATGCCTAATAGACAGATGATCAGTGACGTAATTAACGGTGGTGTTATAGGAAAGGTTACCTCTTTGACTGCAAATCTCGGCTATGCTTTTGAACGTGTAGAGCGTATGCAGGAACCAGCGCTTGCAGGAGGCGCATTACTGGATGTGGGAGTGTATCCTATCAACTTTGCATTGATGGCATTTGGTGATAAGATTAAGAATATAGATGCAACTGCAGTTATGACAGAAAAGGGTGTTGATCTGATGAATAGCGTTACTCTAACATATGAGGATGGCAGAATGGCAGTTCTTCATAGCAGTATGGCAGCAGTAACAGATCGTCAAGGTGTTATCAATGGCGACAATGGTTTTATTGAGGTTCAGAATATTAACAACTGTGAGGAGATACGTGTATATAATCTGGATCGAAAAATGGTAGCACGTTATGAAGTGTCAGAACAGGTAAATGGTTATGAATATGAAGTGGTGGCATGTATTAAAGCTATCAGAGAGGGTAAGATAGAATGTGAAGAGATGCCTCATGAGGAAACTTTGAGAGTTATGCATATTCTTGACAGCATTAGGGAAAAATGGAATATGAAGTATCCATGTGAATAGAAGCAGAAAGGCGAAAAAATGTGTACAGCCATAACCTATAAGACAAAAGATCATTATTTTGGACGAACTCTGGATTATGAATTTTCTTACAAGGAATCAGTGACCATAACACCTAGAAATTATCCTTTTAGCTACCGTAAAGTAAAGGGACAAACCAGTCATTATGGAATAATTGGCATGGCATATGTGGTAGACGATTATCCGCTTTATTATGATGCCACCAATGAAAAGGGCCTTAGCATGGCAGGGTTAAATTTCCCAGATAATGGATTTTATGGGGAAGAGATGCCAGGTAAGGATAATATTTCACCATTTGAGTTTATTCCGTGGATTTTAGGACAGTGTGGCTGCATAGTAGAAGCAAAGAAACTATTAGAGAGAATAAACCTTGTAAATATCAATTTTAGTGACCAATTACCGCTGTCGCCGCTACATTGGATTATAGCAGACAGGGATAGTGCCATAACGGTGGAGTCGACAAGGGATGGTTTAAAGATATATGACAACTCTGTGGGAGTACTTACCAACAATCCACCATTTGATTTTCATATGACTAATCTGTCTAATTACATGGGGCTTTCCAGAGAACAGATTGTTAATAGATTTGATGGCAGTGAAAATATAGAATTGAAACCGTACAGTCGTGGAATGGGAGCTATGGGATTGCCAGGAGATTTGTCATCGGCATCTAGATTCGTAAAAGTGGCATTCACAAAGCTCAATGCAGTTTCAAATGAAAGTGAGGAAGAAAGTGTCGGACAGTTCTTCCATATCTTAGGCTCTGTGGAGCAGCAAAGAGGTTGTGTTCATATGGGAAATAACCAGTATGAGATAACTATTTATACATCTTGCTGCAATACGGACAAGGGAATATATTATTATACAACTTATGGCAACCATCAGATTGCAGCAGTAGATATGTTTAAAGAAAGTCTTGATAGTGATAAGCTGGTTTCCTATGAACTGATAAAAGGTGAACAGATATTACACCAAAATTAATGGACTAATCTATTTTGACGTTCTTCTGTGCCCAGATCTGAAGAGCCTTGGCACTAGTCGCTATTTTGTCAAGGTTCTCAAGTATTGTTTTAAATTCTTCTTTTTCATGATTTTCGATGACACCGTCTTCAGATATGGCGATGAGAGAAGCACGGAGCTCATCAATATTTTTTAGTGAGCCTAATACCTTAAGGGACAGTCTGTCAAAGTCATCTAGAGTAACCTTGCTTACAGTCTGCATACCGATAGGACAGTTCTGTGAACAGTGGGCGTTGCAAAGCTCTGGGCTATTGTACGCCTGTGACATAGCCAAAACCTCTTCTGGATAAGGTGTGATGTTGCCAAGTTCTATGTTGGCGAGGCGAGTTCTGTCTATATGTATTATCTCAGATGTTTTTTCTCTACTTGAGAACGAATCATTTTTTTCTAAAGCCTCATATCGGGCCAGACAATATATATTATCTGCTGCTTTTGTAACTTTCTTTCCCATGTGTGAATCTCCTATAAAAAATGAGTTATAATGTAAAGTCTATCATGCTAGGAAAAAAATGTAAAGTAAGTATAAAAATCTGTGGATAAATAGCGAAAATATCCATTGCAACAAGGCAAAAAACATGGTAAATTGTCTACGGAGAGTAATAAGTATTGGGAAATAGTTTTGCTATTTCCCAAATTCTATAAATGGAGAGTATAAGAATTTGAGATATTATATTGCAGATATGCATTTCTTTCATGAAAGTCTAAATGAGCAGATGGATAACAGAGGGTTTGCGTCACTAGAGGAAATGCACCAATACATGATAAAACAGTGGAATAAGAAGGTTCGTCGTGGAGATGATGTGGTCATTCTTGGAGATTTTTCTATGGGAAAAGGCGCCCAGACAAATGAGATATTGCAACAATTGAACGGAGCAAAGTACCTTATAGAGGGAAACCATGATAAATATTTAAATGATAGAAAGTTTGACAAGACATTATTCCGCTGGATAAAGCCTTATGAAGAGCTGAAGGATAATAAAAGAAAAATTGTTCTTAGTCATTATCCTATTATGTTTTACAATGGGCAAAACAGGACAGACAGTGAGGGAAATCCAAAGGCATATATGTTGTATGGTCATGTACACAATACCTTTGATGAGTATTTGCTGCATAATTTTCAGGAACAGATTAGGCAGGCGGACAGGCCAATGGCAGCTGGCACGTCCAAATCTATTCCATGTCATATGATAAATTGTTTTTGTATGTTTTCAGACTACACACCATTATCCCTGGATGAGTGGATTGAGAATGACAGGCAGAGGAGGGCAGCATACAAATGGAAGATAAATTAAACGCAAAAGGTAGAATAATTCATTTGTTGAAAAAAGAAACGGTATTAGTTATTGCTACTATACTTGCTATTATTTCGGCTTTTTTTAATCCACCATCAAAGGAATATATTGATTTTATCGATTGGAGAGTTCTTGGTATACTATTAAGCTTAATGCTTGTCATGGCAGGATTCCAGATAAATGGTGTATTTAGAAAACTGGGAGAAATGCTTTTAAGAAAATGCAGTAACACATGGATGTTGAGTTTTGTACTTATATTTATGTGCTTCTTCTCAGGTATGATATTGACCAATGATGTGGCGCTTATAACTTTTGTGCCATTCTCCTTACTGACCTTGAAGATGACTCGCATGGAGCATATGATGGTTCAGGTGGTTGTTGGTCAGACTATAGCAGCAAACCTTGGAAGCATGCTGACACCTATGGGTAATCCGCAAAATTTATATCTGTATGGAGTTAGTGGCATGAATATCGGAGAATTTATTATGCTTATGCTTCCCTATACCATAGCGTCAGCAGTTTTACTCAGTATACTCATATTGCTTACAAAGCGAAGACCATTGAGTCTTGAAGGTATGGAAGAGAAACATTTAAAAGCCAATCCATGGCATATTGCCATGTACATAGTATTGTTTATGGTATGTATTTTGTGTGTACTTCATGTAATAGAGTGGTATATAGTAACAGTAATTACAGTTATCATTGCATTGGTGATGGACAGAAGAGTGTTTGCAAAAACGGATTACAGTTTACTTCTCACATTTATAAGCTTTTTCATATTTATAGGAAATATAGGACAGATAGATGCGGTGCGAGATATGCTTTCAAAGCTTATAGAGGGTCGCGAGCTGCTTGTGTCTATTGTCTCGAGTCAGGTAGTGAGCAATGTGCCGGCAGCATTATTGTTATCTGGATTTACAAGCAATTATAATGTGCTTATAATAGGTGTTAATCTCGGTGGTCTGGGAACGCTTATAGCATCAATGGCGAGCCTTATATCGTACAAGCAGTTTGTAAATGCATATCCGGAGAAAAAAGGAAGATATTTCAGATATTTTACTATAATCAATGTTATTTTTTTAATTGCCCTTGCAGGCTTGTACATGGTACTAAAGTAGTTGTGCAAAGGCATGAAATATAGGGAAAAAGGAGTTTATAATGAATAAGACGATGGAAAACCAGCTCAAAGCTGCAGGGGTAAATGTTGATGACCTGATGGAACGTTTAATGGGAAATATGAATCTTATAACAAGGTTTTTTAAGAGATTTCCTGATGATAAGAGCTATGAACTATTGGCGGACAGCATTTCAAAAGGTAATACTGATGAAGCCTTTAGAGCGGCTCATACACTTAAAGGTGTGTGCGCAAACCTGTCAATGACAAGACTTTTTGATGTGATTAGTAAGCAGGTGGAATACTTACGCGCTGGAGATATTGAAAATGGCACAAGGTTAATGCCGGAAGTTACTAAAGAATACGAAAGTATGATAGAGACTATCAGAAATATAAACTGGGAACAATAATTTTATTGGGAATTTAATTATAGAATTCACCATAGCCTGGGAAGGAGTCAGTTTTATATGAGAAAAAAGGAACGAGCTATAGAGATTATCAAAAGATTGAAAGCTGAATATCCAGATACTGGGTGCTCTCTTGATTATGACCAGGCCTGGAAGCTTCTTGTCAGTGTGCGTCTGGCAGCTCAGTGTACCGATGCCCGTGTGAATGTGGTGGTTGGGCATTTATATAAAAAGTTTCCAGATATAAGGTCGTTGGCTAAAGCGCCTGTGGATGAAATCGAGGAAATTGTCCGACCTTGTGGATTGGGAAAAAGCAAGGCCAAGGATATAAGTGGTTGCATGAAGATGTTACATGAGCAATATAGTGACAAAGTACCTGATAATATGGAGGAGCTTCTTAAGCTTCCTGGAGTGGGGCGAAAGAGTGCTAATTTAATTATGGGAGATGTATACGGCAAACCAGCTGTAGTTACAGATACTCATTGTATTCGTCTTGTCAACCGCATGGGACTGGTGGATGGTATAAAGGAGCCAAAGAAGGTGGAGATGGAGCTGTGGAAGCTTATTCCACCAGAGGAGACTAATGATTTTTGTCATCGTCTGGTAGACCATGGAAGAGCAGTGTGTACAGCTAGGACAAAGCCATATTGCGATAAATGCTGTTTGAATGATGTGTGCAAAAAAATAATTTAAGATTAAATATGAATCTTCGTAAAGAATTCCAGGATTGATGTTAACATTTTTTTAACATTGGTCTGTTATGATAATTTCAATTGCAAAAGCAATTGGGATTTAATGTGTGTTATACTTACGTAAAAGTGCGTTTGTGAATGGCATATGGTCAATGTGGAACAGAGAACTTAGGAAGGAAGATATTATGTTTAAAATACTTGTGGTTGAAGATGATAAGGCATTGAACAGATCAGTATGTGCATATCTGGACAAGAATGGTTTTGAGGCCGTAGGCTGTGTAAATGCAGCAGATGCTTATGATGCCATGTATGAAAATACATTTGATATGATTATCTCTGATATTATGATGCCGGAAATTGATGGTTTCGAATTTGCAGAAAATGTGAGAAAGCTTGACAATGATATTCCTATTATGTTTATGACAGCTAGGGAGGATATGAGCGCGAAACAGAAGGGATTTAAAGCTGGAATTGATGACTATATGGTAAAACCTATTGATATGGAAGAAATGCTTTTAAGAGTAGGGGCTTTGCTTAGACGTGCAAAGATTGCAGCAACCAAGAAGCTTACAATTGGTAGTCTTGTATTGGATGCTGAGGAACATACAGCATATGTAGCGGATGAGGAGATAAACCTTACTGTTAGAGAATTCAACATATTGTACAAATTATTGTCTTATCCAAAGAAAACATTTACGAGAACCCAGCTTATGGATGAGTTTTGGGATGCTGATAGTTCATCGAGCACAAGAACAGTTGATGTGTATATGACAAAGCTTCGCGATAAGTTTTCAGAGTGTAATGATTTTGAGATAGTGACCGTTCATGGTCTTGGATACAAGGCGGTGGTAAAGTGAAAGATAAGAACAGTAAGAGAAAATTGAGAAAGAGCATTGGCATAGACAGAAGTATATTTTCAGTGTGGAATTTTGTGATTTTCTTTATATTGGTTGCATTTGTAGTCACATGCTCGTTTTTATTATTCTTTGCAGGAGCAGATGTACCAGATCAGATTTTTAAAGACAGAGCAAAGATAACATTTTTAAATGTTATCTTTTTAAGTGGAATTTTTACTCTTATGGATGTATTTCGAAGAAAATACACTATTGAGAGACCTATGAAGAGAATTCTTCAAACAACACGCAGAATTACAGAGGGAGATTTAAAAGCCAGAATTGAGCCTATACATAAGGATGGGAGCTCCAATGAATTTGATGTTATCATAGAAAGTATCAACACTATGGCAGAGGAGCTTGGCGGTATTGATACTCTTCGAAATGATTTTATAGCAAATGTTTCTCATGAGATGAAGACGCCGTTAGCAATTATTGGTAATTACGCCACTATGCTTCAGGATCCTGATTTGGAGCCGGAAAAACGTATCCAGTATGCTAAATCATTGACAGAGGCTTCCAGACGTTTATCTGAATTGATTACAAATATATTGAAACTCAACAAATTGGAAAATCAACAGATTTATCCGGATAGGGAAGAGTTTAATCTAAGTGAACAAATTTGTGAGGCACTGTTGAATTTTGAAGATGCATGGGAGGAGAAGGATATAAACATAGATACAGATATAGAAGATGATGTTTATGTGAATTCTTCCAGAGAATTACTGTCCATTGTGTGGAATAATCTTATGTCCAATGCCATTAAGTTTACGGAAGCTGGAGGTATTGTTAAGGTAAGCCTTAAAGTGGAAAACGGTAAAGCTATTGTGGCGGTCAGTGATACTGGGTGTGGAATAAGCCATGAGGACGGAAAACAGATATTCGAGAAATTTTACCAGGGTGATACATCCCATTCTGTACAAGGTAATGGATTAGGACTGGCGCTTGTAAAGAGAATAGTGGATATTACTGGAAGCGATATTGCTGTAGAGAGTGAAATTGGAAAAGGAAGCACATTTACAGTAGTGCTTAGAAGTTTGGTTGATAGATAACAGATGAAAAAAGCTTGTGTGAGGGATAAAATTGAAGAAATTTTGGAAAAATGCTTGGAATGCTACAAAAAGAATATGTAGAAAATCGGTAATAAGGATATGTGGCGCAAGGTGGCAGGATTTTTTCGAAAGTTGTTAAGCGTGCCTAAATGGATACTTATTCTGCTGACTATCACAACTGTAGTTTCGTTGTGCTATATATTTATAAATAGGCTTGATAAAGCGCCTTTAGCAGTAGTGGCGTATGGGTTATCAGCATACACATTTGTGGCAATATGTATGGTCGTACCAGCGATTGTGAGAAAAATCAAGGTGGTAGTTGGTAATTCCCAAAAGGTTACATTCGTTAGAAATCATGCCATAACACAGCGATTAGTTAATGATAAGCTTTATAGAGGCCGAGTTGTGTTATATAAGGGTATGATAACAAGCATGCTGTTCGCAGCATTTAAAATGGTGATTGCTATCATATACCGTTCAGTATGGTTTGGCGCTGTATCTGTATATTATCTGGCGCTTACAGGCATAAGATATCTTCTTGTAAGTTATATGAAGAAGGCAGATATGGTATCAGAGGAGTTAAGTGCAGAAAAATATATGGTGGAAAATCGTGGTTATAGAATGTGTGGATATCTCATGTTTTTTTTGCATATTGCCATGAGTGGAATGACAGTGCAAATGGTACTTCATGATAAAGGTTATTCATATCCCGGATATATCATATATGTGTCTGCTATGTATGCATTTTATGCATTTACTATGTCTATTATAAATATTGTTAAATACCGTAAGCTAAATAGTCCGGTTATATCAGCGGCAAAGATAATTGGTCTGGCAAGTGCACTGATGTCAATACTTGCACTTCAAACAGCCATGCTTGCACAGTTTGGTGCAGAAAAGCATGAATTTATAAGATTAATGAATTCTATTACAGGTGGAGTGGTGTGCATGGCAATATTTGTAATGGCTATAATCATGATATGCAAGTCTGGAAAACAGATAAAAAAACAGAAAATGTTACTTTAAAAATTTTGATGATAAAAAATCTCAATTCCGTAAAAACTAATGATTGACTAATGAAATAAGATAGCGTATTCTAATTATGGTTAGATGTAACTAACATAATATTTTGTGCTGTTTTGGCAGCGGAATGGAGGATTATAATGAGTAAAATAGTAGTAGCATACTGGTCACAGACAGGAAATACAGAGGCGATGGCAAATGCGATAGGTGAAGGTATTGCAGCAGCGGGTGCAGAAGCGCAGGTTGTCAGCGTATCAGATATTGCGGCAGCACAGCTGGAAAATGAGCCAGTGTTTGCTCTTGGTTGTCCAGCTATGGGTGCAGAAGTATTAGAAGAAGATGAGATGGAGCCATTTGTAGCAGAGGTAGAGAAGTTTGCTGCCGGCAAGAAGATTGCTATATTCGGTTCGTACGGCTGGGGTGATGGCGAATGGATGCGCGATTGGGAAGAGAGAATGACAAACGCAGGTGCAACACTTATAGGTGGAGAAGGTCTTATAATCAATGAGATGCCGGATGCTGACGGAATTACAAAGTGTGTAGAGTTTGGTAAAAGCATAGCGACAGCGTAACAAGAATTTTGAAGAACATATAAAATGTGGAGGGTGCCATGAGTCGCGATGTTTTTGAATTAGTGTGTACAATGAATAGAAATAGTGTAGAAATGCAGCTTGTTGTTCAGTGTGCGCCATTATTAGCGGGGTTGAAAATATCAAATCTACTTATTATATCTGAGGAAAATGAAAAAGCATTTCAATGTCTGATAGAAGAGTGTGATTTGTCGGTTTATTTTCTTACAAGATTTAATAAAAAAGCGGTATATCTCTTGTTTCGCTATGAAGAGATGGAAAACTTGCTGGCTGATGACAGTGTGAGAAGCTTCTTTAGAAGAGAAGGATATAGAGATCTTTCTATATATGCAATACTTAGAAACTTTAAAAAGCGGTATGAACAGCATACTGTTGCAGGGGGAGAGTTTCCCCATGAAATGGGGTTAATATTGGGGTATCCTATAGAGGACGTTGAAGGGTTTATTGAAAACGGTGGAAATAATTGTCTTTACACGGGATACTGGAAGGTTTATAATAAACCAGAGGAAAAGAAACTTATATTTAAAAGTTATGAAAAAGCAACAGAACGCATCATAAGAATGATGTCTCGTGGTGTTCCAGTCAGGGAAATTATCGGGGCGAGAAAGAAAAGGCTTTGTGCCATATAATGTTGAACCAAAAGAGATCTTAAGCATATTTTATTATGTAGGAAGCTTTTTAAGCCTTCTAAACAAAACTTCAAAGTGAAAGTTTTTGTAGGAGAAAAAGGAGATGATGCAGCTATGGAGATGCTTTGTGTAGTTATCATACCTTTTATAGGTACTGTACTTGGTGCGTCATGTGTGCTTTTTATGAAGAAATCGCTTAGATCTATTACGCAACGTGCGTTGGCAGGGTTTGCAGCAGGTGTTATGGTGGCAGCCTCTGTGTGGAGTTTGCTTATACCGGCTATGGAACAAGCCGAGCCTATGGGGAAATGGGCATTTGTTCCAGCTGTTATTGGCTTTTTTGCAGGAATTTTGTTTTTGCTCCTGTTAGACAATATTATACCTCATCTTCATCTTGGCAGTGACAAGTCAGAAGGCCCGAAGAGCAAATTTAGAAAAACTACAATGATGGTTTTTGCTGTGGCTCTTCATAATATTCCTGAAGGAATGGCAGTAGGTGTTGTATATGCAGGAATTACATCTGGAGAGGCTACCATGACTTTGGCAGGAGCGTTGGCATTGTCTATAGGTATAGCCATTCAGAATTTTCCAGAGGGGGCAATTATATCCATGCCTCTACGTGCACAGGGAGTTAGCAAGAAGAAAGCATTTTTATATGGAGTACTTTCAGGGGTTGTTGAACCACTAGGAGCTCTGGTAACCATAGCTTTGGCGAGCATGGTTGTTCCTGTACTTCCATATTTCTTAAGCTTTGCAGCTGGAGCTATGATATATGTGGTTGTGGAAGAACTGATACCAGAGGCAGTGGAAGGAGAACATAGTAATATAGGCACAATTATGTTTGCAATAGGTTTTGCAATCATGATGGTTTTAGATGTTGCCTTAGGTTAAAGAAGCCGAATCCGGCTTCTTTTTTGCTTAATAGGAAAGTTCTTCAAACTTCCCTATTAAACAAAAAACGCTCCGCTATGGAATTAATCGCAGTTGCTTTGCAACTACGATTTTTTGAGCACTCGCACGAACTGAGAAAAAATAAAAAGAAATGAAAAAAATATGAAATCTAAGTGCATATATTGGTATAATTATGGATAAATAATTATAGACATGTTGTTTAACAACACAATAAGGAGGCGTTTATCATGTTAAAGGTAACAAAAATATGGAACAAGATTAATTGGGGAAAGGCAGGAATTTTTGCAGCAGGTGTAGCGTTTGGCACAGCGGGAATTAAGGTACTTTCAAGTAAGGACGCTAAGAAGGCATATACACATTGTACAGCAGCTGCACTTAGAGCAAAGGAAAGCGTTATGAAGACAGTGACAACTGTTCAAGAAAATGCCACAGATATCTATGAAGAAGCAAAGAAAATAAATGAAGAGCGTGCGGAAGCAGAGGCTATAGTGGAGGAATCTTAAGTGAGATTTAAGATTGAACATGAGATCAAAGGGCGTATGCGTGTCCATATGATTCAGCAGAGAATGTCATATGAGGAAGCGGATACGTTGCTTTACTATTTGAATAAATTTCCTTTTGTAACCAGCGCAAAGGTGTACGAAAGGACAGGAAATGCGGCTATCAATTATACAGGAAGCAGAGAAAATGTCATTGAGGCACTTAAGAGCTTTCACTATGAGGATGTGGAAGTTCCGGTAGGTGTTATAGAAAACTCAGGCAGAGCTATGAATGCACTATACCAGGAAAAGCTTATCAGTAAAGTGGCTTTCCGATATCTTAGAAAATGGTTTTTACCTATGCCATTGAAGGCTTTATGGATAGGGGCAAAGGCATGTGGATATATAGCTAAGGGAGCAAAAACACTGTCTAAAGGAAAACTTGAAGTCTCGGTCCTAGATGCCACAGCAATCGGCGTATCAATGCTCAGAGGAGACATAAATACGGCAGGCTCCGTAATGTTTTTGTTAGGCATAGGCGAATTGCTGGAAGAGTGGACACACAAAAAATCAGTAGGTGACCTGGCGCGCTCACTTTCACTTAATATTGAAAAGGTTTGGATAATGAGTGGTGAGCAGGAGGTACTGGTTGATGTATCGCAGGTTGCATTGGGTGATCATGTTGTCATACATATGGGAAATGTAATACCATTTGATGGTGTTGTTTTAGACGGTGAGGCTGTTGTGAATCAGGCATCCATGACAGGTGAGGCAGAACCTGTTAGAAAATCAATTGGTAATTATGTGTATGCAGGAACAGTTCTCGAAGAGGGTGAGCTGACTATAGAGGTGCGAGAATGTGGTGGTGGTAGCAGGTTTGAGAAGATTGTTACCATGATAGAGGAGTCGGAGAAACTTAAATCAGCAGCAGAAAGCAAGGCGGAGCATCTGGCAGATAAGCTGGTGCCATATACATTGGCAGGTACGGCGCTCACATATCTGCTTACAAGAAATTTGACTAAAGCGCTTTCGGTTCTTATGGTTGATTTCTCCTGTGCATTGAAGCTAGCCATGCCAATCTCGGTATTGTCAGCTATTAAAGAAGCAAATTATCATAGAATTACAGTTAAGGGCGGAAAGTATCTGGAAGCTGTAGCGGAGGCTGATACTATCGTCTTTGATAAGACAGGAACATTGACTCTTGCTAAGCCAGAGGTCGCTGAAATTGTATCTTTTAATGGTAAGGATGAAGATGAGCTGTTGCGCATAGCAGCCTGTATGGAGGAACACTTCCCTCATTCAATGGCGAAAGCGGTTGTAAATGCAGCAAAAGAGAAGAATTTAGAGCACGAAGAGATGCATTCAAAGGTCGAATACATTGTTGCCCACGGTATTTCAACTACTATAGAAGAAAAACGTGCAATTATTGGAAGCTATCACTTTGTTTTTGAAGATGAGGGTTGCCATATACCAGAGGGTATGGAGGAAAAATTCAGAAGTATACCAGAGGAATATCCCAGATTATATCTGGCTATAGAGGGTAAATTGGCTGCCGTTATTTGTATAAAGGATCCGCTCCGTGAAGAGGCTGAGGATGTTATAAAAGCACTTAAACACCTGGGAATATCAAAGATAGTCATGATGACAGGAGATAGTGAGAAGACGGCAAAGGCCATAGCTGATAAGGTGGGAGTTGACGAATATTATTCGGAGGTTCTACCAGAGGATAAGGCAAAGTACGTTGAAAAAGAAAAGCTGTCAGGGCGAAAGGTAATTATGATAGGAGATGGTATCAATGATTCACCAGCCCTTTCGGCGGCAGATGTGGGCATAGCCATTAATGATGGTGCAGAGATTGCAAAAGAGATAGCAGATATAACCATCAGTGCAGAGGATTTGTATGATTTAGTAACGCTCAAGCGATTGAGCGATGGGCTTATGAAGCGCATTAAAAAGAATTACAGACGTATAGTAGGAATAAATACTGCACTTATTGGCTTGGGAGTGACTGGCGTTCTCCAGCCTACAACATCAGCATTGCTTCATAATACAACAACTCTTGCAATTAGTGTTGAGAGTATGAACAACCTTCTCACATAAATAGTGGAAATAGGTTTTGATACACTAATCCTATACGTTAAAATGGGGCAGTTGCCCAAGTATATAATTCACATTATGGGAAGATTGTATATTCTCGTCATCACAGGCGGCTGCAATCTTCCTTTTCTATGCCCGTCAATACTTTTATGACCCTCTACACCGATTATCTGTATATATTTTAAACGCGCTTTTTTCGAGAACTCGGAACTTTCTAAACGCCCTTTTTCGAAGAGTTTATTACAGTTCGTCTTTTATATGTCAGACAATATTGCTACAGGCGGTGTGCCATA
>JAFQVJ010000036.1 GCA_017408025.1 Lachnospiraceae bacterium
CCGTCAGAATCAAGTACTGCCTGAGTCTTAGTTGCTGTAATCTTCGCACCTGTAAGATATCCTGTCTTGGCAAGCTGGCTAACCTTAAGCTCCTGCGTACCATTTACAGCATTCGCATCACCTGTTATAGATGCACACTTTTCATTAGAGCACGAAATCTTCTTCAGTGAATAATTTGAACTAAGCTTCATGTTGCTAAGTGATCCTGTGTAAAATCCATAAATCTTTTTATTAAGTTCTGCCCAAGCCTCCTGCTTATATTCAACAGTTTTACGTTGTTTAAATACTTTATCTTTTCTAGTGCTATATGCAGATACAAGTTCTTCTATCATAGCATCTGTATCCATACCTGATACAAGACCTGATAATTTGATTGCCATATAGTTCACTCCTTTCGTTCTACGCTCGTCTTACGTTATTTTATTAGTAGAAGACTGCTGCTTCGTCACTTCGTGACTCTCGCATCAGCCACATTCGTAACTCCGAGCTATCGCTCTACGTTATTCATGTTCTTCACTCGTCAAATATTTCGTTCTGATTGTGCCAGCACATCAGAAACGAATATTTTCCTCGTTCCTTCTACAGTTTTTCGTCCACCATAATACCAGCTAATTCCCATGCTTTAGCTATCATCTCTAATGTTTCTTCTGCCGGGAACTCCTTGATTATGTCCTTTGTTTCCTTATCTACGATTTTGATTGTTACACGTCCTGTGCCTTCATGAATACCGAACTGGCAAGAAGTATTCGCCATCTTCTTGTTCATATCTGCGACAGCCTTCTTAATCTGCTCATTGGTCGCTTCTCCACGTTTCTGGTTTTCATAACCCAAACCTGATTCTGCATTATCTGAGCTCTTCACTGTCTGAACCTTAGCTGCCATATCTGCGCTAACTGCTGTGTTTGCAGGATCTATACTTACTGTTTCTACCTGTTTTTGTACGGGCTGGTTAACCTGATATCCAGCCATCTGTATGCTTGATACTCCTTCAATTGCCATTTCAAATCCCTCCTTGGATATAAACATAACTGTTTGGTTCCTTCACATTTGTCACCGCAAAGGGACCATAAAATTCCTTGTTACCTTGTTTATCGACATCTTCCTTGAAAATGTTTATAGCTTATTTAAGCAGATTCTTTAATGCTTCCATTGCACCCTCATTTGCTGATGCCTTGTTTGCCTCCTGAATCTGCAAATATACTTCTTTGCGGTAGATAGGTACTGACTTTGGTGCTGATATACCCAGCTTTACCTGATCTCCTTTTACCTCTATAATCTTAATCTCTACATTGTTGTTTACAACAATGGCTTCATCTTTCTTTCTTGATAATGCTAACATACTACCCCTCCCTACTATTTTTTATTTCCCTTAAGTATCTCATAGATTGGGTATTTTATAAGGTACTTGTCATCATCAAGTATAATCTGAGAAGCTTTAAGGTTCCCCGCATTGATAATAAACGGAGCTTTAAGATTTGATGTCATCTTCTCTACTTCTGGTGGAACTGTAACTGTGGCGAGCACAAGCAACTCCTCCTCCTTTATATCTCCAAGATTCTTCAACAATTCATCTTCTACCTCTGGATTGTATTCCGGACAAACTCTAAGTGGATCTATAACCGGCATCGCAAAGCCTGGTTCGTCGATAGACTGCATCCATGATATAAGATTGTCACTACTGCTCTCCTCATCATGTATAAGCATGAATCTCTTTAATTCTGGAAATCCCAATATTCCATCCTCGAAGTTGATAAATTTAGATTCATCTACCTCTATTTCCCCAAATACCTTTGTATTTACTACCATGTCTTCTCCTCCTATGCTGCTAAACTTCATAGAAATCCCCAATACATCAGGGATTTCTACTACCACCATTTGTTATATTTCCTTATTAAGGTGTCAAAACACGCTAATGCGAATTCAACGGATTGCTACGTGCTTCACACTGTCACAATCTTATAAGAAATCTAGCAATGACTTCTGTACTACCTTTGCTGATGTTGCAAGCGATGCATCATAAACAGCCTCTGCTGCTGCCCACTCTACCGCTACTTCCTCCTCCTCAATTTCTTCGTTCTGACTCTTTAAATCCTCCACGTTAAGCTTCTGTGTTGTGAGTCTCTCTTCATTAAGTGAAAGTCTGATGAGTCTTGCACCTATATCCGAAACCTCTATGCTGAGTTTCTGTTGATGCGCCTTGTATCTGTCTATACCCATAGAAAATGTTTTCTTCATATTGTCTTCAGCATATGCCAACTCAAGGTCAAGCACTTCCAGCATATAATTGATATCAGATATAGTCTGCTCATCTGTCTCAGTTTCAAGTCGTTTTTTAAGCGAATCAATTTTTGTCTGTACATCTACTGCCACTACTACACTATTGATAATCTCATCCAGGTCTCTTGCTATAGCATGTGGTAATACATCCTGTGCCTGAGTATTAATCGTAATTGTCTGATTAAAGTTAATTGTATAATTGATAGGCTGATCCTGCTTTGTATAAGAAATACCCTTAGTCTCATTTGTACATGTAAAATAGTGCTCTGGTCTCAACTCGCCTTTCTCAAAACCGGTCTTCTCGTAATTTACTGTCATTGTTCCGCCTGCTGCCATTGCGTTAAATGCATTTTCACCCAAAAGAAGTTCGCCAGTCTCTTCCACATATGCAATTTTGCCGTCATCTACAGCTATATACACGGAATTATCTGCCTTTGAACGACTCTCCAATGTATATGTCGTTCCATTGATAGTAATAGAATTCACCTTATCAATTTCATCATAGCCAAGATAAACAACATGCTGCTGGCTGTTATATATATTAGAGCCAGATACCTCTCTAATATCGCTTATATCCAATCCAAATATACGCTCAGTATTTTTTACATCATCCATAACAAACTCTTCTGTTATAGTATAATGGGTATCTGTTTCTGTTTCCTGGAATGTAAGTGTAGAATT
Organism: Lachnospiraceae bacterium; assembly: GCA_017408025.1. Classification (GTDB taxonomy): domain Bacteria; phylum Bacillota; class Clostridia; order Lachnospirales; family Lachnospiraceae; genus SVEL01. Next base: position 2,959 of record JAFQVJ010000036.1, read on the forward strand.
GGTCTTATATCCAGTAAATATAGTTCTGTCTACAAGGTCAGAATCACCAGTCGCAAATATCTCGTCTCTTAACTGCTTAAGTGTAGTTACAAGAGTATTACGCTCCTCTACTGTTTCATAACCATTTACACCCTGATTACAATAATAGCTTATATCTGTAAGCACCTCGTTGATACTCTCAATAGACTCCTTTGTTGATTCCATCCACGAACGGGCATCAGGAATATTCTTCTTAAGGTACTGCTCAATCTCTTTATAGGTAGAACGCAAACGCAACGCACGAATAGCTACGATAGGATCCTCCGATGGTCTTTGAATCTTTTTTGTTGTAGCAAGCTGTGTATTGAGCTTATCTGATAATATTTTATTTCTGTTTATATTATTAAGAGAGTTGTTTATCATTATTCCATTTGTAATACGCATGCTCTTTTGCCTCCTATTTTTATACTACACTATACACCAGTCTCATTTATCAGCTTGTCATATACCTCCGACATGACCTGAATAACCTTTGCCGACAAATCATATGCCTCCTGATACTTTACAAGGTTCATAGCCTCTTCATCCTTATCAACACCCATTATAGATAATCTCTGATTCTGTATGAGATTCTGGAAATTAGTGTAATTAGTCTCTCTAGACTGTGCCTTCTTTGAATCGATAGATAGCTCTGTAATGATAGATGCCAAAGCCTCCTCTGCTGTACCACTCTCATATGTATCCTCATACTTCGTATCCATAAGCGCATCAACTATATCTATAGCACCTACGTTTGAACTGCCGTAAGTACTTGTCGCAAGCTTACCTGGATCAGCCATAAGCTCAGGGTTTACTCTATATACATCATCATCCCCCTTGACAAAGAGTGGAATATTTTCTGTAGGCTCATCATAAAGATTTACACCCTGTGCATGTATCTCATTTAAACGTGCTGTAAACTTATCAAAAAAATCATCGATCTGATTAATGTAGTGTGGTACACCCTTGAAATCAACCAGTTCAGGAGCTTTCACATCTGGGTTTGATGGATCATAGCCAGACATATCAGGCACAGCATTATTTCCATCTCTAAGCTCAATAAGTGCTGCCAGCTTTCCTATTGATCCTGATGCAGAAGGATTAAATGTCTCTCCATATGACCACTGAATGTCATACAATCCAACCAAATCATCTGGATCTGCCTTATCCTCTCTAGCTACAACCTCTAATTGGAAGTAATCGTAATTATTAACCAATGATTTTCCTGCTATAGTTACATAGAACTCCGACTTTCCATTTGGATATGTAATCTCATTTGTATCTACATCTACAACCTCAGATAACTCATCCAACAAAAGTGAACGCTTATCTCTAAGTTCATTGGCATTAGCTCCCTGAAGCTCTATAATATTAATCTGCTTATTAAGAACTGCAATCTCCTTAGCGAGGGAGTTGATATGGTCAACCTCACTGTTGATTTCTGAGTTAATATCCGCCTGTGTATTCTGAAGATTTATCTTAATATTGTTCATATACTCCAGAAAATTTTCTGCATAATTGAGCATTGCAATTCTTGCCGATGGATTAGATGGGTCTTTGATAAGCTCCTCAATACCATTATAAAATGCACCAAATTCTGTTGTAAAACCTGATTCTCCGTCATCTGCGAAGTAATCCTCCATCTGTAACAGATAGTATGCTCTTGTTGACCAGTCACCATATTTACACTGGTTCTCCATATACTTTGCATCGTAATACTCATCACGAATTCTTCTAACATCATATACTTCAACACCACTACCAATCTGTCCATATCTCTGATATGCACGAAGTGGGGTTGTAGCCTGCTGAGTTGCTGTCTGTCTCGAATAACCTTTTGTCTGCTCATTTGCAATATTATTGGCAGTTAAGTTAATCCACGAATTGGCAGCATACAATCCTGTAGTTCCAATATTCAAGCCAAAAAATGTATTTGCCATATACCTCTCCTATCTGCAACTTTTACCAGTTACCTACTCTATTAATAAGTGTATCTATCATATCTGCAACAGTTGTTATATATCTGGATGAAGCATTGTACGCATTCTGGAACTTAATGAGATTTGTAAGCTCTTCTTCTGATGTAACACCCTGCTTTGACTCTCTTTTCTCATCCAGTGACACAACAACATCCGACTGGCTCTCAGCTATAGCATTGTACATATAGCCATCATTGCCGATAAGTCCTACCATAGTGCTGTAATAGTCATTTATATCCTTAAGTGTCGTGTTGTTAGGGTCAAGGCACACAGCCGCTTCATCCCATGCCTTAAGAATTTGCTCGCCCTTTTGCATATCAACATTCTCCTCAAGTGTAGTTAAAGGAATATATGCATAATTGTCAAGCACAAGTGGATTTATCTCAAGATTACCAAGAGTATATGTCGACTCATCGCCAAAGTCATCATTCTTATTGTAAATATAATACTCTGTACCATCACTTGCTGTAACCTTCGTGTATCTGTTTTTCTGGTCACTTCTTACAAAAAGCTCTGTTCCTGGTGTCTGATTTTCATCCACACCATATGATGTCTTCTCCATATCCAAAATTGTAAGAGTCTTTCCACCTGGAACTGTCACTGTAGCATCTGTATTCTGTATGATACCAAAACGGTCAACTGTTATGCTTCCGTTTTCAACACCTTCCAAGAGTACATCTCTCAATGCATCATCCAGATTGTATACGCACGTGCCCTGTGGCACTGTAACTGTCAATCCGCCTGCTGTTTCAAGAGTTGTCTTTGGTGACAGACAATCATTTATCAGCGTTACTACTGTATTAATAAGTTGGTCAAATAAGGCTTCCGCCTTCATAACCACTGTTCCACCTACCGTTTTATTATATTCAACAACCTCTACGTTGTAATAATTCTCAAGGTCTGCCCTGAAGGCCGCTGTTCCATCGTCACCTTCTGGATAATCTGCTCTCACAGGCTTTACTGGAATATCAGAGGCATCTGCTACATATCCACCACGCGCGATTAGATATCCCTTTAACGCTCCTATATCATTATTATTAGCCGATGTGAGTTCTTCTCTAAGATTAAATACCGCTGCACCCTCGAGCTGTGGCCACACTGGTGAAAGATATTCTGAGCCCTGTTCACTGTCAAGATGTGCCAGCTCCATATGCCATACATTTGTTTTCGATATAAATTCCTGACCTTCCGCTCTGACATTTACATAACCAAACTGATCTTCTTCGTATGTGATTTTCACAAGTGAACCAAGCTCATCAAGTGCAAGGTCCCTCTGGTCTCTTAAATCTGCTGCCGTTTCAATATCAGGTGCCTCAACAACCGATATCTTTCTGTTTAATTCAAATATAGTATCAGCAAGTTTATTTATTCTGTCTACTGTATCTACAACCTTTTGATTGATTTTTCCTTGATAATCAATAAGCTCCTGATAAATGTTATTAGCTCTGCTGATAAATGCTTCCGCATTCATAACAAGCGCAGCTCTTGAAACAACACTATCTGGATCCTTGGCAATCTCACTGATTGCTTCCCATAAATCATTGACTGAATTTTGAAATTCTACACCTTCAAGTTCTCCGAAGATATCCTCAACTTCCTCTGCCGCTTCGTATCTTGCAGCATAGAACGACTGACGTCCTGATTCCTGACGATATGCTCTATCTAATAAAAGATCTCTAAGGTGTCTTGTTTCTGCCGACACAACTCCGAGACCTAACTGTTTCGTGTTTACTGCTGACCAGCCATATCTATAATAACTATTATCAGCCATTCCTACCTGTTGTCTTACATAGCCTTCTGTATATATATTAGCAAGGTTATGTGAAGTGGTATTAATGGCAATTTGCTGAGCTCTAAGACCCGATACTCCAATGTATATTTGCGTCATAAGTGACATACAATTGCACCACCTTTACTGTTTTGCGTCGAATACTCCAGGCTCCGATACTGTTGTCGAATTAAATGCATCTTTTGTGTAATTACCTGTGCCTGGCTCCTGATATACCCCTTTTACAAGGTTTAAATTAAAATCTATAAACTCCAGCGATTCCTGAATAAGTGATTTATTTATATTATTCACTGTAGTAATCTCATCTAATGTTGCTTTCAGTCTCTCATAGACCTCTAATAATCTACCCTGCTCTGCCGGCTGACTCTGCAATAGGTCTGCAATATCCCTAACCTTTAAAGTATTTTCATCCTTGCCGAGGACTATGGCAATATCCTTTGCCACCTCGACACGTTTCTTCTCCAGTTTTGTTACCTTCCCCACTACATACTGCTCTGCTTCAGTTATCTTCTGAAGTTTCTCCAAGTCACCCTTGACTATGACAGGTGTTTTCTCACGAGAGAGTAGTATTAAGTCCTGATATTCTTTTTCTTCTTTGTCGAGAACATCTATAAGTTCATCTATTAAACTTGCCACTTTCTACTACCTCTCACTCTTAGATTTCAGAAAACTTTTGAAGGAGCATGTCTGCAAAGCTGTTTACATCTACATCATAAGTACCATTCTGTATCTGATTTTTAAGTTGCTCAGCCTTGTCCATACGTACATCTGGTGCATTGTTTACTGCCTGTTTTGCAATCTGCATATCTCTACCGAAGCTTGATATCTCAAGCTTATCTGTGTGAGATGTATGATTTACCTGTGTTGTCTTAACTTTTCCCTTTACCCCATAAACCTGAGATATCTGGTTATAAGCATCTATACGCATATCAATCGCCTCCTTGTTTGTCTATCAGGTCATCCTGATTAGCTTTCTGTATATAATATCGACCACAATCAAATTTTCTTAAGAGATATTATGATTTTTTTTCGCAACTCCGAGCTATCGCTCTTTGTTGCTTACTACGTGTAAACCGATTGCTTCGCTTCTTCGAAGCTCTCGCAATCGCAGTCTTCGCAACTCCGAGCTATCGCTCTACGTTGCTCATACTGTACATTCGTCAAAAAAGAGAGGCTTTTTATGCAAGCATAAAAACCTCTCTCTTTTGACTCATTGTTTACACTCTATTGGTCTAGGAATCTCATCTTGGCACCATCTTTTGATGCCCTCTGCGCCTGAACCGGTGCATACGCACTTTGGAGATTTCTTGTCATCTCCGCTCTGCACATGTTGCAGAAACGACCTGTTCTAATAGGTGCTCCACAGTTTTCACATTGAAGAGTAACAGAAGATTCCTCTGAAAACTCCAATCTTTCTTCCCTTACCCACTGGGTTATCTGCTTCTGGCTTACATCACAAGCCTCCGCAACCATAGGTATTGTTGCACCTTTATTTTCGCGGATATACTCCTTAACTTCTACGAACTTTTCGTCAAGCTTCTTCTTGCACTCTGTACAAAGTCTTACTCCTCCAATATAGTTAAATAGTCTTCCACAATCTTTACAATTCTTTACTTCCATCTTTTGCATCCTCCTGCATCTTTAAATTCCTGCACCTATTGACAAGCTTATGAAATTCACTTCCGTTGCACCACCTTCCATAAGAACTCGTGCACATCCGTCAATAGTACTGCCCGTTGTGTAAATGTCATCCACCAAGATTATCTTTTTATATTCTACTATATTATAACGTATTTTAAAAGCATTTTCTAAATTTTTCTTTCTTCCTGCTTTATCCATTTCTTTCTGAGGCTTTGTATTAACCGTTCTCTCTAAATACTTGCCATCCACTTTTATGCCTAGCTGTTTACCTATTTCTTCTGCTATAAGCTCCGCCTGATTGTAACCACGTTTAATGCGTTTTTTCTCATGGATAGGCACCGGAATAATCACATCTGCTCTCCATCGTCTTATCTGTTTTTCATACTTTTCAGCAATGGCCTTTCCATAGTACTCCGCATATGTACGTCTGTTATGATACTTAAACCTATATATAGATTTGCTGATGGTATCATCATACAAAAATGCTGCTATTCCTGTATTAAAAACATGTTTTGCCGTCCTACAGTCAAGGCAGTATTCTACTTCCTCCTCACTTAACTGCTTTCCACACTTCTTGCATTTTGGCTCTTCTATATAATGTACCTTGTTTTCGCAACTTCTACATATTCTCAATCCTCTCCCCATAGTTTTATCACACAACGGACAGGACTTTGGAAACAACGTATCTATCACCGCATCCTTTATCTTATTTGTATTGATACATATTCTCCCTATTTTTGCCAATAGATTCCCCTTTCTTCATATATTATGTCGCTACACTTTGTAAGGATTACATTTCTCCAATTTCTCTCAATCTGTCAGAAAGACCAGAATAGCGTTTTTGCTCGTTTACATTCTGAATCATTTCCTCAACTGCTTCACTGGAGCCCACTATTGTCACACACTTTTTTGCTCTGGTAACAGCAGTGTACAACAAATTTCTATTCATAAGAAGTCTTGGTCCTACAAGCAACGGTAATACCACTGCAGGATACTCACTGCCCTGAGATTTGTGTATAGTCACTGCATATGCCAATTCCAATTCATCTAACTGTTTAAAGCTATAGACTACATATTTACCGTCATCAAACTCTATTTCCATATTTTCCATATATGTATTGATAGTTTTTATTACACCTGTATCGCCATTAAACACGCCTACACCGTGTTCATATACCACTCCTCGACTAGTTCTAAGCTCCCACTCCATCTGATAGTTGTTCTTTATCTGCATAACCTTATCGCCTTCGCGAAACAATCCCGAATTAGTCTCATGCTCACGTTTTGCGTCATCCTTCGGGTTGAGATACTGCTGCAATACTACATTTAAGTTTTCCACTCCCAACACACCCTTGCGCATAGGTGTTAGAACCTGCACTTCTTTTATGTCTGCTCCTACATATTTTGGCAGCTTGTCTTTTACCAGTGTCAAGGTTGCAGCTATGACCTGATTTGCCTCAGGTCTTCTGACAAACAAGAAATCCTTACTGTTATTGCTGAGACTTATAGATTCTCCCCCATTGATTTTATGCGCATTTAAAACTATATCGCTCTGATGCTCCTGTCTAAATATCTTTGTAAGCATAACTACGTTAAACATATTTGAGCTTATAATATCCTTCAAAACATTGCCTGGTCCCACTGATGGTAACTGATTGACATCGCCAACTAATATAAGCCTTGTACCAACAGACACAGCCTTCAATAATGCATGCATAAGAAACATATCCACCATAGACATCTCGTCAATAATAACCGCATCTGCCTCCAATGGGTTCTGCTCATTTTTTTCAAATCTCATGCCAGCTGAATTACTTTCATCTGGCACACCGTTTAATTCAAGCATACGATGTATGGTCTGTGCCGGAGTACCTGTCGCTTCCGTCATTCTCTTCGCCGCTCTCCCTGTAGGTGCAGCAAGCATTATCTCCATTCCTTCCGCTTCAAACATCTTTATAATAGTATTAATTGTTGTTGTCTTACCTGTACCAGGTCCACCAGTTATAATCATAATACCGCTATTGACAGCTTCAATAACAGCCTGTCTCTGCAATTCATCCAGTTCTATACCTGTCGTATTCTCAATTCCGGACAGTTTCTTCAATATCCTCTCCTTCGGTATATTGTCACGTATATTAAGCTCCGACATCATAGATGCAATATTAAGCTCTGTATAGTAATAGTTAGAACCATAGACCATCTGCTGCACATTTCCATCTGCGTCTTCTTTTTTCTTTATGATAATGCGCTTATCCAACTGCATGTCCATAAGGTATTTATCCATGTCTATATCCTGCAATATAAGAAGCTCTGAAGACATCTTTCGAAGCTCTTCTACTGGGAGGCAAGCATGTCCGTTAGCTCCGGCAGCTGACAGAACATACTGTATAGCGCTTTTGATTCTAAAATCCGAATCTCTGCTGATACCTGCTTTTTCCGCTATTTCATCAGCAATCTTAAATCCCACTCCCGATATATCATCCGCAAGCTTGTACGGATTCTCCTTAATGATTCTATACATTTCCTGTCCATAATTATTATATATCTTCACTGCAAGACTCATTGATATTCCATACTGCTGTAGAAATATCATTGCCTTACGCATATCTTTCTTTTCCTCCAGCTGGCTTGCTATCTCTATAGCCATTCGCTTACTAATACCTTTAACCTCAGCCAATCTCTCAGGCTCTTCTTCAATAATTCTGAATGTATCATCCTTAAACCTTCGAACAATTCGGTCTGCAAGCGCAGGTCCAACACCTTTTATGGCGCCTGAACCTAAATATCTGACTACAGCCTGCTCATCCTCCGGAACCTTTATCTCATATTTCTGTACGGATAATTGTTCACCATATGATGCATGTGTAGTAAAATTTCCTTCAAGAACAACATACTCGCCTTCATTAATATACTGAAATGTTCCAACGCATGTTATCTCATCCCCATCACAGGATACCGAGAGAACAGTATAGCCATTATCACTATTTCTATATACAATTCGTTCTACATATCCTTCTACTATATCCATATAATTCCTTCCTACATGCTTCTGTTAAACAGTTAGCCACCAATCGCCTTGTGTCAAAAAGTCATCCACCTACTTATGTGCCAGTGCTCATCTTATTTTTATCATATAGGGAAGTCTAAAGAACTTTGCTATATGATAAAATAGGACAAAACTCGCCTATCTAAGCCTGTTTTGTCCCACACCATTCATTGTATAATATATGCGAAAAATCAGAGTTTTTTACAAACCATAATTTCTCTTCATCTGTTCGTAAAGCATCTGGGCTATGCCAAGCCCCTGACCACCGTTACCCTCCGTTGCCGTTGCTGCATATTCCTGTGTAAGCATATCTCCAAAATAATCCACGTAAGACGACATTCCACTGCCACTATCCTCATCACTTTCCGGGACCATCTTCTCAAGTGCTTTAAACACCTGCTCTGTAAAGTAGCTTTCAAATTCTTTACATACCTTCATAAGCTCATCATCTGTACTCTGTGAGTAATCAGTTCCCTTAAGAGTACTCTGAAGCTTGTCCGCTGCAGATGTCTGACCTGATGACGAGGCAAGCATATCTGCATACTGACTATATAATCCATCTATTGACATACTCATAGTTCGGTCCTCCTACTATCTCCTGAGCTGATTTGCCTGACTAAGCATCTCATCTGCTGCCTGAATCGCCTTAGAATTCATTTCATAAGCTCTCTGTGCAACAATCAGATTCACCATCTCATCTACTGCCTGCACATTAGAAGCTTCCACATAACCCTGACGAATCTTTGACTTTTGAATATTATCATCATCAATCTCCATAATAGGCTCGCCAGATGCATCTGTAATCTTATATGTACTTCCTGATGATTTTTCAAGACCACCCGGATTCGAAAACTGTACAAGTCCTATCTGATATCCGATCGGCTGTGGATTATTAAGCTCATCAGGATAGCAGACATTACCGTCAGCATCTATAGTTATAAGGCTTGTGTTATATCCCTCATCAAGCTCTATTGACATTCCATATGTATCAAGAACTGGATATCCCTGTGAATTACAGAGCATCACTCCACCATTATTACCTATAGCCCAGTTGAATGAACCATCTCTTGTATATACTGTCTCTCCGTCAAGATTCTGCAACGCGAAGAATCCCTTACCGTCAATAGCGAAATCTGTTGTACTATCTGTCTGTGTAAGTGAACCCTGAGTAAAATCTGTTGTAATTGACGCATTTCTTGTTCCAAGACCAACCTGTGCTCCAACCGGCTTTGTCTCACCGTTTGCACTTGTTGTCTTCGACTGTATTGTCTGGTATAAAAGAGTCTTAAACTGTGCTGTCTCACTCTTAAAACCGATTGTGTTTATATTTGATAAATTATTTGCTATAACATCTACATTAGTCTGCTGTGAAGTCATACCTGATGCAGCTGTCCAAAGTGCTCTCATCATAACTTTTTCCTCCTACCTGCTATCTGAATATTTAACTAACGCTTCCTACTTCATTAACTGCTTTTTGTATCATATCATCAGCTGCCTGCACAGCTTTCTGATTTGCTTCATAAGCCCTTGTAATAGTGATCATCTCTACCATTTCACTAACTGCATTTATATTGGAAGCTTCCAAATATCCCTGATGGAGAATAGCCGATGACTCTGTCTGCACTGCACCATCAACTGTATCGTACATATTCTCGCCATACTTCTTAAGATAATTATAATCCTCGAAATCAACTATCTGTATGGTATCTATATATTCACCATCTGCGTATATTTCTCCTGTATTTACAATAGCAATCTGAGCCGCATCTGTAGGTATATAAATATCTCCACCTTCACCCTGCACATAGTCGCCATCTGTTGTACGAAGTGCACCGTCTGCATCCACTGTAAAGTTACCGTCCCTGGTATATTTTATAGATTGCTCTCCATTTTTATTGGTAAATGATATAGAGAAAAATCCGTTTCCCTCTATAGCTAAATCATAGGTGTTCTCTGTATTTCTAAACGAACCCTGTGAATAATCTGTGTACGTTTCACCAATCTTTACACCAAGACTCATGTTACCTATAGGAGTAACAAGATTTCCCACAGTTTTATCATTAACTCTCACACCCATATATTCGTCAAATGCTCTCGCTGTAGCGCCTTCACGCTTATACGCTGTAGTAGAGGCATTGGCAAGATTGTTGGTAATAGTATCCAGCCTTTTTTGCTGATTTACCATCCCCGTATAAGCTGTATACAGTCCTCTAACCATTCCTTCTCCTTTCAGTTATCCCCTTAGTTGCTTGGTCTGCCACTTAAAAATTCGATGAATTTTCCTGTTCCAATAGCAACTGCTGTCATAGGGTCTTCCGCTGTCATTGTATTTATACCGGTTCTATCCTCGATTAAGTCCTCAAGTCCCTGAAGTAAGCTTCCTCCACCTGTAAGAACGATTCCTCTATCTGCAATGTCCGCCGCAAGCTCTGGTGGAGTCTTTTCCAATACACTGTGAACAGCTTCAACTATCTGTGAAGTTGTCTCACGGAGTGCTTCCTCTGTCTCCTCAGATGTAACTGTAATAGTCTTTGGAAGACCTGTTACAAGGTTACGTCCTCTTACATCCATTGTAGCTACTTCTGCTCTTGGGAATGCTGCACCAATCTTAATCTTGATTTCTTCAGCTGTTCTCTCACCGATCAAAAGATTGTGTTTCTTTCTCATATAACGAACAATAGCTTCATCAAAATCATCACCAGCCACCTTGATAGATGTGCTTACAACAGTTCCACCAAGTGAAATAACTGCTATATCTGTTGTTCCACCGCCTATATCTACTATCATATTACCGCATGGCTTTGCAATGTCAATTCCTGCTCCGATAGCTGCTGCGATAGGCTCTTCAATAATAGCCACTTCTCTGGCGCCTGCCTGATATGTTGCATCCTCAACAGCTTTCTTCTCTACTTCTGTAACACCACTAGGTACACAAACGCTGATTCTTGGCTTTCTAACCATTCTTCTACCAATTGCCTTTGTGATGAAATGCTTAAGCATCTTCTCAGTAACTGTATAATCCGAGATAACACCCTGACGAAGTGGTCTGACTGCCACAATATTTCCTGGAGTTCTACCAATCATAAGTCTGGCTTCCTCTCCGATTGCCTTAATCTTATTTGTATCTCTGTCGAAAGCTACTACTGAAGGCTCCTTTAAAACTACACCCTTTCCTTTGATGTAGACGAGAATGCTCGCTGTTCCTAAATCTATACCGATATCTGTTGCAACCATTTTTAAACTCCTTTCAAACTCTCATAAATATTTATCTTTTTGCAATCATTACATTAATTAGCATTAATATTTTCGTCATTGCCCATGGTTTTATACACCAAGTCACAATTAACTCATTTTATTATATACAATAAATAAAAAATATGAAAGAACTTTTTAAGGAAATTTTCGGTTTCTGATTTTATATCGACATTTTTTGTTTCTTTCTTTATAGATTTTGAAATTTATTCACTTTTAAAACACACTTTAAACACATTTTAACTTTATAGTATAACCATACTATTTAAAACATAGTATACAACTTAACATTTTCATAACTCTGCGTGGCAGTTAACATCTGCCATGCCCCCCGCTTAGATCTCACAGTATTAACTGTGATTCATATATAAGATTCACTAGGAATCTACGTTTTTCATTCTTCATATCCACTCCTTTTTGTAGAGGAAACAGTAGAAGACCACTTCTTAACCGAAGTGGTCTTCTACTGTTTTTAACTCATCTTTTTCTTTAAGTATCTGTCTTTTGTTGCAAGACCGCCTCTGATATGGCGTTCTGCTTTGTTTGCGTCCAGCACTTTACGTGCCTCAGATGCAAGAGCTGGGTGTATAACCGACAAACGGTCTGCCACATCTTTATGTACCGTACTCTTCGAAACGCCAAACTTCTTTGCCGCCTGTCTTACTGTAGCATTTTCCTCGATTATGTAATGTGCTATATCTACTGCACGTTCTTCAATATATCCTTTCATAAAATGTTCCTAGATGATTGTTTGTA
>JAFQVJ010000037.1 GCA_017408025.1 Lachnospiraceae bacterium
TGACTTGACTTGGCAAGACGTAAATCTTGAAAAGCAGTACCTTACGGTACGCCGCAGTATGCGCTACAACGGTGCAAGGCACAAAACGGAGATAGGGGCTACCAAGCGCAGGAAAGTCCGCACGGTGGACTTCTGTGACACCCTGGCAGAGATTCTGCGAACAGCCAAGCTCGAACAGCACAAAAACCGATTCAAATATGGCGAACTCTTCTGCCTTAACTACTATATTGAGGTTAAGGAAAAAGACCGTACATACTATGAGGTCTATACGCTTCCGAGAAATGAGAAGGTTCCCGAGGGATACAAGGAAATCTCCTTTGTATGTCTCAGACCGGACGGAGCGTATGAATCGCCAAGCACGATCGGTATTATGTGTAAGCGAGCAAGCAAAAAAGTAGAAGGTTTGGAAGGTTTCCATTTCCACCAACTGCGTCACACATTCACGAGCAATCTGCTCTCCAATGGAGCAGCGCCGAAGGATGTGCAGGAGCTTTTAGGTCACTCTGATGTCAGTACCACGATGAATGTCTACGCTCACTCTACAAGAGAGGCGAAGCGTACTTCCGCACGACTGCTCGATAAGGTAGTTAGCGGTTAGATATAAAAAGTTTCCCTTATTTTCGCTCATAAGGGCAAAAACAAGGGAAAATACATAACAGTTGAGTTTGTAATCAACGGAAAACCCAGTAATATCAAGGTTTTTTAGAGTGTAGGACAGTTAATGTCTGATAAACTTGAATTTACTGAGCTTCTGTAGCTTCGGCTTTATCCGTCTTTGAATACAGCACCTTCAACAATATAGGCGTCACAATAGAGGATATGATTATCAGTAGAATTACTGCTGTAAAGTACTCAGAGGAAATAAGTCCAGCACTAAGTCCTTTCTGTGCGACTATAAGTGCAACCTCACCTCTAGTCATCATGCCAACACCGATTTTTAATGTATCTAATCCTTTAAATCCTAGCATTCTTGACATAAGACCACAACCTACAATTTTTGTAACAAGTGCTACTAAAACGAAAGCGATACAGAAAATGGCAAGTGCTGATGAAAATTCAGATATGTCTGTTTTGAGACCGATACTTGCAAAAAATACAGGTCCAAAGAGCATATACGAATTGATATCCATCTTTTCTGCTATGTATTCTGAGTCCTTTAAGCTACAAAGAATAATTCCGGCAACATATGCACCAGTAATATCAGCGATGCCGAAGTAAACCTCAGCGATGTATGCCATGGCAAAGCAAAGTGCTAAGCCAAGTATCGGTATACGTCTTGTATGTGGGTGCTTCGCATCGTATTTCTTGAAGAAGAAATAGATGACAATACCGATTGCAATAGCTAAAATAAAGAACAAAACAGTGTTTACAATAACGGTTGTAGGTTTTGTTGTTGAATCAGTCATACCGATTACGAATGTAAGAACGATAATACCGATGACATCATCAATAATTGCGGCGCTAAGAATAGTTGTTCCTACAGTGCCTTTCAGTTTGCCCATATCTCTGAGAGTCTGAACAGTAATACTTACGGATGTAGCAGTCATGATTACACCAATGAATACAGATTTGTAAAATTCTGTTGAACCCATTGGAGAAGTTCCGTAGAAGGCCATATGAAGTAATGTACCACCGATGAGGGGAACAAGTACGCCTGCACATGCAATGAGAAGTGCTTTAAGCCCTGTCTTCATAAGGTCTCTTAAGTTGGTTTCAAGTCCAGCTGAGAACATAAGAATCAGTACACCTATCTCGGCCATCTCAACGATAAAGGTAGATTGATTAACTAAACCTAGTACGCTTGGACCTATTATAAGACCTGCAATAATCTGTCCAACTACCTGTGGTGCTTTGAGAAATCTTGCCAATATTCCAAATATTTTAGCAAATACAATAATTATTGCTAAATCAAGTAATATTCCATATTCCATAACTTTTTCCCTCTTTTCTTGATTTGTTTATTATATAGTTTTTTCGCATATTCGCAAACTATTTTAAATTACACCTTATTTATTCTCATGTCAATATAGATAGAGTTAAAGAATTATTAAAATGAAAAAAATCAAATAAATTTAATATTTTTTTGCTTAAATACTTGAAAATATAAATATTTTGTCATATTATAACCCTTGGAGTTTATATTGAAGCAATGAGATATTAGGAGGTATAATAACCATGGCAACAAAAACTACTAAGACTACAACAGCAAAGACTACAACAGCAAAGACTACACCAGCAAAAGCTACACCAGCTAAGGCTGAAGAAGTAAAGGCTACACCAGCAAAGGTTGAGGCTGTTAAGACAGAAGTTAAAGAAGAAGTAAAGGCAACTCCAGCTAAGAAGACTGCAACAAAAGCTACAGCAGAAAAGAAGACAGCAGAGAAGAAGACAGCTACAGAAAAGAAGACAACAGCTGCAAAGAAGACAACAGAGAAGAAGGCAGAGTTATTTGTTCAGTTCTCAGGTCATGAATTCTCATATGAAGAGTTAGTTGAAAAGGTTAAGGCTGATTACATAGCTCAGACAGGTAAGAAGACAATCTCTTCTACAAAGCTCTACTTAAAGCCAGAAGATATGACAGTTTACTATGTTGTAAATGAGAAATTCTTAGGTCATGTATACTTAGGCTAATTACATACAATTTGAAAATAGCATAAGTACACAATCAGCAGGCGTGGTCATTCCGCGCCTGTTTTGCATATAATAATATAATGATAGATTCAAATGGGGAACAAAGTGAGAAAAGTAATATTTGAAGGAATAGCCACTGCACTTATTACACCATTTAGACATGATTCGTTTATAGACTACAATGCATATGAGAAAATTATAGAGCAGCAATTAGACGCTGGAATAAATGGGTTAGTGGTAGCAGGAACTACGGGAGAATCGGCTACACTTACGGATGAAGAGCATGCAGAACTTGTCAAATTCGCAGTGACAACAGTTGCCAGAAGAGTGCCTGTTATAGCGGGAGCAGGAAGTAATGATAGCGAGCATGCAAGAAGATTATGCCGTAATGCTATGAGAGCAGGGGCA
Source organism: Lachnospiraceae bacterium (assembly GCA_017408025.1). Lineage (GTDB taxonomy): Bacteria > Bacillota > Clostridia > Lachnospirales > Lachnospiraceae > SVEL01. Next base: position 3,040 of record JAFQVJ010000037.1, read on the forward strand.
GACGCACTTTTACTTGTCACACCATATTACAATAAATGTAATACAAAAGGTCTTGTGGAGCATTATAGAAAATGTAGTAACGGTGCAGGGGATAATCTGCCGATTATAGCTTACAATGTACCATCAAGAACGGGTGTAAACATAAAAGCATCTGATTATGAAAAGCTTCTTGAGATTGAAAATATAGTTGCTGTCAAGGAAGCGTCAGGTAATCTGGCCCAGGTAGGTGAAATTGCAGCCAAGTACGGAGATGAGTTATCCATTTATGCTGGAAACGATGAGCTTGCAGTGCCTATGTTATCTCTTGGTAGTAAAGGTGTTATATCAGTAGTTTCACACTTTATTCCATCGGAAATGGTGGGAATATGCAGAGACTATTTTGATGGAAAAGTGGAGAGAAGCAAAAATGTTATGCTTCATTATATGGAACTTATAAAGGCAATGTTTGTGGATGTCAATCCGTTGCCTGTGAAGAAGGCTATGTCATATATGGGATATTGTATGGAAAAGTGTCGTTCACCGATAGGTGAGTTATCTGACGAAGATGCCATAAAAATAAAGAAACTCATGGAAAAATATCATATTATAAAGAAAATTGATATTGAAAAGTATAAGTGAAATTATATATAATTATAATACAAATTGTTTAAATTTAAATATACAAGGAGAATGAAAATGTACAAAAATTATGTATTTGATCTGTATGGAACATTAGTTGATATAAGAACAAATGAAGAAAAGAGTTACCTTTGGAAGAAGATGAGTGAATTCTATGGATTCTATGGAGCTATGTATACACCTGTGGAATTGAAAAAGGCATTTCATCAGTGTATAGGGATAGAAGAAAAAGAATTGTATAAAAAAATGAAGAGCAAAGAAGGTATCAAGAGTATATCAGATATTGAGATTCAACTGGAAAATGTTTTCTTTAAGCTGTTTAAAAATAAGGGAGTAAAAGCAGATAAAGCTCTTGCTGTCCATGCAGGTCAGATGTTTAGAGTGATTTCTATGAAGTTTGAAAACGTTTATGAGGGTGTGTTTGAATTTCTTGATAACCTAAAAAAAGCTGGAAAGAAAGTATATCTTCTATCAAATGCCCAGTATATATTTACAGGTTATGAGATAAATGCTCTGGGATTAACGCCATACTTTGATGGGATTGTAATATCTTCTAATGAGTGTTGTAAGAAGCCTTCGGCTGAGTTTTATAATACACTCATTAATAGATATAATCTAAAAAAAGAGGAAACTATAATGATAGGAAATGACCAGTATGCAGACATTCAGGGTGCCAAAAATGCAGGTTTGTCAGCCTTATATATTCATACAGAGATATCACCTGAATATATAGAAGAGGAATGTCCAGCGGATTATAAGATACTAGACGGTGATTTTACGAAAGTATCAAAGCTAATACTTACTAAATAATAAAGCATCATTTTAGCATAATATAATTGTATAGTCATAGCTATATGATATCAAATGAAGTAGTGATTATATAAAAATAATATATATTGCACGGAGGAAAAAACGATGGGAAAGGTTAAAGATACTACTGAGAAAAGCCCAAAAAAGGTTGGAGGTTTTTTTTAAGAGTTTAAAACCTTTGCACTTAAAGGAAACGTAATGAGTATGGCTGTCGGTGTGTTAATAGGTGGAGCCTTCAGCTCGTTAGTAACATCCCTTACAGCAAATATTATAACTCCTATACTAAATTGTTTTGGAAAGATGGATGGTCAGGCAGCAAAGCTTGCATTTAAAATTAATGGTCAGTCAATAGAATTTGGTGCATTTATTGCCGATGTAGTAAACTTTATAATCATGGCATTTATAGTGTTCCTTCTTGTAAAGATGATGAACAGACTTGCAGATATGGGAAAAAAGGAAAAGGGACCGGCAGCACCTACTACAAAAAAATGTCCATATTGCAAGAGTGAGATTGCTATTGATGCGACAAGATGTCCACATTGCACAAGTGAACTGGAATAAAATTAAATTAAATTGCGGTTTATAAGACAATTAACAAAATAATTGTCAGTTGCAAAAATGTATTGGAAGGACTATAATAACAATAGAAAAGTGTCGATAAATAAGACAACAGAATGGAATTAGGCAGCATTGATATATGGGTGGACGCTTTTGGTACAGAGAGGAGGATGCACTATGAATGTGGGATCTTGGAATTCAGATAGCATTGGCATGTTATTTTCATCAGTTGGAAACAGAAATTCAGTGACAAATACAAATAGTCTCTATTCAATGACTAGTCTTTTGAGTGACTATAGTAGTATAAAGAGTGGTGCTTATGGAAAGCTAATTAAGGCATATTATGCAAAGCAGGCGGAAGATGATTCATCTACATCTACAGGGAAGACTACAGATAAGACATCAACTTCCACATCCACAGCAGAGGATTCAACAAAGGTATTGTCTTCAGTGCAGACGGCAGCTAAGGCATTGTACGACACATCTGAAGCCTTGAGAGAGGAAACTAGAAGTGCAGATAATATGGATGAGCTTTATGAAAGTGTTTCAACCTATGTGGCAGATTATAATAAGACAATAGATGCAGCTGGAAGCTCGAATACAGATACCATTAAGAGTAATCTTAAAGATATGATATTTGCTACATCCACAAACAGCAAGCTTCTTAGCAATATAGGTATTACAGTTGGAGAGGACGATAAGCTCATACTTGATGAGGAGAAGTTTAAAGCGGCATCGCTTAGTTCGGCAAAGACATTGTTCACAGGTGCAGGCTCTTATGTTTATGATGTAGCATTAGAAGTAGCTATGATGAATAGCAACGCTGAATATCAGGCTTCGAAGGCTAACACTTATAGTACAGACGGAAGTTACAGCAATAATTTTACAATAGGCGATATGTTTGATAGTCTTTTTTAGACAGACCGAAAAATATATAAGATTTTTCATAAACTTCATTGACTTTTGAAGAATACTCGTCTATTATAATTAAGCATAAAACTTATAATTGCAAATGTAGTGATGAAGAGGAGTAGAGATTAAGCCCTGAAAGAGAGAGCAACTCACCGGCTGAAAGGTTGCTTAAGGAAACAGATTTTGAAGGTAGCTTCTGAACAGCATAGCCCAAAGCATCTTATCATATGATAAGAAAATTGTTAGATTAAATGTTAGTAGGTTATGACGGAGTCGTCCACGTTATAGGATATGATAAGATAAAATGAAGGTGGTACCGCGTACCGTATGAGACGCCCTTTGTACATGAATTCGTGTACAGAGGGTGTTTTTTATCATAATAGATTAATTTAGAAAAGGAGTAAAAAGATGAAAAAGGAATTAGAAAAGAATTACAATCCTGTTGACATTGAGACGAGATTGTACGACAAGTGGCTTGAGAAGAAGTACTTCCATGCAGAGGTAGACAGAAGTAAGAAACCATTTACAATTGTGATGCCACCACCAAACATTACAGGACAGCTTCATATGGGTCATGCTCTCGACAATACTATGCAGGATATTCTTATCAGATATAAGAGAATGCAGGGCTACAATGCACTTTGGCAGCCGGGTACAGACCACGCAAGTATTGCTACAGAGGTAAAGGTTATAGAAAGTCTTAAGGAGCAGGGAATCGACAAGGCTGAACTTGGCAGAGAAGGCTTCCTTGAGAAAGCTTGGGAATGGAAGAAGGAGTATGGCGGAAGAATTGTTAAGCAGCTTAGAAAGCTTGGTTCTTCGGCTGATTGGGATAGAGAGAGATTTACAATGGACGAAGGCTGTTCGAAGGCAGTTGAGGAAGTATTTGTAAAGATGCACGAGAAAGGCCTTATATACAAGGGTTCAAGAATCGTAAACTGGTGTCCGGTTTGTAAGACATCTATATCAGATGCAGAGGTTGAGCATGAAGAGCAGGCAGGACACTTCTGGCACATCAACTATCCTGTAGCTGATGATAATGGTAATGCTATTCCTGGTAAGTTCGTAGAGATAGCGACAACGAGACCAGAAACACTTCTTGGAGATAGTGCAGTAGCTGTTAATCCTGATGATGACAGATACAAGGATTTAATCGGCAAGAATGTTATTCTTCCACTTGTAAATAAGACAATTCCTGTAGTTGCAGATTCGTATGTAGATATGGAATTTGGTACAGGTGTAGTTAAGATAACACCAGCACACGACCCTAACGACTTCGAGGTTGGCAAGAGACATAATCTTCCAGAGATTAATGTTATGAATGATGATGCAACAATCAACGAAAAGGGTGGCAAGTATCAGGGAATGGATAGATACGAGGCTAGAAAGGCTATGGTAGCTGACCTTGATGCACTTGGACTTTTAGTAAAGGTTGAGGATCACAGCCACAACGTAGGTATCCACGACAGATGTCATACAACAGTAGAACCATTTGTAAAGCAGCAGTGGTTCGTAAAGATGGACGAGCTTATTAAGCCAGCTGTTGAGGCTATTAAAACTGGAGAAATCGAGCTTATGCCAAAGAGCATGGATAAGACATATTTTAACTGGACAGACAATATCCGTGACTGGTGTATCTCAAGACAGCTTTGGTGGGGACATAGAATCCCAGCATATTACTGTCCAAAGTGTGGCGAGATGATAGTTGCCAGAACAGCAGATGCTCCAAAGACTTGTCCAAAGTGTGGTCATGACCACATGGAGCAGGACCCAGATACACTTGATACATGGTTCTCATCAGCATTATGGCCATTCTCTACACTTGGCTGGCCGGAGAAAACAGAAGACCTTGATTACTTCTATCCAACAGACGTACTTGTAACAGGCTACGACATTATTTTCTTCTGGGTAATCCGTATGGTATTCTCAGGCTACGAGCATATGGGTAAGAAGCCTTTCGGCAAGGTATTATTCCATGGTTTAGTTCGAGATTCACAAGGTAGAAAGATGAGTAAGTCTCTTGGAAATGGTATTGACCCACTTGAGGTTATAGATAAATACGGTGCAGATGCACTTAGATTTACACTTATCACAGGTAACGCGCCTGGTAATGATATGAGATTCTACTGGGAGAGAGTAGAAGCTTCTAGAAACTTTGCAAATAAGGTATGGAATGCTTCAAGATTTATCATGATGAATATCCCAGAAGAAGGCATTGCAGAAGTTTCCGTAAAGGACCTTACAGATGCAGATAAGTGGATTCTCTCAAAATGCAACCAGCTCATCAAGGACGTAACAGAGAATCTTGATAAGTACGAGATGGGTATCGCAGCAGATAAGCTTAACTCATTTATATGGGAGGAGTTCTGTGATTGGTACATCGAGATGGTTAAACCAAGACTTTACAGCGAGGATAATACTACAAAGGCAGCAGCTCTCCACACACTTAAGAAGGTACTTATCACATCTCTTAAGCTTCTTCATCCATATATGCCATTCGTTACAGAGGAAATCTTCTGTACACTTCAGAATGAGGAAGAGTCAATTATGGTTTCAGAGTGGCCTGTATACAGCGAGGAATTTAACTTCGCTAAGGAAGAGCAGGCAATCGAGACTATAAAGGAAGCTGTTAGAAATATTAGAAATGTTCGTGCAGAGATGAACGTTCCACCTAGCAAGAAGGCTAAGGTTTACGTTGTATCTGAGAACGCAGATATAAGAAACATCTTTGAAGATGGTAAGGTATTCTTTGCAACTCTAGGCTATGCAAGTGAGGTTGTAGTACAGTTTGACAAGACAGGTATTGCTGATGATGCAGTTTCAGCAGTTATCCCACAGGCAGTTATCTATATGCCATTTGCAGAGCTTGTAGATATCGAAAAGGAAATCGAGCGTCTTAATAAGGAAAAGGAAAAGCTCACAAAGGAGCTTGCCCGTGTAAACGGGATGCTTGCTAATCCAAACTTCGTGAACAAGGCACCAGAGGCTAAGTTAAATGAGGAGAAGGAGAAGAAGGCTAAGTATGAGCAGATGATGGCACAGGTTGAGGAGAGACTTGCACAGTTGTCATAAGCTGTACATTATCAAAAATTTAAATGAATAGTTATTAGTTCTGGATTATTAGAGAAAATCGCAGTTGTGTCGCAACTGCGATTTTTTGAGCATTACGGCGAAGCATTTTGGAATACCACTTAGAACTATGGAGGCTTGGGAGGCGGACAGTCGAACACCACCATATATTCCTAGACTGATGAGCTATCAGTGGGAATATGAAAAGCTAGTAGTGAAGAAAAAGCAGGGCGAAGAGGTCTAAAACAAGAGTAAAAATAATTACAGAGTCTATCAGTTTCATAAAAAATGAAAGAAATATTCTTGAGAAAATCTCTCATTTGCTCATATTGATTTGAAAGATTTAGTGTGTTATAGTATCACATGGTTAGTTGTAACTAACCATGTGAATAAATCAAAATAACCCCTTTCGTTGTTGGTGCTATTTCATTTAACAATGATGGATGTCCCAGAGGCTTGATACACCTGTGGGACGTCTTTATGGGGAAAATAAGCGAAAAGGAGATAGAACAGATGAATTACTTAGAGATTGAAAAGGTAATTGGTAGAGAGATTCTGGATTCTAGAGGAAATCCAACAGTAGAGGCAGAGGTTACTCTTGTAGATGGTACAGTGGCAAGAGGTACAGCACCTAGCGGGGCATCTACTGGTGAATTTGAAGCATTAGAGTTAAGAGACGGCGATAAGGCTAGATATCTTGGCAAGGGTGTGACAAAGGCTGTTGAAAATATTAATACAGTTATTGCTGATGTTATCGTTGGTATGGATGCATCAGATATCTATGCAGTTGATAAGGCAATGATTGAAGCGGACGGAACAAAGGATAAGTCAAAGCTTGGTGCTAATGCAATTCTTGCGGTATCTATCGCTACAGCAAGAGCAGCAGCTACAGCTCTCGATATTCCATTATATAGATTCCTTGGTGGTATTTCTGGAAACAGACTTCCTGTTCCTATGATGAATATCTTAAACGGTGGTGCACACGCAGCTAATACAGTGGATGTTCAGGAATTTATGATTATGCCAGTTGGTGCAGACAGCTTCAAGGAGGCGCTTCGTTGGTGTGCAGAGGTATTTCACGCACTTGCTGCATTGCTTAAGTCAAAGGGCTTGGCTACATCAGTAGGTGATGAGGGTGGTTTCGCACCAGACCTTGCCAGTGATGAGGAGGCAATCCAGTACATATTAGAGGCTGTTAAGAATGCTGGATATGAGCCAGGAAAGGATTTTATGATTGCTATGGACGCTGCATCTAGTGAATGGAAGGGCGCAGCTAAGGGCGAATATACACTTCCTAAGGCAGGAACTAAGTTTACATCAGATGGTTTGATTGAGCACTGGAAGCAGCTTGTTGATAAGTATCCAATCATCTCTATTGAGGATGCTCTTGATGAGGAGGATTGGGAAGGTTGGCAGAAGCTTACTAAGGAGCTTGGTGATAGAGTACAGCTTGTAGGCGATGACCTCTTTGTTACAAATACAGAGAGACTTAAGAAGGGTATCGACAATGGTTGTGGTAACTGTATTCTTATTAAGCTTAATCAGATTGGTTCAGTATCAGAAACTCTTGAGGCAATCAAAATGGCTCACAAGGCAGGCTATACAGCTGTATCTTCCCATCGTTCAGGTGAGACAGAGGACACAACTATCGCAGACCTTGCAGTAGCATTGAATACATGTCAGATTAAGACAGGTGCACCAAGCCGTTCAGAGCGTGTAGCTAAGTACAACCAGCTTCTCCGTATAGAAGAAGAATTAGGTACAAGTGCCATATATCCAGGAATGGGCGCATTTAATGTAAATAGATAATAAATTTAAAAAAGTGCACTGTGGCGGATAGGAAGATGGTTGCTGTATTGATTTTTTCCTTTGTAATATAGTGAAAAATATGATATAATAAAGAAAATATTTTCGTGAGAAAGTTAATATTAGGAGGGAAAATGAGTAAAGAGTTAAGGAAAATGCCAGAAATGCAGAGAATGAATAGAGCAACAATGTTGACATATTCGTTACTCACTTTTATTTTATTGTTTGCCTATCTTTTAGAGTTTATTAAAGGCGACAGGTCGTTAGGTTACACGATTATTTTTGCAATATTTAATTTAGTTCCGTATGTGTTATGTGTATCTGCATATATGAAGAATAAAACATCAAGGATTATAAAGTATGTTATGAGCGTTGGCTTTTCTGTTCTGTATGCATTTGTGTTGCTAACAGCAGCAGTGCCGACTACGTTTGTGTACATATTTTTGATATTTTTCATGATTATTCCATATGGAGACTTGATTTTATGTTATATTACCGGTGGTATAGCAGTATTGGCTAACATTATATCAGTTATTGTTGGATTTACAACAGGAGCTCTTACAACTGAGGATTTGGCAATGATTGAAATTCAAGTTATTTCTGTTGTATTAGCAGCTGTATTTTCTGGAATAGCTACTAGTGTAATTGGAAAGATTAATGCACAGAAGATGGAAGAGTTAAATGCGGAAAAAAACAAGGTAGATGTATTGTTGAGCAATATATTAGAGATATCCAAGGGAATCTCTGATGATATTGAGGCTGTGACAGCGCGAATGGGGCAGCTTGAACGTTCGGTTGGTATAACTAGAGATTCTATGCATGATGTGGCAGCAGGTGCAAATGACACTGCTGAGTCAATGCAGCAGCAGTTGTTACAGACAGAGTCTATTGTAGAGCAGGTTGATAAGGCAAAAGAAGTGACGCAGACTATTGCGAAGGATGTTAAGGAAACAGAATTATCAGTAAAAGTTAGTAAGCAGAATATAGAGAATCTGTTGACCTGTGTTAATCAGTCAGAGGAGGCCAGCCTGCTGGTGGAATCTAAGATGCACGAATTAACCGATAGTACAGAGCAGATGCATTCCATTGTAGAAATGATTAATTCAGTTACCAAGCAGACAGCCATGTTGAGTTTGAATGCTTCAATCGAAGCAGCTAGGGCTGGTGAGACAGGAAGAGGTTTTGCTGTGGTCGCTGATGAGATATCTAGTCTGGCTAAACAGACAAGCGAAGCAACAATCAGCATAACAGAGCTTATAACCAATATTGCAAAATCTATTGATGATGTATTTAGTGCTATTAGTCAATTGATGGAAAGTAATAAACAACAGAATCATTCAGCAGAAACAATGGCAGAGAACTTCGAAAAGATAGAAGGATGTGCAGTGAATATTGCACAGGTTAGTGAATCACTTGAAGATGTTGTAGCAGTATTGGCCAAGTTAAATGAAGTAATTGTTGGGAATATCGATACAGTATCAGCAGTTACTGAAGAAGTGTCTGCAAGGGCAAGTCAGACATTGTCGGAGAGTGAAAAGGATGCGTTGGTTGTAGAAGAGATAACAAAAGTAATTGTGAATATAAATAATAAGGCAAAGCAATTAAAGCAGTAAATGTGACGAATCAAAATCAAAGAACCTTATGAAAATAACGAAAACAGGCAAGCTTCTCATAAGTTAGTGAGATACTTGCCTGTTTTTTTGATGTATAGGAAAGTTCTTTAAACTTCCCTATACAAAATTAGAGATAATATTTTGCACTAAAGTTCTCGTATATATCATTAAAGCTTGAGCTACTGTACTTAACATTGTTAAGATACTGGTGTGTATCAAATGTATTATGAGCTATCTCAATGATTGCTACGGCTACATTAGAGCAGTGGTCTGAAACACGGCTATAGTTGTTGAGCAGGTCTGACAGGATGAAGCCCATTTCTATAGAACAGCTTCCAGCCTGAAGACGCTGAATGTGCTGAGCTTTGATTGCTGCAACAAGCTGGTCGATAACCTGCTCAAGAGGTTCAACTCTTTTAGCTGTGTCAACATCATTGTTGTTATATGCTTCTGTAGTTAAGTCAAGAATCTCAGTAAGTGCACCAGTGAGAACTGAAAGCTCATGCTGTGCCTGATCGGAAAACTTAAGTTTCTTCTCATGGAGTTCCTGTGCAACCTTGACAATATTAACAGCGTGATCACCTAGACGCTCGAAATCTCCGATAGCGTGAAGCATCTTGGAAACCTTCTTTGAATCAGCATCTGACAATGTCTTGGAAGAAATCTTTACAAGATATGTCCCAAGCTTGTCCTCATACTTGTCTGTTGTATCCTCCAACTTGATAACTTCATTCACATTATCTTCATTATAATTCTTAGAAGTATCTATGGCGAGAACAAGAGCATCTTTTGCAAGATTTGCTAACTTATTTGTAGCATTTTCACACTCGGCAATAGCGATAGAAGGTGTAACAAGGAGACGCTCGTCCAGCAATTCTGTTTTCTGCTTTGTGTCAGTATCACCATCTTTATCTTTAAGAACAAGGTTAGCAATCTTAACCAGCTTCTTAGAGAATGGAAGAAGTAGCAGCGTTGTAACTATATTAAATATAGAATGAACAATAGCTATCCAGAATGGGCTAATGGCAGTGTCTACAAATACAAGATCAAAGATCGCATTTGAAATGCAGAATGCCGAAAGACAAATTGCTGTACCTATTAAATTAAATGTAATATGAACAATTGAAACCTTTTTAGCATTTCTTGAAACTCCTATACTTGAAATAACTGACGTAATACAAGTACCGATGTTCTGACCCATGATAATAGGAATAGCCATACCAAATGTAATGCCACCGTGTGCTGCAAGAGCCTGCAAAATACCTACAGATGCAGACGAACTTTGGATGATAGCAGTGAAAATAGCACCGAATGCAACGCCTAATATTGGATTTTTGAAGGCTGTTAAAATACTCTGGAAGCCTGGCTCTTCGGCAAGAGGCTTAACAGCACCGCTCATTGTCTCCATACCAAACATAAGAATAGCAAATCCTACAAGGATAGCACCTACATCCTTTTTCTTTGGCTTCTTTGATATCATTATCATAAGAATACCAATGAATGCAAAAAGCAATGAGAAATTCTTTGGCTTAAGCAGGTTCATAAAAAGGTTATCGCCCTCAATACCTACAAGAGAAAGAATCCATGCAGTAACAGTTGTACCGATATTCGACCCCATTATAACGCCTACAGTCTGATTGAGGCTCATAATACCTGAGTTAACGAGACCAACCAGCATAACAGTCATGGCTGATGATGACTGAATAGCGGCTGTGATACCCATACCCAATAAAAGACTTTTAAATGGGTTAGAAGTCATTTTCTTAAGAATTGTTTCAAGTTTTCCACCTGCCATTCTCTCCAGACCTGATGATAAAACATTCATTCCATATAGGAAGAAAGCAAGTCCACCGAGCAGGGTAATAATTGTAAATATGTCCATATTTAACAATTCCGTCCTTTCTTTTGTTGAATTTTAACTTCGATTAAAAAAATACACATACAGACTCATTGTAAACCATAAACTATTAAATTTCTAGTATTGTTTTGTTAAATCTAAGTTAAGTGTTTTTTGGGGAGATTTTGCAAGTGTTTATAATTTTTATAGAAAAACTTTATGCAAATAAAGTGGAAAACTATGAGCAATCATGGTAGAATGGATACAGTAGCATATGAAACGTGACAAATTGAACAAGGAGAAGGTGAACGAATGACAGAAGACATAGGAAAATACATAACTGTGCTTGTAAGTGATGACAATATGAAAGCAGACTTATATTTAAGCGCGGTTGAAGATTCAACAATATATGATGTTGACAGCATTATAGATTATATGCAGCAGCAGGAAAAGGTAACGATGGGGATAAAACCGTCTATTATCATGAATATGATAAACGAGCGCATATATGAAAAAATGGTGACGGTTGCTTTTGGTTGTCCTGCTGTAGATGGAAAAAATGGAAGATATGATTTTAAGTTCAACACAACACCAAACAAAAAGCCTAAGCTTCTTGATGATGGATCGGTTGATTATCACAATATCAGTTTGATTGAAACCGTAGGTGAGGAGCAGTTGATTGCTGAATATATTCCCAAACAAGAAGGAACCAATGGTTATGATGTATATGGTAAGGTTATTTTAGCGGCGAAATGTATGGATCTCGCTCCGCTTAGGGGAAAAGGCTTTCGTGTGTCAGAGGATGGCAAGAGTTATTATGCGTTATTCAATGGCAAGGTAGAGTATTCTATGGGAATCATGACCGTATCTCACACCTATGTTGTTACAGGAGATGTGGATTTGTCTACTGGAAATATAGATTTCAAAGGTGATTTAGAGATAATGGGTAGCATCAAGGCGGGGATGATAGTAAAAGCTACAGGAAATATAACTGTCAATAAATTAGTAGAGGCAGCACATGTAGAAGCAGGAAAAGATGTACTTGTACGAGGCGGTATACTTGGTGGTGGCAAGGCTGTCATATCTGCTGGGGTAAATGTATATGGATTATTTATAGAAAATGCCACAATACATGCAAATAACACTGTTCAGGCGGATTCTATCGTTAACTGTGAAGTAACTGCATTTAGTGATATTAACATATTCGGAAGAACATCAGCTATTGTTGGTGGCAGACTTAAAGCAAATAGAACTATAAGAACAAGGAAAATAGGTAGTGAAGTAGGCGTGGCAACAGAGTTGATAGTAGGTATAGAGCCAGAGGCCAGAAAAACATATAAGAAAATATCGGCAGAGCTGGAGGAAATGCAGGAAGAACTGGAGAAGGTAGAAAAAACTCTTGAGTTGTTGTCACATAAACATGACGCAGACGAAAATCTTAGATTACAGCTTGTACGAACAAAAATTGAACGTGCGGCTGAAGTTGCAAAGAAGAAGGAACTCTGTGCAGAACTCCATAAGCGTATTGAGATAGGAAAGTATGCAGAAATAGTAGCCGAGGAAGTTGTCTATCCTGGGGCTATAATCAAGATTGATGGTTTGATGACTCATGTAAATGATGAGTACAGGGAAATATTATTTTTGCGAAAAGGAGATAAAATTCTTACAAAACGCTATCGAAATGAAGAAGAATAAATGTCAGAAAATGCGATGGAAATTGATTGCAAAATAGTGCAAATGGTTTATAATCAGAGGGGCAACGAAATGGTACATATGAATACGGAGGCAACTGATTATGACCACATATGAAGAGGCAGTAAAATATCTGCTGGATATTCCAAAGTTTACAAAGAATAAGAATAATGATAATCTCAGAAGAATTTTAAATGATATGGGAAATCCAGATAGAGATTTCAAGGTAATTCATGTTGCAGGAACAAACGGAAAGGGGTCCACATGTGCATTTTTAAATAGTGTATTATGTGTTGCAAAATATAAAGTTGGTATGTTTACATCGCCTCATCTTGTAAAGGTTAACGAGCGTATATGCATAAATGGCAGACAGATAAGTGATGAGGAATTTCTTCAAGCATTTATTTTAACAAAAAATGTGGTAGAAAAAGTTATCTGTGATGGTGGCGAGCATCCATCATTTTTTGAATATATGTTTTTAGTGGCCATGGCAGCATTTGCAGAGGCGGGTGTCGAATATGTCATTTTAGAAACGGGACTTGGTGGAAGGCTGGATGCAACAAATATTATAGAGAAGCCTGTGGTATGTATCATAACTTCAGTAAGCATGGATCATATGGAGATATTGGGCGATACGGTACAGCAGATAGCCATGGAAAAAGCAGGAATAATCAAGGCAGGAGTGCCTGTGGTGTACTGGGGCCAGGATAAGGACGTTCACAAAGTTATAGAAAAAAGAGCTGGTAAATGTGCGTCAAAAACCATTTGCATTAGTAAAAAGGATATTAAAAAATTGAATAAAACAAACAATGCTATTGATTTTTGCCTTATCAACAGTTATGATAGGTACGGATGTTTGACAATTCCATTTGTAATGGATTATCAAATGTGTAATGCATCCCTTGCATTGACAGCGTTGCAGGAAATATTACCTGAATTAAGTGAATCTGTTATAAAAGAGGGGCTTCAGAGGGCTATATGGCCTGGACGTATGGAGCAGATAGCAGATAAAGTGTTTCTTGATGGAGCTCATAATTACGACGGAGTGCTCCAGTTCAGGGATTATGTCAATGAGCTGGTATCTAGGGAAAATGCAGGCGTATATATATTATTTAGTGTAGTTAAAGAAAAAGAGTATCACCAGATGATGAATCTAATAGGGCAAATTCAAGGGTGTCAGGGCTTTTTGGTAGCTCCAGTGGCTAATGCAAGAGCAGTTGCGGTGGATGAGCTTAAGGCTGATTTGGAGAAGACGGGAAAGAAAGTGTATGCATTCAATTCATTGGCCGATGCATATAGATATGGTCTTGAAATAAAAAAGGATAGTGATTATCTGTTCTGCGTGGGTTCATTATATATGGTAGGTGAGATAAAGGAAGCGTGCAATCAGGAGGTGCGTCATGATTAATTTTGATGAAGAGATTAAGAAGTTTCATCCAAGTCTTGAAGTGGACGAGGCGGAAGATGCCATATATAACAATAATGTAACTGATTTGACTGATATATTGTTGGAAATGATGCAGGAAACCAAGGAGAACAAATAAATGAGATGCTATAAGTGTAATAGTGTTTTGTCAGAAACTGATTTTTGTAATAGCTGCGGTGCTGACGTAACTGTGTACAAGAAAATAGTGAAAATGTCTAATACCTACTACAATATGGGTCTTGCAAAGGCTCGTGTCAGAGATTTATCAGGTGCAGCAGATATACTTAGAAGAAGTGTTCGTATAGACAAAAATAATGTTAAAGCAAGAAATCTCCTGGGACTGGTGTATTATGAGATGGGAGAATGTGTTGCGGCGTTGAGTGAATGGGTTCTCAGTAAGAATATCAAACCAGAGAAGAATGTGGCGGATATTTATTTACAAGAGGTGCAATCAAACCCTAATAAACTTAATATGATGAATCAGTCGATCAAGAAATATAATATTGCGTTGGAATCAGCTGTACAGGGAAGCGATGATGTTGCTATAATTCAGTTAAAGAAGGTTCTAAACATGAATCCTAATTATATCAAAGCGCAGCAATTGCTGGCACTTCTCTACTTAAAGCATGGTGAAAATGATAAGGCATATAAAATATTGACTAAATCCATAGCAATTGATGTGAATAACACATTGACGCTTAAATATCTGGACGAGATAGGAAAGCGAAAGGAAGCTAAAGCACAGAAAGCAAAGAGACCACCAAAGACAGTTGCAGAGCTTAACGAAAGGGATGCATTGAGTGGCAATGATGTAATCATACCTAAGAATTCCTATAAGGAAGTTAATTATGGACTTTTAACATTTTTAAATGTTGTAGTGGGTATCATTATCGGTGCTGCAATGGTGTATTTCCTAGTATTGCCTGCAAAGGAGAAAACAACAAGTGCTGATTATAAAAACGAGATGAATGCTTACGCAGATAAGGTGGCTATGCAGAATATAACCATATCTGATTTGGAACGCCAGGTAGAGGCATTGACAACGGAAAAGGAGTCTATACAGAGCCAGCTTGATCAGGCTAATGCCAGTAAAACTGACACCACACTTTATGACAGCGTGTTGGCAGCGGCAGCAAAATATTTTGCAAATGATTTTATAGGTTCAGCTGATATTCTTTATACAATAAATGTATCAACATCATCATCGCAAAACCTGATAGGGGTGTACAATAACTTGTGCACTGCTACTTATGAGACTGCAGGTAATCATTATAATAATGTTGCATACCAGGCATTTAATACTGGAAATTATGCCGAAGCTATACCGGCATTTGAGAAAGCGGTAGTGTTCACCCCACAAAATGTTGATCTTATGTACAATCTTGGTAAGTGCTATAAGGCTGAAAATGGTGGAAAAAACAATGATAAATCAATTGCGTGCTTTGACAAGGTTATAGAGATGGCACCAGGAACAGATTATGCAACATGGGCAAATGGTCAAAAGAAGGATTAGTAATATACTTATAAAATATGTAATTGAATAAAGAAGATACTAAAGAAGAGATAACAGTTTAAATAAACTGAGGTCTCTTCTTTTTTCTTTATAATAATACTAGCTTTAAAAGGAGGTAAAAATGAGACAGGCACAATACAAAATCGAGGAAGAAACCATAAAGATAAAATTGCCAGAGGAGCTTGACCATAGCAATTCTACAGACATAAGAAAAGAGATTGATGCAACTATATATTCAGGCAAAGTGAAGAATGTAGAATTTGATTTTTCAGAGACGTCTTTTATGGATAGCTCTGGTATAGGCATGATAATGGGACGATATCGTCTGGTCAATCCACTGGGAGGCAAAGTGGCATTATTGGGAGTCAAAGGAAACATAGGAAGAATCATAAAATTATCAGGCTTGCACAAAATTGTAGGAGAGAGTGAGGAGAAGTGATGAGAGATATATTGAAGATGGAGATACTGAGTAGACCAGAAAATGAAGGGTTCGCGAGAGCCTCGGTTGCTGCTTTTGTGGCCAGGCTCAATCCTACATTAGAGGAGATTAATGACATTAAGACAGCGGTATCAGAGGCGGTTACGAATTCGGTGGTTCATGGATATGAGAATGGTGAAGGAACCATTTTTATGGAAATAGTCATTGAAGATAAGGTGGTGCACATAAAGATTGCAGATGAGGGAATGGGAATAGACGATGTAGAACGGGCAAGAGAACCATTGTTTACCACAAAGCCCGAAGAAGAAAGGTCAGGTATGGGATTTACCTTTATGGAAATATTTATGGATAGACTGGAAGTTGAATCTGCAAAAGGGAAAGGTACATCCGTACATATGGTTAAAAAAATT
Organism: Lachnospiraceae bacterium; assembly: GCA_017408025.1. Lineage (GTDB taxonomy): Bacteria > Bacillota > Clostridia > Lachnospirales > Lachnospiraceae > SVEL01. Next base: position 19,743 of record JAFQVJ010000037.1, read on the forward strand.
GGTGGAGGAAAATAAATAAAAATGTGCCATGGACAATATAGAACTGATTAAACGCGCGCACATGGGAGATAAAAAAGCTAGAGACCAGCTGTTGTTTGAAAATACAGGTCTGATATGGAGTATGGTAAAAAGATTTTCAGGACGAGGATGTGATCTTGAGGATTTATTTCAGATAGGTTGTGTGGGAATACTAAAGGCCATTGATAAATTTGATCTTGCATATGATGTGAAATTTTCAACATATGCGGTGCCTATGATACTGGGCGAGATAAAGCGATTTTTAAGAGATGATGGCATGGTAAAGGTGTCTAGGTCCTTAAAGGAAAGCGGATGGAAAATACGCTTAGCGGAGACAGAATTATCGGCAGAACTGGGAAGGGAACCTACGATAGATGAAGTGGCAGCTAAGGTAGAGATGAGCCGTGAAGATGTGGTTATGACACTTGAGGCCAACAGGGAGGTGGAGTCTATCCATAAGGTTGTGTATGAAAATGACGGAGGTGAGGTATGTATTGGTGATCAGATAGCCGACAAGGAGGCGGGGGACGAACTAGAAAACCATATGGTTTTAAAAAATCTGTTGGCAGAATTGCCAGAGAAGGATAAAAGGATTATAAGGATGAGATATTTTTCAGATAAAACTCAGAGTCAGGTGGCTGAAGTTATGGGGATAAGTCAGGTGCAGGTAAGCAGACTGGAAAAGAAGATTTTACTTAGGCTTAGAGAAAAAATGGAATTTTAATGCATTTTTCATAAGAATATGGTAGGATAATGAGACAACGGATAAGATGGCTACAAGAGTTATGTACAAACAAGTGGCCTGTTTCATTGGCATAAATATTTCTGAAGGAAAGGAATAGGAATAACATGAAGATAAGAAGTCTTGAACTTGAAACTGTATGTGGTATCACAAGCACCTTACCAGAAAATGACAAACCTGAGATAGCATTTGCAGGAAAGTCAAATGTAGGAAAATCATCCCTTATCAATGCTCTTTTAAATAGAAAATCATTTGCGAGAACATCGTCAGAACCGGGAAAAACTCAAACTATAAATTTTTATAATATTAATAATTTTATGTATTGTGTAGATTTGCCGGGATATGGATTTGCAAAGGTATCAAGAGAGACACAGGCAAAGTGGGGAAAGATGATAGAAAATTATCTCAAGAAGTCATCCGTGTTGAAAGCGGTGTTCTTGCTTATAGATATACGACATGAGCCGGGAAATAATGATAAAGAAATGTATGATTGGATAGTTTATAACGGTTTTGAGCCAATTATTATTGCTACAAAGCTTGACAAGATTAAGAGAAGCCAGATTCAAAAAAACGTTAAGGTTATAAAGGACAAGCTTCAGGTGAAGCCAGGAACAAAGGTTATACCATTCTCTTCGGAGACAAAGCAGGGAAGAGAAGAGGTATGGGCACTCATTGACGAGCTTGTAGGCTATGTGGAAGAGCCAAAAAAATCGCAACGTGATTAGTCAGCGTTGCGATTACTGTTACTCATTAGTTTTTTCATTATAGTTGCATATAGCTCCTGACTGGCATCCTTCCAGTTGTTGCACATGGTTTCGGCAACATCCTCTGATGGAACGGATAAGTTCATATCTATAAGGGTAGTAGCTCCTTCCTTTATCTGACAGGTAACGATATAGTCCTGATTTGTAGATTTGTAATAATCTGATAAGGTACCAACTTCATTTCTAAGCTCGTATTTGTTATCGATTAGGAAGATGTCAATATCATCAATGATGGCAACAGGAATCTTGGAAGTGAAAAGCTCTATGGTCTCTATGCCATCATTTGTTATCTTATAATAGGAAGTATTTCTAACAGTTTCAACACTAACTAGATTGCTTTCTATAAGCTCTGATATAACCTGTTGAAATACAAAGTAAGAGGTATATTCCTTATCAAGGAAAAATCCTGATATCTGAGTATTTGTTAATGAAAAATTTACTTTTTTAAGCATATACAAGGTCATAAGCTTGTATAGGGTCAATGGTTCTAGTGACATTTTTATCCCTCGATTCTTTTGTTGTATAAAGCGCCCTGATTCAGTGACGTTTCATTAATGCATTTATTGATATAGTTTAATACTCGTTTCTTGTCTCCACTCCATAGTGGAGCAATAAGCAGCTTCTTTGGTCCATCTCCAGTCATGCGATGTATGACAATGTCAGGTCTGATATGAAGAAGCAACTTTATAAGAATATCAGCATATTCTTCCAAAGACAAGACCTTAAATGCATATTTTTTATATTCTTTTTCTAAATCTGTATCCCTTAATACATGAAGAAGCTGCAATTTTATGCCGTGAATGGGATAACTATTTATGTAATTAATAGTTTGCTCCATGTCATCATAGGATTCGCCTGGAAGACCTATGATTGCATGAACCACAATGTGTATATGCTCCAAAGGGTCAACAATAGCGCTGTTATATGAATCAATTAGCTTAATGGCGTCTGCAAATACAGAATTCTTATACCCACGCCTTATATATGCAGCAGTAGTTTCATTGGAAGTTTGTAATCCAAATTCTATAAAAACAGGCTTGATTTGATGAATTTCTATGATAAGCTTCATAATACTTTCATCTATGCAGTCGGGTCTTGTAGCTATGCTGATGGCAGCAATATCATCATGCATGGCAGCTTCCATATATATTTTTCTAAGAGTGGCAATAGATGCGTAGGTATTTGTATATGCCTGGAAATAAGCTATATAGCAAGGGTTGTCTGATTTACTGGTAAATTTCTTCTGTACGAGAGTCTTGCCTTGGTCTATCTGCTCTGTAATCGATAATAATCTTGAAGAGGCAAAATCGCCTGAGCCACCAGCGGAACAGAAGATGCAGCCAGAGTGACCAAGGGTTCCGTCTCTATTTGGACAGGTCATACCTGCATCAAGAGATATTTTGTATAGTTTTCTTCCAAAGCGTTCCTTCAGATAACTGTTAAAAGAGTTTACAACCATAAAATAACCTCGTGTAATGTTGATTAAAAAATATTTTAGCACAAAAATAAAAAATGTACTATCATTTTAGAAAATAATGGTGTATACTGTGCTTAGTTATGTCAAATATCAATCATTCGTTTAATGAAATCCCGTACAAAACTTTAAAAATAAATATTTGTATTGATTGATTCTGAGATACTTGTCTATTCATGAAAGGAGAACAAATCGTGAGAGAAAAATTACAGTCTTTACCTATGACAGAGTTAAGAGAGATAGCAAAGGCAAATGGTATAAAAAGTGTTACAACAATGAGAAAAGAGTCACTTATTGACAAAATACTTGAATGCCAGAAGAAAGATGAGTCGAAGGTAGTTGAGAGTAAGCCGGAAGTTGGAGAGGCGAGAGCGGAGGCTGCAAGAACGGAATCAAGATATGAGGCCAGAGCAGAGTCAAGAACAGAATCAAGATATGAGGCCAGAGCAGAGTCAAGAACAGAATCAAGATACGAGGCCAAACCAGAGTCAAGATACGAATCCAAAACAGAAGCTAGAACTGATAGCCGACCAGAATCAAGATTTGAGCAGAGAACGGAAAATAGAGGAAATAAACTTTTTATACCGCCAGTTTGTCCACCAGTTAATCTTGATGGAAGCTTATCACTAGAGGAGGAAGCAAAGCAACTTCAGGCTGATTATTATGATCCAGCACTGGACAGTGGGGAACGCTCCTATGGTATTCTTGAGATTATGTCTGAAGGATTTGGTTTTATCAGATGTGAAAACTATATGCCAGGGGATAATGATGTATATGTTTCACCAGGACAGATTAGACGTTTTAATCTTAAGACAGGAGATATTGTAGATGGACGTATGAAGATAAAGCTGCCAACAGAGAAGTTTGGAGCGCTGTTATACATAGAGAAGGTAAATGGATTGTCATTGGGAAAGGCAAAGCTTCGTACAGCATTTGAGGATCTTACTCCAATATTCCCAGATGAGAGAATCAGATTAGAAACATCAAGAAATAATATGGCCATGCGTATATTTGACCTTGTTTCACCTATAGGTAAAGGTCAGAGAGGTATGATAGTATCACCTCCAAAGGCTGGTAAAACAACACTTTTAAAGGAAGTAGCAAAGAGTATTACTCAGAATAATCCTGAGATGCATATGATTATATTACTTATTGATGAGCGACCGGAGGAAGTTACAGATATAAAGGAAGCTATAGAGGGTGATAATGTAGAGGTAATCTATTCAACATTTGACGAGCTTCCAGAGCATCACAGAAGAGTATCAGAGATGTCTATAGAAAGAGCAAAGAGACTTGTTGAGCACGGCAAGGATGTAGTTATTCTTCTCGACAGCATCACAAGACTTACAAGAGCGTACAATCTTGTAGTTCCTGCCAGCGGTAGAACATTGTCTGGTGGTCTTGACCCAGCGGCTCTTCACATGCCAAAGAGATTCTTTGGTGCTGCCAGAAATATGAGACAGGGTGGAAGTCTTACTATATTGGCTACAGCTCTTGTGGAAACAGGAAGTAGAATGGATGATGTTGTATACGAAGAATTCAAGGGAACTGGTAATATGGAACTTATTCTGGACAGAAAGCTTTCTGAGAGGAGAGTGTTCCCAGCACTTGATATCGTAAAATCGGGAACACGTCGTGAAGACCTTCTTCTCAATGATAGTGAGAAAGAAGCTGTTGATATAATGAGAAAAGCCACAAACTCAATGAAGGCAGACGAAGCTGTTGAGAGAATTCTTGATTTATTCTCTAAAACAAAGAATAATGCAGAATTCTGTGAGATGGTAAAAAAAGTGCGAATTGTATAGACTAGTGCAACCTAAAAATATACGCTCTCCAATTCGCAAAGAATTTTTTGATATATAGTTCATATTATGGGAAGATTGCATATTCCTATCATCACAAACGACTGCAATCTTCCTATTTTATGCCGTCAAAACACTAATTATCCTCAACACCGATTATCTGTGTATATTTTTAACTCGCTTCTTTCGAGAACTCGGAACTTTCTAGACGCCCTTTTTCGAAGAGTTTATTACAGTTCGTCTTTTATATGTCAGACAATATTGCTACAGGCGGTGTGCCATGGTAAGAACATACCTGAAAAAATAGCAATTTTTTCAGGTATGTCTTACTATGGCACACAGCTGTAGCTATTGTCTGCCTTCATAAAAGACGAACTACTTCTTCAAAAAAGGGCGTTAAGAAAGTTCACGAAGCCTCTCAATGCGAGTTAAAAATATATACAGACAATTCGGTGTTTAAGGCTGCTATGTATACGGGCATAAAAAGGAAGATTAGCAGTCGGTAATGACCAAAAACCAATCTTCCCATAATATGAATTATGTGTATCAGTATAGACTTTGCGAATTGGAGTTGGATTGGAGTTCTGGGTGAAAAAAAGCTTGCGTATAGAAGGTAAATGTGATAGACTATATGAGTTGTGTTATGTATAGTTGCATAATAAGATATTAAAGACGGGATTGGTAAAGTCCAATTCTGCAGGAAGTAAGAGGTGAAAAAAATGAGAGAGGGAATACATCCAGATTATTATCAGGCAAAGGTTGTATGTAACTGTGGTAACGAGTTCGTAACAGGCTCAACAAAGGAAAATATCCACGTTGAAATTTGCTCAAAGTGCCATTCATTCTACACAGGTCAGCAGAAGGCTGCTAAGGCTAGAGGACGTATTGAACAGTTCAATCGTAAGTATGGCGTTAAGACAGAAAACTAATAGAAATTATGAAAGGCCGGGAAAAGGAGTTTTTCCGGCTTTTTTTCTTAATCGTAGTTTCTTAGTAGTCTCTTAATCGAAGATTCTTGTAGCTGCGATTTAGTCTAATAGAAGTTGCGAAGCAACTACAATAAAGTTCATATGTGTACATTGCAAAGACCAAGTAAGTATTGTTGTATTTTGTACAGGTGTGAAGTGCTTGAGGAGGGTAAGGTATGAAATCTTCGGGAATCGGCGGACAGGCCGTACTTGAGGGGATTATGATGAGAAACGGCGGTAAATACGCTGTTGCAGTCAGAAAACCTGATAAAGAGATAGTCGTAGATGTCAAAGGCCATAAAGGCTTGACTGATAAACATAAATTTTTGAATATACCATTTGTAAGAGGTGTATTTAAGTTCGCAGAGTCATTGTCAGTAGGTATAAAGACATTGACATATTCTGCAAGCTTTTTTGAGGATGAAGAAGAAGAAACATCTAAAAAAGAAAATTCTAAAATAGAGGCTTCAAGGGAAAATGGAGCAGAAGCTGAGGGTGAAGCAGCAGTTGTAAACGAAGAGAAGAAAAAGAGGGATGAAGCTAGAAAGAAGAAAATAGATGACATTATAATGGGGCTTACAGTGTGCGTCTCGGTTGTGCTATCGGTATTTTTATTTATAGTGCTTCCTTTCTTAGCATCGGAATTTATGAAAAGTATATTGTCAATTAAATCTATAGCTGTTATAGCTTTAGTTGAAGGTTTAGTGAGAATACTTATATTCTTGACGTATATTGTGCTCATATCACGTATGAAGGATATACAGCGAACATTTATGTACCATGGTGCAGAGCACAAGTGCATCAACTGTATAGAGCATGGATTGCCATTAACAGTGGAAAATGTGAGGAAAAGCTCTAGAATTCACAAAAGATGTGGAACAAGCTTCCTTTTATTCGTAGTAGTTATAAGTGTTATAAGCTTTATACTTGTATCAGCTGTGTTGCCGGCAGCTTCTAAGGGTTGGCTTAAGCTTGTTGTCAGACTTATACTTATACCAATTATTGCAGGAATATCATTCGAGATATTAAGAAAGGCAGGCAATAGTGATGGTAAGATTATAAATGCAGTCAGCAAACCTGGTATGTGGCTTCAGAAGCTTACAACAAGAGAACCTGAGGATGATATGATTGAGGTTGGTATCGCATCAGTTGAGGCGGTATTTGATTGGAAAGAATACCTTAAAGTGAACTTTGGTGTAGAGGTTAAAGGTAATGACTTATAGAGAGTTATTGGCAGAAGGTGTTGATTTTCTGCGTGACAATCATATTACTGAATATGAGAATAATGGGTGGTTGCTGTTTGAGTATGCATTATGTATAAAACGTCATCAGTACTTTATGAAGATGAATGACGGGATTGAAGATGAAGAAGCAATTGCACGCTATAGGGCATATGTGGCAAAGAGGGCGACACATATGCCAGTGCAGTATATTACTGGAGCACAGGATTTCATGGGATTGACATTCAAGGTTAATGAGAATGTGTTGATACCGCGCCAGGATACAGAGGTGCTTGTGGAGAATGTATTGAAGGCTGTGGAGCAGCTAAAAGACGTAACACAAAGGGAAGTTCATGGAGATATCAGAGTTCTTGATATGTGTACGGGCTCTGGGTGTATAGCTATCAGTATAAGCAATCTTGCAAATGTAGATGTGACAGCAGTTGATATATCAGAAAGAGCACTTGATGTAGCCAAAGAAAATGCCAGAAATCTTGGGTCAGACAGGGTAAAATTCATTCATAGCAATTTATTTGAAAAAATAAATGTGAATAATGGTGTTGAACCAAGCCAAAGATATGATATAATAGTGTCCAATCCGCCTTACATACCAAGCAAGGCTGTAGATGGATTGATGCCGGAGGTAAGAGAACACGAGCCTAGACTGGCACTTGATGGAACAGAGGATGGTCTTGAGTTCTACAGAAGGATAACAGAGGAATCCTGTAAATATATTAAAAAAGGTGGCTGGCTTATGTATGAGATAGGCTGTGAGCAGGGCGAGGATGTGAAAAACATTATGCTGGATAACGGATATGAAAAGGTTGAAATCATAAAAGACCTTGCAGGCCTCGATAGAGTATTGGCTGGAATTTTCCCATAGGAAAATTCCACTGAGAAGAGAAAATATAAAGTAAGCCGAACGTAGCCAAGGCTGGAATTTTCCCATAGGAAAATTCCACTGAGAAGAGAAAATATAAAGTAAGCCGAACGTAGCCAAGGCTGGAATTTTCCCATAGGAAAATTCCACTGAGAAGTGTAAATATGAAGAAAAGATAACGGAGTCAGATCCGATTTCTTGCAAAGAATCTGAAAAATAATAATTATAGAGAGGATAGAAAAATGTTTGATAAGTTGGAAGATATTTTAGTAAGATTTGAAGAAGTATTAAAAGAATTAAATGATCCTGCTGTTGTAAATGACCAGCAAAAATTTAGAAAGCTTATGAAGGAGCAGAATGACCTTGCACCTATAGTAGAGGCATACAAGGCCTACAAGCAGGCAAAACAGGATGTAGAGGATTCTCTTGCTATCCTCGAAATGGAAAGCGATGAAGATATGAGAGAGCTTGCCAAGGAAGAGTTAAATGATGCCAAGGCTCGTATTGAAGAGCTCGAGCAGGAGATGAAGATTCTTCTTCTTCCTAAGGACCCTAATGATGACAAGGATATCATCGTGGAAATCAGAGCAGGTGCAGGTGGAGATGAGGCAGCATTATTTGCAGCTGAGCTTTACAGAATGTACTGCCATTATGCGGAAATGAAGAGATGGAAGATAGAGCTTATCAACATGGATGATACAGGTATCGGTGGTATGAAGGAAGTAGAATTCATGGTTAAGGGTAAAGGAGCATACTCAGTACTTAAGTACGAGAGTGGTGTTCATAGAGTACAGCGTGTTCCAGAGACAGAGTCAGGTGGACGTATCCATACATCCACAGCTACTGTAGCTGTTATCCCAGAGGCAGAAGAAGTAGATATCAAGATTGATGAGAAGGATATACGTATCGACGTTATGCGTGCTTCTGGAAATGGTGGACAGTGTGTCAATACAACAGACTCAGCTGTACGTCTTACACATTACCCAACAGGTATCGTAATCTACAGCCAGACAGAGAAGTCACAGATTCAGAACAGAGAGAAGGCTTTCGCACTCCTTAGAGCAAAGCTTTACGACTTAGAGCTACAGAAGGCGCATGATGCGGAGGCAGAGGCAAGAAGAAGCCAGATTGGTACAGGTGACCGTTCAGAGAAAATCAGAACCTACAACTTCCCACAGGGACGTGTGACAGACCATAGAATCAAGCTTACACTCTACAAGATTGACCAGATTATGAATGGAGATATTCAGGAGATAATTGATGCGCTTATCGCGGCAGATCAGGCGGCTAAGTTGGCTCAGGTAAGCGAAGACTAGGCTAGTTTTGGTGTGAGATTAAAAATTTAATATTGACATTAAAAATAGGGATGCTCTATATCAGTTTAAGTTGCTGATATAGGGCATTTTTTGTATGGAAAAAATAGATGAGTTTTCGGCGGTGGGGCTATAAATGCATCGAAAAGAGTGTTGCATAAGTATGTGTGGTACTTTATAATGATTTGTGGGCATTTTCGTATTGGAGTTCAGAAACTTTTGGATTTTGGATGTTTAGCACTTCATCAATTGTATTATTAAGTGAAAAAAGAAAAATTGCTACTATAAATTCTATAATTTATTTTTTTGTTATGTTCTTAATTACATCAATATATAAATCTTTTCGTGCATATTTGAACGGATATACGCCTTATAATTCATTGATAGATTTATCTTTAAATAGTATGTATGGCTGGCTTTTATATAGTGTACCTCCTGCAATTATATGTGGTATTTTAGGAGCAATATTATGGAGTCGTAGAAAAAATAATATTTATAGCAAAATCTTATGTATTTTACCTGTTGTATTTATTTTTGTAGAATCCATTATATTATTTCGTTGTTTATTTATAAATCATACAAAATTATTTTCTGCAATTACTGATTTAATATGGTTTGCATTATATGTGGTTTTTTTGAAAAAGTTAGTTTTTGTAAAAAGAAATAAGTAATACAAGTTCCAAATTGTAGAGCAGTATAACAACAATTATGCTGACTAAGCAAAAAAATATTTGTTGTAATCATTTGATTATATGCTATAATAGAATTAATAAAGGGCAATCGCCACAGAGTGGTTGACCTGAAACAAAAAGGAATACCTTCCCTAGCTCGTCAAAGTACAGGGAAGGTATTTTGCTACTTTAGTGACAATTCAAAAAAATGAATGTCAGTAGTGCTAAGATGAACATTCCAAAAGCCATAAGGTCTTTAAAATCGAAATTATTCTTCATAAGCATCACCTCCATTCTATGTAAATGGAGGTCAACCACCCTGTAACACGATTGTCAGTAGCTGAAAAGCTACTATGGATATTATAACACAAAAGGATAAAGAACACAAGTTTGAAAGATTTAATTAAAACAAATTAAAACAAAAAATGAAGTTGATATAACAAGAAGGTTATGTTAACATACCACACACTCTAAGACAAAAAGGAGGTATGGTAAGATATGAAGAACAGTAACAACAAGGGATTAGTCTTAAGCTATGCGGTAATACAATTCTTTTTAATGCAACTTTTCAGAGAAAAATTAATTGATATTGATGCTTATGTATTTACACGTAATTTGGCCAAAGAAGAGTTCGTTAAAAAGAATGAAATTTCTAAAGGCACATATTAAGTATTATGTTAGGGACTATGAAAAAGCATTATTAATATTGTAATAGATAATGTGAAACTTTCAGTAATACGGTCTGTTGATGTATTGATTTTTCTACGATATACTCCTTCAAAAAGGAGTGAACTCTTATGGGTAGAGAAATTTATGATATCATCAATGATATGGCAGAAGTATTAAATGCATCGCAGATGCAGAAACTACAAGAGGTATTGGTAAAACGGTTATATGAAAATAGTGTATCTGCTTATTTGCAGACCACGAATATGGAATTTCTAGATATGTTTTTAACTGCGAAACATTTAGAAGGATATTCCGACAAAACGATACGCTATTATAGGTGCAATATTGAGAAGATGCTTGTATTCTTTGATTTGAATGGAATCGAATTACGGTATACACAAAAAGAACTATATGAAATGGTTCTTGCAGTAGCAGATGGTAGTATGGAGTTTGAATGCACCTGATTTGACTTTTCATCAGACATCAAAAAGAAAGAAGCTCATTGGGGAAGAGATAAAAATTTAAGAGATATTTTTATTCATTTACATGAGTGGCACAATCTGATGCTTGAATGGGTAGCTAACAATAAAGCTGGGCTGCATAA
>JAFQVJ010000038.1 GCA_017408025.1 Lachnospiraceae bacterium
CTTTAATAATAGTGGAAATTCGTCATACATATATTCAAAATACTTATTCATATCATACTGCCAATAATGTATGTATTCCTTACTTCCAGATTCTAATACTTTCATAACAGCATTATTTTGTTCCAAAAAGCTCTTAGAGTAATAAGATTATAACTTTTTAACTAAATACCGAAAAACCTTATCAATGACAATACTTTTCTATTATTTTATTCGCCTCATCATCACCAAACGACTCAATCATTTCTTTTAAGGTCATATCGCCTTCCATTTTGTCTAAATCCAATCCATGTTCTAACATAAGCTCAAGAATTATATTATTGCTCTCGTTAACACTTCCAATTGCTTCTAAAATTGGTGAATTTCCTTGCATATCATTAATATTAGGATTGGCTCCAAGTTCTAATAAAATCTTTATCGCCTCAACATAATGAGTTTGACAAGCTCTATGAAGATATGAAATACCCTTGTCATCTTGAAAATTAGGGTTTTTGACATTTCTAAGTGCCTGTAATAAATCTTCTGATTTTTCAACACCTAGTCTAAAAAATATTTCATCACGATTAAACATATTTGGATACATAACTTTTCCCTCTCTTCCTATCGTCTAATGTTTAGCTTCAAACTTATGACTTCTGTTACTGTAGACATCCTGCCATGCATAAAAATCAGGGTTATTCATAAAATCATTAAACTGCGATTGTGTCCATCCTTGACTTTCAGCCCAATCACGATAATATGCAAATTCATTACCCTTAGTATGACCTAATTCAACATCACTTGGGTCCACCCATTTTTTAGTAATACTATCATATATTTGGCCTGTTTTGTAATTCACTTTTGTCTTCGCATTTACAGCATCAATAGTTTCTTGTCTAATATATGGCCTATTAAGATAATGGTCAGAACTACTTGGCAATCCAACTTCAGTATTAGAAGCAAACTGTCCATTTGGTCTATGCCACTTTCCTGTTGCATCTTGATAATATCCAGAAGGTGTACCACTCTTGACATAAACTCTTTACTCTTATAATTATCCAAGCCGATGCCCATCTTCTAAAAAAAGAGTATACTCTCCAAAGCCGACTGTTTCATCTGCTTAAAATTTTACTATATATTTGCCATTATTTCTACTATCTTTCGCCAGTACTTTCCACTACTGGCATACGGTACTCAGTACTGCTTTTTAACATACCATAAATAATACTGATTAACCGTCTGGAAATACAAATCAGTGCCTGCTGACTGGTTTTTCCCTCTGCTTTCCGCTTATCATAATACGCTCGAAAAGCTGGATGTCTTGGTGTCCCCTTTGAAGAAATCTGCACCATCTGAACCGCAAGGAAGTAAATCGTTGCCTGCAAGCGTCTGTTACCCTGCTTGGTTGCGAAATCCTTACCTTTCCCACTAGATGATAGATGAAGTGGTGCAATCCCAGCAAACTGTGCCAGTTTATTAGCATTACCAAAACGTTTGATATCACCGATTTCAGCTAAGATCTTCACTGCTGTGATAACATTTACCCCAGGAATGGTTGTAAGCGTACAGCCAAGCATCTTATACATCTTTGTAAGCATTTCATCTACTTCAGCAAGCTGTTTGTCATAATGCTGCAAATCACTGACAATGCTAAGAGTCACCATATCTCTGGCATCTTGGTAGTCAATATTTTTCACTTTATCACCAGCAACTGCATCTAAGATTTTCTCGCAGGTCTTAGTGGAACATTTATTGTGACTGACAGGTACAAGTTCCTTACGCAAATCTTACACAGTCTTACCTTTCAGATACTTTCTGGATGGGTAATGCTCCCAGAAATATAATGCTGTGGGTCTACTAATATCATTGAAAAATGACTTGTAAGATGGATATGCGATATGTAACTGTTCGTGAAGCTGATTAACCAATCTGGTTCTCTGCTTCATGATATTATCTCTGCGATGCACCAACTGACCTAGTGACCAGTACGCATCATTCGGACACGCATCTGGCAGTTTATCCAACATATTTAAAGTCGCTAGAGCAATGGCTTCTGCATCATCAATGTCACTCTTACGGTACATGGCACCTCGATGCTTTGCCTGTCGATGTGAAATAGCAGTATTGACATCCTTTACCAGATACCCCTTATCAATCAGCCAAACCGCTAAGGCTCTGCCGTAACCATAAGCATTCTCAAGACCATAAACTACTTCTTTTCCATCCGTATTACATTTTTTCACTTTCGTTACCAGCTTAGGAAAATCAGCTGGTCTGTTGAGAAAAGTAATCTCTCCCAGTTTGTTGTTGTAGCAGTCAATTACTACTGCTGTATGGGTTTCTTTATGTAAATCAATTCCCACATAAACATATTCTTCTTTAATCATAAAAATCAACTACAATCTCTCTGTTTGGCGAAACGCAAGCAATCTCA
>JAFQVJ010000039.1 GCA_017408025.1 Lachnospiraceae bacterium
CATGTATACATATGACGACTTCGACCAAATGACATCAGCCAAGATGGAAAATGGTGACCTCTTTACCTGTAGATATGATGCAGAAGGACTACGCCACGAAACAGAGGAGAATGGTCATCTCATCAAGTACATCTATAGAAACAGAGATGTAGCTGTAGAAGAGAGCGAGGAAGAAGGAATAACAAGATACATCCGTGGAAATGGACGCATAATCGCATCAGACAGCGAAAAAACAAGGACATACTATCATTATGTAAGCGACAACATAGGAAGTATAACTTACATTTTAAACAACACATTAATATAATTTTATTCTTTAGATGGTTGAAATAATAAGTAATTTCACATATAATAAAATGGATTGACAAAAAGTCATAAACAGAGAGGATGGATTCATATGAAGAAGACAGTTATTACTGTAGTTGGAAAAGACACAGTTGGTATTATAGCAAAGGTTTGTACATATCTTGCAGATAACAATGTAAATATTCTTGATATTTCACAGACTATCGTTCAGGATTATTTCAACATGATGATGATAGTTGATGCTAATAATTCAGAAAAGAAGTTTGGACAGCTCAGCGATGAGATGGCAGAGCTTGGTGAGCAGATTGGTGTTCAGATAAAGATGCAATCAGAGGACATTTTTAATATAATGCACCGCATATAGTGTTAAACAATGAGAAAAAGTGTCACTGCGGGAGCTTCCAAGAAACTTAGTAGGGAGCTTAACATAGGTAGATTGAAATAAAGTAAAATGGAGAACCAGTATGATCAATTTATTTGAAGTAAAAGAAACAAATGATATGGTTGAGCATGAGAACCTCGATGTCCGTACTATTACTATGGGTATCAGTCTTCTTGACTGTATTGACAGCAATTTAGATAAACTCAACGAGAACATATATAATAAGATAACAACAAAGGCAAAGAATCTTGTTGCGACAGGTAATGAGATAGAGAAGGAGATAGGTATTCCTATCGTTAATAAGAGAATATCAGTTACACCTATTGGCCTTGTAGGCGCATCTGCATGTAAGTCATCAGAGGATTTTGTTAGCATAGCAAAGACTCTTGATAGAGCAGCAAAGGAGGTAGGAGTAAACTTTATCGGCGGATATTCATGTCTTGTATCTAAGGGAATGACACCAGCGGAGGAGATGATGATTCGCTCTATTCCGCAAGCTCTTGCATCGACAGACAGAGTTTGTAGCTCTGTAAATGTAGGTTCAACAAAGACAGGACTTAACATGGATGCAATTAAGCTTATGGGTGAGGTAATTGTTGAAACTGATGTCATCACAAAGGATGCAGATTGCCTTGGATGTGCAAAATTAGTAGTATTCTGTAATGCTCCTGACGACAATCCATTTATGGCAGGTGCATTCCATGGTGTAACAGAGGCTGATTGTATTATCAATGTGGGTGTATCAGGACCAGGTGTTGTTAAGAATGCGCTTAGTAAGGTTAGAGGAAAGAACTTTGAGGTTCTCTGTGAGACAATCAAGAAGACGGCATTTAAGGTAACAAGAGTTGGACAGTTAGTGGCACAGGAGGCTTCAAAGAGACTTGGCGTGCCATTTGGTATCATAGATTTATCTCTTGCACCAACACCAGCAGTAGGTGATTCAGTAGCAGAGATATTAGAGGAAATCGGTCTTGAGAGAGTTGGTGCTCCGGGAACAACAGCAGCGTTAGCTTTGCTTAATGATCAGGTTAAGAAGGGTGGAGTTATGGCTTCTTCTTATGTAGGTGGCTTAAGTGGTGCATTTATCCCTGTCAGCGAGGATCAGGGAATGATAGATGCAGTTAATGCAGGTGCACTTACCCTTGAGAAGCTCGAAGCTATGACATGTGTATGCTCAGTTGGTCTTGATATGATTGCCATTCCAGG
The DNA here is from genome assembly GCA_017408025.1 of Lachnospiraceae bacterium. Taxonomy (GTDB): domain Bacteria; phylum Bacillota; class Clostridia; order Lachnospirales; family Lachnospiraceae; genus SVEL01. The sequence continues at coordinate 1,895 of JAFQVJ010000039.1, forward strand.
AGATACTAAGGCTACAACTATTTCAGGTATTATTGCAGACGAGGCAGCTATAGGTATGATTAATCAGAAGACAACAGCTGTTCGTATCATTCCAGTACCAGATAAGAAGGTTGGAGAGATGGTTGAATTCGGTGGATTACTTGGTTACGCACCAGTAATGCCTGTAAATAACTTCTCATGTGATGCATTCGTAAATAGAGGCGGCAGAATCCCAGCCCCTATACATTCATTTAAAAACTGACAAGCGCCGGAAAAAGGAAGCACTTGCGAAGCAAGTATTTACTTTTTCCGGCGCAGTCTCGATAAAACCATGGAGTTGCACAAAGTGCAACGGCATCTGCGAAGCAGATGGGTTTTAGAGAGAGCAAGCGCAAGCCATCAGGAACGAAGAGACTGATGCGGCGCAGTCTCGACAAAATCAGAGAGTTGCATGAAATGCAACGTCAGCTACGAAGCTATACAAAAGATAAAAGGAGAGTATAATGGATTACTTTAACCTGAAATTTCATAAAACAACTATAAAAAATGAAATTTTTGCAGGCATTGCCATGTTTATGGCTATGTCATATATTCTTGTGGTTAATCCTACGGTACTTTCAGAGGCAGGAATGGATTACAATGGTGTATTTCTGGCAACAGTTTGCGTGTCCGGATTTGCAACCATTGTTTCTGCATTTTATACAAAGCTTCCTATTGCTTTAGCACCAGGCTTAGGGTTGGCGAGTATTTTTTCCAGCTTAGCAACAGGACCTGACCATGTTCAATGGCAGGTTTTATTGTTGGCTACATATGTAGCTGGAATTGTTATATGTGGATTTGTCAGATTTGGGGTTTATGATAAGATTATGGAGATAATGGATGATGATTTCAGAGGGATGATTATGTCTGGAATTGGATTAGCATTATGTTTATATGGAATCAGTACAACTGGTCTGATACAGAAGCAGAATGGCGTGTATTCCTATGGGCGCTTTGATATTGTGCCAGTGGTGATATGTGCAATAAGTCTGCTTATTATTTACTTAATGAAGAGATGGAATAAAAAAGGTTTTGTGTTAATAGGTTTATTAGTAGCTTATTTTATGAGTATCTGCGTAAATTATTATGACGCATTTAAAGCTACAGGTATTTCTGTAAATGAATATCTTAAAGAAATATTTACTTTTTCATATAAAGTTCAGGATATAACAAAGGTTATGTTCACTTTCCCTGATGTTTCAGATGTTTTTACCGATAAACAGGTTATTATTCAATTTTTCAATGCAGTATTTGTATTTACAATGGGGCATTTTTTTGATGCCATTGGTACAAATATGTCTGCATTTGATGTTATTAATAGCGATATTGATGCACGAATGAAGGACACTGTAAGCTTAAAGAGAGTTATTACAGTGGACGGTCTTGGAAATATAGTTAGTGGATTGGTAGGAACTTCATCAGTGACTAGTTATGGTGAATCATTGGTTGGAATAGTAAGTGGAGGAAAGACAGGTATAACAGCTCTTACTACAGGCTGTCTTTTTTTGCTGTGTTTTTTCTTTGCCACTTTATTTACCTCCATGGCTACATATGTTGCAGCACCAGCGTTGATATATGTTGGCTTGGCACTTGTACTGCGATACAAAGAGTATGATAGAAGTAAAACACTGTTTTTTATATTTGGATTATGTATTATTGCATATGTGGGTTTTACCTTTAATATTGGAAATGCAGTATTATTCGGTGTGATTATATACACAATAATGAAGCGTGTTATAGAAAAGAAAAAGCCTGTATCATATTGGTGGATTATGTTTATTTTTGCAGCAGTAAACATTCTGTTGAATTATGTGGTATAGGGAGGCTGGATATGAGTTTATTGCTTTCGGTATTTTTCGTAGCATTTGGTACAGTTTCATTTGTATTGGCTGTAAATAATATTATTCAGGAGGACAAGCACCTGCTTGGTAATTGGTACTTCCTTTTCTTAGGTTTATTCAGCTTTCTTTGGGATGTAGGTATGGGTGTGTTTGTATTACAAACAACAACACAAGGAGCAGCGTTTTGGAGAGCCTTTTATCTTATAGGTGTAATGGGGACTCTGGTACTGGCCGGGCTACTGGTAGGTATATGGCTTAACATTCCACCATTATTCAAAAAAATAGCAGACACATATTTTGTTTTCGGAGCACTGCTTGCATACCCAATGATGTGTGTACCTGAAGCCTGTGAATTTGTATTAACAGACTATGGTATGTCATATATGGCTAATGGTTACATTGGGCGTGCAGCATATAATATATATTTAGTTGGCTTTCTTATTATTGTTTGCTTTGAAATGATATATTGTCTCATGAGAAAAGCTAAAAAAAGAGAAGTGGTTATGGCAAAATCATGTATCTTAGTATTGGTAATTATATGCTTTGGTCTATTTATGGATACATTTTTGTTTGGTTATGAACGTCCTGCGTTCCCGGCAAGCTCTATATTGCAACCGATTGCAGTTATTTTTGCATATGCTATGTCAAGAAAAACTAAAATCAATAATATCAGTGTTCAGAATTTGTCAGATTATATATATGCATCTGTAAATGTGCCGATGCTTATTGTTGATGAAAACCGATATTTGAAGATATGTAATGCAACAGCTATTGATTTTTTCGATATGCCAGATGAGCTGTTAAAGCTGAAAACCTTGGATGATTTGTTTGTGATGTCACCTTCAAAGGAAGTAGGAGTTGGAACCAATTCGGAAACTGTTGAATGTATATGTACGTTAAACAATAGAATATGTAAGCTGGAAGTGAGTCATGTTAAGGATAGCTACAATGAATTTATAAGTGATATTATCGTTGTAAATGATATGACGGAGACTTATAGAATAATAGAGGAGACACGTATTGCAAAAGAGGAGGCTGTCAAAGCAAATGATGCTAAAAGTGCATTTCTTGCCAATATGAGTCATGAGATTAGAACTCCGATGAATTCAATAATAGGAATGAGCGAAATTCTGTTGCGTGGCAATCTGGATAAGGACACTGCAACAAATGTTATGCATATTTATAACGCTGGTAAAGATTTGTTGGAGATAATTAATGATATATTAGACCTCTCCAAAATCGAATCAGGTAAGTATGAAATTACTGATTATGAGTATGATTTGAGCACAGTTGTATTCGATGTTATTAATTTGATTAATGCAAGACTTAAGGGTACTGAAGTACATTTGAAGGTTGAAGCGGAAAAAAGTGTTCCAAGTGTTTTATATGGAGATACAATTCGTGTAAAACAGATATTGATAAATATATTAGGAAATGCAGTTAAATTTACGAAAGAAGGGTATATTAAGCTTTGTGTTGACAGTGAGCCGCTTGAGGATAATAATGTTAGAATTATTTTCAAGGTAATGGATACTGGAATTGGTATAAAGGAAGAAAATTTTGGCAAGCTATTTGAGGCATTTAATCAGGTTGATACAAAGAAAAATCGCTCAGTAGATGGAACTGGATTAGGTCTTGCTATTTCGAAAAATCTGTGTGAGTTGATGGGTGGTACAATACATGTAGAAAGCGTTTATGGGGAAGGTACTACTTTTACAATGACCATAATACAGAAGGTTATTAAGAATACTCCATTGAATTTAGCTGGTGGTGAAAGCGTAAAGCTGGATGAAATGAAAAAGCTGTTTAAGCCAACTTTTATAAAGAGTATGGCTGGCAAGAAGATATTGGTGGTTGATGATAATGGAACTAACCTGCTTATTGCAAAGGGATTGCTTGAACCTTACAAATTAGTAATTGATACGGCTTGTAGCGGTGATGAAGCCATTGATATGGTTCAAATGAATGAATATGCACTTATTTTTATGGATCATATGATGCCAGAAAAAGATGGTGTTGAAACAACAGAGGAAATCCGTCAGTTGGATATTGAGTACTGTAAGACGGTTCCTATAGTTGCGTTAACAGCCAATGCAGTTTATGGAGCTAGGAAAGAGCTGATTGCAGCTGGATTTGACGATTATGTAGCAAAGCCTATAGATGTTAAAATGTTGGAGGATGTACTTCGAAAATATTTAGGAGACCCCAATGAATGTTGTACATCAGGATATGATGAGCATGAGGATGAGACGTGTGAAGCAACATTAGAGGAATATAAAGAGACAGAAAGACCAACTCCAGTTGAAATTAAAGGCATAAATACAGAATATGCCATTGAGAAGATGGGTATCAGTCAAAAAGCGTATATTGATATATTAAAAACATATCATAGCGATTTGGATGCAGCAATAAGTCGTATTGTTTCTGCAAAGCATAATGGAGATATAAAATCCTTTGTTATAGATGTACATAGTGTGAAATCATCAAGCGCAGGTGTAGGTGCACTAGAGCTGTCTGATTTTGCAAAAGAACTAGAATTTGCAGGTAAGGAGGAGCGATTTGAGTATATTGATTCCAATCTGGACGCTTTTGTTGAAAAATCTAAAGATATTATATGTGCTTTAGATGACTTTTTTATAAATGAAGAAGAGAAAAATAGCGACGAGAATGTCAATGAAAACGAAATTAGTGTTCTTGATAAGCAGTGGCTATGTGATGTTTCTACGGCATGTGAAGATATGGACTCATATAAAGCAAATGAGTTATTACAAGTGATTAAAGGAAAGAAATACTGTGAAGCTGAGAAGAAGCTGGTTAAGCAAATAGAGAGATACATTGAACAGTATGATTATGACGAAGTTGTGGCATTGCTACAGGAAGTGATAGGAGAATGAATATGAAGCATATATTGGTGGTTGATGATTCCACAACAAATTTGAAATTTGTTGAGAGTATATTAAAAGACAAATACAAGTTAGTCTTAGCAAAATCTGGTGAACGGGCATTAAGATATCTGGAAAAGAACACTGTGGATATGGTTCTTTTAGATTTGATGATGCCAGAAATGGATGGCTTTGAGACATTTGAGCGCATTAAACAGTTGGAGTTAAATAAGAATACTCCAGTGGTATACTTAACTGCAGATGTGGATGTAGAAAGTGAGATAAAAGGACTTAAGATGGGAGCAAAGGACTTTATCAGAAAGCCGTTTGTGCCAGAGGTTATGCTTAAGCGAATAAGTCATATAATGCAGTTAGAAGAGCTTATGCATCATCTTGAGGAAAAAGTTGAGGAGAAAGCTAAACAAATTGAGCAGATTTCATTTGAAACCATTGCTACAATTGCAAGTATGATTGAAGCTAAGGATAGCTACACGAAAGGCCATTCTGTTCGTGTGGCAGAATACAGTGCCCTACTTGCTAAAGAGCTTGGCTGGGATTCTAAAAGTATACAAAATCTTAAATATATAGCATTGTTACATGATATCGGTAAGGTTGGTATTCCTGATAGTGTACTGAATAAGCCTGGAAAGCTTACAGAGATTGAGTTTGATGTCATAAAATCACATACCACTATTGGTGGAGATATATTGAAAGATATTGAAACTATTCCTGATGTGGCATTGGGGGCAAAGTATCATCATGAAAGGTATGACGGAAAAGGCTATCCATGCGGTTTGGCTGGAGAAGATATACCTGTTTTAGCCCGTATTATATGTATCGCAGACGCATATGATGCCATGAGCAGTAAACGAGTATATCGAGATAGTCTACCTTTTGAGGTAATATGCGAGCAACTTAAGCTTGGAAGAGGAACTCAATTTGATCCATTGCTTCTGGACGAGTTTTTAAAACTGCTAACGGAAGGAAGGCTGGTTATAAATAGTGGTGGTCCAAAGCAAGAAAAAACTCTTTCAACTGAAAGCTCTGTCCTTCTCAATCAGATAATGAAAAATATCGAGGAAGGAAATCAGAAAAATGACAAATACGATTTCTTAACAGGCTTATTAAATCGAAAAAATGGCGAGAGTGCAATAGCAGAGGCTATAAAAAAAGACAAGGGCTGCCTTGCTTTTATTGATCTGGATAATCTTAAGAAAACAAATGATGTTATGGGACATTTGGCTGGAGATTATGCATTAAAATGTGTTGGGGAGGTTTTATCACAATATAGCGAAAATGCAATTATAGCCCGTATAGGTGGAGATGAGTTTTTATACTATGTGAATGGTGTAGATGAAAATATAGTTACTGGGCTTATAGAAGAGATTATAGATGCATTTGAAAAGAAAAAAGAACAGGATAAATATCTTTCTTTTTCATCTCTTTCTATCGGTGTGTGTTTTACAAATACATCAGATACATATGCAGAGGTCTTACAAAAGGCTGATAAGGCGTTATATCATGTTAAGCAAAGTGGTAAAGCTGGTTACTACTTCTTCACCTATATTGAAGGCATCAATAATCATAAAAATTCGGTTGATTTGGAAAAGCTTGCAAACAGTCTTAGAATGAGCGGGGCTTATAGTGGCTCATTAAGTGTCGAATATAGGGAATTTACAAAGATATACGATTTTGTTCAAAATCTTGTTAAACGTTTTGATTATAATATGCAGTTAATTATGATTACATTGGAGCCAAAAGATTATGAAAATATAGATATAGATGAACAGGAATATGCAATGAATTGCATGGAAAAAACTATTCAAGCATCCTTGCGAAACGTAGATGTATGTACAAGATTTAGTGGCGAGCAGTTTTTGGTTGTACTTTTCAATGCCAAAAAAGAGGATGTTACACTCATAACTAATCGTATATTTGATAATTTTAATAAGATATACAATAATAAAGCGGTAGATGTAAGCTATGACATAGCAAACTTATTGAAATCAGAATAAATAATTTTTGAGTTTCCGCAAAATGCGAAAAATGTAAGCCGTGGAACATGTGATGCAACATATAAGCAAGAAAATGTATGATTTATAGAAAAAAAGATATCATTAATAAGCCTCGCAATAGCCAGGCTTCAAAGAACAGTATTATAATGATGACTCAGGCTATTAATCTTAGGCAAAGCTGTTTGTATCTAGGACGTTTGGCTTTAAACCACCGCCTAACACCCTCTTTGGCATATGAAAGTATACCGGCAATACCTTTTGATACGC
>JAFQVJ010000040.1 GCA_017408025.1 Lachnospiraceae bacterium
GACATTGTAATCCTCCTTCTACCGCTGTCAGAAACAACTATAGAAGATTAACAGATATGTATGAAAAAATAAATTCTACTTATGTAAAATTAAATTCCACTGACCTATTAAGGAGTGGAATTTAAAATTTCATTTTTCAAATAGCCATCTTGCCACCTCCCTGCTTGCTATTCATATTTTTTTATAATATAATCATTTATGAATAATCATTATAAATATATAATAATATGTGTCACACATATTGTCAACTATTTTTATGTGCCACACATATTTTGGAGGTATTTTACTATGCTGACCATAGGTGAGAAGATAAAAAACATACGCAAAACAAATAATCTTACACAAATTGAATTTGCTAAATCATTAGGTATAAGTCAAACACATATAAGTAAAATTGAAAAAAACATTGAAGCTCCCTCTAATCAGTTGCTAACATTTATTTCTTATAAATATTGTGTAAACATAGACTGGCTAAATAATAAGAGTGACGAGCAAATTTTAGAGCTTGGAGCTGAACGTGAGCAATATATAAACAGATTCAATTTGCTTCGTTTAGAATTAGAAAATCAAATGAGACTTTGTGCAACTGATGATATATACAAAATTGTCGATTCATTTTTCTATTTGGTAAAAACACTAGACGCATCAAAGGAAAAATGTACTGAAATAGATGTATTGTCTAAGATATATATGTCTATTTGGGAAATAGTTATGGGAAATTCATCAAACAAAACTTTTTTATATGACTTAATAGAGCAATTAGATAAAACTTGTAACAATGATGTATAATTATACATACATATTGAATATTTATGCAATCAAAAACTAATTATCATTTTTTCCTCAATATATAAACCTAAAAAATCAGCTTAAACCACAATTAAACAAGGTTTGAGCTGATTTTTATTGTTATATGTGTTTGATAATTAGTCGGAGTGTTTTTTTGTACAAAAATTACATTTTTAATGAAATTTTTTTATATCAAATTTCTAATCTTTTATTGATATAATCAGTAATTCAACTACTTTTGAATACTAATTATCAAAGTTACATTCTAAATATTACCTTACAACAAATCAAGCATTTTTTTACACTCAAAAAAAATGCAACCTGAGATAGCAATAACTGCAACTCTATTAGCTGACATTTTCTGCTCATGCTAGTAGTCATCTTATTTTTACAACTACTATGTATATCTTTTATTAATCTGTCCATACTTCCAATATATCAATTAGCTAAATGGTAAATATGTATATTCATATAATGAAAGGATAGAAAACCATGAAAACAAGTTCAAAAACATTAGTCGCGTTTGCCGCCATTATCATAGGCTTAATATGTACATATCTTTTTTCACCTGAAGCTCAAGCTCAGGACACCATGCAAAAGGAAATCGCATCAAAAATCATAAGATTCCACGTCCGCGCAAACAGCGATTCCAGCGAGGACCAACAGCTCAAGCTTATGGTAAAGGATGCTGTTGTTACTTATCTTTCAGAACAGATGAAGGCATCTGAATCAAAAGAGGACAGTTTGGCATATATCGAAGCTCATATAAAAGAAATTGAAGATGTGGCCCTTCAGGTCATAAAAGAACAAGGCTATGACTATACTGTAAACGCTTACATAACCACGGAGTATTTTCCTACAAAATCATACGGAGATGTAACTATTCCATGTGGTGAATATGATGCTTTTCGTATTGACATCGGTGCAAACACAGGTCAAAACTGGTGGTGCATACTATATCCTCCGCTTTGCTTCGTACAGGGTTCCTACGGTGTAGCGACAGATGAATCCAAAATGCTTCTTAAGAATGTGTTGGATGAAGACGAATTTGACTATATTTCTGGAGCTTCCAGCGAAGATATAGGATTTGATTTTAAATTTTTTTCATTATTTGAATAAGCTCATCCTCACGGAGCGTTATTGTATAGGGAAGTTTGAAGAACTTTCCTATACAATAACCAAGGGGAGTACTTTTCTACTCCCCAATCATCTCTCTATACACTCTGTAAAGCTCCATCTCACTGTTCCTTCCTGCGTTTTCCAAGATTTTCTCCATCTTTACCGCAAACGCCTCTCCCTGATCTATAGCCTTTGTAGCCATCTTAACCATATCCCCTTCTAATTGACAGACCAGTATATTCTCTGCAAACTTTTCCTGTTCATACATATATTTAAGATTAATTTCTGAGACTTCACCATACACACCATCTTCTATAAATATCATCTTCATGTGTGTAAAATCTAATCTCTTTTCACCACTGTCCTTGTATAGCTTTTCTGCCTCCTCAACCATTCCACTCTTAAGTGTCACATATGTGCTTTCCTCCTGCCACATATCATTGTCTTCAGATGCAATTTCAAACGTGACTGTTGATTCTCCTATAATAACAGACATGACAAATGCTCTCTCTTCCAGCTCCACACTACTTATAATCTTTTTGTCTGCATAAACCTCAGATAGACCTGCTGCCGGCTTTTTTATAGGAATGTTTCTCTGGATAGCAATAACCGACACCGCCATAAGTAAAGTCACAATACATGAAAAGATTATCTTTTTATTTATCTTTCTACGCCTACCTACAATGTTCCCTTTATCTTTCCTATTATCAGAGTTATTATGGCTAACATCTTCTTCCCCCCTTTCAAATAACGCCTCTCCTATCTGCCATATGCTTATGCCCATATAGTCAAGCAACAAAACCATTCCACAAAATAAGCTTAATATCAGAAACACACTCATGAACCCGTCTACTCTTCGGAGGAAATCTCCTGGTACACCACTTATCTGCATTACCTTAAGCAGTGGATATGGACTACCCTCGTTAATCCCCTTTTCTCCATATATTCCTAGTATTGTGGCGTAGGTTATAATATTTCCGGCAAACAACATTAGCACACCTCTCCAGATTCCCCAGACTGTTCTTCTGTCATTTCTGTAATGCTTACCGCAAAGTACTAGTATCTCCGCAGGTGTAAACAAAAACCACAAGAATACACCTGCTGCAATGATGTCACTGACCTTTGTCCCCATCTTTGGCAGGAGATTTGCTACTTCTATCTTAGGCATTGCCATACCGATAACTACCACAATAGGAACTAACACCCAATAAAACAGAATCTCAAACGCTCGCCCTGAGCTTTCTATACTTCCTTGATTCCAATAGATTAATCCCATTACCATCACCGCTAATACCATTAATATATGCGTCTCAGGCAATAATATTCCTGTAACAACATCACATATAAGATACAATCCACCTATAGCGAGACATAGAAGCTTTACTGACAGCAACACGTTTACAAATGCCCGTCCAGCCGTGAAGCTTTGTCCACTGACAAAATCCTTTATAAATCCATCATTTTTGTAACTACATTTTCTTATACATAACATGAGTGCAATATACGCTACCGACAATATTCCTGCCACAGCATATACAAAAAAACCATCTGCCCCAAATTTTCCTGCAACCCTTGGACACACCAAAAGCGTTGGTCCTGCAAGGGTAACTACAATAGAGCGATATAACTGTCTACCTGATATTTTTTCATTTTCGGAAAACATTTATTCTTCTTTCAAAACCTTTCACAAAATCTTTTATATATATACAACATACCAAATGCCACTATAAATTTTCTTTTATCAAAAACGTCCTTTTCTTCTGCCCCGTTTAACAAATATTGACTTCCATCCCAGCTTGCTCAACGGATATCTGACTACATAATCCTTCAAATCCTCGCCTCCATTGATATCCGCGGCCACCGTCGGCATCATATAAGGAAATCCGAAGCTTTTAAGCCTTGATAAATGTCCTAAAACAAAGAGCCATGCCATGATAATTCCAAAGAAACCAAATACTGCTGCCATAAATATAGTAAAATATTTTAATATTCTATAAGAAGATGATAACTCTTCATTGGGTATGGCAAATGAAGCAAGTGCCGTCAGTGCTACAACTATGACAATCATCGGGCTAACCACACCTGCTGATACTGCTGCCTGTCCTATGATAAGACCACCAACTATACCTATAGTGCTTCCCATAGGTCCGGGTATTCTGACGCCAGCCTCACGCAACAGTTCAAAAGATAGTTCCATCAGCAAAACCTCTATCAATGCTGGAAAGGGAACATTTTGTCTTGCTGCTGCTAACGTCATAACAAGTGATGTTGGCAATATCTCTGGATGAAAATTGACCACAGCAAGATAAAGTGCAGGAAATGTCATGGCAATCACAGCCGCTACATATCTTATCATTCTTGCAAATGTCACAATGTGAAATCTATTATAATAATCATCCACTGTCTGAAAAAAGTTTCCATAATTTGTGGGTAGTAACAGCGCAACAGGCGTATTGTCAACAAAGAGTACTACTCTTCCATTCAAAAGCTCCATAGCCGCTTTGTCAGGTCGCTCTGTAGTCTGATACTGTGGAAATGGCGAAAACTTAGCCTCCTCTGTCAGCTGTTCAATAATTCCTGTGTCAGTCAGACCTTCGATTTGCAGATGGGACAGTCTTCTGTCAATCTCCTCTAACACACTTTCTCTCACTAATCCCTCCACATATGCTATGGCAACTGTTGTATTAGTGATGTTTCCCATTATTTTTTCTTTAACCTTTAGCTTATCACTTCTGATACGCTTTCTAATGAGTGCTGTATTACATTTTAAGGCATCCGCAAAGCCTTCTCTTGAACCTCGCATAACCTTTTCCATGTTGGACTCGCCCACACTCATCATGGGATAACCCTTACTCTTTATTTTCACAGCTTTGTCATAACCGTCTATAAGAACAACTCCGTCACCTATCATAATGCCCATGATAACCTGGGATAAATCCGTAAGCTCTTTGACATCGGTTATGCCTAACGCATTGTCCTTTATATATTCGTACTGTTCTGACGGCTCCATATTCCATAGCCTATTTATTAGCTTACCGATAACTGTCTCCTCTATGGTCAGATTATTGACAGCAACCTCCACATAGTAGATACATGCCTCTATTTTCTCATCTCGACCCAGCTTCATTTTTCTGCATTTTATATCATCACAATCCTTGATTCGTTCATCGATCGCTTCCATATTTTCTTTTAAACTAGTCGTCAGCATATTCTTCTCCATATATATTTTTATTTATTATCTGTTTAAATCTTTTATTTATTCCTCAATTTTCTTGATTTTCTACTCTGTAAAATATATAATTATGTATACAAAAAACTCAAAAAATACATTAGGAGAATGGAGATACTTATGGATTACATACGAGTACGCGCCCACGGAAAAATCAACCTGGCACTTGATGTTTTAAGAAAAAGAGAAGATGGTTACCATGAAGTTCGCATGATTATGCAGTCTGTTGGACTTTATGACAACATTGAAATCGTCAATTTAGGTCAATCCGGCACGGGTAAACCCGAGATAGATATTGAGACAAATCTTCGCTATCTGCCGAATAATGAAAACAACCTTGCATACAAGGCTGCCATGCTCCTCATGGAGGAATTCTACATTTCAGCACATATAGCCATCCGCATCAAGAAGATGATACCTGTAGCGGCAGGTATGGCTGGTGGAAGCGCCGATGCCGCAGCTGTCATGAAGGGTGTAAACAGACTTTTTGGATTACGTCTTTCAAACGAGGAGCTAAAAAAACGTGGTGTAACCTTAGGTGCAGATATACCATATTGTATTGATGGTGGTACTGCTTTATCAGAAGGAATTGGAGAAATACTTACTCCATTACCACCTATGCCACCATGTATAATATTGCTGGTTAAGCCTCCTATCAACGTTTCCACAAAGCTTGTTTACGGAAAGCTTGACGCTGGGAACATAGAATATCATCCAGATATCGACGGCATGATAGATGCTATCAAAGCTGGAAATCTTGAAGACATGGCTTCTAGGTTAGGCAATGTTTTACAGACTGTAACTGAGACAGAATATCCTATTATAACGGAGATAAAAGATATCATGTTAAAGATGGGGGCTTTAAACTCAATGATGAGCGGTAGTGGTCCAACTGTATTTGGCATCTTTAACGACAGAGAAAAAGCCAAAGAAGCGTACAATTTCTTCAAATCGTCAGACCTGGGCAGACAGGTATATCTAACGGATGGAGGTAATGGTGATGAAAGATATTAGTTTAAATATAGATGATTATCTTCCACTTAGAGATGTAGTATTCAATACTCTCCGCAATGCTATACTGACAGGTGAGCTTCAACCTGGTGAACGTCTCATGGAGATAAAACTAGCCAACAAGCTGGGAGTCAGCCGTACGCCAATACGAGAGGCCATAAGAAAACTTGAGCTAGAAGGTCTGGTTGTTAACACTCCACGAAAAGGGGCAGAAGTGGCCAATATAAGTGCAGAAGATCTTCATGATGTACTTGAAGTACGCCGCAGTCTGGAAGCATTAGCTATCGATTTAGCATGTGACAAAATTACCGATGAAATGCTTGATGAATTGGCTACAAATATTGAATCCTTTAAGAACGCTATGTCCACAAAGGCCGCTACAGAAATAGCCTCAACTGATGTTGGTTTTCATGACATCATATATAAATCAACGGGCAACAAGCGTCTCATTCAGATTCTTAACAATCTTCGAGAGCAGATGTATCGCTACAGACTTGAATACATAAAAGATCAAGAATCCTGGAATCGACTTATGACTGAACATATAACTATCTACGATGCCATTAAGCGACGTGATAAAGAGGCTGCAACGGAAGCCATACTGGGTCATATTGACAATCAGGAAATAAATATTCGTGACAAAATGGGTTTTGATAGATAAATGCTAAAGTTTATATGTAATATGCCGATAATAGTATAAAGTAGCTGGTGATAATGTACCACGGAGGGTACTGGTTGGCCACTTGAAGTGGCAGAATGGAGTCGAATATGAATACAAACGAAATCAATACTAATTACTCAACAATACAGACTGATTATTCTGCATACAAGAATACTGGTTCTGTATCAAACAAGACTGAAAGTACTGACAAAGCAACAGACAATACAAACAATGCTTCTAGCAGTTCTTCTTCTGGTGTTGTTTATGAGAGCACAAATATCAAGAACATGTCTAAAGAAGACAGAACAGCATTGGTTGAGAAGCTTAAAGCTGATGCCGAAGCAAGAGTAGCAAATCTTAAGAGTCTTGTTGAGAAGATGTTTTTACAGCAGAGTGAAAAATCTTGCTTCGCAACTGACACAGATATGTGGAGATTCCTCGCAAGCGGCGACTTCACGGTTGACGCTGAAACAAAGGCTGCCGCCCAAGAAGCTATCTCAGAGGATGGTTACTGGGGTGTTGAACAGACATCACAGCGTATCTTTGATATGGCAGTAGCTTTATCTGGTGGTGATTCTGAGCAGATGGACAAGATGTTGGCAGCATTCCAGAAGGGCTTTAAGCAGGCTACCGATACCTGGGGCAAAGAGCTTCCTGATATATCTCAGAAGACATATGCCGCAGTCATGGAAAAATTTGAAAACTATAAGAACGAAAACAGCCAGCAGGCTGCTGCCACAGAAAGCACAACAGCGTAACATATAATCTTTTTTCCTATACATTAAAAAAGAGGCTATACACTTTGGTAAGTGTGTAGCCTCTTTCCTGCTCTACATACGCTCCTTAACCACGAGAAGCATATCCCCCTCATGTATATCTATGCCCTTGATATCATTGATTTTTCGTATACTATCCACCGTTGTGTAGTATTTCTTTGCAATTTTCCACAATGTATCGCCCTTTTTTACATGATAACCTGCCATACTTGGGATCGCCTTTATCTTTTCCATATCCAACGGTTGTTCCATCACTTCCAGAATAACGTCTTCCGTAACACAATTTAATACCAGAGTATCAAACACCGCTATAGCCTTAGCCTCTATCTCATTATTACCAACCATAACGGTTGTCAATTGCTCTAGAGATGGTCTTATAAACACAAGAGATTCAGATGTAATACCCGGTGCTTCTATCTCGTGAGTAAACGGTATGATTTCCTTTGCCACTGATATAGGTCTCTGGTCATCAGATGAGATGTACATGATATTAACCGATACTATACCTTCAACAACTATACCCTTGCCAGCCTCTCCAGCCATATCATCTGTAGCTATATCATTTACATTTATCTTGATATCATCAATCTTTACCGCTCCATCACATCCAAAGATCTGCATCACATTACCGCTGGCACTGTCAAGCTTAAGCTTATCACTGACCTTTGACTTTGATTGGTTCTTTATAAGAATTGTGTTGTATGTAACCTTCTCTGTCACAGGCTCCAATTCGCAACATGTAGAATAGATATCACTTATATATTCCACTGTTTCTTCATTATAGATTTTCACCCCTAACTCAATGATCATATCCAGCTCAATCAGTCTTTGCTCCCCGTCTGTATCTGGCTTTGGTGAAATATTGGATGATGCTATATTAATCTCTATGTCAGGTATCATACCCTCCATACAATCTGCCTCCACCTCGCCACTAAATGGTAAAACTGTATCTATCCACTGGACAGGCGCATTCTCCTCCTCAACTTCATAAAGTACTACTACACTGATTTCACCACTCACTACAACCTTCTTGTCGAGTACCCTTGTAGATGTGTTTTTTAGTCGTACGGTGCTCCAAAGCACGTTATAAATATTCCCCTTATTCGAAGGAATATCAAGCTCCTCTCTGACACGCAAAATATCTCTCTTGCTAACTGCAATCTGTGATATGTCGATGCGCTTTTTAAGACAATCTGCTCTACCCTCATCCATCTCCCCGATGGCTACCGCAGTCTCTACATCATATATATCCTCCGCGATGGCTTCTAGCATTACTACGGCTCTTGCACTTATTTTTCTTGTATTGATAATGCCAATACTCAGATCCTCTATATCCCATTTTATATTGACATTTTCACCATCTCTGATTCCATCCATTAGAATGTTCTCATCAAAACTAAGAGCCCCCTCCATATTGTGAAGCTTTTTATCACCTGTATTGCAAAGATATAAAAGCTTAAATTGAAGCCTTCCCTTCACATTCACCTTGCCATCTGTAGCTCTTAAGGAGTCGATTACCACCTCCCCCTGACTGGTAATCACATCATCTATATCTGCCTTAATATCTGGCACTATAAAATCATCATCAAGTGTAAGCTGTGTGAGAATACGACTCTTCAGTCGATTCATATGTATATTTTTCTTTATAAGTTCCATATCACTTTACCTTTCTGTCTTTTATACTTATATATGCAGCCTACACTAATTAAATACCACTGTTTTATCTACATTTTCCACCTGCAACACAATGTATGGATATGATATAACCTCAGCCACCTTATCCATTCCTGATGGTCCCTTCAATGTTGTCTCCACTATGACTGCATTACTGCTTTCATAGAGCTGATTCACTTCTATAGTATATCCTTCTGTTGGTTGCGCTCCGTAGCACACAACTATATATAATACATCACTGCACACATATGCCTTGCGACAGAATTCATCCTGACTAGCAATTACCTGCTCATACACCTCTTCAGGTATATTCTCCTCCTCCATTATGACATACTCAAGGTCACGTATTTTTTCCTCGTCGATATTCTTTACATTACAGCCATTTATATATGCCGCCAAAGCAGCACATATAAGTATGGCTATTATTTTTTTTATGTAACTATGGCGTTTCATTGTTTTCCTAATTATTTTTATCTATAAAGGATATGATATTTAGGAAAATAATATGCTTCTATATCTCACCTCAAATATTGTTTTATTTTTCAATATTTACAAGCGAATATAAAATCTGCTTTTTTTCTAACAGTTTTTCATATGTACCCATTTCCACAACTTTTCCATGTGACATTACTATAATTTCATCATATTTCTTCAAGCTAACCTCGTCTAATTTATGGGTTACAACTATTTTCGTGATATCTTCAAGACTTAATATCTCATTAGTAACTTCAAAAGATGTTTTTGCATCAAGAGCTGATGTTCCTTCGTCTACCATTATTAGCGAGGGATGCTTAAGAAGTGCTCTTGCTATAGCAATTCTTTGCCTTTCTCCACCTGACAAATTAACACCATTTTCCCCACATAAATAATCTTTCCCCTTTTCAGTGATTAACATTCTTAATCCTGCTTTATCAATAACCTCATCCAATTTACTTTCTTCACATTCCTTAAACATAGTAATATTATCTACAACACTACTGTCGAAAATGAATACCTTTTGCTCAATAATAGAAATCTTATCATACAACGAATCACTACTTATTGTCTTTAGTTCTCTATTACCTATTTGTATAGACCCTTTATATCCATGTATATTACCCACAATCGTATTTAACAATGTTGTTTTTCCACTTCCAGAAGATCCAACAATTGCATAACTTTTTCCCTTATTAAAAGCTAAAGATATGTCTTTTATAATTTCCCTTTCATCATCATAGATAACTGTTACATCTTTCAGTGAAATATTTACGTCATCCGTATCAATTTCGTACTGTTTTAAGTTTTCTTCACCAACTTCTACATACACCGCAACCTTATCAATTAATCCTTTTGCAGCTTTTCTTTTTGCTATTAACTCAGGCAAAGCTTCAAGTGGTCTTAAAATATAATTCATAAGTTGCACATATGCAATAACAACACCAGCTGTTATCGTTCCTTTCACTGCCAGATATGCACCAAAAATAAATACTGCAATCTGTGCAATACAACCAAAGAATTCTGCACTTATTCCTATATATTCCTCCGCAACATTCCTTTTATATTTCAAAATCTCCAATCTATTGCCCTTTTCACCAATGCGTTTTTTCACTTCCTTTTCAGCTTTAAAGCTCTTAATAACAGTAAAACCTAATAGCAAATCTTGAAGTGTACTTACATAAGTTTCATTATAATCGCTGACTTCCTTTTCTTTCTTTGAAATGATGTTGGAAAATACAATAGTAACAATCAGCGGAAAAATACTGCTAACAACAACAACAATTAACATCTGCCAACTGTACAAAAACATTGCTACAAGCGTTCCTAAAAATAAACATATAGACTCTATTATATCAAATATAGATTTTACATAATTTTGTTCAATTACTGAAACATCATTGGTTAATACCGATATATATCTTCCCGTATTTTCACCATAAAAATCGCTAATACTTCTATCTGCGATTTCATTAAATATTCCAGTTCTATAATTTGTAATAGCCCTCTTAACAAAAAGATATTTTAATGTTCTAGAAACTATCCATATCACCAACATTGTTACAACAAAAATAACTATAGGGAAAATAATTTCCAAAACATTTTTAATATTACCACTGGTTGCTGCATCCATAACATTTTGTAACACATAAGCAGTTCCGATATCACATAAAATTGAAATAAGTGAAATCAATATGGCTAACGCAAAAACCATTTTATTATTGTTATAAAAATAGCTAATATATTCTTTCGTTTTCTGTCCGTTTTTCATTATCCTTTACCGTATGACTTTGCCATACCACACCTTTCTATTTTTATATATACTTTCACAGTTTTAAATTTCATTTTGAGTAAATATGCATTCCATTGACGATTCATCCGATGAGCAAAATGCTTCCGCTGTATTTCTAATTTTACTCAAATCTGTAGATAAAATTTGTGAGAGCTTTTCTTGCTTCTCTTCTTTTCTTATATCACACAAGTAATTATATAATAGTTTTCTTCCATCCACTTTATAAACGGTCCATTATCTAACTTAAAAATATATCTCAACAATGCTTCAAATGCATACATTTCGGTTGCATCTTTAAATGTTTCACATAAATAATTGATTGAAACAATGCTTTTTTCTCCTCTAATATAATTGTTTTCAATTTGCTTTGTTAAGTCCCTTCTTCCAATCAACACAATATTTTTATTGGTAAAACCATTCTTTAAGTAAGATAGGTACCTATTATCCAAATCTTCCAACTCTCTAGTTACATCAATATCTCCTTGTATACATATTACTGCATTGGACGCACGATAATATTGTTTATATTTTTTTATAATATCTTTTAGGTCCATATTATTCATTTCTTCTGGTTTCCCACCATATACCTTTCCATATGTAGTATCTTCAAACACAGATTTATTTATTATATACTTCAATACCTGATTAGGATTCGCAAATATTGCTTTCATCTCATTATATACAATGCCATTGTTAATCTTTTTTTTGCCCTTATCTTCTTCAATACGTCCACATTCATTCTCCCATATATTACTATCACCTAAAAATAACGGATTAAATACCAAATCCATAACTATGTCCATTAAATTTTTAAAATCCTGATAATCAATAGTTGAAAACGCAAAAACTGTTTTATCTGCATATGTAGCAGCGGAAAAATGATGGCATATTGAAGTTTTTGATAGTTCGCCCGAAATATTATGGATGTATTAGAAGAAATGCTGGAGACTGAAGAGGTAACTGAAGACGAAAACTCTTTCTCTTTAAGTAAACCTCATAAGGGTTGCGTTTGGCATTGCTAATCTATCTGATTTCGTTATATAATAACAAAATCAAATTGCAAATCTATAACGTTTTCTTCTTTAATATAAAGTAGAAAACGTTATAATAAGATGTGTAATTCAACGCCTCTAGGATTGGTAAAAAAATTCTAGAAGCGTTTTTATTTTCAAATCTTATTCCTTTCTCTTTTCTCTTCTATAATTATCATCTTTCAACTTCAATAAAGCTATAATAATGCCATTTCTCCTTCCTTTATTAAATTTTATAACATGCTACCTGAAAATCAAACAGAGCAAGTTAGTCGGTTATTATCAAATTTGATTATTTTCCGACTAACTTGCTCTGTTTTTATTTAACCATACGCTTCATAATATAACTAGTTTAGAACATATAAACACACTAAAATACATACAGATAAGGAGATTTATTTATGAAGAAAGTAATTGCTACTATTTTAACAATAGCATGCCTTATAGCTATTGTCGCAACACCAACCTTTACTGAGGTTTCAACATCTTATAGTCACGTTTCGACTGCCTGCGGAAATAAAAACATTACCGATGATATTTTCACTCAGTAGTTATTAAATTTTCTTGGTAAAATTTTTCGTCATAGTTATCTCCGAGAAGCCTACTCAAATTAATACAACGTTGCACTTGTGAATTATAATCATAACCTCTTATTTTTGCTTCATTATTATTCCATGCAATATTGTATATACACGAATGTATCTGAGTTCCACGTCTAAGCTTTAGACCCAACTTTATTAGGTTATCGGAGATATCATTTGACGCTTTAAACTTCCTGATATCGCCATGCAGGCTAGCCACATATGTCATAATTATCTCATATATACCCATTCTTCCATCTGCTAATCCCCGTTCTTCCATTTCCTTAATGTAATCGTATACTTCTTTAAGATAAATCAAAGCCTTATCGCATTCTCCCGCTTCTTTATACATTCCTGATATTAAATATAATATTTTTAACTCTTCTGTTGTAATATATATTTGTCTACCACTTTGTATATCTCCTAACTTAACTGTACATTCTAACGCATGTATCAAATTATTGATATGCTGCTCATTAGATATCTTTCCCATTCTCCATTCAACAACACTTTTTACCCGTTCTAGCACTTGTAAATTATTCGGATTCTTTTCAAGGATGTCGTCAAGCTCTGATATAATTCTTTTTGCATCATCATATTTTAAAGATATTATAGCATATCTTAATTCCTCGTATAACTCAACGCAGTGCTTATTCTCAGTCACAATCCCCATATTTACGTATTCAGGACATAATTTTAATCTTTCGAATATTGTCTTAAAAGTTTTATCAATGAATGCTTTTTTCTGATTCTCTACACGTCTAAGCATACTTACAGCTATATCCACGCCGCACAGCTCATCCTGCGTCAGTCTCATCATCTTACGACGTATCTTTATAACCTCATTTATGCAATATATTCCACTCTCCCTATAGAAATAGCAATCATTAACCATATATGGCTCTTTGCAATAGATAGTATATGTATCCTTAAGTTCCTTCGACTGCACCAGTGTTTCTGCTTCCATTTTAGCATAATCTTTTGAATCAATTGACTCAGTATCATTTTCTTTAAACCAACTAAAAATTTCAGTCCTCATCTCTAATATTTCTACAAGATAAAACATCATTTTTCTATCCTTAATTATGTCTAAAGCTCTTTTGCAATACCCCATCAACTCTTCATATATTCCATGCACATCTCCCATATTTTTTTCTTTTAAGCTAGTTTTTACATCCCTATACATGTACACCACTACTTTAGGATATATTTTTACTTGCGCTAGCTTTCCATAAGGAGCTTTATCAATATACTCTAGAATCTCTCTATACATTCTTTGTTTTTCTTCTATTGTTCTATAGACACTTTTTCTACATCTATACTCCAGCACCAAATTTAGCTCTAGTGGAGAAAGCAAAAAATTTCTCAGACCTTTGATGTCTATAGATGGCACTGTCATTTTAAGAGCTTCCCCATACAATGCTCCTGCCCTATCAACATACTCCTCTCTCTCCTCCATCCTCATTATCTGCAAATTCATAAATATATGAAATTGCCTTTCCATCTTTGCCCTGCTTTTACTTTTTTCATTTTCATAACATGCGAAATATGTATTTAAAAGTTCTTTTGCTTCTTTTAATTTGCCATCTTCAATATAATTTATAATCTGCATTCGTTTCTTCCATATTTCATAGTCATCAGAATATAAATAATGCTCATAATCCCCATTATCTACACCTAATCTTGCCAATAACCGTTTTGCTGTTATTCTATCAATAGAGCGTTTTTTCTGCTCAACCAGATAAAACATATCGCCTGTAAATATTCCATCGCATAGCATTGTTGTTGGTATACCTAATCGGTTTCGTTCTTTTATGATCATTTCTACATATATATTCGCCATAATCGACACCGCCCTTGTTTATGTTATTAAAACTATAACATATAATTTACCACTTTAAAAGGGACAGGGTTGTGCACTTTTTAATGTTAGTTAAAACTAATCTGTGCAATAAACTTTCATTATCTACTCCACAAGCCTTCGTGCCAGAAGTTCCCAGTATTCGTCATTTGATATCAAGATATAGAACATATCCACAGTAATTGTATTGATATCATTTATGTGACCGTTTATAATGAAGAGAAAAGTTGACCATTTTTTGATTTTTTATATTTATACTTATCTCCATAAGGAGGGATTTCAATGGCTAATAAAATTTTGATTGTAGATGACGAGGAAATGATGACTGAGCTTCTTTCCGACCATTTGAGAGATTGTGGTTATGATACCCTTGTTGCCAACAGCAGCCGCCGGGCTATTTCTCTACTGCAGCTGCAACCTGATTTAATTATACTTGACATTAACATGCCAGAAATAGACGGTTTAGAGCTTTGTAAAAGCATTCGAAATCATATCGCTTGTCCTATCATCTTTGTCACAGCGCGAATTACCGAGCAGGATAAAATCAATGGACTACAATACGGTGGGGATGATTATATCACCAAACCCTTCAGCTTAAATGAGCTGTCTGCCAGAGTTGCCGCCCACCTGCGCCGTGATGAACGAAGTAAATGCAAACCATATGTACTAACTGCAAATAATTTGATAGTAAATTTGTCAGAACGAACTGTTTATTATGGTGATATGCAAATCCCATTCTCAAAAAAAGAGTTTGATATAATTGAATTTCTGATGACAAATGCCAATCAGGTATTTGACAGAGAGCGCATATATGAAGCGATATGGGGTTACGATGCCACTGGTGACAGCGGCGTTGTAAAGGAGCACATAAGAAAAATACGTGGAAAGCTGCACGAAATCACAGGGCAGGACTATATCGAGACAATCTGGGGGATGGGCTATAAATGGAATCGCTAAAGAAAAAATTTCGGAATTTGCCACTTCGCAGATTCTTTATACTGTCTGTTTTATTTACGTTTTGCATGGTAGTCATATTGTCAGGATTGACAATATGGGGATGTCTGAGCTTTCGACACTATTTACTGCCTGATGCCAATTCTGTTTATTTGACAGTTGAACAGACCTTTGCTGACGGGAGAGTTACCACAATAACTTCATTGGCAAAATTCGGCGAGGATTTGCAGAACATTCCTCAACTAACTCTAGAAGATGGAATAGATAACGAGATACTGGATTCAAAATATTCTATAGAAAAAATTGAAAACAGCTTTGATACCCTTACGCCAAAACGAAAGATAGCCTATCAGGGCTGCGGAGTCATTATGGTTGCCGTTCCCGCAATTCTTTCTATAGCGGGAATTCTTGTTTGTGGATTTCATTTTTACAGACGAAAGCTGTCAGAGCCACTTAGAATTTTATCCAATGCAACTGAGCAGATTGCAAAGCAGAATCTTGACTTTTCTCTTGATTACTCCTGTCAGGATGAAATGGGACAATTGTATAATTCATTCGACCAAATGCGTGAGGCTCTACTAAAAAATAACAAGGCAATGTGGAAATTACTGGAGCAGCGAAGGCTTATGCAGGCATCCATTGCACATGATTTACGAAATCCTATTGCTATTATAGAAGGCTACACAGAATATTTGCAGTTAAACCTTCCAAATGGCAATTTATCTGCTGAAAGAATAGAACGCATTGTAAATAATCTGAATATGGCTGCAAAACGCTTGGAGCATTATACTGAATCAGTCAGAACTCTTAATCAGCTTGAGGATATGGAAATCAAACGTGAATATGTATCTTTTGCAAAGCTCATAGAAGATATCAGTAATGATTTTAAGATTATGGCTGATAATGCCAGAATCTCTCTAAATATAATCAGCTCTCTTTCTCAGTGTGAACTGCATGTGGACAATGCTATTCTATATCGTATACTTGAAAACATATTTGGTAATGCACTGCGTTTTGCCAAGAGCGTGGTTTCCATCAGCTTTTATTACGAATCAAGTGAACACAATATGTATATCACTGTGACAGATGACGGAGCAGGCTTTTCAGATGAAGTTTTAACTAGAAAAGAAAGTTTACTGTTACCGACGAGGCGTGAAGATGGACACCTAGGAGTAGGATTGGCAATGAGCCGAGCGCTAAGTGAAAAGCATGGCGGTAGCTTAACATTCTTTAATAATGATACTCATAATGCCGTTGTAGAAATAATTCTCGCAGTTTGACCGCATTTTGACTTTTGCACTTTATTATCTCCTTATAGCTTCTATTTAGATAATTATATTTAAATAGAAGAAATATAAGGAGGTCTTTTTTTATGAAAAGAAAATTTTTGTTTTTATTGGCAATGGGAATGACTCTATCCCTCTGTGCCTGTGGCGATAATTCTTCAAGCTCGCGGATTTCGTCTAACTCACAAAATGACGAAAGCAAACAGGAACATCAAAACAATCAAAAGACTGGGCAATCAAGCAACAGCAATACACAGTCTCATAGTGGCTTGCACTTCTTATGTAGTGTAGAAGACGCAGGCTGCTATACAGAAAATGGATTTTATTATTTTACGGAAGATGCTCAAAAGCTCTCCGATGGTAGTTATGGTACTCATCTAATGTATATGGATTTTGCCATAGCTCAAGAAATTTATCTATGCAACAACGCAGGCTGTAGCCATAATACCCCAGATTGCCCTTCAGTCTTTCTTACAAAGGATTTTCCATCTATGTCAACAATGCTTTTCACTTATAAAAACTATCTCTATATCTTGAGCAAGGAGTCAGATATGGATGGTTCAATGATTGTAAGTATGATATCAAATGGCGTTAGTGATGACTTAGAGACAGAAAATACTCCTACCGTCCTCTATAGAGCCAATTTAGATGGAACAAACCGTGAAAAGGTATATACCTTTGACAGCTCGATAACTCTCGAAGACATTGTGCTAGGTGGCGACAATGGCATTTACGTGGTTACCAAGAAATTGACGTCTGAAAAAAACAACGAGAACACATATACCAACTCCTCTGAACGAAAATTGGTGTTCGTGGATGTGGAAGCAAAGACAGAAAAAACTATCTGTAGTTTGGAATTTGATAATAGCATCTCATGGAAAATTGTAGGCTGTTACGAGCACACTCTTGTGTTAAGTGGACTGGATTACGGCAAGGAGGTTTCCAATGATGAACTTTTTAATGATGATTTGTACAAAAACTTATATGCAGACTCTAAAACGATATTTTCCACACTTGATATAGGCACTGGGAAAATGACGCAGGTTTATACCATAAACAGCAAGGATGAGCATTCTGTTATTATTGACGAAAACATGCTGTATCTGTCTTACTCTGGAGATGGAAGCATTAAAAGTGTGGATTTAATTTCTGGAACAGAAAAAAATATTGTCTCACTTGAAAATAATTATCTATTCACAGTTATCGGAGATAAGCTCTGCTGTACCTCATGGGACTTGGCAAGTGATTTTACCAATTATTTCGTTGACATCAATACAGGTGAGGTTAGTCATTCTACACTTGTGAATAAATGCAATGGATGGCGGCTTGAATTCCGTGCAGAACTAGAGTCAGAGGTTTTGGTTGTCTATGATTATGAGGCCACTAAGTCAGACTCTGATACTTATTCAATATCACGCTACCAGTATGGATTGATTTCTAAGTCTGATTTGATTAATGGAGTAGATAACTACGACACAATTAAGATGATTAGGGAGGGGCGATAGGAAATGCTAGAGCTATATCAAATTACAAAAAAATATAAGGATAAATTAGCTTTGGATAAGGTTTCTTTGACACTGGACAATGGCATATATGGATTGTTAGGTCCAAATGGGGCTGGAAAATCAACTCTTATGAATATTATTACTGGAAATATTAAGCCAAGTAACGGTCAGGTAAAGTGGAATAAACAGGACATAGAAGCTCTCGGCGCAGAGTATCGGAGTCTTTTAGGCTATGCGCCCCAGCAGCAGGGATTATACAACACCTTTACTGGTAGACGATTTTTATCTTATATGGCTACATTAAAGGGCATTTCTAAAAAGGAGCAGCCAAGTGAGATAGAGCGTGTTTTATCTTATGTCAACATGACGGAGGCTGCCAATCGTAAGATTGGCACGTATTCTGGTGGTATGAAGCAGCGTATTTTGATTGCACAAGCTATATTAGGTGACCCCAAGCTTATTGTATTGGATGAACCTACCGCAGGGCTTGACCCCAAAGAACGAGTGAGAGTCCGTGAACGAATCCAAGCACTTTCTGGCGATAAAATTATTTTGGTGTCAACTCATGTGGTATCTGATATTGAACCGATTGCAAAAGAAATCATACTGATAAAATCAGGAGATCTAATCGACAGGGATACAGTGCCAAGACTCTGTGAAAAATACGGAAATGTCAACGACTTAGAAAAGCTTTATATGGAGATATTCGGAGGTGACGAACACAATGCATCGACTGGTACGCTTTGAACTAGGTAAAATATGGCGCAAACGCAGCTTCTTTCTGTCAGCTTGTGTACTGCTCGTATTGAATGTATTTCTCCTGTGGTACACCAATCTTTCAGATGACGAAACCCCTGAGCTCTATTCCTATAAAACATTTCAAGCTGAGATAGACGGAATGACCGAATCGGAGAAAGCAGCATTTATTTCTGACCTAAAGGAAACCATTGATGGCATTTGCTTTGCGCAAGAAATTCTTTCGATGCAAAGTCTGTCAGGCGAAATGGGTACTGCACTGGCAGAGCAGTCTATGCAGGCACATCCTGGTAAGTTTGAAAAGTATTACGACTTATACAAAAGTGGTAATTACCTGAAGCTTACAAATTCACTGAATCAGGAAACAGCATTGATTAATGAGCTCTATGCTGAATGGAAAAAGGTCGTAGAATATGATAAATATTTGAAATCAGTACAGGAAAATAGAACTATACTTAGTAATATTTCAATATTTGGCACACAGAACGAAGATACATTTTCTTCTAGAAATATTGATAAAAGTGCTGATGATTACGCAAGCCTCTCAGATGACAATATTCGTTGGATGCCTTCCAAAGCGCTAACACACTCAATGGAGAGCTCCCACACAGATATACTTTTAATTCTATCAGCTTTTCTTTTTATTGGAAATCTCATATTTGAGGAAAAGGAGAAAAAGCTGTTTTATATTACCCGCAGTACGAGATATGGTATAGTCCAAAATATTTCTGCAAAGATAATATCACTGTTAATCAATTGTATGGCAATGGCATTATTGCTCTACACCACTAATATTGTCTTTTTTGAGCAAACTGTAGGCTTTGGAGATATAACAGCAAATATTCAATCCGTAGCACCATACATGGAGAGTAACCTTTCAATCAGCATTCTGGAATATATATTGCTCTCTATCTTTACTAAGGGCTGTGCTCTGTTTGCCATCGGAGTAATTTTGACAGCACTCTGTATCTTAGCAGACAATATCTTACTGCCTTATATTACAGGAATTTTACTCTGTGGCATCAGTTATGTTCTGTATTTAGTAATTCCAGCTGTTAGCACTGGGAGTATGTATAAATATATTAATTTAATAGGAATTCTGAAAACAGAAAATATATATGGTGCATATTTGAACTTCAATGTGTTTGAATATCCAGTTTCTCGTTTGAGCCTGTCATGGATTGTTATTGTCATGTTAGCAGTCATTGGTATTTTGGCATGTGTACTTTTTTTCATGCACGGGGAAAATTTTGAGCTTAAGATTAAGCGTACCCACATACATCTGCCCTTTAAGCCACACTCCTGCCTGCTTCGCCATGAATCCCACAAAATCATAATAACAAACCGCGCTGCCATTATCATTTTGATATTCGGCCTGTTGATTAGCTATCGGATATTAAGTCAGGATTATTATCCTTCCATGCAGGAGCAATATTATAAGGATATTATGATGCAACTTGAAGGTGAATTAACAGATGAAAAGGAAGCGTTAATTATATCAGAGAAGACACGTTATGATGAAGCATTTGCCAATATTGAGGAAATCAACCAGATGGTTTCTCAGCGAGAGCTCAGTGAGGATGCCGGTGAAGCCTTAAAGTCCAAATGGTATACTGTAACGGCTTTTTATCCATCATTTGAACGTGTTCTACTGCAATATGAACGAATTTGCGAAAAGGGAGGTAGTTTCATCTACGATACAGGCTACTTGTACCTGTTTGACACGAGAAATCAGGACTTTCTGATTGATCTGCTATTGCTTACTTTATGCGTTATCCTTGCCTTCAGCAACGTAGTCCCTATGGAATACCAATGTGGCTCATGGAGCTTATTGGGAGCAACCATGCATGGAAAGCGAAAGATCATATTACGAAAAGCACTTGTCTGTGTAATGGCAGCAGCCTTGCTCTCCATAATACCGTTTGTGTGCAGAATCATCAGTATCTCGTCTGTATATCCTATACATGGACTCGATTTTTCTGTACACGATATTCCTTATTGTCAGGTTTTCCCACTGCCTATATCGGTCAGTGCCTTCATCTTACTGCTTATGCTGTCGCAGGCTGTATCAGTAATGGCGGTAACACTGGCTGTTCTCGGGATATCCTATTGGCGAAAAAATAATGTGCAGACAATTTTCTTTGCTATATTGATTTTAGCTATACCACTTGTCCTTGAATTGCTGGGCTTTTCGTTTGCTGGATGGTTTTCGATCTATCCATTTTATTCATGGACAACTAATCTGTAAATGTAACATTGCAACTCGTGTAAAACGATTGCTCCCTTTCTTCGAAACTCCCGCAATCGCAGTATTCATAACTTCGTGCTATCACACTGCGTTATTCATACTGTACATTTGTCAAATAAAAACGAAGTAACTCATGCAAGCATGGTTACTTCGTTTTATTTGACTTATTGTTTACACTACATTACATATCTTCATCATCACAGTCGTCAAAATCATCTGCTGCCATAAATTCACGAGACGATACTCGATTCTTCTTTCTGGCTGCTTCAATCATGTCTGACAACATTTCCTTTACATCCTGACTCTGTCTGATACGCTTAATATCAATCTCTGGAGTGGTTTTGTCTGATGAACATAAATGGATAGTTCCAAGCCCCCATAGCTTATCACCAAACGTTCTACGTAGAGTAACATCCATGATTCTGTAAAGACGTATCTCCTCTTCCTTGGTGCTAAAAAGTCCTGTGGATATAATAAGCTTATCATCTGTCAGTCTGTATCTTGTAAATGACCAAGGCAGACCGAAGATTATTCTCTTTCTATCCATCCATTTGTACTGTGGCTTATCTACCTTTATCTGTTCCTTTGCCATAGCGAACCCCTCTTACATCTTCGCATCGATCATTGCAAGAACCTCTGCTCCTAAAGCTTCAGACTTCTTATCTGCATCTTCAAGTGATGTTCCCTTTACACCATAATAGAACTTAACCTTTGGCTCTGTACCAGAAGGTCTTACACATAACCATGCATCATCTGTCAAATCATAGTAGAGTACATTTGACTTAGGAAGACCTGTAGGCTTAACCTCTCCTGTAGCCATATCCTTGATTGTGTCAAGCTTGTAATCTCTAGCTGACAGTACCTTGTATGAACCAACCTGTGTTGGTGTATCATTTCTAAGGCCCTCAAGAATCTGCTGAATCTTAGCAAGTCCCTCAATACCCTTAAGAGTGATTGACTTTACACCATCCTTGTAGTAACCATACTTCTCATACATATCTATCATAGCATCCCAGAGTGTCTTACCCTGTGTCTTATAGTAAGCTGCTGCCTCACAGAGAGCCATTGTAGCTACGATAGCATCCTTGTCTCTTGCATGTGTTCCGATAAGGCATCCATAGCTCTCCTCAAAACCAAAAAGGTATGTTCCCTTACCTGTGTTCTCGAAGCCAAGAATCTGCTGACCGATGAACTTAAAGCCTGTGAGAACCTCTATAAGCTTTACATTGTAATATTTTGCAATGGCATCTGCCATATTCGTTGTAACTATAGTCTTGATAAGGGCACCATCATCTGGAATTCCTGAGAGCTCCTTAATCTGGCTCAACTCATACTCTCCTAAGAGACAGCCTGACATATTACCTGTAAGAGTGATATACTCACCAGACTTTGTATCCTTAACGTATACACCGAGACGGTCTGCATCTGGGTCAGTAGCAAGAACTAAGTCTGCATCCTTCTCTTTAGCAAGCTTGAGTGCAAGCTCGAAAGCTTCCTCTGCCTCTGGATTTGGATAGCTTACTGTTGGGAAGTTTCCATCTGGAAGCTCCTGCTCTGGCACAACATATACATTTTCAAAGCCAAGCTCTGCTAACACTCTTCTGGCAGGAATATTTCCTGTACCATGAAGTGGTGTGTACACAATCTTAAGCTCCTTAGCCATCTCCTTGATTGCTTCTGGGCGCTTAACCTGCTTCTTCAATTCTGCAATATACTTATCATCAATCTCAGCACCGATTACCTGATAAAGACCAGCCTTAACAGCCTCGTCCTTTGTCATAGTCTTAACTGTAGCCCAATCAGTTACAGCCTTAACCTCTGCCATAATTCCGCCATCATGAGGTGGTGTAATCTGTGCACCGTCCTCCCAGTATACCTTATATCCGTTATACTCTGGTGGATTGTGGCTTGCTGTTATATTGATACCTGCTATACACTTTAACTCTCTAACTGCATATGAAAGCTCTGGTGTTGGTCTAAGTGACTCAAATACATATGCTTTTATACCATTTGCTGCAAGACAAAGTGCTGCCTCATCAGCAAATTCAGGCGACATTCTTCTTGAATCAAATGCGATAGCAACACCCTTGCTCTCTCCACCTACTTTAAGGATGTAATTTGCAAGTCCCTGTGTAGCCCTACGAACTGTGTAAATATTCATACGGTTTACACCTGCTCCGATAACGCCTCTAAGACCAGCTGTACCGAACTCAAGCTCTGTATAAAAGCGATCCTCGATTTCTTTCTCATTGTCAGCAATGCTATTAAGTTCAGCCTTTGTAGCCTCGTCAAAATATGGGTTTGCCAGCCATTCGTTGTAAAGTTCCTTGTAATTACTCATGTTGTTCCTCCTGTTATATAAAGCTTTTCCTCTTTTAGAAGTCTTGTAACTGCTGCTTCGTACTTTCATAGTTACCAAGTCTTTTATTCTGCCTCCAGCATAGCCGGAAAACTTAATATCATGTCTTCTGTATCTTCTGATACATCTATGGTATATGACTTTGTCACATAACCGTCCTGCTGAAATATAAGTGTATGCTCACCTGGTGTTTTCTCAAATGAAATAGGTGTTGTCCCTTTGTACGCACCATCCAGATAAACCTTTGCCCCAGTTGGAGATGTTATACTGATCAGATTGTTGCTGCTACCAGGATTTGAGTTACCTGAAGTTGTTGTAGTTTCATCTTCACCACCTGTAGACTCAGAGCCACTACTTGTGCCAGTCTCTGTCTCAGTTCCTATGGTAGTCTCTGTCTCACCATTCATGTTGATGTTCATAGTTGAGTACACTGAAGATATTGTTATCTCCTTTGTCACTGGATCATAGTTATTGGATGTAAGCTTCAATGTATGAGTTCCATAAGCGATAGACAACAAATCACTATAATCCATTTCTACACCATCAATAGTCAATGTAGCCTGCGCATCCTCTGGTAACACATTGAGCTTTACTGATCCATACCTTGTGACAGACTGTTCAAAATTTCCTAGGGAAACCACTGTCTCCTGTCCTCTGATAACATTTATCTCTTTTTTACCACCGACACCATTTATGGTAGCCGTCAGTTCAAATGATCCCTCTGGAGCTGCTAACACCATATCTTCTACGATAATGGCTGTAAGTCTGTCACCGATTTCTATGACACCTCCAACATAATTTACCGTATTAGTCAGTCTGACATATCCATGTCCTTTGTTGACTGACACAGAGTAGGCCTTATTGCCAACACCTCTCACTGTCAGCTCATCTATCCCACTGACCTCTCTTATATCCAGTGTTTTGCCATTTGACGTTATAAAAATGTTGTCGTCATATGAATACGTATTGCTTCCTATAGTAATCCGCTTCATTTCATAGTCAACATCCCATCTGACAACCATTGTATTTTCCCAGGCATCACCATACTCCTCTAATTCTATAAGCTTCTGTGTTCCTGAGACATAACGCGCCACAGCCACTTCACCTACTTGAAACTGCTCCATCATAAGCTGAGTTCCATACTTACTGGTTATAATGGTTCCTCCATTATATGTCAATACGAACTCGCCCGGCTGATCAGGTTTCTTTACGGTCACCGTATTGGAGGTGGTATCAATAGCCGTTACCACTACCACTTCCTCTGTATTATATCTCTTACTTTCAGAAGTGACCTCTGTTTCTTGTGAGGTCGCAGTCATACCGCTGCCATCCTTTTTGTCCCCATCGCATCCTATGCATCCTGCAATTACTATAATTGCTCCTGCAAAGGTTGCCAGTACCTTTATGTATTTTCTTTTCCTCATTTGCATTCCCTTATCTTTTCATATGTTAATAAGTGCGTCCATGCGTTTTTCCTTAAAATTAATACAACCACATCTAATTATACTATATGCATACTCTTCGCGCAAACTCTTTTTTTAACTCTTGTTGTCTATATACAACCTCTAGCTTTTCTACGTTCTTATCTGGAATCCATGATTTATTGCTATTATTGTATCTATTTAAGACCTTCCAGAATTTTTCCGGATATGACAACATTATTCCTAATATTTTAATTTCACTGGCACTGAGACTTCTAATCATCTGATATTGTTCTAACATTTTACTTCCCAGTTGTACATTCCAATCATGCTTTTCCATTACTTTTCTAAGAAAAAAATACAGGTCACGAATCTGCATGCCTTTTACACTGTGATTAAAATTCACAACTGCGATACTCGTGCTCCCCATTATAAGATTATGATAATTATATGTACCGTGGCAAATACTACATTTCTCCCACGCATCAATCTCCATGGACTCACATCCTGACTCTTCCAGATTTTTGCATGCATCCTCTGCATAGCTATAATATTCATCGAAATGTGCCAGCACATCATATTCAAATTGGGATTTTCTGGTTCTTTCCCTCATAAAATTTCTTACTCTTCTAAGTTCTCTGTTATGTCTTTTATACTCTTCAAGTATACTGTCACTTTTTGGCGCCAATTTTACAATATTCTCCTCGCCCACATTCTCTGTGCACATATGAAGACACGCTAAGGTCTGTGTAGCTGACATAACATCTGCTATTTTCTTTACATCACACTCTCTCCCTTCGTACCATTGCTTTAATACATATTTTGTGCCCACCCCATCCTCTGAATATAATTTTTCTTCTGTAGTGGGCATTAAATAGTCCACCCTTTCAAATCCTACTGACCTAAGGTATTTCAATATCTCACTTTCATAAGCTATCCTTCCTTCCGTTCCAGTATATTCTGCCAACCGAAATAGTCCCTTATCTGTCCATACAAGATAGGCACCTCTCCCTCTAACTGTCTTTTCAACCTCTATATTATATAGATTCAAAACCTCTAAACATCGGTCACTCATCATTCTGTCCTCCACTTATGTTTTCCTCATACTTTACTCCTATCCTATGATTTATTTTCACAAATATAACCATTTTTTTGTTGTACTCGCAGTCCTTTAAGGTTATACTTTATTGGTATTTAGATTTTATAAAGACACAATAAACTACTACTCAGTATAGAAGGTGAGATATATGAGTCATTTACACATAAGCATGCCAACAGATGTTTCACATATTATAAAGGTTCTTGAAGATAATGGTCACGAAGCTTACGCCGTGGGCGGCTGTGTCCGTGATGCCATAATGGGTCGAATCCCACATGACTGGGATATCACTACATCCGCCAAACCATCTCAGGTCAAGGCTTTGTTTCGTAGAACTATAGACACTGGTATTCAGCATGGTACTGTTACTATTATGATGGGGTCTACAGGATATGAAGTTACAACTTATAGAATAGATGGCAACTACTCAGATGGTCGCCATCCTGAGCAGGTTACTTTTACGAAAAATCTTGTAGAAGATTTAAAGAGACGTGATTTTACCATCAACGCTATGGCGTACAATGACAGAGCTGGCGTGGTTGACGAATTTGACGGTACAGGTGACTTAGAGCACAAAATCATCCGTTGTGTTGGTGTTGCAACAGAGCGTTTCACCGAGGATGCTTTGAGAATCCTACGAGCCATACGCTTTAGTGCCCAATTAGATTTTATAATTGCTGGCGATACAGCTGATGCCATAAAAGCACTTGCCGCAAATTTAAAAAAGATAAGTCGCGAACGCATCCAGACTGAATTGGACAAGCTTATCACTTCCAATCATCCTGACAGAATCAAGCTGGTGCAAGCATACGGATTAGCTCAATATATTTTCGACAATGCAAAGGTTATCTCCAATAGCTTTTCAGATAATTCTCCTACGATATTCCAGAATATATCTGATGTTATGGAAGCACTTCCAACCGACCACTACATGCGTTGGACAGCCATGACAATATACGAAGACGAGCCACAGTCGGTTTTAAAGGGACTAAAATTCGACAATAAAACTATAGATATATGCAAGAGACTACACGCTGTGTCAAAAGAGCACATGCCACAGACAAAGCCAGAGCTTCGACGCATGATTGTCCGCTTTGGCAAGGAGCTTTTTGATGAGTATGTTTTTACATTTGTAACCGTGCTTAATGATAAAGGATTGTACACATTATCTAGTAAAAAAGAAATTGATATAGCTCGCTCACTTTATGATGAAATTATAGCTGATAAAGATTGCATATCTATGAAAGATATGGCTATAAAGGGGGCAGACCTGATTGCTATGGGCATGGCGCCTGGAAAGGCAATCGGAAATATCTTGGACAAACTTTTTCAAAAGGTTCTCGATGACCCATCTATAAATACTTACGAACAACTTAAAGCGTGTATAAACAAACTAGATAATTTACCTTCGATTATCTAACTTCCATCTGCTGTAATAACATCACGAGGACTATCAGGTGTATAGTCCTCGCTCATTTATTTTCTCTAATATCTCTCTAATTAACACAAATACCAGCGGTCCAGCTATCATTCCCAGGAAGCCAAACAGCTGATAACCAATATATATACTTATCAGTGTAGTGATAGGTGTCATGCCTATCTTCTGTCCCATAAGTCTCGGCTCCAGAAATTCCCTTGTAAGATAGCAAACAATAAAAATAACAAAGAGAATTGTCGCTTTCATATATTCACCCATAAAAATATATACTATGCTCCAAGGTATAAGTATGGTACCTGCTCCAATAAGCGGTAGCGCATCAAATACACCTATAATAATTCCAAGGATAATATTATAATCATTTCCTACCATAGCAAGCCCTACTGCACAGATTACCGCAACTATAGACATTATGATAATCTGTGATCTGACATAAGCTTTAAGTATTTTTGATATAAGTCCCTTCAGATAAACTATCTCTTTATAAAATATATTCTTTTTACTAACTTTTTTGATTTTCTCCATATCGCGAACCATATAAAATATAGACATTACCGTCAAAGCCACAACTATGATAACATCCATAACCGCCAAAAGTGTCTGTATAGAATTATTCATAAGTAGAGGCATTATCTTTCCCTGCCAGCTCTCTACAAAATGGTTCATACCGTCGCAGACATGGTTATACACAACGCCTCTATCCATATGGAACGAGTTTTCCATAATTCCACACACATTTTTAAGATATCCTAAAAATTGTTCCTGGTATCTAGGCCAAACCTCCACGAAAGCCATAATCTGTCCTACTATAGCATCAAGCAAAAAATAAATACCAACCGCCATTCCTCCTAATGCAACCACGAGAGTCAAGCCTGCTGCCGCATTTTTATGAAAATGTAATTTATCTCTTAAGAATCTCACTATGGGAGATATAAGTACAGCCAATCCGTAGGCTAATATAAATGGCCAGATGAGAGGAATAATATATTTTATAAATAAAAATGCAGCTGCTAACAGCAACAATGCTATACCAAATAGTTCTAACTTTTTCCTCATCTGCCACACCATTTTCTATCCTCCCTGCATCCTATTCAACTTCATCTATCCACCATAAATTGTGTTACTAGTATAAACATTTTGTTATAAAATATTATGGTAATTATATCTAGGATAAGTTATACTGATTTGTACATAAGCTTTTGAATAGGATATTTTTGATTAATATTAGGAGACAGACATGAAACTAGACATTTTATACGAGGACAAGGATATAATAGTATGTCACAAAGCACCTGGCGTTTCGTCCCAGACAGAACGCTCCTACGACCCAGATATGGTCAGCCTTCTGATGAATCATTTTCATAAAACAGGTGTAAAAAATCCATATGTGGGTGTTGTTCATCGATTAGATAAGCCTGTAGCTGGTGTTATAATATACGGAAAAAACGAGAAGGCCACAAAGCTTTTAAGTGAACAGATAACACATCATAAGTTTACAAAAAAATATAAGGCTATAGTATGTGGTGATATAAGCAAATTAGATTCTATTTCTAAGCAAAGCTCATCTATCTCACTTGGTACAGATGGTCGTTATACCCTATTGGATCATTTACTTCGCGATGCCAAAACTAATACTTCCAGCGTTGTAGACATGACCGATCCAAAATACAGCTCAAACAAAGAGGTTAAAAAAAGTTCCTTGGAGTTCTCTGTGGAAAAGATTGTGGAGCTGACACCCGACTGTCCTCTGTACAAGTCAGACTGCCCATATGATAATAAGCTGTGCCTCGTAGACATAGAATTATTGACGGGACGTCATCATCAGATACGCGTTCAATTCTCCCATGCCGGGTATCCTTTGTGGGGCGATTTGAGATACTCTCCATATGCAAAGAAGTTAGGACAACGAAGGGGTGTGGCACTATGTGCATACTCCCTCACCATTAAACATCCAACTACTCATAAGGAGATGACCTTTAGCGTGGAGCCTGACAACAGCATTTTTATGCGTTTATAATTGCAAAAGAGCGATGAAGACAAATTTCATCGCTCTTTTTTTTACTCGGTGATAAGACTGAGTACACTTTTTTTCATAAATCTTCTGATTGGCAGGATAAGACTAATAATGCTATATCCCAATATAAGCATTACCAACAGCATAATATGCCCAAAAGATACAAAACAATTGATATCAAATGCCGTCTTTAATACCAGAGCCACTAAGTTGAACAATACAATTGATATAAGTGTAGCTTTTATATTTTTTACCATACGTTCTAACATCAATTGCAACCTGACCATACGTTTTGATATACCAAATATTTGCATATATCCCAGTTCCCTTCTTCGATAATACAATTCCACTTCTATATCATTGCTTATAAATATCATACCCATAAGTCCCAGTGCAACAAACGCTACCCATATTATCTCATTGACAAAATCCAACATTTCCATCATTTCGCCAAGCTTTTCGTCCCATATAGACAACGCACCTCCGGCTATATTATTTTTAACATCCTTATATATTGCTTCATTCTCATATATTCCTTCTACCTTAACCATTACATATGACGTATCCATAAGCTCTCCATACTGCCTTATAGATTCATATGGAATATACACCAGACAAACTGCATCAGCATTCTTATAATAGATATCACCATAGTATATCTCTGGATCAACATCTTTGTCTTCTTCAATATTTGCCACAATTCCCGTTATAGTATATTCGTAGTCCCTTATATATATTTTCTCCCCAATACGTTTCTCTATATCAGCTTCATTCTTTTTAGAAAGATAGAGTGCCATATCATAGCTTATGAGAACCTCATTTTCTGTTTTTGGAAACTTTCCATACTTAACCAAGCCCCCATAGCCTAATACACTATCCTCTTCATCAAGCAATGGATAGCAGCTATAGTTATCCTCATTCACACAATACAAATCGTACTTCTCATATTGATAATTCCTGTAACATAATCCACTTGTATATGTGAGCTCAGACAACGAAAATACTTCCATCGGGTACTGCTCCTTGCAGTGCCTTACCGTTTCACTATAAAAATTGTTCTGTACAGAAAAGCACACCAGCATCAATGTTACAACAAATATCATTGGTAGAAGTGCAAATATACGCAATCGCTTTTTGCTTCGCCTAAGAACCAGTGGCAGCATAACCTTCCACGAATTTTTACATTCTAGCTTTTCTTTATCATTAGTTGTATCATCGAGGCACTCCACTACATTCTCATTTTTTTGAACCTCACTCATCACACCATAATCAAGTTGAATTATCTCATCCGCCAACTCATCGAAATAATGCTCATGGGTTGCCACTATAATGGTTCTGTTTTCGGCTCTGAGCACCGAAAATAAATTAGCAATTTCCTCTGAATTCTTTTTATCAAGAGATGCCGTAGGCTCATCTGCCAATATAAGCTTCGCTCCCGATAGCAGGGATCGTATTATGGATATTCTCTGTCTTTCCCCACCTGAAAGCTGTTCAGGATACTTTTCTAACAGCTTTGATACCTTTAGCTGTTCAGCATAACGTTTTATCAGTTCCTTGTTGTTATTGATATACATCAGATTCTCTTCAATAGTCAGATTCGCTATAAGCAGACTGCTCTGAAAAATATATCCAACAGAGCCTCTGATCTTTTCTCTTTCTGCTTTTGATGCCTCATTTATGCGAACCTCATCAAAAATGTACTCACCCTCATACTCATTTTCAAGCATACCCAATATATTCAGGAGTGTAGTTTTACCACAACCACTTACTCCCTTTATAACATATATTTTGTTGGGCTCAAATGTATATGTTATATCATTAAGAACTGGCTTGTTATATTCTTTTACTATATTTTTTAGTGTTATCATATCAAATCCCTCTGTTCCACCAGATTTTCACTTATATTACTGCTCTTTATTTTCCTAAGTAAATAAATGCCATTTACAATACCCATAGTTGCTGTTATGGCAAACATTATAAATATATTTTGCAGGTTGTATGTAAATATTTCAAATGGTATTACCTTTATCTCTCTATTGATAATGTTAATCACAGTGCTTATAGTAAATGCCATCACACCTGATACTATAAATACTTTCAATAATTCAAAAACACTGTACAGCATCCATACCATTTTGACCTTATACGTTTTGTATCCAAGATACTGAAATACAGCAAAAATCTTTTTGTTATACATAAGCTCTGTCTTCTGTGTCTGATAATAAAACAAAATTGCCATTGCCATCACAAAGATAGCAATAGGATAAATATATTTATTCATCATGTTAAAAACATGTACCAAGGAAAGCTCTATATATGGTTGACTAAGTATTACACCATCCATATTATCTGTTATTTCTTCATATTCATTATAAAAATCCATCATGTCATCATAAGACTCAAAGAACAGCGTATAGTGTCTAAC
Source organism: Lachnospiraceae bacterium (assembly GCA_017408025.1). GTDB lineage: Bacteria > Bacillota > Clostridia > Lachnospirales > Lachnospiraceae > SVEL01. The sequence goes on from JAFQVJ010000040.1 coordinate 32,504, forward strand.
ACCCCCTCCTCCTTTTATACTAAAAAATTCTTTATCCTCAAGATATTTATTAGTTATGGCTGCACTGATACAATAAAGATCATCATACATCTCTTTTTCGTCAAATATACTGATACCCATATTATGTAGATATTGACGTTCTGCCTCACTAAACTCTTTCATGATACCCACAATAGTCATACTATATGTGCCGTCGTATAATTTTATATCCATGGTCTTTCCCAACACTTCCTCCGGCGTTCCAAGTGTCATTGCCATTGCATCCGATAGAAGTATCTCATTCTCATTGGCAATATACCTACCATGCTGTACAAAGTTATCTATATGTATATTTCCCTCATCCAAAGGAAATGACCATGGCGTTGTATCGAAATCACTCTCATATGCCATACCTGACTGATCTACAATCATAGGTACCGATCCACAATAGCTTAAAACTATCTCTTTTATATCTTCCCGTTCATACAGACTATTTACAAAATCCATATTCTGTTCCTCAACCTGCAACTTCAACTGATTGAATCCATATATATATTCGATACTTGAATCCACTTTATTCTGTGGCGTATCCCCAAGTGATATACCTAAAAATGCCAGCATCAATACAAAACACAATCTCACTCTGGACTTCTTATTTTTAAACTTTGATTTAAACCATTTTCTGATATATCTATATACATTCTTTGCACTTGTATAATCTTCTACCGTTTTTTCAGTATGAGATGTGTCTGCTTCAAACTCTATATCCTGCACATATTTATCCATTTTATTAAAATCAATGCACTCATCTGCATATTCCTTGGCAACTTCATCATGGGAGCTGCATATAATCAACATATCATTCTTATGCTTTTTTAGTATCTCAAATACAAGCAGCTTGTTCTCTTTATCCAATGATGCTGTAGGTTCATCCAAGAGAATAATACGCTTATTTCTTATAAGCGAACGTATTATACATACTCTCTGTTTCTCACCACCACTAAGCTTGCCTGGATAAGAATATTTTTTATCAGACAGTCCAAACTCCTCCAGATATTTATCTATGAGTTCACTATCCGTTGTACACATTTCCAAATTATCATATACAGTTAAGTAATCTATGAAGTTTGCATCCTGAGTTATATAATCCATAGTTGCATTAACCCTATCTGCCTTTACCTGTGCCTCATAGCAAACTCCTTCTATATATATTTTTCCTGCATCATATGGTATATGTCCCGCTAACATATTTAAAAGAGTGGTCTTTCCACTACCACTCTCTCCATACAACAGATAGAAACCATTATCTTCGAATCTATAAGAAAAATCAGAAAGTACCTTTTGTCCTTTATATCCTTTTGAAACGCTTTTACAACATATCATTTCATCCACCTCTTCTATCTGCCTTATGCTTTTGTCTAATAAGGGCTCTTCTCTAAATCCTCCAGCATATCATCTAGTCTGTCTAAATACGACGAGTCTTCCTCCATATATTTTTCTTTATCTATATCAAATAGCTGATTTGCAATAATATCTTTCTCAATATTTGACACAGCCTCTGCCAAGGCGATCTGTTCTGCATCGGCCTTACCATCACTGACCATGTCACTCATATATATATTGCCATCATATATCAATTCAATATTCACAGCCATAATGTTTCCACGAGCCAAAAAATAACCTATCTGCCAGTGATATCCCTCCCTGACATTCTCTACCACAATGTCAGCCTCTGGATAAGCACCATAATAACCATTTCCCAGCTTTTCACTGCTTATAGCCTCATCATATAGATTTAATATCATATTCTTATCCATGTGCTCTATCTTGACACTATCACGCTGTTCATCCGTCAGTTTGTCCAATGGTTTATTTGTATCAAAAAACTCTTCCATGTTATTAAAATCTGTTTCATAGTCGTTAAATAATGACATATATGTAATCTCTGGATAATATGAGCCTAATATTTCGCCATTCTCATCTACACAATCTATCTCATACCCTTCTATCTCTTTATATTTCAAATTATAGGCATCATACACATAACACTCTGGAATATCCTGCCCTTTTTCATACTCACATATAAAATAATGCATCCAACCATCAGCACCCTCTAAGATGGCTACCTTACTATCATAATTATAATCCGGTGCTTTTCTCTCCTTATTATTCTTACTACTATCCGAGCAGCCATACAGCATAATAGCAATCATCAAAATTATAGTTATTAATTTTTTTACCATCTTTTTATCCTCCGTATATATATTGTGCAGGCTATAATCAAATCTTTATATCATTCGATTATAGCCTTACTAATAATTATTTATTGCATTCCAAATTTATATTTAAAATTCCCTACTGGTGCAACAGAAAAAATAGCATCACCCGATTTTTTCTCAAGATAGTAGGTAATATAAAGCTCCGCATATTCATCGCCCTCTGCCTCTAACATTCCCTTTATATGTGATTCACCTAGGCTAACAAGAACCTTATTAAACTTTCTTTTATCATACTGTATGTAATATGTCTTTACATGGTCGTCAGCATTATTTTCATCAAGCTCCATAAGTTTAACTTCCATATTCCTCGTCTGTTCCGAAAAGGTATTTGGCAATACAGAACCTTCAATAAAATATGCATACGCATCTTTGCCCATTGCAGTTTCTGTGTCCGCTTTAAGTCGCTGTGCTGTTGTTCGCTCCGATCAATATCCTGCAATTGTTGCATTTGAATCCTTATAAGCAGCCATTTCTTCTCCAGCATTTACAGCCATTGTTGTTGCTACTATGCTCGTAACAAGCAAAGCTGTTGTTACCAATTTCTTTATTGTCTTTCTCATTGGTAAAACCTCCTCTTAATAGTATTTATCCCCATGTGCACAAGGTACGACATGTACTATTATAACATATTTAGAATTTTCTTCAATGGACAGAATAGTATACTTTTGAGGTGCAAAAGTATACTATTCTGTCCATTGTTTTTCCTTTATTTTACGCCAATAATATAGCCATGCAATAAAAAAACTAGTCAAGAAGTTAAGAAACGATTACTTATGAGAAAAATTATTAAAAACTTATTAGTCTTAACACTCATTGCTACATTGACAAGCTCACTTTGCTATATTAGCGATTCATCTAATCCCAATTTAGAAATGGGTACCTATAGCAATCGATCTAAAGTTAGTAACACATCTACAGACTAGTAAGCTGATTTTTGTAGAATAGTTCATCATTTGTATCTCCGATAAGTCCAGCTATGCATATACATCGATTCAACTCGCATTTGTAGTCAAAGCCCTGCTTTTTGCTTTCATTATTATTCCATGCTTTATCGTAGATACTTTGATGTACTATCATAAATCTGTGCATTCTAAGTGATATTCTTATTAACTTATCTGCCACCTCATTGGCTTCATCGAATCTTCTTAAGTCACCAAGTAAACTAGACATATAACTCATTATCAACTCATATATTGCTATTCTTCCATCCTCTAGACCCTCTTTTTCCCATTCCTTACAATAGTCCCATATTTTTTTTATATATTTGTAGGCATCCTCATGTTGTCCGCTTTCATTATAAATTAAAGACATTTGATGAATAAGATTTACTTCTCTTGTCGTTAAAAATATCTGACCGTCGCATGCAAATACATCTTCCAAATTTATTGTCTTATTTAATGCTCTTTGTAATATATTCATACACTCTGCCGCTTCTATCCTTTTCGTTAACCACTTATTTCTAGTATCCGTCAATGCCAATACCTGCTCATTAATTGGATGTATATTATTCTTAAGCTTTTTCTTTAATTTCACCAAAAGCTTATCCACATCATCAAGCTTATATGAATTAGCAGCAAATCGAATTTCTTCATATAACTCTACTACTTCCTTATTACCCGTAACTATTCCCATATTTATATAATCTGGATATAAACCTAATCTTCTAAACAGCTCTTTGAATATGTATGTTTGAACAGCTACCTGTCCATTTTCTCCTCGCGACAAAGTTTTAACATCACATAAATCTCCAGCTAACATCTTTTGTGTGACATTCATCATACCTCTACGCACCCTTATTACATCTGGTATGCAATAAATGCCACTTTCTCTATATATGTAACAATCGTCGAGCAGATATGGTGATACTTTATATTCTTCATACAACTCTTTTATTGTTTTTAATTTAAATTGCGTATCTGCAACAATACACTCACACTCTTTTATCTTGCTTGCATCATTTAGGTATTCTTTTAACTGCTGTCTTATATCGACAACCATTTCCATTAATTCTACAAAGTAAAACATCTTTTTTCTTTGTTTTATTATTAATAATGCTTCATCACAGAACCTTAATAATTTTTCGTACGTTTCCTTTATATTTGAAACCTTCTCGCTCCGTACCAATTTCCTTATATCTTCATATAAACATACTACCAGCTTGGGATATACTTTTGTCATTGACGAATTTCCATAAGGTGCATGCTCTATATACCTGAAGAATTTTTCATACATCTCCCACAATTCCTCAACAGATTCAAAAGCTTTCTTTCTTCTCTTATACTCGACCGCAATGATAAATTCAACTGTAGATAACAAAATCTTATCTAAAGATGTTTCATCAATGCTGGGAACTGTGCATTTTAAAGCTGATTTATACATTTCACAGGCTATACCTTCATATTTCTGTTCATCTCTATGACGTATAATCTGTAACTCCATAAATGTACAAAATTGTTGTTGTAGGTTGTCTCTTCCATTTTTCTCAGATTTTCTACTAAATAAACAATATTCTTCTAATAGTTTTTCCGCTTCTAATAGTTCTCCCTTTTCAATTGCATTGATAATATCCATTCTTATCTTCCATACTATATAATCCGTATACTCAAGATATTTCTCATAACTACCATTATCAACACCTAGTCTTGCTAGCAGGCGTTTTATCGCTATTCTATCCAGTACTCTATCCCCACGTTCCACCTTACTATACATATCTTTTGTACAGATACCTTGACATAAAGCTTCACATGTAATATTCTGTTCTCTTCTAGCCGATACTAACATTTCCACTAACTTATCTTCCATCTTTCCCCTCCTCCATATAATTATTATAGTTTTGCATATTATATACATTTTAACACATTATCGCTATAAGCACTACAACAAAAGAAAAGCGTTGCATTCTGCGATTATCCATTTTGTATAACCACAGAAAGCAACGCTTATGCTTTTATTTTTTCTTTTAATTATAATGCAGCCTTAAGTACATCCACCTTATCAAGCTTCTCCCAAGGTAAATCAAGGTCGTTACGCCCAAAATGACCATAAGCAGCTGTCTGCTTGTAGATAGGTCTTCTAAGGTCCAACATCTTGATAATTCCAGCTGGGCGAAGATCAAAGTTTTCTCTGATGATTTCAACAAGCTTCTCATCTGAAAGCTTACCTGTTCCAAATGTATCTACCATGATAGATGTTGGGTATGCAACACCGATTGCATATGAAAGCTGAATCTCACACTTATCTGCAAGTCCTGCAGCTACGATATTCTTGGCAACATATCTGGCAGCGTATGCAGCTGAACGGTCAACCTTTGTACAATCCTTTCCAGAGAATGCACCACCACCATGTCTGGCATATCCGCCGTATGTGTCTACGATAATCTTTCTTCCTGTAAGACCTGAATCACCATTTGGTCCACCGATAACAAATCTTCCTGTAGGATTGATGAAGAACTTTGTACTATCATTTATAAGCTCCTGTGGAAGAACTGGCTCGAATACATGCTTCTTGATATCTGCATGAATCTGCTCCTGTGTTACATCCTTATCATGCTGTGTTGAAAGTACAACTGCATTGAGGCTTACTGGCTTACCAGCCTCGTCATACTCTACTGTAACCTGTGTCTTTCCATCTGGACGAAGATATGGAAGTGTACCATTCTTTCTAACCTCTGTAAGCTTTCTTGCAAGCTTATGAGCAAGCGCTATAGGATATGGCATATATTCCTCTGTCTCGTTTGTAGCATAACCAAACATCATCCCCTGGTCTCCAGCACCTATTGCATCCAACTCTGAATCTGTCATTGTATTCTCTTTAGCTTCCAATGCCTTATCAACACCCATAGCTATATCAGCTGACTGCTTGTCCAATGTAACAAGAACTGCACATGAGTCTGCATCAAAGCCCATATCTGAATGTGTGTATCCAATCTCTCTAACTGTGTCTCTAACTATAGCTGGGATATCAACGTTTGCCTTACTTGTAATCTCTCCCATAACCATGACCATACCTGTTGTTGTACATGTCTCACAGGCAACACGGCTCATTGGATCCTGTGCCATCATGGCATCTAATACTGCATCTGAAATAGCATCGCAAACTTTGTCTGGATGTCCTTCCGTAACTGACTCTGAAGTAAATAATCTTTTTTCCATTTGTACTCTCCTTTTTTGATATAATGCGATCCTTAGCGGAGCGTTTTAATTGTATAGGGAATTTCGAAAAACTTTCCTATAGAACAAAGTGGACAAGTCCACTTCAACTCCATAAATCCCTCATTCACGAGGGACTTGCTCCACTTTGCGAGCCGAGCACGGTCAGCTTTAGCTGACATTTTCTTCTCGTGCGAGTGCTCATCTTATTTTAATTGTATAGGAAAGTTCGAAGAACTTTCCTATACAATTAAGAAGTCCCGCTACACTTTTGTGTATCGGGACTTGAATTCAAGGTAATCAAATCCTCTTATTGTTCGAATACTCGCTCAGGTAGGCACCTTCCTTTCGGGGTTGCCGGGCTTCATAGATCCTTGTATCTCCACCACTCTGAATAAGAGAAATCATTTTTATTTAATTATATTTAATAACGATTAATACAATATAACATTGTATATGTAATGTCAAGATATTTAATGATTGTTTTTTTCAATATCCACTGGATATATTATCCAACCTTAAGCTTGAACTTCTGCACTGCCTTGTCAGAATCCACTATCTCAACATTTCCGCCAAGCTTCTGAAGCTTCTTTTCAAACATTTCGTAGCCTCTCTTGATATAGTGAATATTGTCAATCATAGTATAGCCTTCTGCTGCCATACCAGCAATAACAAGTGCCGCACCTGCTCTCAAATCAAGAGCACTTACCTCTGCTCCAGTAAAGCGATCTATACCTTCTATAACTGCAATATTACCTTCAACCTTTATAGTTGCTCCCATCTTTGTAAGCTCATCCACATACTTAAATCTATTTTCAAAAAGATTTTCTGTAATAGTACTTGTTCCATTTGCTAATGCCAATGCAACTGCCATCTGTGGCTGCATATCCGTCGGGAAACCTGGATATGGTAGTGTTCTAACGTTTGTTGCTTGAAGTGACGGATTTCCTATAACTCTTACTGCATCATCATACTCCTCAACAGTACATCCAATTTCATAAAGCTTGGCTGTTGTAGCCTCAAGATGTTTTGGAATAACATTCTTCACAAGAACATCACCCTTTGTAATTGCTGCTGCAAGCATAAAAGTTCCAGCCTCAATCTGATCAGGTATTACGGAATATTCACTTCCATGAAGCTTCTCTACTCCCTTTATACGGATAACATCTGTTCCAGCACCCTTAATATTTGCACCCATGCTATTAAGCATATTTGCGATATCAACAACATGTGGTTCCTTTGCAACATTTTCAAGCACAGTATTACCCTTTGCAAGAGTTGCTGCAAGCATAACATTAATAGTTGCACCTACTGTAACCACATCAAAGAAAATATGATTTCCTACAAGCTCATCGGCCTGAGCGATAATCATACCATGTTCAATCTTTATATCCGCTCCAAGAGCCTTAAATCCCTTAATATGCTGATCTATAGGTCTACTTCCTATGTTACAGCCACCCGGTAAGGATACCTCTGCCCTCTTATACTTACCAAGTAATGCTCCCACAAGATAGTATGAAGCTCTCATCTTCTTGATATATTCATTATCTGCTACTGTAGATGTAATAGTTTTACCACTGATATCAACACAGTGACGGTTTGTTCTCTTAACAGTTGCACCTACTTCTGCTATGGCATCAATCAGTACATTCACGTCGCTAACATCTGGAAGATTGTCTATTGTAACTGTTTCGTCAGCCATAACTGCCGCTGCCAAAATACCAAGAGCCGCATTCTTCGCACCACTAATCTCTACCTCGCCTGCCAGTGGTGTGCCTCCTTTAATAATGTATTTTTCCATCATACACCTCAATTTTTCAATTGTGCTTATATTATATAATTAAATGTTTCTATTTATGTCTATCATTTTATGCAAATTTCTAAAAATAGAGAATTTTTCTCATTAAAAGTACGAGCACAAAAGTACCCGTATCATTTTCATTATAACACAACTTTTCTATTTGTAAATAAAATATTTTTTACTGAAGCTTTTCCATTATTCTTGAGATAGTATCAGAGACGGATTTACAGCCATTCTCATCAACAGTTATATCTGCATATTTTTCGTATAATGGTGTTCTTTCATCATATAAATCTTTCAATGTCTGTCCATCTTTGAGTGCTACACCTCTACCCTTAAGATTGCCCACTCTTTCATTAATAGATTCATAATCTGCTTTTAGATACAATACAGTTCCAATTTCTTTTAGATGCTCCATAGCCTTTTCTCCATATATTACACTTCCCCCAGTAGCTATAATGCATTTTTCACACTCTATAGAAGCATTTACTCTATTTTCCACATCAATAAATCCTTCCAAGCCCTTTTCTTCCATAATTTCACATAAAAGCTTCCCTTCCTGCTCCTGTATCAATAAATCTGAATCAACAAATCTATATCCAAGTATCTTTGCTAAAACTACTCCTACACTACTTTTACCTACGCCTGGCATTCCTATTAGTACTATATTATTTTTCATAATGGCTATATCCTTTCAACACGATTTCTTTTCTATTCTATCACATATAATTTATTTTTCATATTATATCTTAATATCATTAATTCGCATTGATTTATCCGTTTATTTGACATTTGCAACTAAAAGGATTATAATATGTCCTAGTTTTTTCTTCCCTTTTATGGGACAAACATAAGAAAGGAGCCATTATGAAAGGCCGACCAAGAAAACAGGATTTGATAAACATTCCTAATGTACTATGCTATATTCGTATATTGCTCGTTCCATTTTTTGTTTATCTATTTATAGAAGAATATTATTGGCAATCTGCTGTTGTTGTCATGGTAGCAGCTGCAACTGATGTTGTTGACGGGTGGATTGCACGACACTTTAACATGGTTACAGACTGGGGTAAATTTATTGACCCGCTGGCTGACAAGCTTATGCAGTTTGCAATGTTAGCCATGGCTATACTTAAAAATCCATGGGTTTGGATTCTCATAGGATTATTTGTACTCAAAGAAGTGGTCATGTTAGTTGTTGGCTTATACATATATCACAAGGGTGATAATTTAAATGGTGCAATGTGGTGTGGAAAGCTTTGTACAGTTGTTTTAGATGCAAGCTTATTGTCTATTATCGCATTTCCGCCAAGCATCATTGTAGACGAGGTTGTCTGGATACTTATAGCTATTTGCTCCGGATTTCTTATTATGTCCTTCGTAGTCTACATGAATGCATATAAAAAACTGTATCGAGAAATGAAAGCTGACGGTACGATTAGCGACAATGAAATACATAAAAACAATAACTAATTAAATGCAAAATGGTATGTTCAAGTAGAGAACATACCATTTATTACTATTTGCTTCTTTTTTTAACATGTTTTTTCTTTACACTATAACCAAAGGTTCCAAGCTTTTCACCCATACTATAGTATTCTCCATGAGAATATACAATTGGGTCAGCTTTTGATAAATCAAATTTTCCTTTTTCATCCATATATTTTTTGTCTGCATGGACTGCCACCACTTGTGCAACAAACATATGGTGAGAGCCAAGCTCTTCAATTTTTACAACCTTGCATTCGATATTTACAGGACTTTCCTTTATAAGCGGCACACTGACCTCTGATGGCTCTTCCCTTGTAAGCGCCAGTTCTTTAAATTTATCTACATCACGGCCCGAACGAACACCACAGTAATCTGTTGCGTATGTCAATTCCTTTGTGGTGAGATTAATAACAAATTCGCCTGTTTCTTTTATAATATTATACGAATAACGCTCTGGTCTAACTGATATATATGCCATGGCTGGATTGGTGCAGATAGTTCCTGTCCAGGCTATGGTGATAATATTATCGTTTCCTGCCTTATCCCTACATGTCACCATCACTGCCGGTATAGGATAAACCATATTGCCTGCTTTCCAAATTTCCTTTGCCATGTTTATTCTCCTTTTTACTCCGTTGCTTCTTCCTTTTTACTATAATCTATACACGTCATATTCAATGTATTACAGTACCAGTTTTCTCCTTCTTTTATAAAATGAAGTGTGACACTGCTACTGCTTGTACCTTCATATTTCTCTCTTACACCACCCTTGCTATTTCGTTTTCCTCTGGCGCTAAAGGTGCATTCAAAGGAAATCGTCACATCAGCCTCATATGGATACGAATAATCAAATACATCATAGTTAAATGATGTGAACTCCATGCTATTAAGTGTTGAACCATCTTCCGGTTTGATAGCAGCAAGCATATTATCATAGACCGATGTAAGCATAGATATAGTTGCCTCATCCTGTTTAAAGTATGAACTTACATTATCGATTCCGCTTTCACTAAATATAGCTGAATACATCCCCACAACAATATCCTGGGAACTCTGCTTGATTTCTTCTGCTTTGTCTTGCGCTAACTGTAGTTCTTCCACATCCAACACATATGACGAATTATTTTCTGTCCAGGATACCTCTGCTTCAACTACCTCAAGACCGTCCTTCTGAACATACACCACATGTTTCCCCTTAAATAAACGTGGTATAACATATGTATCATTACCTGCTACTTCATCTTTTTCTATGTTAGCATTATCAAGAGTAATCTCTATTCCATCTACATATACAGTAAAGCCTGATGGTACTGTAAATGTACTGTCTTCTATAATCATTTCATCAATATCAAGCTTCCACTTTGGAAAAAAAATATATGTTTTTTCATCCTTTTCTTGAAAATCAAGTGTGGATTTATGCGTTTCACCATCTTTGGTTTTGTAGACTATACTCACTTTAGCCTCATCATCTTCCTCTGTTATCTCCTCTATGACTATATCGTCCTCACTGATTTCCCCATACATATTTTCAGCCATATCATTGAAAGACACTTCATTTATAAAATCATTATCTATAACCTCTGCATAATTGTAAAACGCAGTCCAATTATTATCATTAAAATATTCAACTGCTTCATCAACATATTTATCAACAGCATTTGCCTTGTTAAGTCCTAACATTATGCCTATAAATGCGGATAGCAACAATAACATAAACGATCCTAACAAATGCATTATCGATGATTTTTTTCTCTTTAAGAAACTAGCAATCTTGTTCATTTCCTATTCCTACCTCTATATTTTCATTATTATATAACATTTCTATACGTTCCAAGTATACTACATTTTTTCATTCATTCAAAGATATTTATTCACTTCTTGTGCATTTATATAAAATAATGTATACTTTAGGATACAAAATTGTTATTTAACTATGAAAGGTATTATTAAATTATGAGTAAAAAGTTAGAATTTAATGAGGCATTAAGCGCTCTTATAGAATTTGCAACTGTCAATGGCAATGAAGTATCTACAGAAGCTGTGCACACATATTTTGACGGAATTCTGGAAAATGAAGAAATGTACGACGCTGTATATAAATATCTTGCTGAAAATAAAATCAAGATTACCGATAAAGAAATCACTGTAAAATCTAGCGATAATGGTTCTAATGACAGGGAACATTCTCATTGTTCCAGCGAGCTTTCCGAAGAGGAAAAGATGTTCATGGAAATGTATATGAGAGATTTGGATGATATACCGGAGGTTTCTGCTGATAAGAAGGTCCTTCTTATCGAAAAAGGTTGCCGTGGTGACAGAGACGCTTTTAATGACCTCATCGAAGCTTGCCTGCCACAGGTTGTTGCTATCACTGAAAAATTCTTAAACAAGGGTGTCAAGAAAAGTGATTTAATTCAGGAAGGTAATCTTGGGCTCATTGAAGGAATCATGAATTATGATTTTTCTGGTGATTTCGACTCTTTCGTGGTTAAGTTCATCGAGAATGCTATGCAGGATGCCATAGACGAGGAGCTTGGTATGCACAGAATTGCATCACACGCTGCCGAAAGAGCCAACGCCATAAGCGATGCCACCACTTTCTTAGCTGAGAAGCTTGGTCGCGAGGCAACTATTGACGAGCTCTGTGAATATATGTCTCTCTCTGAAGAAGAGATACGTGATATTATGAAGATGTCACTGGATGCAATGACTATCACACCAGATGAGCAGTAATTTCTTATTGTTCTGCATGAATTTATATACGTATATTTTGAATTTTATGATAGATGTCCTGCATCTTGGAATCTGTTGCGCTTATGGTTTCCGCACATTCCTTCAGTTCAGCGGATATCTCCTCTGCATCAGGAATACCTTTCTTGTACTTAACCTGATGTTCCAACGACGCCCAAAAGTCCATGGCTATAGTTCTTATCTGCACTTCCACTTTCATCGGAAGTGCTTTATCAGATAAGAATATGGGAACTTGTACTATAAGGTGAAGGGAACGGTATCCGTTTGGTTTTGGATTCTTAATATAGTCTTTTATCTCGAGAACCTCTATGTCATCCTGTTTCATAAACATAGCCGCCACATCATATATATCTTCTATAAACGAACAGACAACTCTGACACCTGCCACATCATTAAGATTTTCCCACACACTTTCTACAGTCAATGGGAATCCCTTTCTCTGTATTTTTTCTATAATACTTCTAGGATTTTTAACTCTAGAACTAATTGATTCTATAGGATTACGCTTTGTCTTCATAGCCAACTCATCATTGAGTATCTCTAGTTTTGTCTGTATCTCTTTAATAGCACACCTATTGTATAAGAAAAGCTCCTCCATCTTACCTGCCTGCTCATAAAGCTCTTCAGGTATATTGGTTATAGAAGTATTCTCCAACAATTTTCTTTGTAAACCTCTATCCATCTTATCCTCCGTTACCTATCCATTTTTTATAACTCCGACCTAAAATACCTTTTATATATTATCATACTTTTATCGTAAGAACAACATAGATCCTTAGCGGAGCGTTTTTTGTTGTATAGGAAAGTTTCAAGAACTTTCCTATACAACAAACAAGTGCCACAAACACTTATGGTCCATGGCACCTTCTGATAACAAAAATATATTAAGTCAAACCTTTAATAAACCTTTCTTAAAAGTACATTACTGCTCTAATAATCTTATACAAAACTTTTCACCTTATTGTAGATACTTTCTGCATTAAGGCCATATTTAGCAATAAGCTGGACAGCTGGACCAGACTCACCGAATACATCATTCACACCTATCTTCAATACTGGTGTTGGTGCCTTCTGGCTTAAGCAATCACACACTGCACTTCCAAGACCACCTATTACCGAATGCTCTTCAACGGTTACAACCTTGCCAGTTTCCTTGGCTGCTGCAACAACCAATTCCTCGTCAAGAGGCTTGATTGTGTGGATGTTAATAACCTTTGCTGATATGCCATCTGCTGCAAGCTTGTCCGCTGCATTAAGTGCCTCTGCTACACACAAGCCTGTTGCTATAATAGTAACATCCTTACCTTCACGAAGAACTACACCTTTACCAAGCTCAAACTTGTAATCTGGTCTGTCGTTGATAACAGGAGCTGCAAGACGACCAAATCTTAGGTAAACAGGACCATCATGCTCTATTGCTGCTCTAACTGCTGCCTTTGCTTCAACATCATCTGCCGGATTGATAACGACCATACCCGGAATTGACCTCATGAGGGCAATATCCTCGTTACACTGGTGTGTCGCACCATCTTCACCTACTGAGATACCAGCATGTGTTGCACCTATTTTAACATTTAAGTGAGGATATGCTACAGAGTTACGAACCTGTTCAAAAGCACGACCTGCTACGAACATTGCAAATGAACTTACAAATGGAATCTTTCCTGTTGATGCAAGTCCTGCAGCGATACCCACCATATTTGACTCTGCGATACCACAATCTATATGACGCTCTGGAAAAGCTTTTTTGAAAACACATGTCTTTGTTGCAGCAGCTAAATCTGCATCTAACACAACCAGGTTTTCATATTCCTTACCACATTCAACCAATGCGTTTCCATAGCTATCTCTTGTTGCAATCTTAACTACTTCTGACATAATGCTTCACCTTCTTTCTCTAACTCTGTCAATGCTGTAGCGTACTCATCATCATTTGGAGCTTTTCCATGCCATCCGGCATTATTCTCCATGAATGAAACGCCCTTGCCCTTAACACTATTAAATACAATAGCTGTTGGCACACCCTTTGTTGCCTTTGCCTCGTCAAGAGCTGCCTTGATAGCATCAAAGTCGTGAGCATCAACATCCTCGATTACATGGAAATTAAATGCTTTAAATTTAGCACCGATTGGATATGGTGAACATACATCTGCTATATCACCATCTATCTGTAAACCATTGTTATCTACCATAACTACAAGGTTGTCGAGTTTTCTATGTCCTGCAAACATAGCAGCCTCCCAAACCTGACCTTCCTGAATTTCACCATCTCCAAGAAGTGTGTATACTCTATATGAATCATCACTAAGCTTAGCTGAAAGTGCCATACCTACAGCAGCTGAGATACCTTGTCCCAAAGAGCCAGACGACATGTCCACACCTGGAATATGCTTCATGTCCGGATGTCCCTGAAGGTAAGAGCCAAGATGACGAAGTGTCTTTAAATCCTCTACTGGGAAATATCCTCTCAGTGCAAGAGCTGAGTAAAGACCTGGTGCTGTATGACCTTTTGAAAGTACGAATCTATCCCTATCTGCCTTCTTTGGATTCTTCGGATCAATATTCATCTCTTCGAAATACAAGTATGTGAAAATGTCAGCTGCTGAAAGTGAGCCACCTGGATGTCCGGCTTTGGCACTATGTACAGCTGTTACAATACCTTTACGAACCTCATTTGCTGTCTTCTGAAGCTCTAACTTGTTCATTTTTCTGCCTCCTATATTTTAGTGTTTTTGTTTGCCTCTAGAAGTATATCATTTATATTTTAAATTGTCTATTATTTCCTACTTTTCTAAGAATTCAATAACCCCTTTTCCTACAGTTTCAGCCACAAGTTTTTGATATTCTTCATCACAAAGCTTAGCAGCCTCATCAGGATTAGACAAAAAACCACACTCAACTATTACCGCAGGACAACTAACATTTAGTAATATGTAATAGTTATCATTTGCCTTTTCAACTCTTCCCTTTTCATTTTCCACCAATGCCCCAACCAGCTTTGTCTGTATGGTTGTTGCCAACTCATGTCCTCTCTCTGAGCCTTCATAATAAAATACTTGTGCTCCCTTTACCGAAGATGAATGATAGCTATTCTGATGGATACTTATAAGTACATCTGCATCTGCATTATTTACAATCTCACATCGTTTTTTCATATCCGCCATCTTTTTATTGGAATCCGACTCACTGTAATGCCCCATATCTTCAGTTCTTGTAAGTATTACTTTTATATTTATGTCCTCATTACTTTCTAGTATTTCTTTTAATTTTAATGCAATCTGTAAATTAATATCCTTCTCAAGCTGACCATCTATGCCAACCTTTCCTGGATCTACTCCACCATGTCCAGCGTCCACAACCACCGTAAAATCAGCTGTCTCCTTCTCCTCTTTTGAATCCTTTACAACTGCATCACCATCATGATCATTGCTCACATTTTCTTTGCCGTCATTATCATTACAAGATGAGAATAATGCTGTCACTATAAATACAGCGCACAGCAACACAACAGACATCAGTCCCACAAGCCTGTTTTTTTCAAACATACAAGTTGCACCACCATAAAGCATTTGTATATTTTATTCCACCAATTCATTACATAGAACTCTTTGCATCTAATTCATCCAATATAATTTTTATTCTTCTACTTCATGTAATCTGAGATTGCATCCCATGCCTCATCTGACTCAAGTCCAAGCTTCCAGCACGCAACACCAGCCAGATTATTTTCCTTCATGACATTGAGCTTTTCTGTGAGAGATGTCTTATCTTCAAGCCATATTCTAGCCAATCTGTTTTCTATATAGCATTCTCCATAATATTGACCAATGTCCTCAAGCCATCGAAGCGACGCACCATTCTTCTCCAAAAACTCCTTAGCCGTTCCCATGGCTACGGCTTTGCTGCTCAGGGCATAATCACCATTTATGGCATCCTCCACTATGACAGAACCTTCAGGTGCATTTTCCAATGAATCCTCATACCACACTCTTGTATAAAATGGAATTGCATTTAAAACTCTGCTAGCTGGTACTTCTACCAGTGTATCCAGTATGCCCTGCTGTACAAACGGAAGTGATGCGACACTTCCAGCTTCTCCACATCCAGCCCAATGCTCGTCATATCCCATAATCACAAGATAATCGACTACTTCACCTACTGACTCCCTGTCATAGTATGCATTACTTCCTGTAGGTACATACATATCCACTGACAGCACCAGGTTTTCCTGTTCACAGTTAATAGCCAGCTCTCTCATAAACTGAACGTAACCCTCCGCTGCCACTAGACGAATCATTTCAAAGTCAACATTTATACCGTCTATACCACACCCAGTGGCCTCTTCTATTATATTATTTATAAGCTCTCTTCTAGATGATGTAGTAGATACTACATCATTAATGTAATAATTTCCCTCTTCATCATAGTTAAAATCACTTATAAGCCCCCACACTTCCAGACCTTTTGCGTGAGCTTTATCCACATAAGACTTAGATGCAATGGAACTTATTCCACCATAGCTATCTGTTACTTTAAACCATGTTGGCGAAATTACATTAAGGGAATCTGCCCCTGATATCATGCTATTAAGTGAATCATTTCCACCATCATACTCCATCTGATGCCATCCAAGACATATGGTGTAATCCTTACTAATATATGTGTATGGCTCTGTGTCCATCCATGACTGGTTAAATGTGCGTTCCTTATTAGATACCTCCGATAGCTTGCTACTGTCTACATACCCCATAAGACCTTCCTCTGTTCCAATCATAGTCCATCCATTATCATCTCCCAATATGTTGACTGTGGTTCCCTTATTCAAATCTGCAACTATAGGATTTTCTATACCTTCATCTGAACGCATCTGAGTGTCTTCTGTTATGCTTGCAGTTTCTACAGCCTTTGCAATATTAAATACCGCTCTATTAGGCTCATTATATATAGTTGCATCAATTGAAGCATTCATCATCACGAGAAAATCAATATTTATATAGGCTGTATCGTCAATAGCTACAACTATGATTTTATCATATGTATTGACGGCACCATTAACCTTGTATTCCTCTACTCCCTGCACTACATCATAGATACGCTTTGAAGATGCATATGATAAGATTTTTTCTGTGTTATCCCAATAATAATGGTCGTCTATATATTCTCTTACACACTCATATGGCACATAGCAATTGCCCTCTTTTATAAAACCTTTTCCCACATTCAAACCATCAATTATAATGGCGACACCTTCATTACCATCTATATCAACTATCTCAAAATAATTTTCGAGATCAACATACTCCTTATTTGGTTCCTTTTCATTAAAATCGCCACTACAGGCTGTCAAAGCCACACTGGCACTAGCAATCACAAATATACGCTTTAGTTTTCTATATAAGTTCATCTATTTTCCCTCCGTACAGATTTATTTTAATCTTTTCACATCAATGTCAATTATAACAAAACGTTATCCACTATTGCAATAAAAGTTTATACACATTATGCGAGTGCTCATCCTTAGCGGAGCGTTTTTTGTTTAATAGGGAAGTTTGAAGAACTTTCCTATTAAACAAAAAAGACCATCCATGCAGAATGGCCTTTTGCTTACATATAATCACTGTTGCTTATGCAACTGCAATTTTGTCTTTATCTTCTTATTTTGATTTAATTGTGTGGTCCTCTATAACCCTTTATATTCTTTTAATTGTCTATCCACCCTTTCTACTACTATTTTAGTTATATGTTTACAGTTACTATTTCTTTAATCAATTTTATATATAATTTGTCCTACCCGACATTTCTCCTTTCTTTTTGCTGATTATTATGCCAATGATCGTGATGAATTAAATCAAGCATAATCTTTCGATTAGTTTATCTACTAAGTGTCTGATTCATAAATGCCGCCAGATTTTCCTCTAGCTGTACGCGCCTTGCATATATCTCTTCAGCGTCTGACTCATCAATGCCATGAGCATTTAACACATACTGATTCCATGGATAATCTGTTTGTGGCATCATTATAGTTTCTGTTTCATACCTAGACAAATACAATTGCGTACCTACATATACGTCATTGTCTGTCTTTGCCGATGAAAGCATATGGTTTTCTCTATCATTTAACATGACATAAAAACCCTCGTCTGTCACATCGGTAATCTTTTTGGCCGCTACAACCACATAATCTTCACCATTTGGAAATCTTATGTGAATATCGAATACTCCACTTCCATTGCGCAAGACCGCCAAGTCTACATAGTTTACATAGTATTCCTTTTCATTTTCCACATATATATCTGTTTCCTGTCCTGCCTCCATATCGCAGCTCGTTTCTTCCTGTAAATTAATCTGAGTATCCACAGGTACACTTAGTTCGTTATCATCTAAGCTACTGCGATTCATGGATACAAATATTATGATTGCAGCACCTATCATCACAGCCAGAGTTCCCACTACCAGCATTATGATAATCTTATTTTTACTATTTACACTTTTGTGTTTATTACGCCTATTTGTAGGTATCATCTCTCCTCCTTACTCAAAAAAGTACGAAAAGAATTGAATAAGGCTTTTGTCAATAACATACGCATTATCTATGTATGGGCGCCTTATAGCCTTCACTCTGTACGCTTTTCTTATTCTTTTTATCTCGTGTTCATCAGTAGCCAGGATATGTACCCATAGATCACTTTCATTGTAATCAGACAGTTTCTCACAAAATTCTTCATATTTCCTGCAATACCACGGTTCTTGCGAACCGACTACTATCTTGTAATGGCATCTGATAAATTCACCTATAGCTGTGAAACTATAACCAAAATCCACAATTACAATGTCATAATTTTCCTGGGATAGTTTTACTATATCCGTGCTGCCTTTCAAGAAATAATCTACCTTTTTTAGCGTGAATTTTCCTTCCGAGATTTCGGATTCATCTCCGTAAAAGCATTCATATATCTTTATAAAATCTGCTTTCTGATTATATTCATACAGAGCAGTCTTCTTATTCAAGAAGCCTTGCATATAATTAGCTAATGACACGGCTAAGGTAGTCACTCCTGCGCCACTATGGACACCCCATATGCCTACTATTATTGCGTCTCGCTTTTTCTGCAAATTTCCTAAAAAACCTTGTTCTTTTCTTATGCATTGCACCTCCTCTTTTAGTTATGCCTATTGAATCCGCAAGCTCATCAAAGAATATACGCTCGCTGTCACAGCATTCAAATATTTTGCTCAATGCAGGTACCTGCATACCTACACATCCTATCTTTCTCCACAGGGACAATGCCTCATTCTTATGGCTGCTATTACATAAGATGTGAACATTTCCTGCATTTAGAGCCTTCTTACACACTGCTACAGAGTTGTCTAGCTCCCAAGCTTTTGCCCCTGCCACTATGACTACAGTGTCACTGTCGTCGTTTATTTTTTCACTATACATACCACAGTCTCTCACTATGTAATCACTGTCCCCAGGCAGATTAATCTGTTCACCATACAAAGGCTTAAGCGTCAGCCTGTCATGGTAAAAGAATCCGTTTTTGTATTTTAGCTTCTCACATCCGGCAATCATTCTCAGATGATTGGAATCATTAGCCTCTTCGTACAAAATTCTGCATCCTTGCTTCGACAAATAAGATGCAAATGCCAAACATACATGTGTCACTCCCACACGTCTGTCCACCCCTGCAATAGATATTATATGAGATTTTTCATTCTGAATGCTTGTATCGTCACTTTTATATTTTCTTGACAAACTAGTTGCAATAGCCTCCACTCTCTGAAATCTGTCATCCCTATCATGAGCCAAGCATTGCATAATTATCATTCTAAATTTTTCTGAAATATTTTGAGGGAAATTTAAAGAAAGTATATTTTCACTATCACAGCTCCTTCCTGTGACGAGAAAATATAGCACTGCTCCTATACCATAGATATCTGTTCGTTCATCCAGCCTGCCATGATCGTACTGCTCAGGCGCGGCATATCCCACAGTTCCCATTAAAATTCTGCGTTTTTCTGTCTCATTGGAATAATACGAGCTTCCAAAATCAACCAAGAAGATTTTTCGCTCACTATCATCATTGATAAGTATATTCTTTGGATGTACATCCAAAAATAATATTGGTATAGGTTTTTGACAATGCAAAAAAGATACTATATTACAGATTTTTATTCCGATATCTGTAGCTTCTTCCTCAGACATCACACCATTTTTCTCTATAAAACTATGAAGGTTTACCCCTTCCATGTATTCTTCAATAATATAATACGCGAAAGCATCCTCCTCTACGTCATATACAGTTGGTATCTGGGGATTTTTTATACTTTTAAGAATGTTAACCTCGGAATAAAATGTGTCCCGACATATAGATTTCTTGAGAATCTTTTTTATGATTCTTTTTACCGACATATAGATATGTTCGGCAATAAACACGGTAACAGTATCGGACTCATATACAACATCTGTCACCTGATATTTTTCAAACAAAATTGAAGTCGCAGTAATGCCTCCTTCCAACAATACCGCACTACATATGAAAAACCTCAATGTAATTATAACCATATTGCTAAAATTTTTCAAGATGTATTTCACTTTTTTTCAGATAAGACTTTACATGTAAGCCTTATTTAGGGTATACTAATAATGAGATAACTATATGCATTGCACAGCGAAAAGAGGTCTTTATTATGAAAATTGAGAAAATCAATGACAATCAAATAAAGTGCACTTTGAACAGGTCTGATCTGGCTTCAAGACAGATAAAACTTAGCGAGCTGGCATACGGCACGGAAAAAGCCAAGAGCCTTTTTCGGGATATGATGCAGCAGGCATCAATGGAGTTTGGATTTGAAGCGGAGGATATTCCTCTTATGATAGAAGCAATTCCTGTGTCGGGGGATTGTATTGTACTCGTTATAACAAAGGTAGAAGATCCAGAAGAACTGGATACTCGTTTTTCTAAGTTCGCTCCATCTATGGATGAAATTGATGCTGACGAAAACGGAAGTGAAGACGACAGTTTATCTACTCCGTCCTCAAGCGATTTGCTTGATTTATTCAATCATTTAAAGCATGAGCTTAAGAATGTCGTTGAAGGCAATTCAAGCAACTCCGACAACTTTATTCCACTTCCACAGGCGCTGGCAAAGAAAGCCGAACAGCAAAAACCTGCACAGACAACAGTTTCTGTTGCTCCAAAGAACATTTCGAAGGTATTTGCTTTTAACAATCTTGATTCACTTATAAATGTAGCTTGTAAACTTAAGGAAATGTACGACGGTGTCAATTGCTTATACAAGGCTGAAGATACTGGAATATATTATTTAGTCATCAACAAAGGCAAGCAGCCTGTTGAAGGTTTTAATAAAGTTTGCAACATCTTATCAGAATATGGAACAGTCGCGAAGACAAATCACGCTGGCGAAGCTTATTACGAAGAGCACTACAAAAAAGTTATTTCTAAGAGAGCTTTACAGAAGCTCCAGCTAATTAAATAGCACAATCACAACAAAAAAACGGTTAAAAATAATAACCTAGCACTAGGAAGGAGACATAAAAAATGCAGATAACAAAAGACATGCTTATAGGAGAAATAGTAAACGGAGACGAAAGAACAATACCTGTTTTATTAGACGCAGGTATGCATTGTCTCGGATGCCCATCAGCTCAGGGCGAATCTCTTGAGGAGGCATGCATGGTTCACGGAATCGATGCTGATGAGCTTGTTACAAAATTAAACAACGCATTAGCTTAATAATTGCATATGATATAGTTGATTTCACATAGTTTTTAGACTTTGAAATCTTAAAATCTCACATTTAAAAGCCAAAAAGGATGTAGTCAAAATGATTACATCCTTTTTACTTATATTATTCTATTCGCCAAGAACCATATAACGCATACCGTTTTTATTGTAAATATTTTCTAATTCATAATAACCCAGTTCAAATTCTTCACCAGTATCCAAATCCGTCATATATACTATATTGACCGTTCCCGAATATCCATTATATCCGTCAATACACACCAATCCATGACCGTCAACCACAGTAAACACAGGTAGCCTATTGGTCACATAGTAAAATAATGTATCGTAATATGACTGCGAGACATCCAGCACACTTCCCTGCCATATAGCTGCACTAACCTCATAGGAATCATACCCCTGTCCAACCATATACTTCATATCAATACCTACATTGTTGACTTTGGATGATCTTGCCCATACATAATTACCATCACCTTTAATCACTACGCCATAATTATCATACGCAGCGTTTATGGCATCTCCGGCCTTATCGGTTACAAGCTGCAGTTCTCCCTCTCCATATACATAATAGTTGTTGTCTTCCACCAGTTGCTCCTGTGTCTCAAAGGAATCACCAGACATAAATACTATTTCCTCTGGGTATTTTGTTGCAAACTCATTGTCACTTGTGACCGTATATGCAAATTCCAGAATAAGTTCTTTCTTCTTCAAATCTGTTGCAATAGTTGATAATATAATAGTTTCTGCAGTGTTTATATTTTTATTAATATACTGATCACTATTGGTTGGCACATACGAGCCATCTTCAGCCTTTGTAAGCCTTGCAAGCTTAATCATATTTCCTGATATCTCTACATCTGAAATGTATATATTTTCTTTTTGATAGCTTTCAACATTTTCCTTAGATTCAAGCACAACATTTAGCTTATACATTGGAAGAATGGTCTCTCCAGCCTCATTTATATACGTGTCTGTCTGCTTTCCAGTTCCATATACAAGGTCATGTTCTATAAAGCCTAATGCTTTTATATAATCACCCTCTGCTGCCTCTATAACATAATCATCACCAGTTTTTATGTTAATAACTCTTATGGATTGAGCTTTATTCACCTCTGTATTTTCATGCCATGCTATGATATTTCCATCATCGCTTATAATATAATTGCCTTTTTTCAAGCCTGATACAAGCTGTACATATTCATTACTGTCAAAAGTAATAGTGTAAATGGTATCCTCAATCATCATATACAATAGAGTGTCATCTTTGATATATGCAAAGTTACCAATGGAGTCCTTCATAATGTGATATGGTTTGGTAGTCGGTGCAAAAACTAACTCGGTAACTTTGTTATCTTCCCTTGTATATCTATAAAGACCTGTTCCAACTTTGCCCTCATGACCGCCTCGATTCATATATCCATACACGATAAAGAGTACGTTTCCGTCTGAATCAGTGGACACTATTTCTATGTCATTTTCATCAAAGATATCTCTGACATCATTATCACTTCCACTTTCAAAAGAAAATACATTTGTCACATTATTGTTATTCATATCCATAAGCCAAAGGTTGCGCTCTTTCACAAAGCTGACAAACGAGCCTGTTTGACTATATGAATACTCTACATCTAAGTCACTGTCTAAACCAAGATTTATTCTGGTTGCTGATACATTCTGATTACTTCCGTCAAATATCTGCTCCATCTTTCGCTCGTAGACATACAGAAGCATCTGCTCTCCTCTTTTTCTGACTCTGTAGAATTCTGTTACATTGAAATACTGTGCTCGTCCATATTCATTGAGCGCCTTTACTTTGTATTGAAGCTCGTAGCAGCCAAGATCATCTATAATTTCCTTCACTGTCACAATTGGATTTGTCACACGATTGACTTCTAAATCCCCCCATGTAAAGTTTGAAAATGGTGATTTTATATTTACATACGCCAAATTAGTATTGTCTGACGATGCGCTTGGCTCCAAATATGCAAGATAATCCAATGCTGCATCGTCATCCAGACTGCTCAGGCTCATATCATTGAGAAAATCTATATGTGTTTTTACATCTGACTGTGACTGTTCTTCAATACGAGTATAATAATATATATCTCCATGTTTCTCAGATACAAGCTTAATAATCAACATATATTCTGTATCGGTTTCCAATATTCGACTAGCATCAATGGTCGCATATATATAGTCGCCCGCTGATACGAATTTCTCGATATTTTGCTTATCTATAAGACGTTCCATATCCAATGTTCTTATCTCGTAAGACATTGTAGCTATGACATTATCATACTTCTTTATAGTCATTCCAACACTTCTGTCATCCTCAAGTGGTGTTATTGCATCATGCATATATTGGGCATCCATGTATGCCGTATATCCTTGAAGCACATTAATATCAGTATCCTGATAAACCATATTTATAATAGGCAATGTGGCAGACTGCATTACCGGCATCTCTGTCGTATTCTTCTGGTATATTGATATAAAATATATGGCAATAATTCCTACAAATACTAGGAATGATATAAGTATTTTTATAAGTATCTTTTTCATGTTTTTCCTTCTTTTCATTCAAATAGTGAAAACGACTGCTTCGTTTCTTTGAAACTCCCGCAGTCGCAGCATTCGCAACCTGGAGCCATAGCTCTTCGTTACTAGTTTACTCTATTTCAACAAATATATCAACAAAAGCCTCTCAATCTGCAATGTCTTCTTCGAATTCTTCGGCGCATCACTTCGTTTATAACCATAACCTCCATGAGATTTCTTTCTCCTCCTCCCGCCTTCTCTTCAACTTTATCAGTGATTTTATGAATTCTTATCTTATCAGGGTACTGATCAAACATTACGCTGCCATCATACTCCAGTTTGTCACATTCCTCTTCCACTAAAAGTTGTAATTTAACCAACTCTGGTGGATACAGACTTTTTAGAAATTCTCCATCTTCGTTGTCCTCTTCAAAAGAAGTAAAACTCTTGTACATGGAATTATCATCATCAAAATATCCAGGCATAATTTCTCCAATATATTTTTTTATATTTTATTCTAACTTATGAGATTTTATGATGTTTTTATCTCTTACTATAAAACTCCCCCAATAATTGTAGCCAGAACGGTGCTTGCTACAATTCCAACAATTGTTGACAGTAATGCACCTTGCAATGTCCATCTTGTCTTTGTAACCTTTGCAGCCATAAAATATACTGACATAGTGTAAAATATGGTTTCTGTGCAACTGAGCATAATAGACGCAATAAGTCCTATGTATGAATCTGTGCCGTGTTCTTTAAAAATATCCAGCAGAAGACCTGTTGCCGCAGATGAAGAAAACATTTTTACCAGCCCTAATGGTACTAGCTCACTTGGAAAATGTACTAAATCTGTAAGATAGCTTAGCTTTTCAGCAAGAAAATCAAGAAATCCTGAACTCCTAAGAATACCTACTCCTACCATAAGACCTATCAGCGTAGGCAATATACCCGCCACTGTTTTCATGCCATCCTTAGCCCCTTCAACGAAATCATCATATACGTTTCTTTTTTTCAATAATCCTGTGGCAACGATGCAAAAAATAAGCAGTGGTATAAGCATATCAGAAAGATACAATAGAATCGCCATAAATCCCTCTTAAAAAACTCGCTTACTGATATTATATTCCACTGCCGTAGTTTATTCTACTATTTTATTCTTAATTACATTTTATATTTAATATGATTCTGCTAATATAGGCGTTGCCACATATACCCATGAAAGATCATTTATACTATCGTAGGTTATGGCTACATTGATATTGGACTTAGTTGTTCCGTTTACGACATACTCATCTATATTATCTGAATAAGCATATATCGTATATAACTCATCACTTCTACTACCTGTTATAAGCTTGCCATCCATTGATTCCAAGATATCCTCACAGATTTCGTTTTTCTTGTTATTGCTAAGGGCTCCCTGCATACTTCCTTTTAGACTCAAAGTTATATCCGCATCTATACCCGCGTCAGCAAAATACTCTTCTATGGCTTCCTTATAATAAACGGCACTTTCCACAGAATTGTCGATAGATATATCTACTAAGATATATTGTTCCAAAGACAGCACCGTACTGCCATTATTATTTTCTATGGTTATCACGCTGATATCAGTTCGACTATTCGCTGTAACAAGACTATAGGTTGCCG
This sequence comes from Lachnospiraceae bacterium, assembly GCA_017408025.1. Taxonomy (GTDB): domain Bacteria; phylum Bacillota; class Clostridia; order Lachnospirales; family Lachnospiraceae; genus SVEL01. The sequence goes on from JAFQVJ010000040.1 coordinate 58,917, forward strand.
TCACTGATGAACCATTTTCAGATTCCCCCCTTTTTATATCAGGTATCACTTCTCTTTTTATACCAAGAACTGATGCTATATTCTCTATAATCGTCTGTCTGTCACGGTCAGTCAGATATTTATTGCCGTAATTAACATAGGCTGAAACTGTTCCTGCTGTGTTTATATACTCTCCAGCTTCAAACGCTGTGACAATCCCGTCCTCACCCACATCATCTTTATCTCTTGTACCTACAATTAATACAAATGCTGCAAGCCATAAGGCGGCAAGAACTATCAGTGCTTTTCCTTTTTTCGTCTTCATAATGAATCTATCTCCTTTATAAGATATTTTCATTATTTCCAAAAATTTCTGTCATATACATTTTTACATAATAAACCCTTATTTAAGAATTAACCATTAACATATAAGCCCATCTTCGATATGTACAATTTCCTTGCATTTCTTTGCAATACTCATATCATGAGTAAATTTCTACAGTTGCAAAATCTTCTTTTATCCGCGGAGCATTTTTGATGTATAGGAAAGTTTCGAGAACTTTCCTATACAATAAAATAAGTTAAAACGGCATAACGAAGTAATCACATTCGTTATGCCGTCTTAATTACATATTATTCATTTATTTTCCCACAAGATGTAATCTTGTAAGCGAACGTTTTAATGCAGCCTCTGCCCTAAGCATATCCACTCCAGCTCCGCCTTCTTTAAGACGTCTCTCTGCTCTGATTTTTGCTTCGTTAGCTCTGTTCTCATCGATTTCATCAGGCCACTCAGCAACCTCTGCCATTATCTTTATGGAATCCTGAAGAATAACCATAAATCCTGAGTGAACAGCTGCCTCCTTTATACCATCTGCCTCATGGATTGTGACAATGCCCGGAACTATAACATTAGTCATAGGTACGTGATTCTTGTAGATACCAACTTCACCCTCACTGGTAGTAAGCTCTACAAAGCTTGCCTCACCCTTATAGAAAGTTCTTTCAGGCGAGATGATTTCAAGGCTGAAATATTTGTCATCTGCCATACGCTCTCACCTATTTAACCTTTGCTAATACGTCGTCTATACCACCACAATTGAGGAAATAGCTCTCTGGTATGTCATCATACTTACCTTCCAGAATCTCCTTGAAGCCCTGGATTGTCTCACTGATAGGCACATACTTACCTTCAAGTCCTGTAAACTGTCCTGCAACGAAGAATGGCTGCGACAGGAATCTCTGAACCTTTCTTGCTCTGGATACTACAAGCTTGTCATCCTCTGACAACTCGTCCATACCAAGAATTGCGATGATATCCTGCAACTCCTTATACTTCTGCAGTATTTCCTGCACACCTCTGGCTACCTTATAATGCTCCTCACCTACGATTCTTGGATCAAGAATTCTTGAAGTTGATTCAAGTGGATCAACCGCAGGATAAATACCAAGCTCAACGATACTTCTTGACAATACTGTTGTAGCATCAAGATGGGCGAATGTAGTAGCTGGAGCTGGGTCTGTAAGGTCATCAGCAGGCACATATACAGCCTGAACTGATGTGATAGAACCATTCTTGGTAGATGTGATACGCTCCTGAAGAGCACCCATCTCTGTCTGCAGTGTTGGCTGATAACCAACGGCTGAAGGCATACGTCCAAGAAGAGCTGAAACCTCTGAACCAGCCTGGGTAAAACGGAAAATGTTGTCGATGAATAACAATACGTCCTTACCACCCTGATCTCTGAAGTACTCTGCCATAGTAAGTCCTGTAAGACCAACTCTCATTCTTGCTCCTGGTGGCTCATTCATCTGACCGAATACCATTGTCGTCTTATTGATAACGCCTGAATCATTCATTTCATGATAAAGGTCATTTCCTTCTCTTGTACGCTCACCAACACCTGTGAATACTGAGTAACCACCGTGCTCAGTAGCGATATTTCTGATAAGCTCCTGTATAAGTACTGTCTTACCTACACCAGCACCGCCGAACAGACCAATCTTACCACCCTTCTGATAAGGACAGAGAAGGTCTACGACCTTGATACCAGTCTCAAGCATCTCTGTAGATGTTGACTGCTCCTCAAATGATGGAGCCTTTCTGTGTATAGGAAGATACTGGACTCCCTCTGGAACAGGCTTATTGTCAATAGGATCACCGAGAACATTGAACATACGTCCAAGTGTATTCTCGCCTACTGGAACTGTGATCGGAGCACCTGTTGCTACCGCTTCCATGCCTCGTTTCAGTCCGTCTGTAGGTCCCATGGCAATACATCTTACAGTATCATCACCCAGGTGGGAAGAAACCTCAACTGTCAGCTTCTTTCCCTCGTTTTCGACTGTTATGGCTTCATTTATTTCAGGAAGCTTTCCCTCAGGGAACTTAACGTCTAAAACGGCACCTATGATCTGAGTGATTTTACCTTTATTCATTTCTGCCATTTATTTCACTCCTTTATATTTTGCTAATGTGCCTGCTATATAGCATTGGCACCTGCTATAATTTCTGTTAATTCCTGTGTAATTGAGCCTTGTCTTGCTCTATTATACATAAGCGATAAACTTGCTATCATATCTTCTGCATTACTTGTTGCCGAATCCATAGCCTGCATTCTTGCTCCGTTTTCACTGGCAACAGCCTCCACAAGTCCACCAAAGATAAGACTGCTTATATACTTAGGAATAATCATATCCAAAACCTCTTCCTCATCAGGCTCGAAGTTCATAGGAATCTTCTTCTCTTCCTCAGTTAATTCATACTCATCAACTGACACCGGAAGAAGCTTTTTAATTGTAGGTATATGACTCACTGTGTTCTTAAAGAAGGTATAGGCAAGATAAATCTCTCCTATCTCACCCTCAGCAAATGCATTAAGAACATCTCTAGACATCTCCATAGCATCGCTGTATATTGGCTCTTCAACACATTCTGAGTAATCCTTTGCTACAGTATAACCCTTTCTTAAAAGAGCCTCCTGTCCTTTTCTTCCTACTGTATATATTACTGTGTTTTCCTTAGAAAACTCTGGATTATTTGTAATAAGCTTGACAACATTTGAATTGTATCCTCCGGCAAGTCCACGATTAGAAGTAATGACTATAACAGCCTTCTTCTTATTTTCGGTGTCTGCCTTCAGAAATCTATGTTTTATGTTGCCTGAACGTGCTAAAATTGAAGCTACCGTACTGTACATTCCATCGAAGTATGGTTTTGTATTCTCAGCTCTGCCTCTAGCCTTCTGAAGCTTAACTGTAGATACAAGTTTCATCGCTTTAGTAATCTGACCGGTACTCTGTACACTGGTCTGACGCCTCTTTATATCTCTCATTGAAGCCATACTTAAGCCCCCTTCACTTCTCCGATTGCCTGTACAAGCTTCTCCTCTATCTCAGGTGAAAGCTCTTTTGTTGTACGAATGCTTTCAGGAATCTCTGGATATTTTGTATCAATATACTCGAAGAGTCTCTCCTGGAAGCCCAGAATATCCTCAACCTCTATATCTAAAAGATATTTCTTTGTAGCTGCATATATGATGATAACCTGATACTCAACTGGCATTGGGCTATACTGTGGCTGCTTTAATACCTCTTTGATACGAACACCCTGATCAAGATTTTCCTTTGTGGCTGCATCAAGCTCTGAACCAAACTGAGCAAATGCTGCAAGCTCTCTGTACTGCGCAAGCTCTGTTCTGATAGGAGCTGCAAGCTTCTTGATAGCCTTAATCTGGGCAGCACCACCAACTCTGGATACAGAGAGACCTGCGTTAACGGCTGGTCTGAAACCTGCATTAAACATCTCTGTTTCAAGGTAAATCTGTCCATCTGTAATAGAGATAACATTTGTAGGGATGTACGCTGAAACATCACCTGCCTGTGTCTCTATGATAGGAAGTGCTGTAAGAGAACCTCCACCTAACTCATCCGAAAGTCTTGCCGCTCTCTCCAAAAGTCTTGAGTGAAGATAGAATACATCTCCTGGATAAGCCTCACGTCCTGGTGGACGACGAAGAAGTAATGACAGTGTACGGTAAGCAGTTGCATGCTTACTTAAATCATCATATACTACAAGAACGTCCTTTCCAGCTTCCATCCATTCTTCACCGATGGCACATCCTGAATATGGTGCAATATACTGTAAAGGTGCAAGCTCACTGGCTGTTGATGCAACTACTGTTGTATAAGCCATTGCGCCGTGCTCCTCAAGTGTCTTAACGATAGAAGCAACAGTTGATGCCTTCTGACCGATGGCTACATAGATACAGAGAACATCCTGTCCTTTCTGATTAATAATTGTGTCTATCGCAATCGCTGTCTTACCAGTCTGACGGTCACCGATGATAAGCTCTCTCTGACCGCGTCCAATAGGAATCATGGCATCGATAGCCTTGATACCTGTCTGTAATGGTGTGTCTACTGATTTTCTAGAAACAACACCTGATGCAACTCTCTCTATCTGACGATATTTTGTCGTCTCAATTGGTCCCTTGCCATCAATAGGCTGACCAAGAGCATTTACAACTCGTCCTATCATGGCATCACCAACAGAAACTTCAACAACTCGTCCTGTAGTTTTAACCATGTCACCTTCATTGATATTCTTTGCATCACCTAAAAGCACGGCACCTACATTGTCTTCCTCTAAGTTAAGTACCATACCAAAAACTCCGCCTGGAAATTCAAGTAACTCTCCCTGCATTGCGTTCTCGAGTCCGTGAACTCTGGCAATACCGTCTGCAACCTGAATAACTGTACCCACATCAGATACTTCCAGCTGAGTCGAATAATTCTTTATCTGTTCTTTTATAACTGAACTAATCTCTTCAGGTCTTAAATTCATGGGATTATCTCACCTTCTTTTACATTGTTGTTAAGCGGACATCGTACAGCTCTTTAGCCATCGATTCAATCTTTGATCTGATGCTGCTGTCCACCACTCTGTCACCTATACGGATAATCATCCCTCCGATAATATCCTTATCTACGTTATAATTCATCTCGAATGATTTGTAATCCGTTGTTGCTATCAGTTTCTTCTCAACTGATTTCTTCATAGCTTCGTCAAGAGGCACTGCCGTTGTCACGAAAGCTACACCTATCTTCTTAAATTCCTTGACTCTGTCAATAAAATACTTAAGTATTTCAGGAATCACAGTCTGTCTGTCCTTCTTAAGAATGAGTACCAGAAATCCTGTAACATCATCACTTACGCGTCCCTTGAAGACATTTTCGATAACCTGTTCCTTCTCTTCCTTAGATATCTTTGGATGTGTTAAAAGCTTCATCAGCTCTTCATTTTTTCCCAATATCTCAAGAATACTCTGACACTCTTCAAAATAGGTGTTTATCTGTCCATTCTCGAGAGCAAGCTCAAACAACGCATCGCCGTATGTTTTATCTACTAGCTTAGCCATGTATTATCACCTATCTCTCCTAAAGTCTCATCGATAAGTCTAGCCTGTGCCGATTCATCCATTGACACCGTAACCATCTTACCAGCCATAAGAGTTGCAACTCTTACAATTTCTTTCTTCACATCATCAGAAGCTTTCTTCTTCTCAAGCTCTGCTTCCTTTCTCGCCTGAGCGATAATAGAAGCAGCTTCCTCTTTAGCTTCATTTATAATCTTTTCTTCATTCTTTATAGCTTTCTTTCTAGCCTCTGCGAGAATAGCCTCAGCCGCCTTGTCTGCATCCTTAAGCTTTAGCTCGTATTCATCCTTCAAAGCCTTTGCATCTTCATTGGCAGCTGCAGTCTCTTCTCTTGTAGCCGTAATCTGATCCTGACGCTTTTTCAACATATTTCGCACAGGATTAAACAAAATATATGACAAGAGAATGAATAAAAGGAATATGTTTATGGCCAGAACTCCAGCATCAAATAACAGCTGTGAATCCAGTCCAAAAATTCGTCCGTCTGCTTCTGTACTTAACATACAGTTAAATGGAAATGTTCCCAAGTCTTCGCCTCCTTTCCGGTCTGATTATCTTATATAATCCACACCGATTTAGTTAAAAGGCTTAACGAACATAAGGATAATAGCAACGGCAAAACCATAGAGACCTGTTGTCTCTGCTACGGCCTGTCCTAAAAGCATAGTAGAAGTGATATCTGACTTTGCTCCCGGGTTCTTACCTACAGCAGCTGCTGCCTGACCTGCTGCATATCCCTGTCCAACACCAGGTCCAATACCTGCTATCATTGCTAAACCTGCACCTACTGCTGACATTGCAGCGATAAATTCCTGTCCATTTACGTTCATACTTTTTTCCTCCATTGATAAATAATTTAATTACAATCTCTAATCTGTTCCTATCTTATCTGATATATATACCATTGATAACATACAGAATACATACGCCTGTATACATCCTGAGAATATATCAAAGTACACATGCAACACTGCCGGAATACCAGTCGTTACCGGTGGTGCCAACAGGCCGTATATAAGACCCATCATAACCGTTCCTGACAATACATTACCGAATAAACGCAATGACAATGATAACGGAACTGCTATCTCACCAATAATGTTAATCGGCGTAAGTAATATTGGCTTACACAGAGCTGAAAAATGACCTATGCCATTAGCCTTAATACCATTGTAGTGAATGATAAAGAACGTTATAATACCCATGGCAAATGTAATACCGTAATCTGCCGTAGGTGGTCTTAAGCCAACCAAACTGGAAATATTACATAATAATGCAAATATAAACACCGTTGCTATATAATTTCTAAACTTCCTAGCACTCTTGCCCATGGTACCTTGAACCATATTATCAAGCATGCCAACTGCCAGTTCAAAAATATTTACCAGCATGCCCGGTGTATCTTCCGGTTTTGACTTTGCGATTTTACGGTTTACCATAATAGCTAAAACTATAAGTACAATCGAAATAATCGCCAGACCAACATGTGTCGTCGTCAGATGAAAGGTTTGTCCAAACAGATGAATCTCCTGCAGATACTTTATAGAAAAGTCTGCGCCACTGTCCAATAGTCCCAATCTGACTATTTCTCCCACACTATCACCTTCCCTTTCTTATATTTATTTATCATTCGAAGCTTTTTTCTCCGAATGGTGCATTACTCGGTGAGTAATCGGCTGAACATATGCCGATAACTTCATGCTAAGTAATCCAAACAATAGTGAAAAAACATTGCCTACGCCAAACAAAAGCATAATGGCAAATACAACGACCAGAGCGACCATCCTTACTATATACATTATCCTTGTGTGCTTCAGAGCACCCTGTTCGCCCATCTCGAGAGCATTTTCTACTGAAAACGTCATGTGTATTATCAATATAATTGAAAAAATTATACCAAATATATATCCTAAAATTATCTGTAAAATACTGTCATCAAAAAATCTCTCCACTGGTACCTGTGCTACATGCAACCCAATAAATGTTACTATACCAATAACACCACATACCAATATGCCTATGATGAGTTCCACCATTGTAGGATTAATCTTCCTGTTTAATACACGCATGTTCTCTTTCTTCCCTCTTTTTTCTGTCTGCGTCTTCCTTCTCTTTGACATTTTCATTCAAAACCTTCATAGCTAGAATATATGCATTTCTCACGCCTGCACCTATGCCAAGGATTAGAAATACCAGTAGTGTGGATGTTCCAAAATGCTTATCTATCATCACTCCGATAAATACACACATGAACACTGGCACCATAACACTCATACCGAGCTGCGAAACCATGCTAAGGCTTCTAAAAACTTCTTTTCTATAGCTCATATAAGCATTCTCCTTCCACATAACTTACCACACCAGCAAACATCTTCTAAAATTATACTACGAAAAGTCAAAATTGTCTATGCAATAGTACACAAAAAAATCCAAAAGACATTATACTTCCAATTCTATTTTGCGCCCAGTCGGCTTATAATATGTGTATTTTACACCAGACGCATCAAGCATTCTCTTTGAAGCTATAACGCTATCCGTGTCACCATATTTATCACACGCATACACTATTTCCTTTATTCCACACTGTATTATTGCCTTTGCACATTCATTGCATGGAAATAAGGTCACATATATTTTGCAACCTTCAAGACTTCCACCTCTGTAATTTAGTATGGCATTGAGCTCACTGTGGGTAGAATAAAAATATTTGTTATGCAGTGGCGCACCTTCTCTGTTCCATGGAAAATCATCATCAGAACAGCCTATAGGAAATCCATTGTAGCCCATAGATAAAATCTTATTTGTAGGACTGACAATACACGCTCCCACCTGAGTTCCCGGATCTTTTGAGCGCATTGCCGACAGCGCAGCAACTCCCATAAAATATTCGTCCCAGCTTATATAATCTGCTCTCTTGCTGTTCATGTAAGCCTCCTTATCTCTCGATAGCCTTGATACGGCGAACATGTCTCTCCTCATTTGAGAATGGTGTATCTAAAAATGTATCAACAATTTTTAATGCAAGTCCAGGTCCAACTACACGGCCACCAAGAGCAAGAATATTTGCATCATTGTGAAGTCTTGTTGCCTCTGCCATAAAGCAGTCTGTGCAAAGGGCTGCCCTGATACCTTCATACCTATTTGCTGCTATAGAGATACCTATACCTGTTCCACATATAAGTATTCCCTTATCACATTCACCTGCAAGAATAGCCTCTGCAACCTTCTTTGAATACTCCGGATAATCTACAGACTTCTCATCATAGCTACCGTAATCCTTGAATTCTAATCCTCTCTCATTAAGGTGCGCTATAATCTCCTGCTTTAATGCAAAGCCACCCTGGTCACTTCCTAATGCTATCATTGTAATATCCTCCTTGAGTATAATTAATTTATCTTCATTAGCTTGATGGCAACCTGTTCTACAAGTCCCTCAAGCTGATTAAAGCTCTCTCCATAATCAGCGAACCCTCTGCCAAAAGGTATATCTATTTATATCTCATATTATTCACCGTCTACAGCTATAATTTTATACCCAGCTGCCTTTATCAGCCTGTTCATAATAGCTTGCCCTAAATTATCATCATAAAATGTCTCGCTATATATTACATCAACACCCATATCATCAAAATCTCTGAGAATTCCATACAAACCTCTGGCTATTGATTCCTCGTCCTTCCTTGAGCCAATAGAAACCACTCTGCCACTTTTATACAGATGCTTTGATTCATCCGTAGCTATAATACCCACCTTTTCGCCGTCAAGCTCATCCTCTGCTGTCTTCCTGTTGATAACTTCAATAACCTTATTTACATCGCCTTCGAACATTGTAAGCTCCGCCTTTGGCGCGTAGTGCTTATATTTCATGCCTGGTGCCTTCGGTGCATAATCACCGCCAAGCTCCTCAATAGATTTCGCCTGCACCACCTTGTCGACAGATACTTCTCCTACAACTTCTTCCACCATAGCTTTAGTTATGTATCCTGGTCTAAGAATCATCGGAATATCCTGTGTCACATCAACTATAGTTGACTCTATACCGATACCCACCTGACCACCATCAAGTATCATATCTATCTTGCCATCCATATCCTCTATGACATGCTCTGCCTTAGTAGGACTTGGTCGGCCAGATGTATTGGCACTTGGTGCTGCTATAGGTGTGCCTGCTGCCTTTATAAGCTCCAATGCCACTGGGTGCTCAGGATATCTTACCGCAACAGTCTCTAGACCTCCTGTAGTTCCATATGGAACTTCTGCCTTTTTCTTGAATATCAAAGTCATAGGTCCTGGCCAAAATTTGTCCATAAGAAGCTTCGCCTTCTTAGGAATCTCACTTGCAATCTTATCAAGTGTTTCCAAGTCAGCAATATGCAAAATCAGCGGATTATCCGACGGTCTACCCTTTGCTGCGTATATTTTCGCTGACGCTGTGGCATCCATGCCATCTGCTCCTAATCCGTAAACTGTTTCAGTCGGAAACGCTACGAGGCCACCGTGTCTTATGACATCGCCAGCCTCTTTTATAATATCCATATCTATATTTTCTACATCTGTTTTTCTTATGATTGTGTTCATGTATATACCTGATTTTCTATAAGTCTTATAGGCATAATATTATCACAGTTTTATAAGGTTTTCAATCATACATTTGCTTCAATCCTAACAGATAACTTTTTGTTTCTAGTCCATGAAATCCTTTTCGTTCAAAACTATAAGTCCATTTTCATCCTTCGCACGGCCAAACAGTTTTCTAAGACTAAACTTTTCCGATTTCTTTATTGCTCCATCCACCAGCTGTTCCACATGATTCTTATGAACAACTAAAGTTATAGCTCTCAACCGGTCTATCTTTGCACTAAGCGCAAGTGTACTCATCTCATCGAATGTATAGCCTTGCTTCTTCGCATAATCCGCAGCCATCTTTGTCCAATCCTTTATCTTATTTTGTCTAATATCTAAAAGATTTGCAAAGCCTCTATACTCATCAGGAACATTGTCAAGGAATGCATCTGCAAGCGTCTTTTCATCTTCAAATATAACAAAACGTTCCTTCGCCTCTGCTTTCAGCTCGTCAATAAACTCGACAAATGTATCTGGTTCCATATCTGAAACCTTTTCGATAAGGATATCGCTTCCGTTAAGCTTCTTGAGTAAACCGTCTATAGATTTACCATTTATGCTTTCTGCCTTTATTTTCGCTATCTTTTGGTCACGTCTCTGCATAAGCTTGTTAGCAAGCTTCAACACCTCTATAGCAAGGGTTGTCTTTCCACTTTTAACCTCACCCTTTACAAATATAAACTTAACAGGTTCCTTCTCTACCTTAAGCGTATTCTGCATTACTTTCAGTATCTGCTTGTCCAGACCCTGAACACCTGAAAATCTGGCTATAAAATTCTTAAGCTCTTCCTTTGCTGTATCAGACTGAACTACAGCCCTAGGTACATAGGCCTGCTTCGCTTCCGCACCTTTTTCTTCTGTATCTTTCTCTTCTGTATCTTTCTCTTCTGTTACATTTTCTTCTGCTTCTTTTTCTTCGACTTCATCTGGTGCTTCGCTCTTCAAATCAAACATTGTTGGCTTACTCTCCTGAACCTCCGATTCAGCGTCTTCGCTGTAATCATCTTCAGCAGCTTCTTCAAGGTCGTCTGTAGCTTCATTCTCTGCCACAGTATCCTCTTCTTCCTCTTTTATTTCTTCTTTTATTTCCTCTTCGATATCAAACTGTATCTCTCTGGCAAGTATCTCTGCAACGATTTCCTCTTCTGCAGTATCCTCGTCAAATCCCGGCATTTCCTCGAATATCTCTTCCATAGGCGATTCTTCTTCGATATCATTCTCTTCCATGATACCTATTTCTTCCTCGACCATAGCAGACTCTTCCCCAATATCGTTTTCTTCCTCAATATCGTTTGCTTCTTCGATATCAAACTCTTCTTCGGGCATTCCCTCTACTTCTGATTCTTCATAAACCTCATCTTCTATATCCTCAAGTTCTTCTATATCTGATACTTCCTCTGATACTTCCTCTGATATCTCTTCTGATACCTTTTCTTCAAAGCCTGTCGTTTCAAGCTCTTCTGTTTCAGTTTTTCTGATTTCAGACTTTTCTGCTTCTTCACCAGGCTTGCGTGTCTGTATCTCCCCCGACTCAAACATGGCAAGAACTTCCTCCAGACTCATCTGACCTTCTATTTGGTCGTCCTCCTGATTTTCTTCTTCCACTGGCTGCACCTTTTTGACATTAGGCTTAAATACCTCTATAGTATTGTCAAACAGACTGCTCACACTCTTAGCAAGCTCCATCTGCAAATTAACTGTATCATACTTATTATTCTCAGAATAATCCTTAACATGTATTGAATTTACATCTATATCAGCCTCATGCACTTCATCTAAGATATCACCATTCTGTTTTTCAACATATGCAGGCTTTACATTTTCATGTCCTACATTTTCATATGTTACTGGTTCTGCTTTTTCCGTAGTCTCCTCTACCACATTCTGCGTTGCCATATCATTTGTCACTTCAGCCTTTCGACTTTTCTGTGCCTCATACTTAAGCTTTTGATTCTCTGACAATGGTACATATAATTGCTTAAGTTCCAATGCTTTCTCTACATATTTACCATCAGCAAACCATAATATTATAGTGTCACATATCTCTACACATTTATCACGAAAATGTGCTTTGTGATAAAGCTTTGCTAACTCATATGCCCATCTGTCATCCATGTCTTCCTCAATATATGTTTCCAGAATTTCTATCTGCTTTTCTATACTCTCGCCACGTCCCTTTGACATTTCATATTGAAGAATGTACTTGCCTGCATCTCTTGGAGAATTCTGTATAAATTCTTCATAGAACTCCTCTGCTTCCGCTATATCTCCACGTTTAACAGACAGTCTGCATAATCGATATGCCAGCTGTCTTCCAAGTCCAGTCTTCTCATATGCCAGCAAAAGCACATCCCTCGCAGGGTCATATTTTCCTGCAATCTCATATACATCTGCCGCCATAATAAGCAACTGATTTTCCTTAACCTTCTCCCAGTCTATAGTATCTGCAATCTTTACGGCTGTGATAAAATCTTTTTTCTTCATGAGCTTTTTTATCTGCTCAATCTTTATACCAAATTCATATTTATCCATCTGTCGTACCAAAACCCTCTCATAATGTTATCATAGTATTTTTTAACTATATCACACTGATGTGCTAATGTCAAAATAAGCTAGCCTGCTCAAATTCGAGCTTAGAATAATCCATTTTCTCATTATCCACATGACTGCTGTAATCAACAACTACTGTCTGCTGTCTGCCATCTATAAGCTTCTGACCCAGTACATAATTTACATCAAATCTTCCTGTAATAGCAGGTGTCACACCTCTTGCAGGTACGATAAGCTGTACATTATTGGTTTTTAGCAGTTTAAATATAGGCTCCCATATATATATATCCTTCGCCGCACCAAACGGATTATCTATAAATATAACCTTTCTAAGTCCTGTATCCTTATCCTTTGAATTAATAGCTGCAATATAATTAATTATAGCTATAAGGAACTGAATATATATACCCTGAGACTGTCCTGTACTTCCCACAGCTTCTTCATATCTTAAATAGCGGCTCTGCTCCTTAATCCTTTCACGCTTATAAAGATTAAGTTTTATAGCATTCATATCTGTAACTATAACTGAAAACAGTTTTTTCCACGCAAGACGGTTTCTGATATATTTTATCCTCTCCGTTTCACTCTTCATCTCATCAGCTGTTTTAGTAGTCTCATCAATATATGCTGACATCCTAAGCTTGTACTGCTCCTCCTTTACATACGGAATAGCAAGACTAATAATAGAGATAGTTTCGTCATCCATACATATCTTAGACTGCTTATGCAGGCGATCAAGCTCATTCTTAATATTAACGCAAGTTTGTATACATTGATTTTCAAAATTATCCTTGATACGCTCCATATCATCTATGCTCTTGCCTACTCTGTCCTTCTCAAGCTCTAAGCAACGGCATATCTCCTTCAATGAATCTATAAGTTCATCTGTCTCTGCAACATTTGAAGGCATCACAGAATTCATTCTAATCTCATCCGCCAACGGCTCTGCGCCGAGCTTTCTCAATGTATCTGCAAGAAGCTGTCTGTCGTGTTCAAATTCCTGACGTCTGTCCGCCATATCCTTTGTATACTTGTCAAATCGGTCAAGAACATTACTAATCTTTTCCTCAAAATCTGCCTGTGATAGCCAGCACTCATCTGTAGCCTGAATATTTGATACTACTATGCCAGCACGTTCCATAACCTTATTTACATCCTTTTCAAGTACTGCATAACGTCCTTCATTTTTCTGTAACGCCACTGCCTCCAGACGTATATTCTCAAGCTGTGCTTCTATAAGCTCACTTTGATTTTTCCTTTCTTCTATGAAAGTTCTATAATCACCACTTGGGAGTTCAACCACTGTGTACTCACCGTATTTTTCTATCATAGCTGCCTTTCCATGCGTTACAGCACCCTCGAGTCTGTCCTTGCGACTTCTTAGCTTCGATATATTCACTGCATAAGCATCATTTTTTACCTTTACAGTTTCAATCCGCTGCTTAAGAGTCATCAGTTCTTCCTTTGATGTCTCCGTCATCTCAAGACTTTCATATCTCTGCTTTACATCATTCACAAGAAGTCCCTTATAATCTATAGCCTGCAATGATTTCTCCATAGCTATATCATAATTCTCCACCAGCTTTTGTTTGTCTGTTATGTCAGTCGCTTCACTTTCAAGGGCTCTTATAAGTCCTTTTAGTCTTGCCTCCTGCTCAGCTTCACTAAGATAACTTGTAGGATATACGCCTTCCTTGTAGTACTTCTTATAAATATTCCAGTTCTCATCCAACTGTTCGCGCTGCTTTTTCAATGCTGCTATATGTTTTTCTCTTTCTGTAGACTGCGTTTTTCCCGCTTCCATTCTGGCAGAGATATCACTCTTTTCCTTAAGATTTTTTCTGTAGACCTCATTAGTTTCAGCCATATTATCTGACAGTTCCTTGCTCTCGCGTACAAGTTCCCACAGTTCCTTAAGCGCTACACCTCTGTCTTGTGCATCCTTCAAGCTACTCTTAAATGCATCCTCACTGACATTCAATTCACTTATAGTCTTATTAATCTCTAGCCCTTCTTTTTCCAGTTCTTCCCTTTTCGCTTCCAGCTCTTTTAGCAAATACCTTATACGCTCTGACGTCTCTAACGCCTCCTCAAGCTGGACCAAATACACTGTTTCATACTCCTTTGCAAAGTCGTAATCCTGCTCAAGTATATCTGCCTTACCCTCGAGTCTCTCCAGCCTAAAGCTCATATCCTCTATATTTCGTTCAGTTTTTCTAAGTTCCTTTTCCAATGCCTTTTCATCAGTGTAAAGATTTTCATTTTTCATGACAAACATAATGTCCACATGATTAATAATATCAGCATTTCCATTCAAAGCGGATGCTGACACCAACGGTACAGCATAATCGCCGAGTTCTAATTCCTTAAGACCAGCATCTGCTATAATAGTTTCATAATTTTTTTCTATTATAATACAATATGGAAGCAATGGAACCAGCGCCATTATCCTCTCTCTTTCCTCAACAGGGCAGTCAGCAATATAATCCACACCATAACGCGCAACATTTCCGTGATATTTTTCTATATATTCATAGACCTTGATTATCTCATCACCCTTACCAACAGGACAACCTGTCTTTAACTGTTCAAGATACAACGTCTGTCTCTGAAGCTCGTGTCTTAAACCTTCCTCCTCCAGATACGCATCTCTGCTTCTCTGCTTTATCTCTGCCGACAGCCCTTCTGGTGTGTTCTCTCCATATATCTCCATAAGCTTTGTCACCTTATTCTCAAGCTCTGATAATCTCGCTCTAAAATCTATATTTTCACTAAGCTCTCGCTCCGCCTGTTCTGTCTGCACCAACAGTTCTCTTTGCATATATTCAAGCTCGTTTTTTCTTATAGTCGAATTCTCTCTGGCAGTTACTGTATTTTCAAGCTGACGTCTGATATTATCTATGTTTTGTTCAGCATTTCTAAGCTCTCCTGCTATATCTGTTACCATATAGAGTTCAAGCTCATTTCTACGCTGATTAATTTTGCGATTTAATTCTTCTTCCTTCTCTTCCGACTGATGAAGAAGATATTCCATTACGGCTATATCACTACTACATTTTGACGCACTTTCATAAAGTTCCTTCTCTAGAAGCTTCTCCATCTCATGTATATTCTCTTCTTTTTCAATCTGCTCATCGATAAATGCTCGCTGCTTCTGCACCGTTTCATATACCTGACCCGCCAGCTCTGTCACCTCACCCAACAGCTGTCCTTTATCCTTCAGACTGGCTTCTATAAGCTGTCTTGTCTCATCTCTCTGATTCTTATAATAAACATAATCAGCATAATCATTTATGCTCTCTCGAAGGATCAGCTCTTCGTTTAAAGACTTTAGCTCTATAGCTGCAAGCCCCTGCTCATTTATAAGCTCCTCTATCTCTTTGCCAAGCTTTTCCGCTTCCTTCTCCTTGTCATAAATACCCGCACTCTCCACAATTTTTTCCGCTACAAGACGTTCACCTGTAAGAGTCTCTTCCCTCATAGCGAGAGCTTCTTTTTTATGCTCATTTTCCGACATCATTGCCTTCAATGTAAGATAACATTTCGCTATACTGTCAGTTATATCCTCTCTTCCAAAATACAGCTGCTTGATGCTCTGCACTCTACCTGCAAAGCCATCGATTACTTCTATCTGTCTGTCGAAGCTCTGTATATCTTCCTTCTTGTCTGCAAGTTCGAGAAGCTTATCCTTTATATCCAAAAGAGTTTTTGCCATATATTCACCTTCGCCATCACTGTCTGTCTGGCTGGCAAATGACTTCTGTATAATCTCCTCTATGAGTAAATCTTCAACTACCTTTCTGGTAGTCTTGTAATTTGTCTCAAAATAAGTTCTGACGTGACCTTCAGTCTTATTAATACCTCTGATAATCTCCCACTCACTCTCATACAGACCATATCCGGCAATAAATCTCTGATAATCTCCCTTTCTCTCAAATATCTTTATCTCAAGACTTAAATCCTTTCTCTCAAGGTCACGAAGATACGCCTTTAAGCCATTATAGGTAATCCTCTCTTTACCGTTGTTAAGTGGAAGATTTTTGATATCATTATCATTAAATTCTCTATAAAAAATAACATAATTAAAATACTCTATAGAAGCATTTTCCTTCACTATACCATTCTGTTGTTCACTGTTTTCCGCACTATCTGCTGTAGCAAAAGTATCGTCCTTAGCCTTTCTGGCACAAAAGCCTGTCAGCATATATTTATAATTGTTCTTCACATGGACATCACTAAGTTTCCATTCGATAAGCGAATGAATGGTTTTACTTCCCTCCGAGGTTCTAAAAAGCTTCTCTATGGGTTGCTTTTCATCGAGAGTACAATTAGGTATAAGATTCTGCAAAAGCAGTAGCATAAGCACACTTTTACCGCCACCATTAGCCAGATCATATATAGTGTTCTTACACGAAAAACGCATAAGAAAATCGTCATAGTACTGTGTGCCAAAATTATATTTTACATTATTAACACGTATTCGATTAATGTGTGGCATCGTCCTTATCTCCTCTTAATATTTCGTACAATCTTCCCTTGTAATTATCAAAGTAATTCTCTATAAGTGCCTTAAATTTATCCTTCGGATAATATCTTCCATCAGACTCAAGCATCAGTCCCTCCGTTGTGAGAAAATTAAAAACCAGCTTCACAAAGCCTGCCTTGGAGCCTCTGGATGCTCTGACACTGACATCTTCGCCTGATACCACTGGCATGTCCTCCCATACTAAAGCCAGCTCCTTAAAGCTTCCTGCCTCCACCTCATCTACCGCCAACACTGACAGATTGCTAATAATCCCCGACAATGTAGAGTCTACACTTCCGATAACATCCTCCTGCTTCACATATTCCACATATGTATAATTTCCCGAATCATTATAAAATCTGGTTATTATATTGTAGATAATAAAATAACACAGATACAATTCCCTGTTAAGCTTTACACCTATGGCACGCTTTAGCTCTTCGTTTGTATAGCCGAAGGTCTTGTTGTTCTCACCCGGGCTTACATACAAGCCATAATTATATTCAAATAGATTGAGGTTCATCTTCTTGAGTATAATTTGTGCATATTCATACACCTCACTATTATTCTGGTACTCCTCGTAAAGACCTGCATTTTCTCCACGGTTATCAACCGCCCTGCCGGTAATAAGTGCCGAAACTATATCAAGTGCTTTTTCAAGATTTCTGCTTGTCATTTTTTTATCCTTTCATGTACTGCCTATGGTGATATGCTTCCCATTATCAGTCAGCATTTACCATTACCTTCGAGTAAAATAAATGTTACTTATCTCAAACATATCCATCAGCCTTACCTTGTCCTCGTCATCAAAGGACAATTCAAATGCTACATCGGTCATATCGCCTGCCGCAGCCTTAAGCTCCGCTTCAAAAAACGTGTCTGTGTCTGCCACAACCTCCGCTATATCATAGCTCTTCTTCTGACACATATGAACCAGCATAGAATAGTAATCACCATTTTTGTATATCCCTTCACCAAACACTTCTGCCAAAGCCATATTAAGAGCCCTCAAATCAAAGCTCTCGCCTATATTACAGCTTTCAATTTTATCTGCAAGAACTCTTATAATAGCTCTATAATTATCACTGATTCTCTGCTCTTCTAACTCATCCTCATATACATATTCCACAGCTTCCTTTTTCTCTATCTTCTCGCCCTTCTCCTCCGCGGTCACCTTTGCACTGAGAAGTCTGTCTATAGACGTAAGCGAAAACTGCTTCTTTATATTTAAATTAAGCAACGGCAAAATCACATTTTCCAATACCGTGCTGTCATCATTTTCCATCATCATGCGCAGGGCATCCTTAAAATTAAAGCTTCTTCTAAGCTTAGAAAACTTCGCTCCTGCTATTATCTCGTCTGCTTTTATCTGAAGGTCCGTACAAGCCGCTAGCAATTCGGAATGCTTAGTAATAGCCTTCTTAAGCTCCGCCTCAAGATAGTAAATATCCGCTGTCGAATCTGATGCACCCTCTGCATCCCTGTACGCATCCATGCGCTTTGCTGCTTCTCCCAAAAGCTCCATATTTTTTACGAACAGCTTCTGTTCATCCTCAAACCAGCGCATACCTGTATTTACAAATTCTTCATACGCTCTGGTCCCCTCAAATACATCAAAACTAAGAATGTTTAAAACCTCGTTCTTGCGTGCCTTAAGCCTTCCTACCTCACTGTTTATCCTCTTTATAACCTCTATACCACCCTTAAAATTACTGGTGGTTATCATCTTACTTAACAGCACCTGCGCCACACTGATGGAGCTTTCATCCTTGATTTCCTTTGTATCCAGATAGAACTCTATAGCATCAGATGTGATGTAATAACATATAGTGTCTTCTTTGATTCGGCTGTCGATAAGCTTCATTCTCACTGTTTTACGTTTTTTATCCGCTGGGTCAAAATATGTATATGAAAATGGTCGTCCGTCATTTTTAATTTTATCAAAAATATATCCTGTAACCTCATTTTCCTCTTCCTCATCAAGGGCTATAGCGAAATCCCTTCTGTAGATATCATGCATGAATCTCTTGTATTCATCATATGTTACATCCTTCTCCCGGAAGTTATTTTCCTCAATAAAAAAGCGCAATACTGCCATCAAAATATAACCCATATCAAGCTCATCATAGCGCCCTCCGCCAAACTGGGAAAATGCGCCCTCTGTCAGCTTGAAGTATGGATAATACTTCTTGATATTCAGCATACGCTCACTATGATCCTGTATGATATCTCTAGTCAGAATATATTCTTCTGCCATTTTAATTGCTACCCCTTCGAATCTTATAGTATCGTTTTACGCGCTTTGCACGCAAATTCATCTTCAAGGTTGCCTACAGCTCTGTTCTTCCTTCAAGAGCACGCAACAGTGTAATCTCATCTATATATTCCAAATCGCCACCGACTGGCACGCCACTAGCGATACGGCTTACCTTTATTCCAGTAGGCTTTATAAGCTTGGAAATATACACAGCTGTAGCCTCTCCTTCTACACTGGAATTTGTCGCTATGATAACCTCGTCTACATCATCCCTAAGTCTCTCCATCAACTCCTTCAGACGAATATCATTAGGACCAATGCCTAACATAGGTGATATAGCTCCATGGAGTACATGGTATACTCCGTCAAACTTACCGGTTCTCTCATATGCTGCCAAATCTCTTGTCTGCTCCACAACCATGATAGTTTTCTGGTTTCTTTTTGCGCTCTGACAGATAGGACAAAGCTCCCCATCTGTGAGAGTACAACATTTTTTACAGTACCTAACATTCTTCTTCGCTTCCACTATAGCTGTCGCAAGACTTTCTGCCTGCTCAACTGGCATATTTATGACATGAAATGCCATCCTACTTGCGGACTTTGCGCCTATACCCGGAAGCTTTGAAAACTCCTCTATTAACTTTGATATGTGACTGCTATAATAATCCATTAGAAAGGAAATCCTCCTCCGAGTCCTCCTGTAATCTTAGCCATCTGAGCCTGAGATATCTCTTCCATCTTGCGAAGGGCCTCGTTTGTCGCTGCTACGATAAGGTCCTCGAGCATCTCGATATCATCTGGGTCTACAACCTCTGGATCAAGCTTTACAGACTTAACTTCCTTCTTACCTGTTACAGTTACCTCTACAGCACCGCCACCTGCTGCCGCTGTTACTTCCTTCTCTTCAAGCTCCTTTGTAGTCTCTTCCATCTGCTTTTGCATCTTCTGAGCCTGCTTCATTAAATTGTTCATGTTGCCAGGCATACCCATGCCGCCTGGAAATCCACCTCTTTTTGCCATTGTTTTAATTCCTTTCTTTTCTAAATATTTATATGATTTAGCGTTAGCCAGCTGCTTCGTTTCTTCGAAACTCTCGCATCTGAATAATTCATAACTCCGAGCTATCGCTCTTCGTTATTCATATCCGGCATTCGTTGAGATATTTATGCTTTAGCGTTAGCCAGCTGCTTCGTTTCTTCGAAACTCCCGCATCTGGATAATTCATAACTCCGAGCTTTCGCTCTTCGTTATTCATATCCGGCATTCGTTGAGATATTTACGCTTTAGCGTTAGCCAGCTGCTCCGTTTCTTCGAAACTCCCGCATCTGGATAATTCATAACTCCGAGCTTTCGCTCTTCGTTATTCATATCCGGCATTCGTTGAGAAGAATTATACATTAATGCAAGCATTATGTATAATTCTTCTCAACTCATTGCTAACGCTAAAAGTCTTCTTCTTCTATATTATCTATGACGATACGTTTCTTGACTTCTACGAAATGGTCTTCAAAATTCTGTCCCTGCTCCAACAGCTTTACATCTACCTTTACCGACTTTCCGATAACCTCTGATATAGCATTTTCTATATCTGCCACGGTATCTGGTCTTGCGACTGTACCGTGATTTACAGGGTCTGTAAATACGATAAGTAGTCGGTCATCTCCCGCCACCGTCAGACGTCCGTCTATGATGACATGACGAACAAGTGGAGACAAACGGTTTATAACCTTATCCCAATTGTTGACTGCCTGTTGAACCTCTTCTGTAACCGCTGGTGCCAATACCTTCTTAGGCCGTTGTGCACTTGCAGCGTTAGCCTGAGGTGACACTCCTGCTGGTGTCTGTACAGTCTGTACTACCACACCCTCCTCAACCTTTCTTTCAAGGTCGCTAAGTCTATTGATAAGAGAATCCAAATCCTTCTCCATAGCAGGCTTTGTAAGCTTTATAAATGCAACTTCAACCAAAACTCTCTTGCCCGTTGCATAGCGAATCTGATTGGCAAGCTCTGACATAACTCTGATATATCGCATCAAGGTTTCGAGCTCTATCATCTCCGCTTCCTGCTTTATAGCCTCTAGTCTCTCTGCCGACATATCAAGCATATCTGTTGCATCACTTGCCGACTTTACAAGCATGAGATTTCTAAGATACCATGTAAAATCCGTGATAAATTGTGTCAAATCTCTTCCCATGATGATGATATCATCAAGCTTATTTATGCAGCCCATGGTATCACCCGCAATTATCAGACGAAGCATATCGCTGAAAACCTCTGTATCGACAGCCCCTAAAACCTCTAAGACATTCTCGTATGTGAGCTTCTGTCCCAAATAAAATGAAATACACTGGTCTAAGAGGCTAAGCGCATCTCGCATAGCTCCATCAGCTGTCTTAGCTATATACTTAAGAGCCTTTTCCTCAACCTCGATATTTTCTCGATTGGTCAAATCCTTAAGTCTATCGGTAATTGTATCAACAGTTATTCGCTTGAAATCATATCTCTGACAACGAGACAATATCGTTACCGGAATCTTGTGTGCCTCCGTTGTTGCCAAAATAAATATAACGTATGAAGGCGGTTCTTCAAGAGTTTTTAAGAGTGCATTAAAAGCACCGATAGAGAGCATATGCACCTCGTCGATGATGTACACCCTGTACTTACCCTCCGCTGGCGAGTACTGAACCTCATCTCGAATCTCACGGATATTGTCAACACCATTGTTTGATGCCGCATCAATTTCCACTACATTCATAGAATTACCTGCCGCGATAGCCTTACATGTTGCACACTCATTGCAAGGTCCACCATCCACCGGATGTTCACAGTTTACCGCCTTGGCAAATATCTTGGCTATTGTGGTCTTACCAGTTCCTCTTGTACCACAAAAAAGATAGGCATGCCCTATTCTCTCTGCCTTTAACTGATTCTTCAGGGTTGTAACTATATGATCTTGTCCTTTTACCTCACCGAATTCATCGGGTCTGAATTTTCTATACAGTGCTGTATATGACATGACTTTGCTCCTAAAATCGCTTATAAATTCTCATTAAAAACCTATTTTAGTATACACCAACAAAAGATTATTCACAAGGAAGATTTTTATTTTGAGATAAAATCACAAACAGGGGTGAAAATAACATTATTTTCACCCCTGTCTATGATTTTATATTAGCTTCTCAAGTTCTTTTAATTTATCAGGTATGTTAATTTTTCGATGTTAATTTTTCGATGTTTCTCTCTCATTGACTAAATCAATATATTGATATATTTCATCCTTTTCAGCTTCGGTAAAATTAACTTCCTGCCCATTAGTTTCATACAATATATATGTATAATAGCTATCAACATTATTATATGAAACCTTTTTAACCCTTATATATGTACATTCTGGT
This sequence comes from Lachnospiraceae bacterium, assembly GCA_017408025.1. GTDB lineage: Bacteria > Bacillota > Clostridia > Lachnospirales > Lachnospiraceae > SVEL01. The sequence goes on from JAFQVJ010000040.1 coordinate 81,685, forward strand.
AAAGAATACACTTCAACAGTAGAATCGTCAGTTATGTGCAAATCTGTATATTCTAGGTTTGCCTCTTCTGACCCTGCCACGCCTTCATATTCCAGTTTGTCAACATATTCCTGTCGTAGCTTGCCATCACTCCAATAAACATCACGCTTATCCAGATTGTGTATAAGCCATGGTGGCGGAACATCTTCCTCTCTTTGCTTGCCACAGTTTCTTACAATTTGGAATAATACTAGAAGCAGTATGCACAAAAGAACCACCATTAGTATTTTTTCTCTGGTCTTAAACATCTAGCCCCTCCTATACCCTTTTAATAATAATAACTTCTAAACCAACTAGCTAATCTAGTTTGATTTCCATAATCAGTCACAAAATCTAAAAACGATGGATTAGTCTTAGCTTTGCTACTAACAACCACCCAATAACCATCATATGACGAACTTGAATTTGAATCAATTATATAGTACATTAGCTTTCCCGATGATACAACCTTGTATCCTGCAATCACTACAGCATGTGTACCTTATTTATAGTAATTTCCATTATCATCCAGCTTATACATATTCAAAGAAGCATATATTGGCTTTTTATTTACAACAACATGATTTCTCACTATAGTTGAAGTAAGCCCTTGATATATACAATTAATATTTATACCTGCCAAATCCTTAAATGCCCTTGTGACCCAAGTTTCATTTCCTTTTGGTGTCCACCAATACTTTTTGTCTAAATAATCATAAACATTCTTTGCAGAATAATTTGTACCTTTGATATAATTTATCATTGAAGCACTTGCTGCAGCCCAACAAATTCCTTCACCATCTATCGTCACGTTTGATACTCGTTTCACACTAAGAACAGCACTGGCTCCCGTTCCATCATATACAATGGGTTGCTGTGTAATCGTCCTTACACTATAACTTGAAATTCCCTCATTAACTAATTTTGTTTCTCCTGAACTTTGACTATTTTTTATGTATTCATGTTCTGCTTGTAATAATACATATTTATCTAACAATACTTGTGTATCATCTACTACATTTTCTTCTCCTTTTAATGCATAAGACGTTGTATTGTTTGAATCACTAATATACAATTGTGTACTATTATTCGCTACAACAATACATAATTTTGTCTTTTCTACATTATTTATTTTAATAGGTATATCAAACTTCACATACGACGATGTGTAAGAACATTCATCCACCATTGACTTTCCAACTATGATTTGCCCATATATCTCCTCCTCTGAAAACAACAAATAGGTTGAATCAATAATTTTCCAAGTTTCATATTCATATACAAGTATTTCCTGCGAAACATATATGCTACCTTGCGTTTCACACACTTCCGCATATGCTTCAGACACATCAATCACATATTCAATTACATTGCTACTTCCATCTTCTTCTGCCGCCTTTGCTGTTATCTGGGGGATTGAAAATACAATCAATACACACAAAACAAGCAAACTAACTATTCTTTTTTTACCTTCATCTTACTTCTCCTTCATGTTTATTTTGACGTGCACACGTCAGATATATTACTATAATAACATCTGTTTTTTATAAAAACAGAGCAAGTCAGTCGGATATTATCCAAAATTTATCGAAAAAATTCATTTTCCTATGCTGCCTAGATATCCACGACCATCACTTAATGCCGCATATCTAGATTAAGTTTCACCATTGGTTGCATCTATCATTGCTATGTGTCCATCCCTTAAAACAATCCCAAGCAATTCTTGTTCTATAGCTTTTATATTGTATATACTACTAATCTGCCCCAATGAATACTCAGTTGCAACACTTGTATTTTCTAAAATATCTAAAACGTTAAGTCTTCCATCTATATAATAAAAACCATATCTTCCACTAACACTTAACCCATCCGACTGTGTTCCCTGATAATAAGCTCTCATCTTTTCTACAATTTCTTTTACCGTTCCATCATTATTATATACATATATCGAGGTCATAGGCGAATAAATATCATCAGCAGCATAATCTGTACAAAATATTACAAGTTCCCCTTCTATGTATCGTGCACTAATGGCATCCGCGTCTTCTCTGCCACATAGCTGAACCAGCTTATGTAAATTTTTTCCATCAAAATACATAGTATCTTCTATATCTTTGTCATAAGGACTGCATTGGACAAATCTGATGATACCGCTATATTCACCACCATAACCTCACTGCCCAAAGTATCATCTAATAAAGGTTTTACCGTTTGACTTTTTAAATCACAAAGTTGAAAATCCGTTTGCCCTTCCTGTGGAAGTATTCTACTAACAAGTACAACATCTGTGTTGCCAGCTATAGCCTCAATCGCTACATCAGCTGACATAGATTCATCAACATAAACGCTTATTTCTTCGTCTATCTCGCACCATTTGAAATTCAACTCATATGCTTCATTGTCACATATATAAGAGGATGCAAAATCTACCATATCAATCTCGCACAACTGTCCGCCCTTATAATAGTACTTTTCAGTTACATTATCGTGCCATACTCTGCCACTATGACCATAATCATTTATATCCAACACCAATATAGGCTCAATGTTCTCCTGCCGAACCACAATTTCAGATGTTGTCTCAGTTGTAACCTCTACCTCGCTTTTGCTCTGTGTAGGTGTGTCCGATATATTATCCGATTCTTCATCACAGCCTGAAATGAAGCCCATCGTAAATATGGGTAATAGAATCAAGTATACTAATTTTCTCTTCATGGTACTGATTACCTCTTTTTTATATTCTTAACTATTCTGCGCAGATTGAATCACGTAATGAATATGTCGCAGTAACATTTTTTTGCTCGTTTACATATATAGCCACCTCCAGTAGTAGCCTTCCAAACATGTAAACTCTTTGTATGTATGCATCCACAGGTAGTACACACCTTCCAATGCCTTGTTGTATCATATACCCATGTACCTGTTTCAACATTAACAATACACTCCCTTGCATTTAACTGACTCATACCATTATACGTATCTGTCGTACAACCAATTTCATTATTGCTTCTCCTCGTATAATATTTTTACATGGTCTTCCATTCAAATAAATATTACAATGCAAATCTCATAACAACATTTCTATGTAACGCTATACCTATAATCCTTCAATAACAGCAATCACCTCTTCCTTAGTAAAACATTCTTTATTTAGAAATATCCAATTACTTTCTGTATCATCTACCATATCTATAATACACCAATAATATGAGTATCGCTCTCCCTCAGGTATATCATATTCTATAATATCTGTATTTGTATAAAGCTCAAATTCTACTTCACAGAGATAACAGCTCTTAATTTTTACATAATTTGATGCGGTTTGATGATTTATCGACAAGCTTGGAGTACCATCTCCATTATATAAATGCTCACCGCAATATTCTTCACACCAGCCAGCCGATACCCACAAATCATTTATTAATGCATCTGCATATTTGGTATTAGGCTCATATCCTTTTTTTATAATAGGATAGCCTCGACCATCGCTTAATACCGCATATCCAGATTGAGTTTCATCATCTATGTCCACCCCTTCTGGCAACGCTAATGGTAAATCAAATGAGTTAAATATCTCTGGTGAATTGCTTCTGAAATGAATGGTACTCAATATCTCTAATGCTTGCTCCTTAGAAAAATACTCTTCATTCAAATACAATACATAGCACAAATCATCAGCAACATCTTCTTTTGTAAAAAAAACATACCAGTATTTTGTAAACTCTCCATTTGTTGTAGGATGGTCAAAGGAATACTCTGCTACGGCTGCCAACCCGCCTGCATATTCTGTCTGCTCCACCTCTGATATCATTTTTCCACCATCAGGTCTGTAATTTACTTTTGCTATCTTACCTTCTTTAATCTCCAATATCTTATAATATCCATTGTCACATATTCCGATGCCTCCAGGGCCGCTTCGAGCATCGTTTTCACCTGTAACAACACTACCTTTATATAATAGGCATCCACTAAATATATCATTATTATTTTCATAGCAGTTACCAAATGTATAACCATTTATTGATGCCAACGTGAGCCACATGTCCAATGTGTATCGATTCTCAGAAGTACCTTGATTCAAGGAAGAATCATCCTCTGTGTTTTTATCTGTTGTTTGTTGTTCATTTTTGCCAGTTGTTGCGTCATTCAGCAAATCACTTGTTCCTTCAGTTGTCATGTCAACACCTGATGTTTCCATACTTATTGCTTCTGAATCATTTACATTATTTTTGCTTATTTCGTCATCACCACCGCAACTACATCCGCATAAAAAAGCTGATGCTAAAATGACTGTATATATTAATTTTTTCATGTTATAATTCCTCTAATCTTGTTTTATCTCTATATTACTGTGCTACAACCGTTTGAGATTTATATCCACATACACTACATTGATAATATGAAACCGATTTTACCCATGTATGTGCTGACAAACGAACATATCCGCATGTCGCGCATTTGTGTCCATGCCCTGTATTTGTTGTATAATAAGCCGCCAATACTTTATGGCTAGAGCAAATCACAATTGGACCTTTCGTTATTTTCTCTCCCACGGCAGAATCATAATAATAATGCAATATCTTCTTGTAATCATATCCTTTCACCGTTGCAAGATAATTTGCACCATTTTGATATAACAAAGATTCGCTTGTACTTGTACTGGCATTATATTTTCCAGCTCTATATGATGGATAGAATAGCTTTAATGTACCATCAAACATCATAACATTCCACACTGCATCCATTGCTGTTTTATTCTTTGAAAATGATGACAATTTACTTTCCAAACTCCAATTATACACTTGATCATTTTTGTCATCTATATCATACTGCGCAGTTGCACTATATGGATATAAACACCTATACCAAGCAAGGTTTCTAACACATAAACTAAATGCTTTCAACGCTTCTATATGTACTGTTGTAGCACCATCTGTTCCACTACCAAATTCTCCCGCACTTACAACATAACAGTAATTTTTAAAATTCTTACTCACAATCGCACCAGTAGATGTATTCTTTACACGTATGTTCGTCGGAAAAACATATGATGATAATGTTTTTGGTGTGTATGTTGCCATTAAACTTATACCATCATTTAAATCAGTTTCTGCAACCACTTCAAAATCATCTAATTCCTCGAACATCGAAATTCTATTACATACATAATTTTCATATTGTTCTTCTGTCAGCTCAAAATCATCATTTCCGATAGCATCGAAAATAATACTCTCACAAGCCACCGAAAATTCTGCAATTTTTCTTTTATTATTTTCGGTCACCATTACCATTTGATAGTAATTGTTTCCATCTACGTGATACTGATTCGAAGTTTTAACACTACATTCCAACCACACTAAATATATTTTTACATCTTCAAACTTGTCATAGAAAACCTCAATTTCTTCGTTTTCCATTTCTGTGATGCCATAATCACTTATGTATTTTACATTGTATATTCCAATATGGTCTTTTTTGTTTTGTGCATCTGCAAAAAACTTATCCAAATTTTTCTCTTCTTCCCCGCAAAAACACTTTGCCAACTGAGCATACATATTTTTATTTACATTGTCAACATATTTGTCTAAGACTTTCTCGTCCTTCTCAACCAAATTTGTACCCTCTTGTTTAGCTATATCTCCATTTTCTTTATTAGGCATACCTAATAATACCCCATTAAACATCATTATTAGACATAATGATATCATTGCAATTCCTTTAATCTGCTTCATTTGTTAATCTCCTTGTATAATATTTTTTGCATGCACTTTTAATTTATCATAAGCCCAAAAACCAGACCATGGCAAAAGTGTGAAAATTTTTTTAACTTTTTCACACTTTTGCCATGGTCTTTTATTCAAAGAAATATTACAATACAAAACATTAAAATAGAATCATATTACATCCAATTCTACTCCTATTGACATGCACATGTCTTCAATTTTACCTTTGATTTTCTCATCGCCGTATATATTCGAAGTAACATAGCACCATTCTGCCATTTTTTTACACATCGCCTTGTCAGCCTGATCTATGTTGCTTTTTTCATTTATTACATTCCAAACATAACCATATGCCAAATATGGAATATATGGCATGAAGTCTATGGCTATGCTTCCCTTCACCGCTCTCATAACATAGTCATTAGCTTCATCAATATATCCAGCCTCCCCCAATACATCTCCCAAATTTTCACAAACACTCACATACCCATAGCATTTATTTCTATAAGAACACCTATATACATTTTCAAGCTGCCTTAAGTATCTAATAGATTCCTCAATATTTTTCTGTCGCTTATATATTTTTATCAATTTTTCGAAAAGTAGCATTTCGTTCTCAAGCAGTATCACATTATCTAATTTTTGAGTTTTAAAATCTCCAAGACTTTTAGATAACAAATCTTCTAGCTCGGCTTCAGGTTCACTACTTTTTCCCGTTTTCATAACCTGTATCTGCTCTCTCATGGAATATATGTATTGCTTACTATTTATTGATGTAAGTTCATATTTCGCAACTATCCCATCCAATATTTTTTCCATTGCGTCTGGATTACCAGCATTAATTCCATCATTTATCTTATTAAGCTCATCAAAAACTGTGTAATCATAAGTATCCACGCTTGCTATATGTGTATCACCAGACATTTTCACAGCTTGAAGAAGTGGTGTCTTTAGTCTTCCCCGCAACACATATCTATTATTCTCTAGTCTGGATATTGTCGATGTATCACATATTTCCCCCGCTAAATCCTCTTGCGTCATACCCAACATTTTTCTCCGTTGCCTTATAACTGCATTTACACTATATGCCTTATCCTCCACATATCTAGGGAAATAATCCTGGATATCTCTGACACCATATTCCTTATTCCTGCTCTTTAAAGTGTCAAGATATTTCTTTTCCTTGCTCATATCCTCCCCACATTTTTCACGACATACTATCGACTGTTGCCATATGTCTGCGAAAAAAGTGATTGTCTGTGCTTTTTTTACCTCATCATATACTTTCATACATATCGGTTTTGCCTTCTCATAGCTCTGTTTTCTTATATAATACTCTACGAGTAAATATCCTGGATATCTGTACAACATAGCTCTTTCACTTCTGTCATATCTATCCTGTTCAAGATATTTTAATATACGCTTGTACAATCCGACTGCCTCTTCCTCTTGACCTATGAGCTCCATACATCTTACATATTGCTGAATCAGCATCATCTCCATAGTACTGTATAGATAATCTTCAAATTTATCTATCTCAAAATGTGGAATCGTACACTGTATTCCCTTCAATAGCTTTCCCATATACTGCTGTGGCTTTGCACCTGTTCTAAACATAAGCTCACACTCCAGTAAAATTATAGCTTGTATATCCCACTTCTCTACAGCTTTACATTTATACTCTTCCACTATTTTTTTTGCTTCGGAGTATTTCCCTTCATCTATACAATCCTGTATATTCCAGCGCATTTCCAACAGTTCATACTCATCGCCGTCTACAAGAGTCTCAAATCTACCACTATATTTTCCCAATCTTTGATATAACGCTTCAAACAATAATTTTCCAACACTTCGCTCACCATTTTCAATATATGTAAGTGCTGTGTTACTCACTAAACCATACCCTAAGGCTCGTCTTGATATCTTATACCTCTTTCTTATATTACCTATCAACATTCCGGAATATAACATAATATACCTCCTCTCTACCCTTTTCACTGACACATTTATCTCCTATTATACCTTATTCCTCGTTTAACAGCCATCACATTATTGTATTTTTATAAATTCCATTGAATCCCATCCTCACCTTTGATATAATAAAATTATTGTTATCGTTTATAATATAATATTACAAGAAATGAGGTAAAAATATGAGAATTGGAATGCTTACAAGCGGTGGTGACTGCCAGAGCTTAAATGCTACAATGCGTGGAGTTGCCAAGGCACTTTACAACAACTTAAAGGATGTTGAAATTATTGGTTTTATCGAAGGGTACAAAGGTCTTATGTATGAGGACTACAGAGTCATGACTCCAAACGATTTCTCTGGAATTCTTACACAAGGTGGTACTATCATCGGCACTTCCAGACAACCATTTAAGCTGATGAGGACTCCTGATGCAAAAGGTAATGATAAGGTTGAGTTGATGAAAAAAACATACAAAAAACTCAAGCTGGAGTGTCTTGTAGTATTAGGTGGAAATGGTTCACAGAAAACTGCAAATCTTTTACGCGAGGAAGGATTAAATATCGTTTCTCTTCCAAAGACAATCGACAATGACTTGTGGGGCACTGACATGACATTTGGTTTCCAAAGTGCAGTAAATATAGCTTCTGACGCTATTGACTGTATTCATACGACTGCTGCCAGCCATGGTCGTGTATTTATTGTAGAAGTTATGGGACACAAAGTAGGATGGCTTACACTTCATGCAGGTATCGCATCTGGTGCAGATATCATACTCATTCCTGAGATTCCATATGATATCGATAAGGTAGTTTCTGCTATTAACAAGCGTACAAAAGCCGGCAAACGTTTCTCTATACTTGCCGTAGCAGAGGGCGCTATATCTAAGGAAGATGCTAAGCTTAGCAAAAAGGAATATAAAGCAAAGCTTGCAGAATCACCTTATCCATCAGTTTCTTATGAGATTGGTAAGCGCATAGAAGAAAAAACAGGTCAGGAGATTCGTGTAACTATCCCAGGACATACGCAGCGTGGTGGTAGCCCATGTCCGTATGACAGAGTTTTATCCTCAAGATTTGGTGCTGCAGCAGCACAGATGATATTGGATAAGGATTACGGTAACATGGTGGGTATGAAAAATGGTGAAGTCGTTAGAATACCATTAGCAGATGTAGCTGGCAAACTAAAGATGGTTGATCCTAAATGTTCTATTATAAAAGAAGCAAAGGCACTGGGCATAAGCTTCGGCGACTAACAATAACCAAAAAGTACTATTTCACAATTATATAATTCACATTATAGGAAGATTGTATTTCCCCGTTATCACAGGCGACTGCAACCTTCCTTTTTTATGCCCTCAATACTTTTATTATCCTCTACACCGATTATCTGTGTTTATTTTAAACGCGCTTTTTTCGAGAACTCGGAACTTTCTAAACGCCCTTTTTCGAAGAGTTTATTACAGTTCGTCTTTTATATGTCAGACAATATTGCTACAGGCGGTGTGCCATAGTAAGAACATACCAAGATCGGAAGAGC
>JAFQVJ010000041.1 GCA_017408025.1 Lachnospiraceae bacterium
CGAAAATTAAAATTTTAAATTCCACTCCCTCAAGCATAAGTGGAATTTAGTCTTGGATAAGTAGAATTTAATCTTTAACACATCTCATATATCTGTTATTGTTTTATAGTCTCTGGCTTCATCAGAAGGAGGCTATATATGTCAAAATTAATACCAGGAAACCAGAAACACCTTACACTTGAAGATAGACGATACATAGAAAAATCACTTAATGAAGGCAAGTCATTTAAAGATATTGCTAAATTTCTTTGTAAAGACCCGACTACTATTTCAAAAGAAGTTAAGCTACACAGAACAACAAATACATGGAATAAGGGTAGTTTTAATAACCCACATAACTTCTGTATTCATCGTTTTAGATGTAAGAAGACAAATGTATGCGAAAAACTCTTCATATGCGACCAGAAGTGTCGTTCTTGCTTCAAATGTAATCAAGTATGCAAACATTTTGAAAAAGAACATTGTCGTAGATTAGACAAAGCTCCATTTGTATGTAATGGTTGTGAAAAGTCACTAAGCAAATGCACCATTCCTCACAAATATTCCTATGATGCACATTTTGCTCACAGAAAGTACTCAGAAAAACTATCTAGTTCCCGTGAGGGGATTAACCTTACTAAACGAGAAGCTAGAGCTCTTGATGCAGTAGTTACACCTTTAGTTAATCAGGGACAATCACCATATCATATCTTAACAAACCATCCTGAACTAGGAATAAGTGTTACTACCCTATACAATTACATTGATAAAGGTGTTCTTCTTTCAAGAAATATTGATCTCAAAAGAAAGACAAAATTCAAACCTAGAAAAGGAACAAAAGAAGGTATTACTAATCGAGAAGTTTTCATTGGCAGAACCTACAATGATTTCAAAGATCTTAATCCTCCATATTTTTGTGAAATGGATACTGTCGTATCAGCAAAAGGTTCTAATAAATGTATCTTAACCTTTTATATACCCGAGATGGAACTGTTTATAGCCAGGCTTTTAAACAGATGTACTTCTGGTGCTGTACGTGCAGCTATAGATCAAATAGAACACTCTTTAGGTACATATAATTTTCTATCTGTGTTTGAAGTCTGTTTAACTGATAGAGGAAGTGAGTTCGGTAAAGCCGAAGATATCGAGACTGGAGTTAATGGTATTCAGCGAATGAGTCTTTACTATTGTGACCCAATGCGTAGCAATCAAAAAGGTGGTATTGAAAATATTCATACAATGCTTCGTATGATAATCCCTAAAGGAACGGTTTTCGAAACACTTTCCCAATGGGATATCAAAAAGGCTGTAAACCATATCAATGCAACTCCTAGACAGAAGCTCAATGGTAAAACACCATATGAATTGGCTCTAAATAAATGGGGCCCCGAGATACTCGAGGCCTTGCAACTTAAATTCGTCCCAGCCGACGATGTGACCTTGTCACCAAAGTTGCTAAAAAAATAATTCAATACATTTAGTAGATACAAGCCAGAGACAATTTATAAAAATCTCACTTAAGCCTGTGGAATTTAGTCTTGAAAACAACTTTTTCAGAGGCTTGTTTTCCATACCTAAAATTCCTAAATCCATTAAAAATGTAGGTTAATTATAACATCTGTCCCCTAACATTTAAAGAGAAACTTTTAAAATTTAGCAATTTTTAAATAGGTGGTGGAATTTAGTCTTGCATACGGAATTTACTTTTAAAATTCACCATTTTATCACTTTTTCAGCTACTAACATTAATGACTGCACCAAATATGCATACTCAATTATTATAGAATATTTATCATCGAAGAACATTACACAAGCAGTCAATATGCACATTTGAACAACTACAATAACATGTGTTTTTCTTTTATATATTTTTTTCTCAATATCATTTAATCTCTTTGTTTCTGTATCAACAGGTGACATGAATAGTATTATAACTACACAACATATTACAATTAACAAACTAACAGAAAGAGAAACATATTGTATCCAACAATTTGCAATAATCTCTGCTATGATTAATATAAAATTTGATATAAGTGTACATTTCCATAATCTATTTGCATGCCAACCACCACTATACGTTCTTAAAGGAATATATATCAGCAAGAATATTATAACCGTTTTGATGTCTCTAAAAATAAATCCAATAAATATAGCTATTATGATATTCATAATAATCTCTAACAATAAATAATATCCATATTTATATATATCAACCTCCTCTCTTGATATTGTCTCATTTTCAAGTTGCTGGTTTACTATTTTGTCTACTAATCTCTCAATCATGCAATTGTTCTCCTACCTGATTTATTCATTGAACAATATATCACTCTTTTGTTTGCGCATTTTCAAATGTGCCATTTTCGACATTTAATGTGCCATTTTTCATATTACTTTATTACAAAAAACCTGTTCCACTAATGATTTTCAATCACTTTAGCATCGCTTTTTACAACCCATTATAAACCATTTTCATATAGAATCAATAAAAAGTTACAAAGGGAAGATGATATTGTGGGATGATATGCTAAGAAGGATCTACAGAAAATTTTAGATAAGAAAGATACATTTTTATAAGATTTCCACCTGAAAATAGGCATATTTTTTATTCCTTTGCGGAGCATTTTTATTGTATAGGAAAGTTTCGAGAACTTTCCTATACAATAAAAAAATTATTCCCTAAGATACCCTATTTTTCATTTTCTAGTATCTTAGAGAATAATTATTTTGCATAGACACTCCAGCCTTAATTTTTATTGTACTTAATACCTACAAACAAAACTTTACGACAACAATTCTGCAAAGATGTCGCTTACGTGTTCTAGCTTCTGGGACTTATATGCATTAGCACCACAGAATAAAAGTGCATTGTCCACGTTTCCCTTTGCAGCATTTATAAGTGCATCTGTAATACAATACGGTATATCCTTTGCTTTGCATCCATTAAGGCATTGATAGCATTTTCTAAGCTTAAAATTACCTTCTTCTGATTTTTCCATAAATTCGTTGTAAATAGCTCTACCTGGCATACCTACAGGACTTTTAACTATGCGTATATCATCCTTTGTTGCATTGATATAAGTCTGCTTATACTCATCAGATGCGTCGCACTCGTAAGTAGTAACAAATCTTGTTCCCATCTGTACGCCATCTATTCCGAGACCCATATAATGTTCCATGTCCGCCTTGTCATAGACGCCACCTCCGAATACTACAGGTATATGCTTGTCATATTTCTTGCTATATTCATCCACTACTTCCTTTATAGCAACTATTTCCTTCTCATACTCTTCGTCGGTGATATTTTCAACATCTTCCTTTGAAAATCCAAGATGTCCCCCTGCCTTAGGGCCCTCGATAACCACCATATCTGGTGACTTTCCGTAACGTCTGTCCCAAAGCTTACATATAACCTTTGCAGACTTTACTGAAGACACAATAGGCGCAATCTTCGTCTTTGTGTTCTTAACAAACTCTGGTAGATTAGTTGGAAGCCCTGCACCTGATATTATAAGGTCAACTCCAGCTTTGACAGCAGCCTTAACATACTCCTCGTAGTGCTTTGTGGCTACCATTATATTTACACCTATAACTCCACCCTTTGCTATTTCACGGGCCTTGTCAATATATTTCTTTATGGTTGCAAGATTTGTCTCATATGGCTTTTCCTCAAAGCCTTCTTCCTTAAAACCAATCTGCGCAGTAGATATAACACCTACTCCTCCTGCCAGGGCTACATGCCCCGCAAGGTTTGATAAGCTTATGCCTATGCCCATGCCTCCCTGGACAATTGGGTACTTAGCCACAAGCCCATCAATATTTAATGCCTTAAACTTCATAAGTCCTACCTCTAAAAATTTCTAAATCTGTCATATCTTTGCTCAACGATTTCTTCTTTAGTCTTACTCTTATATAAGGCCAAAAATTCCTTTATATAACCCTTCATAAAGCCTGCTATATCTGATAGATTGTCCTCAGATGCTGGCGATGGTTCAGGAATAATTTTCTCTATAATACCAAGCTCTTTAAGATCCTTTGCAGTAATCTTCATAACCTCTGAAGCTTCGGCTGCTCTCTTTGAATCCTTCCAGAGAATAGAAGCAAAGCCTTCTGGTGAGAGGATTGAATATGTTGAATTCTCAAGCATCCACACTTCATTACCAACAGCCATTGCCAATGCTCCACCGCTTCCGCCTTCACCAATAACAATTGTGAGAACAGGTACCTTCAAGCCTGACATCTCGTAAAGATTTCTGGCAATTGCCTCGCCCTGACCTCTTTCCTCTGCTTCGATACCACAGAATGCTCCCGGAGTATCAACAAAACAGATGATAGGTCTATTGAATCGCTCCGCCTGCTTCATAAGACGAAGAGCCTTTCTATAACCCTCTGGATTTGGCATACCAAAATTTCTAAGGATATTATCCTTTGTATTCTTACCCTTCTGCTGACCTATAACAGTTACTGGTCTGCCACCAACTGTAGCAATACCACCAACTATAGCACCGTCATCACGAAATGCTCTGTCACCGTGAAGCTCTATAAAATCCTTGAATATAAGGTTAATATAATCAAGTGCTGTAGGTCTCTGTGCTGAACGTGATATCTGCACCTTGTTCCAACAGCTTACCGTATCATTTTTCTTGAGAGGAATAGCTGCTATAGGTGCGTTCTTTCTCAAATAATGCTCATAAGTATTGATTCTATCTGTCTTTGCTGTATGCATTCTGATGATTTCGCTGAGAGTCTCCCGCAAATCACGACGTTTAACAATACCATCTATAAGACCTTTTTCCAACAAGAATTCTGAACGCTGGAAGCCTTCTGGAAGCTTCTGGCCAATAGTCTGTTCGATAACTCTAGGGCCTGCAAAACCGATAAGTGCACCTGGCTCTGCAAGGATAATATCTCCAAGCATTGCGAAACTTGCTGTAACACCACCTGTTGTAGGATCTGTGAGAACGGATACATATAATAAGCCTTTGTCATTGTGCTTCTTTATAGCCTGAGATGTCTTAGCCATCTGCATAAGAGATACAATACCTTCCTGCATTCTTGCTCCACCAGAACATGCAAATATAATAACAGGAATCTCATTTTCTGTAGCTCTCTCAACGAGACGTGTTACCTTCTCTCCGACAACTTCACCCATGCTTCCCATAAGGAATCTCGAGTCACATACACCGATAGCTGTTCTCTGTCCGTGAATTGTAGCTTCGCCTGTCACTATAGCTTCATCAAGCTGTGTCTTTTCCTTGAGCGCCGTAAGCTTATCTACGTAACCAGGAAAGTTCAAAGGATTGCTTGTCACAAGATCTCTGTCCCACTCTACAAAGCTTTCCTCGTCTACAACCATCTCAATTCTCTGCCATGCACCTATTCTGAAATTGTATCCACACTTAGGGCATACATGACCATTATTTTCCACATCTTCTGTGTAAACAGCGTCACCGCAATTACCACACTTCATCCAAAGTCCCTCTGGAACATTGTCAGATGGTGTAACCGCCTTCTCACTTTTAAGTGCCTGACTTCTCTCTATTGATATATATGTTGTTTTCTTAAACATTTCCTTTAATGCCATGACTTAATCTCCTACAATCCATACTCATCATGTATAAAGTGAGTATTGATATCTCCGCTTCTAAACCTTTCGTTACCAATCAGATCAAACTGGAAATCTATATTTGTCTGTACACCTTCAATAACAAGCTCTCCAAGAACTGACTGCATCTTGTTAATGGCAGCTGTTCTATCCTTGTCATGAACTATAATCTTACATATCATTGAATCATAATTTGGTGGAATCTTATAACCATTATATATAGCCGAATCCACACGAACACCATTTCCGCCAGGAAAATGAAGGTTCTGTATTGTGCCTGGACATGGCATGAAATTCTTTGATGGATTTTCGGCATTGATACGGCACTCTATGGCATGACCGTTTACCTTTATATCCTCCTGCTTTACAGAAATTTCAAGTCCTTCCGCTATACGAATCTGCTCCTTTATAAGGTCCATACCTGTTACCATCTCTGTAACAGGATGTTCTACCTGTATACGAGTGTTCATTTCCATAAAATAAAACTCACCACTCTTATCAAGCAAAAATTCGATAGTTCCAGCACTTACATATCCAACTGCCTTAGCAGCCTTTACCGCAGTCTCACCCATTCTGGCTCTCAAATCATCATTGATAGCAACTGAAGGCGATTCCTCTATCATCTTCTGATGTTTTCTCTGTATTGAACAATCTCTCTCTCCAAGATGAACAACATTACCATGACTGTCTGCAAGAATCTGGAACTCAATATGTCTTGGACTCTGTATATATTTCTCAATGTACATTGTATCATCACCGAAAGCATTTACAGACTCTCTCTGAGCAGTGTTAAAGTTTGCCTCAAACTCATCTGAATTCTCAACAATTCTCATTCCCTTTCCACCACCGCCTGATGATGCCTTAACGATAACCGGATAACCCATCTCGTCAGCTATTTTATGTCCTTCTACAGCATCATACACTGGTTCAGTTGTTCCCGGTGTAACAGGAACTCCTGCCTTAATCATAGTAGCTCTTGCTTCTGATTTGTTACCCATTTTATCTATAATCTCTGCACTAGGTCCAATAAATGTAATATTACATTTCTCACACATCTGTGCAAATTTACTGTTTTCTGATAAAAATCCAAAACCTGGGTGAATAGCTTCCGCTCCTGTAACTATGGTTGCACTTAGAAGTCTCTCCATATTGAGATAACTCTCTGCTGAATTTGCAGGTCCTATACATACAGCCTCATCTGCAAGCTGTGTATGTAATGCATCTGCATCCGCCTCAGAATATACTGCAACTGTCTTGATACCAAGCTCTCTACAAGCTCTGATAATACGAACTGCTATCTCACCACGATTTGCAATAAGAATCTTTCTAAACATATATGCTCCAATCTTCGACATTTATACGCTTTCTACTTAGTTACATTCTCAAATTAACCAATGACAAATGTAAGCTCTGCTGCCACTGCAACCTTTCCATCAACTGTCGCTGTTGCCTTACCAACTCCAACAGGTCCTTTAACCTTTATCATTTCACACTCAAGCTTAACTAAATCACCTGGCACAACCTTCTTCTTGAATTTACATGAATTGATTCCACCAAAGTACACTGTCTTACCCTTGAATTCATCACAGCTAA
This sequence comes from Lachnospiraceae bacterium, assembly GCA_017408025.1. Classification (GTDB taxonomy): domain Bacteria; phylum Bacillota; class Clostridia; order Lachnospirales; family Lachnospiraceae; genus SVEL01. Next base: position 7,178 of record JAFQVJ010000041.1, read on the forward strand.
GAGCCGCAACAGCACCAACCTGTGCAAGAGCCTCCACCATAAGAACACCTGGCATAACAGGTTCCTGTGGGAAATGACCCTTGAAGAATGACTCATCATATGTTACTGCCTTGTAGCCTACAGCTCTCTTGCCCGGCTCAAGTTCTTCTATCTTATCCACAAGTAAAAATGGATGTCTGTGTGGGATTATCTCCTGAATTTCCTTTATTCCTAACATTTGTTATTCCTTTCTGTCTGCCACAGTACTATCCGTAGCGAAGCGTTTTACACTATTTCACCTTTATAAGCACCTGTCCGTACTCTACCATATCACCATTATTTACAATAATCTCTGTGATAACACCGTCATGCTCACTTTCAATTTCATTCATAAGCTTCATGGCCTCAACTATACCAACTACCTGACCCTTCTTAACTGTATCGCCTACTCTTACAAATGGCTCTGCGTCTGGTGATGACGCACTATAAAATGTTCCAACAAGTGGAGATGTTATAGTTTTAACATTTTCATCAACAGCCCCGCCGGCTGCATCTGCTGTAGTAGCTGGTGTTACCTCTGCTACTGGTGCTGCAACAACTGGTGCCACTGGCTGTATCATAGGTGTAGCAACTGTTGTTGCTGGTACCTGAACTATCTGTGGCTGCTTATTGTTATCTCCAGCCTTTATTGTAAGCTTCTTATCACCCTCTTCAAGAGTAAATGATGTAACCTTTGAATCTGAAATTGTCTTAATCAACTCTATAATCTGATTGAATTCCATTTTTATTTCCTTTCTGCCATTATTCCGTTCATTGCCAATCTGGAAAAACCTGCTTTTTTACTTAACAAACTTTTTAACTAAGATACTTGCGTTATGACCACCAAAACCAAGTGAGTTAGATATAGCATAATTTACTTCCATATTTACTCCACTTCCCATACAGTAGTCAAGGTCACATCCTTCATCTGGATTTTTAAGACCAACTGTCTGATGAACATAACTATCCTCAATTGACTTAACACATGTGATAAATTCAACCGCACCAGCCGCACCAAGAAGATGACCAACCATAGACTTTGTAGAATTTACCTTTACATTCTTAGCAGCATCACCAAATGCAAGCTTAATAGCCTTAGTCTCAAATAAATCATTGTGATGTGTGCTTGTTCCATGAGCGTTAATATATTCGACCTGTGAAGGCTCTATACCAGCTTCATTCATGGCATTTGACATCGCTCTGGCTGCACCTGAGCCATCCTCTGCAGGCGATGTAATATGGAACGCATCTGATGTTGCTCCGTATCCTACTACCTCGGCATAAATTTTTGCACCTCTCGCCTCGGCATGCTCAAGCGACTCTAAGATAACCACACCTGCACCTTCGCCCATAACGAAACCATTTCTATCCTGGTCAAAAGGCTTGCATGCCTCCATTGGATCTTCTGTTGTGCTAAGCGCTGTAAGCGCTGCAAAGCTACCTACACCTACAGGTGATATACAAGACTCTGTACCTCCTGCTACCATCACATCTGCATCTCCACACTGAATGCTTCTATAAGCTTCACCAATGCTGTGTGTACCTGTGGCACAAGCTGTTACTACATTAAGAGATTTGCCCTTAGCACCAAGTGCTATAGATACATTACCAGCTGCCATATTTGTAATCATAAGTGGCACTGCAAGCGGTGCGATTCTTCCTGGTCCTTTTTCTAAAAGCTTCTGTGTTTCTTTCTCTGTAATCTCAAGACCACCGATACCTGAACCTATAGATATACCGACCATGTATGGATCTTCCTTCTCCATTTCAAGACCAGCATCTTTTACAGCCTCATTTGCTGCTACAACTGCATACTGACAGAATGTATCCATTCTCTTTGCAGCCTTTGGATCCATATATTCCTTTGCGTTAAAATCATTAATCTGACCTGCTACCTTTGCCTTAAAATCAGAGGCATCAAACTTGTTGATAGTTGAGATACCTACTTTACCTTCCTTTATTCCATTCCAGAAATTGTCTACGCCAATGCCTATTGGTGTGACAGCACCTAATCCTGTAACTACTACTCGCTTCATTTTTTTCTCCTTACTTCGTTATTTTAACTACATCCAAAGTCCACCATTTACATGGATAACCTGTCCTGTTATATACACTGAATCTTCCTTTGCAAGGAACTCTACTGCATTTGCTATGTCAGATACATCACCAAGCTTCTTGGCTGGTATCTGAGCAAGCAAGCCTTCCTTAACTGCATCTGGAAGTACCTTTGTCATATCTGTATCAATAAAACCTGGTGCTACTGCATTAACTGTAATGTTTCTTGAAGCAAGCTCTCTTGCTGCTGACATTGTCAACCCTATAACACCTGCCTTAGATGCACAGTAATTTGCCTGTCCGGCATTTCCCATAGCTCCTACAACACTTGAAAGGTTGATGATTCTTCCGTAACGCTGCTTCATCATCTGCTTTGTAACAGCCTTGATACCGTTGAATGCACCTTTTAAGTTTACATCTATAACATCCTCAAAATCCTGCTCTGTCATCTTCAATATAAGGTTGTCCTTTGTGATACCTGCATTATTTACAAGTATATCAACACGACCGTACTTTTCTACAACGTCTGCAACCATCTGCTCAACTTCTGCAAGATTAGCTACGTTACATTTGTAAGCATATGCCTCTCCGCCATTGTTCTTAATAGTCTCCACTACTTCGTTAGCTGCTGCCTCTGAACCTGCATAATTTACAACTACTGTTGCTCCCTGAGATGCAAGTCGAAGTGCGATTCCTTTACCGATACCTCTTGCAGCACCTGTTACTATAGCTACTTTATCCTTAAACATATCTTGTATCTCCTTTATTTAACTTTTTGCGAAAAATCGTATAACGATTTTTCTCTGACCATCTCACATTGTCTTGCTATATACATTCTCTAGCAAAATCCTTATGCGATTTGAGCCACTACTGCAGCCACGTCCTCATATTTTTCAATATTATATGTATCCACTTCCTTGCCTACTGCCTTAGCAATCTTCTTTATAAAACCTGTAAGTGTCTTACCTGGTCCAATCTCAATAAATGTATCTACGCCATTGTCAATCATATTCTCAACACTCTGAATCCACAGAACTGAAGATGAAACCTGACGCTTTAACATTTCCTTTATTTCATCCTTATTCTCCTTTGTAACATACTCTGCTGTCACGTTTGTTACATAAGGAATCTCAAAATCATGAAGCTCAACATTTTCGAGAACCTTGTACAGTTCTTCTCCAGCTTCCTCAAGCATAGCTGAATGGAATGGTCCACTTACATTAAGCATTACACATCTCTTTGCGCCTGCCTCTGAAAGCTTTACGTTAGCTTCTTCAACTGCTTCCTTCTTTCCTGTTATAACTATCTGTCCTGGACAATTATAATTTGCCACTGATACTCCATCAATCTTGTCGCAGATATCAGCAATCACCTGACCATCAAGTCCAATGATTGCCGACATAGCACCAATTCCGTTAGGAACTGCTTCCTGCATCAATATACCCCTCTGTCTAACTGCTTTAACGGCATCCTCAAAATCCATTACTCCTGCAGCTGTCATAGCACAGTATTCCCCGAGGCTCAAGCCTGCACACACATCCGGCTTCACTCCTGTCTCTTCAAGAACCTTTAACATAGCAATTGAAGTTGTAAGTAATGCTGCCTGTGTGTATTCTGTGATATTGATATCATCATTTTCTTCAAAGCAAAGCTTAGCCATATCAAATCCTAAAAGCTCTGTTGCTTTGTCGAAAATCTTCTTACTTATATCAGACTTCTCATAGAAATCTTTACCCATGCCCACAACCTGAGCACCCTGTCCTGGAAATACGTATGCTATCATTTTTAATACTCCTATTCGTTAATTATACACCTTTTGCCTGAAGATACTTCATAACATCTTCTACTGTATTTAACTCAGCAAGATCCTCTGAAGGAATCTCAATGTTGTATTCCTCTTCAAGAGCCATAACTAATTCAAATAAATCTAATGAATCAGCGTTTAAATCTTCCTTAAAATTTGTTGTCTCCTTAACCTCTGATACGTCACAGCTTAACTGCTCTGCAACGATTTCCTGAATCTTCTCTAACATTGCTAGAATCTCCTTTTTTCTTTTTTTGATGTTTGATGTTTTTTGATATCATTTCTCGCTTATTCATGAGAAAATTGGGAAAATACCTTGTATTTTTTTCAATTTTATCCTAAATAAGAAATATTTTGATAGTCAAAGTATATTTACAAAAAGAGAATTTGTCAATATATTTTTGCCAAATTCTCTTTTGCATTTAACTCTTATTATTTGTAATTATTCCTGAATGGCTAATTTCAGCCATTTTGCCCATTCAGACAGCTCAGACTGTTCAAACCCGCTTATCTTACTAGACCAGCTCTGGAATAATGCACTTGCTTCCTCCTTATTTGATAGGTTCCAGCCTACATAACTTATTCCATTATCATTAAGGAAATCAAGCCACATGTTTGCTTCATTTATATCCAAAGCTCCATTGCCCGATGCGTCACATATGCTAAATTCAGACACAAACAATGGGCACCCATTATTTATAGCTATCTGTGCTTTATCTCTTAGCCATTGCTTATGTGTTGCCGCATAGAAATGAAGTGCATACATAACATTATCATAACCCGTTATCTTATCATAAGACGCTTGCTCCACATCCTGTGACCAATTAGGTGTTCCTACTATAATAATTGCATCACTGTCATTGGCTCTTATGACAGGTATGACCTCCATGGCATATGACTTTATGTCTGCCCAAGTAGTTCCGCCATTTGGTTCGTTACATATCTCATATATAACATTGTCATAGCTTTTATACTGTTCGGATATCTCACTGAAGAATTTTACTGCTTCTTCCTTATTCTGCCAAGGATTTGTGTCTGTCAAAATATGCCAATCAACGATAACATATAGACCTAATTCAGTTGCTGCATCAATACCTTTTTTGACCAATGCTTTTAATTCTTCCTTATTGCCACCAGAACAATAACCATTATACTCTGCCGTATACATAGCAATTCGAACCACATTAGCTCCCCATGTATCACGTAATTCTTTGAATGTATCGTACGACACATACTGTGGATACCAGGAGATACCATGTGTACTTACGCCCTTTAAGCTGTATGAATTACCATACTGGTCAACAAGCCTTGTGCCGGAAACAGACAATCTTCCATGTGTTTCGTATGGAGTTCCATTCCCTTCTGTTATATCTACCGTCGTCGTTTGCTGTTCTGTGTTCATCTGAGAAGTCTCTTCAAAAAATATAGATTCTTCTGTAGTTACCTCACTAACTGATTCCTCAGCAATCTCTTCTGACACAACACTTTCAAAAGTAGTCTCCTCTTTCTCTCTCCATCTACCGGTAGTTACATCATGTCCACCTGTAGCTTTACCTTGGTTGCCACCACATCCCACCGTAGATAACACCACCGCCACACTACATAAAACTGCTGTTGCTCTCTTCAACATTTGGAAGCTTTTTCTCACGTAACCATCTCCTCTTACCTGTTTTATCGTATGATAAATATCTAATATCTCTCATATGGAGACATATTCCATGTGATGGTCTTGCCATCCGACTTAGCCACTATTGTACCTTGCATATCCGTTCTATACAATGGTATTTTATTAGTTAAACAGTAATTTAATATGTCTGCATGAGGATGTCCATATGAATTGTTCTCACCACAGCTTATAACTACAGCTTTTGGTTCAATTTTTGCAAGAAATTCTTCTCCTGATGATGTCCTGCTGCCATGATGCCCAGCCTTATATACGTCCGCATGTATATCAATGCCATTATTCAAAATGTCTGTTTCTGCCTCTTCTTCAGCATCTCCTGTAAATAGAAAAGACGTTTCACCATATGTAAGCAACAAGCCTATCGATTCATCATTTGCATCATCATAATCTCTATTTGGTGCTATGATTGTAAATTCTGCCTCACCAAGGCTGTATGTCTCCCCAACCTTTGGCAAAGTAATCTTATAATTTTTATTCTCAATAGTCTGTATTACATCATCATACGTCTTGGTGTCCTTCGATTCATCAGGCATAAGAACGGTGCCACAATCAAAATTATAAATAACCACATCCAGTCCACCGATATGGTCTGCATCCGGATGTGTGCCAATAACATAATCGAGTCTCTCTATACCCTGATTTTCTAAATACGACCTGACATTCATTCCCTGGCTGTTGTCACCTGCGTCTATAAGTAATGTCTTATCATCACATTTTATGAGTGTCGCATCCCCTTGTCCCACGTCCATGTAATGAATTTCAAGATTCCCGGATACTTCTTTTTTACTCTTATGTGGCTCATTTTCTGATAGACTTCCAACACCAAAAGACACACCTACTGTAGCCACTATAGTCGCTACAGCAATAGATAATCTCTTAATAAGCTTTGATTTAGTCATTTGTCACATCTCCACTCTCTTCTAGAGATATAGGCTCTCCTCCCTCAGTTGCCTCAGGCTCGAATATACAATACATAATATCCTTAACTCTGGCAGCTATCTCCCTGATTTCGCGATATGTCTGACCATTATACGTGACATCCTCTGCATTTACGCCATATGCATCAATCCCTAAAGACTCAGCATCATATACAGCTCTGTACATATGGTACTTCTGTGTCACAATGACTGCTGACTCAACTCCAAATATATGCACTGCTCTATACATAGAATCATATGTGGACAATCCCGCATGATCCATAAAAATAGCATTCGATGGAACATCATATTCCATGAGGTAACGCTTCATGGCATTTACCTCATCATAGTTGTCTTCTCTGTGATCACCACTTACTATAACCTTATGGGATACGCCTTGTCGGTACAATTCGATAGCCTTATCCAGACGATCCTGCAACATTGGACTAGGTGTTCCATCCGGACGAACTCCTGCCCCCAGCACAATAATACAATCAACATTCTCCAACTCTTCTGCTTCCTCTACAGATATTATATCAGAAAACGTCGTTAAAAACATATATAAATTCATTATTATCACTAGTAACACTGAGGTCCCGATAATCGCACCCATACCTATCAGCAATTTCTTTATAATAGTTTTTACCATGCAACTCCCTCGCATATTACTTGCCCACCTGAAACAATTGTTCACTTACTCCATATGATGACTTGACTATCTCAAGTTCTTCTTCTGTCAGCCCTTCGCTATAGATTGTGCCATCTCTGAATATGGCATAGCTACGATTTGTCTTAAGCAGATTTCTTCCCATGGCATCATCCATATACTCTTCGTCTGAAAAACCAAGCAAATATGACAATGTAGGCATAACGTCTATCTGTCCTGCCAATACATCAGATTCAATAGTCTGCCCTATAGAGTCATTATAGACAATGAGCGGTACTGTATAATAGCCATTAGCCTCAACCCATGGGTATTCATCATACCATTCTTCAAGAGAATACTCATAATATTTATGAATACCAGTATGATCACCTATAACAACTATAATAGTATTTTCTAATAGACCTGCCGCCTCCATCTTGTCCAGCAATATTCCAATCTGTGTGTCTACATATCTGCAAAGCTGAAGATAACCGCCAAGATATGAATTGTCCAATTCCTCGCTTAACTGAAGCTCTTTTATAGACTCATCATGGATTTGGAACGGCATATGGCTTGAATTACAAACAATGTGAGCATAATATGGCTGCGATATACCTTCGATTTTGGGAAATACCTGCTCTAAATAGTCTTTATCATTTATGGTAAAGCCTATCTTATCACCTGACATATCAAGCTCCTCTGCCCCGATAAAAGTATCAAGACCTATCATGTTTTTCCACGCCTCCTCATAATTCCAGAAGGAGCCGTTAACAGCCTGCGTATATACAGTCTCATACCCTCTCTCCATAAGCATACCTGGCAATGAATTGAGCTTAACATCAGAAAATCTAAAGAATGTACTTCCCTTGCTAACTGGAAGTCTTGATGTCGTGTACATCAAATCTGCATCAGAGCTATTTCCGCCCTGAACCTGCTCATATATATTGTCAAACACAAATGCACTCTGTGTAAGTCTGTTTATATTTGGAGTTATCTCCTGACCATCGATAGTCTGATTGATTACAAATGTTTCCAATGATTCTATTTGTAAAAATAAAACATTCTTGCCGTTAAATATACCTGCATATTCATTATTAGGAAGATTTTCATTCTTCCATGCATAATATGTTTCTATCTCATTCTGTTCCTCTTCAGACAACTCATCATCAAGAAAATCTGCAATAAGTTCAATAACATCACTTACATGATAGCCAAAGGAAGATAAATATCTGCTCTGTTCCGTTGCATCGTTATCTTCATCCATAACATGTGTGTTTATATGGAAAACTCGCGCCTGAATAGGAATAGCGGATATGATAGCTGCACATGTCAAAACAACCACCAATGCACTCCTAAATAATGCCTTCTTTTTCACTTCTTTATCAATCTTTCTAGGCTTAAACTTCCACACAAAAATAGCATGGATTATGATATCTAAGAACAGAATTATATCGTACCCACAGATGAGAGAAGTTACCTCACCACCTTCGAATCCGCTAAAATTCTTGAAGATATACACATCCGCCATGGATGGCATTGTAAAGAATGAGCGATTGTAAATCAAATCCATACATATCAATACAGTAAAGAATATATTCCATCCAATAATATATTTGATTCTGTTGCTATTCTTCTTAAATAAAAGTGATATGGACAATACCCCAAGCATTATGGCCACGTAATATATCCAATACATCCACGTTTCGCTTATGGCCTTACCAAAATCAGGCGTATAGAGATTCTCTCCCAAATTATACGCCTGAAGCAAAACATTCTTTAAAATAATACCAATAACAGGAATCAGAAACAGAGCGACATGATACACTCTGTTTCTAATCTCTATTTTTTCTATAAATACTCTGTTAAAAAAGCTTCCCAACTTTTCTTTCATGTATTTTACTCTCCTTTTATTCCACTATTTCACGTCAGTAATATTACTTTCTGTTAAATAACTTTCCCTTATACACCTTTCCTGTAAAAATTACAAGCACAAATATTGTCACAATGAGAATTGCTAATGAAATAGCACCCTCTACAATGCTGCATCTTCCAAGAACAATATTTGCTGGCAATATAAATGGCGATGTTATTGGCACCATATTTGCCACCTTTATCAGCGTATCATTTCCCGTAACTGGTGCAAAGTAGGCAACTAACCAGCCTACTATAACTGGTAACTGGAATAATGTCTGGGTTGTGGACATATCCTCTATCTTACTTACAGCTGCCGCAACCATTGCTGCAATTACACAATACATCACAAAACCTACCATCAATGATACCAAAGCCAATACTACAGCTATAACACTAAATGCCGCTGCATCACTTTCCTTGCTCATTGTATCTATAATAAGCGATACATAATTTGTATAATCAGGATTGATTCCTTCCGCAATATATGCACCTGCAAAATATCCTGCCACACCACAGAGAATCCATATAACAAGCTGCAATATAGCCATTCCTGATAATGCAACAACCTTACCTGTTATAAGTGCATATGGCTTAATAGATGTCAACAAATATTCCATAAGCTTGGATGCTTTTTCTGCTACAACACTCTTTGTGATGCTCTGTCCATACATAAGTATCATGGCGTACATCAAAAATGAAAATAACATAGGAACAAGCATCTCTGTAAGAGATACTGCAAAGCCCTCTGCCTCATCATTAACTGAAAGCGACATTGTATAGTATGGAGCCTCCATATAGATAATATCATCTGCTGTCACGCCTGCCATCTGGTAACTAAGTGATTCTACCATCATGATAACATACTCCATATATGTATCTGCTACATCTTCTCCAACCTTACTGTCCTGCTTAACATAAGTATGAAACTCATAACGACCATTTTCCACTTCTACCATTTCTACTGCTATAACGTTTTCGTCTTTGGCAACCCTTTCCTTTATACCATCACAAGCCACATATTCTACTGTGAGCTTTTCGTCTAAAAGATTTTCCAGTGACAACGCTATAGTCACAAGATTATTCATAGTCTCATTGTCTAACGCTTCGTTCTCTACCAGCAATACTTTCGATATATGTCCAAGAACCTCCATATCCTCCTTAACTACTTCTTCATAGTTATCTGCACCTGGAATGTCTGAACTAGTCTCATCATCCTGAAATACCGCCATTAAGATACTGATTAAAGCAAAAACTACTGCTATAATAAATCCTACAATAACTGTAGATTTCTTAAAACCATTTCCCTTTATATTCTGTTGAGCCGTAAAACTTATTACGTCACTACAGCCTGTAAAAAGTCCTTTCTTTTCCATTATTTAGCCCTCCTTTTATCCTTATAGATTTTGATCAAATCCTTTAATTTCAATGGAGAACCATTATAATAGATAAGATGCTCAAATATATGTGATACTATCACAAGCATCAAAAGCACTCCCACTACCATTATAGCTAATGATATAAGCCCCGTAACTAAAGTAACCTTTCCGATCAGTATATATGCCGGAACGATAAATACTGATGTAAGTGGCAATAAATATATAATATTTGTCACGATGCCCCAATCACCTGCACCTGTCTGTGACATGATCATCATAAACATTGGCAGATATGCACCGATAAGCATAGTAAATGTATAAAGCTTCATTCCTTCAGCCATCTCTTCTACCTTGGATACTGTAGCACCAGCTATTCCTCCTATAAAACCGTAGAATATAACACCTCCTATGAGCAATAATAATGCCACAACAATACTAAGTGGATTAGCTCCTGCCATAATATCACTGTTAAAGAAGGAAACTACCACCTCTGGTATAGCAATAGAACCATCTGCATTTGGGAATATTATTCCATTCAGAACTGCTGACAGCAACACACATACAACTCCACTTCCAATAACAAACAGTACGCTTGCCGCTGCTGCCAAAACCTTGCCTGTTATAAGTGCCATAGGCTTAACAGAAGTCATAATGTATTCTATAACCTTTGTTGTTTTCTCTGTAACAAGTTGCTCTGCAACCTTACTTCCTCCTATGGATATAGTAAATATGGCAACCATGAGAAATGCATATGTCACCCAATACTCACTCTGTCCCAAGAAGCCTTCATCTTCTACAATTTGGCTATCAGCACCAACAAGATTTACTTCATACGAGAAATCCTTCGATATGTATGATGCCATTGTCTCATCTTCAACCAATAATGATGCCAATACTTTTTCGTGAATGTCATCTACATATACTGATAACTCGCTGGCAGCCTCACTCAACTCCTCTATAGCCTCGCCATAATATACTGAGTACATGAATCCATAATCAACATCATTTACATCCTCGACAAACTGAATACGTATCAACACATCACCTTGATCCGATTTTTCTACCTGTGAAAATACGTCATCATAATCATCTTTTTCTACAACAACAGTTTTCTTATCGCCATACACCTCACTTGAACCAAGCTCAGCTGCTATGACTTCTCCCAATGCACCGTCCTTAAATTCATCCTGTATGAATACTGTGCCTATATATTCTGATGATGCTATCTCAGCCTGCTCACCGCCCTCTCCGTCACCAGAGAAAATAGTTATAAGCGGAAATATAAACAATGCAATAGCACAAATAATTATCTGTGATACGACAAATGCTTTGGACTTAACTGTCTGCACAAAAGCAAACTTAAATATATCCATAAAACCCTTAAACTTATTTTTCATTTGAATCCCCCACCTTCTCTACAAAGATTTCGTGGAGTGATGGCTCACGAAGCTCATACTTAATCACGCTTACATTCTCTTCTACAAGCTTGCGAAGGAACTGTCCAGCCTGTTCTTCACCTGTTACTTTCAACTGATATCCGTCAGGTGTCTCGTTTATAACTGTCAATCCGAAGCTCTCAATATAAGGAGTAACATCCTTGCCCTCACATTTAAGGAACATATTTACACGGCCATAAGACTTCTTTATCTCATTCAAATCACCCTGTAAAACAACGTTTCCTCTATTTAATATGGTAATGTCCTTACAGAACTCTTCTATAGTTGCCATCTGATGGCTGGACATAATTACATACTTATCCTTGCTTATAAGCTCTTTAATAATTGATTTAAATATATCTGCATTAACAGGGTCAAGACCACTTAAAGGCTCGTCCAAAACTATAAATTCAGGATCGGATAACAGTGCTGCCATAAGCTGAATCTTCTGCTGATTACCCTTTGATAACTGGTCTGCAGTTTTCTCTTTTTCCTTCTTCTTTCCAAAGGCTGACTTCCTCCCACCAGTCTTGTCTGCCTTACTGGCAAGGTCCGCTGATCTATATAAATATTCCGTCACTTCCAGTTTTTCTGCCCAATACTTAATTCTTTCCTTTGCAACACTCTTTGGCACTTTTTTAAGCTTTGCAAAGTAAAGCAACTGGTCCATAAGTGTAAACTTAGGATAAAGGCCTCTCTCTTCTGCAAGATAACCAAGATTCATACTCATAGGGTCAATTGGCTTTCCATCCCATAGAATCTCTCCTTCATCATAAGATAACATTCCCAAAATAATTCTGATAGTAGTTGTCTTACCAGCTCCATTTGTACCAAGAAGCGCGTATACACCCGGTTTTTCCATCTTGAAGCTAAGATTGTTTACTACAGTCTTCTCTCCATATTTTTTTACAAGATTTCTTACTTCTAATGACATATTAAACTCCTTTCCTTTTCCACATATATCATATTTAATAATGTGGTAAATCGACTAAAATGCGTCACCGCATGCCGATTTTTTTGCTTTTTTATACTGCTCGCCATCTTTTTTTGTGACAGTTTCTTCTATTATCCCTATATCTTCTGTACACAGGGTTAAGCGCACCCTCCCTTTTTCGATTACAGGATGTCTCATGATTCTTGTGTTTGAAGTCTGGCACTCCATTCTGCAAAACGCCACATATGAAAACTTTTCATCTTCATAAGGCACATCAGCCGCTTTTACAAGCCTATGAAGTTTACCACGTTGCACTCTACATGTAAAGTGACACCAGTCATATTCTTTTATGTGACAATAAGCACTATGAGGGCAAGGTGCCATCATATAGGCGCCCTGTTTCAACAGATAATCTCTTATTTCTCTTATGTTTTTAAAACCAACAGGAGTACCCGGCTCAACTATTAATAGGACCTGTTTTGTATTTTCCCAAAGCTTTTCAACAGTCTTCATCCTGTCTTCCATGGACATCTCATTTAAAACATATGAAGCAATGACCAAATCCGATGGATATTTCCCACCAAAATTTTCGGATAAATCCGTATGTATCCACTCTGCTGAATTTAAAGCTGGTTCATCTGACTCTCTCATAAAAGCTTTGCCCACATTTTCCATGGCTCCTTCTCTCTCAAGACAGGTTATTTTATCCAGATTAAAGAAAGAATTGGCCGCCCATGAGCCCGCTCCTGTTCCTGCTCCAGCATCCAATAGGCTTCTTGGCACAAAGTCAGAAACTTCACATATTTGTCTTAATGCTGCAGCAACAGCACCAAAGGTAGCCGGCATTCTCATAAGCGAATATACAAGTGCTTCCTTATCCTTAGTCAGCAGTGGTTTTCCAGTTCCACTTTCCTGCATATATTTTCTACTAAGTTCCTTTGCACTTTCTGTCATATCACTGCTAGAGATTCCCTCTACCATTCTCTCTGACATTATGCGCAATTCCACCGGAAATTCCATACATTCCACCTTTCTGAATATACAAACATACCATTGATGACGCCCTTCTTCCCCTTGGCGCAAAACCCTTATTGAATTTAGCACAACAACGTACTAATGTCAACCTTGACAAGTGTCCCATTTGGTGTATACTAAAACTATGCAGACTGTGTAAATATCACACAAAAACGGAGGCCCGATGGAAAGAAACTTCCATCCTGTGTTTGTGCTTTAGCTATAAGTGCAGGCACTTCAAATTGAATCATTAGGAGGCATATTATGAATATTTGGCATGACATTAATCCAGATAGAATAAACCCAACAGATTTCATGGCTGTTATCGAGATTTCCAAGGGTAGTAAAAAGAAATTCGAGTTGGACAAAGAGACTGGTCTCATTGTGTTAGACCGTATACTCTATACATCAACACACTATCCTGCAAATTATGGATTTATACCTAGAACATACGGTGACGACAAGGATCCACTTGACGTTTTGGTACTTTGCTCTGAGCCTATTGAACCTCTTACGCTTGTTAAATGTTATCCAATCGGTGTTATGAAGATGCTTGACAATGGTATGGGCGATGAAAAAATTATTGCTATTCCATATAATGATCCAACATACAACACATATACAGATATTTCTGAGTTACCAAATCATATCTTTGAAGAGATAAAACACTTCTTCAAAGTGTACAAGGATCTTGAAGGCAAGGAAACTCAGGTCAATGAGTTTGGAGGTCCGGATGAAGCTGTGAAGATTATCCAGCACTGTATCGGCAATTACAACATGAAATTCGGAGAAAGACATCCATATTAACAAAGTGGACAAGTCCACTCCCCCCCTAAGTCCCTCATTCATGAGGGACTTGCTTCACTTTGCGAGCAAGCTTCTCCACCTGTGGCGGGCCGCTTTAGCGACATCTTCCTATTCGCCACAGTGCGAGTGCTCATCTTCCATAACCTATTGTCAGGCTGTCTCTTTAAAGAATCTAGGCCGGATAAATGTTTTTACCACATATCTGACCACAAAAGCACATATCACGCCGAGAACAATTCCACCTAAAACATCTGTTGGATAATGCACAAACAGATATAGTCTTGTAAACGCTATCATAGCCGCCATAGCAAACGCAACTATTCCCGCCTTCTTATGATTTAGGAATATTGCGCATGCCGCTGTAAATGATGACGAGGTGTGACCTGATGGAAAAGAATACTCGCTTGGAAATATAAGCGGTACAACACTTGTATCTACAGTATATGGTCTTGGTCTCTGTACTATATTTTTAATAATAAGATTACCACATATAAAATTAAGCAGGAGAGAAAGCAACATACTGATACCCATGATTCTTCTCACATTCATGTGTTCACTACTCTCCTTTCCTATTCTTGGAACGGCAAGCAGTAACACGCTTGTAGTTATCCAAAGTACGCCTCCATCACCAAGTGATGTGATAAAAAGCATAATCTGATCTAACACGTCATTGTGCCAGCTCTGAAGTCCGTGTAAAATTTCAATTTCCATCTTTTACCTCCACATTATATCTCTACTCTAAAAACTATTATCTGTACATCATCTTTCTCATCTAGTGATACTGTCAAAGCTCCACCATACTTTATAGCTATATTTCTTGCATTGTACAAGCCCACTCCATGTTCTGTCCTAAAACTGCCAGAGCTTTTAGATTCCTTTGTGCTATAGCCCTTGTCAAAGAAATGACTAACTTCATCAAGAGTCAAACCTTTTGTGTTATTGCTTATCTCAAATACAAGCTTGTCACCAATAGAATCAAGTGATATCTTTACCTCACAAAGTTCCTCCGTACACGCCTCGAAAGCATTATCCACCAATGTACCTATTATCTCTATAAGTCCATGCTCTGACACAGAAGATATAATATCCAGACTTTTTACCTCTACATCCACTTTTATAAATGGTTTAGCCGCCCTAATCTTACTATATAAAAATCCCGCCAATATCTTATCACTTATCTTCAAGAGAGTTATTAGCTGTCTTGAATCTTCGCTATACATTTCCTTAATATATTTTGACTGTGCTTCCACCAGACCTTCATAATTATCTATAGTGTAATGCATATTTAGCACAGCATTCATATGATTGTCAAATTCATGCTGTCTGGCTCTTATCTCCTTTACCAGTTCTTCCAATGGTTTTATGTACATTTGGTACGATTTAATCTCATTTTCCAGAACCTGGATTTTCTTTCTTCTAGACCATATTCCCATTTTCAACTTTCCCCCATCTAAACGTCCATAAACGCTGTCTTAACTTAAAATTCTTTTATCCTCTAAGCTCTTCTTTAAGCTTTTGCTTATAGGTTCCTCCAACCTCCACTAGTTCATCATATCCACCCATCTTTATCATTCTGTTAACGAAGTCAACATTTTCAATATATTTTTTATTGACCACAAACATGCGATGTACCTGTATAAAATCATCCTGCGGAAGCTGTTCCATCAGCTTAACTATAGTAAGATACGGAATTTTCATACTTTCTTTTTTCAGATATAAACACACACCTCTAGGTACAGCCTGAATATAGACAATAGCATTACATTTTATACGATAATTTATACCGTCCTTTTTTACAACTATAGTCTTTTCCTCTTTTACATTTCTCATAGCCAAAAGCTTCTTAACCACTTTTTTTACATCTTCCTCAACATAAGGCTTCAAAAGATACTGATAGCAATGCAGCTCTCTGTAAGCCGCCATCTCAAGATTGACTACGGAAGTAACCATAATTACAGGTGTGAATTCATATTTTTCATAACTTCTTATAAGTCTTGCAAACTCCAACCCAGACTCATCTGACGGGTTTCTCTCGTCCAGATTAATATCAAGAAAAAAGGCATCATACATGGCATTTGATTCCACGTAATGTCTGCCTTCTTCAAATGAAGAGGCTGAATCCACTTCTATTTCCTCCTGGTGACCAGTAGAGACAATAAGCTCTTTCAATGCTTTTCTGCTCATTTCCTGATCTTCCAAAATAAAAATTCGTATCATTCTGCCTCTCCTACTTTGTATGCCTCCCGATATTTTGTTCAAAAATTCCGGTCTGACTCCGTTACTATTCTATATAACGTTACAATTCTTTAACCAAATCCTCTATGAGGATTCTGATTACTCTTTAACAGTTTCAACTACTGATTTTGCTAAACCTGCAAATCCCTGAATCTCTGATGGGATAATAATCTTTGTAGCCTTACCGTCAGCCGCCTTAGCAAATGCCTCAAGACTCTTAAGCTTAATAACTGCTTCATCAGCACCTGCTTCCTTGACAAATTTGATACCATCAGCATTAGCCTGCTGGATAGCAAGTATAGCCTGTGCCTGACCTTCAGCTTCTCTGATTGTAGCTTCCTTATTAGCTTCTGCACGAAGAATCTGTGCTTCCTTATCAGCCTCTGCTGCAAGGATTGCTTCTGCCTTCTTACCTTCTGCAACAAGGATTGTTGACTTCTTCTCACCTTCTGCGATAAGAATAGCCTCACGTCTCTCACGTTCTGCCTTCATCTGCTTCTCCATAGCATCCTGAATAGCTGCTGGTGGAATAATGTTCTTTAACTCAACACGGTTAACTTTGATGCCCCAAGGATCTGTAGCAACGTCAAGTGACGCTCTCATCTTTGTGTTGATTGTTTCTCTTGATGTAAGTGTATCATCCAATTCTAAATCACCGATGATGTTACGAAGTGTTGTTGCTGTAAGGTTCTCAATAGCCATAAGAGGATTCTCAACTCCGTAAGCAAAAAGCTTTGGATCTGTAATCTGGAAAAAGACTACTGTATCGATTCTCATAGTAACGTTATCCTTTGTGATAACTGGCTGTGGAGCAAAGTCTACAACCTGTTCCTTTAAGATAACCTTTCTAGCGATTCGATCCACAATCGGAAGCTTGAAGTGCATACCTACGCCCCAAGTACCCTGGTAGCCTCCTAAACGCTCAACAACATATGCCTGTGCCTGTGGCACAATTTTGATGCATGATACTAACACACATAAGATGAGTATTGCTATAATAAGCAACACGATTAATACTGGATTATCCATAGAAATAAACCTTCCTTTCATTTAATCTTCGTAACTGCTTGGTACATTTCACCGATACAGTCACTAATCTTCATATTTTTTGACAATGAGTTTCACACCTGCAATGTTTATTACCTGTGCTAATTCCCCCTGCTCAAATGATATATTATCATTTTCTGAGCGAGCTGTCCACTCCTGTCCATTAACTAATGCCGTTCCTGTCTCATTAAAATTATCAATTTTCTCTGTTACACGAACTACTTTTCCTATGATTCCTTCATAGTTTGTCTTTGTTCTGTTGGTATTGAGCCAAGTCTTTGCCAGTGGCCTTGTAACTGCCAGTAACAGTAACGATACTACTAGGAATACAATCACCTGAACTATCACATGTAAGCCAGCCATATCAAGGAAACAAGCTATAAGCGCGCCTCCTGCAAACCATATAGAAACAAGTCCTACAGTTCCCACCTCAACTACTATACATATAATTGTCAGTATCAGCCAGAAAACCATCATATCCATTGCCTTCACATCCTTTCTGTTTTCAACTGTCCTATATGGCAAAAATACACCCTTGCAGACATTTCTACAAGGGTTTTTGCGTGAATTATATTTTTTGTTGCTTGAAATTGACATCAATCATATGACACATCATCAAATATATCAAAGGAATCCCAGTATGTGAAAAGTGCCTGACCTAATATCTGATCTTCCTTGATATAGATTATATCCTCGCTGTACTCTCCATTAGAGTTTTTTACTTTCCCTGACCATTCTATTGTGTCGTATGAATTGTTTCTGTTGTCTCCAAGTACAAAGTAGCTGCCTTCTGGTACATGGAATTCATATGTCTTGCCTGCATCCACTGTCCATGTTCCGTTGATATATGGTTCCTCAAGAGGTCCATACTTCAATTGTCCCTTTGCATCGTAGATGTACACCTGACAATCATCTATAACTACAGTTTCACCTGGAAGCCCGATAATTCTTTTTACATAGTCCTCTTCAGAATCAAATGGATTAGGGAATATGATAATATCACCACGCTCTGGCTCACTGAAGGTATATGCAAGTCTAAGGCCTATCATTCGACTACCTGTTGGTATAGTCTTTTCCATAGAACCGGTCGGAACTACAGCATTGATAAGAACAAACATATTTATAAATGCTGCAATACCTATAGCGATAAGAAGCATCCACACCCAGCTCATAATCTCTTTCTTCAGATTAAATTCTGCCTTCTCCTGCTTCTTCTTCGCTTCCTCTGTGAGAGATTCCACATCATCATGATACATCTGAGCATCCTCATCTATATCATATTCTATAAATTCAATCTCTTCATCTTCTACATTATCTACCAAATCATCTATTATATTTTCCTGTTGTTTCAAATCCGACATCTCGTCCTCCAAATGCAGTGAATACTCATATATTTTAATATTTTACCACAACGGATTGTTTTATACAAGTAGACATCTTTTCCTTGATTCCTATTTTGCATATATTGTTGATATCATGTTTTCACTCTACATCTGCTATGGTAATCTCCAGTAATCTATCTTCTGCTCCTCCACAAACCCATGGTGGGAATACATTACATGTGCCACTGTATTTGCTCCGTTTACATGAAGC
This sequence comes from Lachnospiraceae bacterium, assembly GCA_017408025.1. Taxonomy (GTDB): domain Bacteria; phylum Bacillota; class Clostridia; order Lachnospirales; family Lachnospiraceae; genus SVEL01. Next base: position 26,658 of record JAFQVJ010000041.1, read on the forward strand.
AATATCTTATCGGCATCATTTTCCAAGATATTATTTAATATGAGTAAAAGAGTTTCTGTTCCGTAACCCTTGCCACGCTCACTCTCCTCCACCATAAAGTCATATATAACAGCCTGTGTTCTGGTAAACTCCACCTTACAGCTTCCAACCTTCTGTCCATCCTTATAGGTTTCATAGTACTCAGTGTTATTATCCTTATGGTGGGTCATTTTCAGGCTGTTCTGTGGTTTTGGCTTTGCACTCTTGTCATATGCCATTAGGTAATCTGTATCCTCAAGCTTGCTATTTATCTTTATAAGATATTCTTCCATGTCCTTACAGCCTGGCTCGGTGACTACAAGCTTCTTCTCTATTCCGTATTCTCGGATGTGTCCTAAAGCTTCTGACAAAAGTCGTTTAAAATATCCCTTACCCCGCTCCTCCGGCAATGTGCCTCCATATATTTCACACTGACTTTCGTCGGGTATGAATACAGACAGATAGCTTACAAGTCTGCTACCGTCGTACATCATATAAAAGCATGGAAATTCCTCTATCTCGTTAAGCTCCTGTTCAAGGAATGATACTCCGTGTGTACCGTCTGCCTTAGCGCACTGCTCTGTCAGCTCCATTGCTTCGTGATATTGATTTGAAGTTAGTCTGTTTGTAACAAATATATTCATATATATTTACACCTCTTTTGTGACTTCCTTAAGCCATGCTCTCTCTTCATCATTCATGTATGGAGAAATCTTCTCATATACTTCCCTGTGATAGCTGTTAAGTCTGGCTTTGTCCACATCTGTCATTGATGGCATATGGATTGCCTCAAGGTCAATTGGCACCATCGTCAGATTCTCAAACCTCATAAACTGGCCATACTCTGTCTTCTCATCCTTTACGCAGGCAATCATATTTTCTGTACGAATGCCGTATTTACCCTCCAGATAAAAGCCTGGCTCATTAGAAGTAATCATCCCCTCTTCCAGTATGGCACTGTCATTCCTCTCAGCTACAATTTTCCATCTAAAGCCATTTGGTCCCTCATGGACATTTAAGAAATAACCTACACCGTGACCTGTTCCGTGATTGTAATCAAGACCCATCTCCCACAGTGGACCTCTTGCAAGGTAATCAAGATTAACGCCTCTCACACCATGTATAAACTTTGCTGCAGCAAGATTAAGATGCCCTCTAAGAACTGCGGTAAAATGTACCTTTTGTTCTTCCGAGCATGGTCCTAGGGCAATAGTTCTTGTGATATCTGTTGTTCCTTCCAGATACTGTCCACCTGTGTCAAATAAAACAAATCCTTCTGGAAGAAGCTCTGTATCACTTTCAGGTGTTGCTGAATAGTGACACATAGCAGCATTTGCCCCATATGCTACGATAGGCTCGAAGCTTGGTCCCATGTAGTTCTCGCCTTCTTCTCTTAAATGTTCAAGATATTGGGCAGCACTTATCTCTGTTATCTTCATCTTACCTACATTTTTCTTAAGCCAGTACATGAACCTTGTAACTGCCACACCGTCTTTTATGTGAGCAATTCTCTCATTTTCCACCTCTGTAGGATTTTTAATAGCCTTTGGCAAAAGCGTAAGGTTTATCTCATTTATTACATTTACACCTGATGGTATATTTTTAACTATAGCATAGTTAGCCTTACTTCCATCGATAAATACTCTCTTAGCTGATGATATATTTTTAACATCCTCGTATATGTCATTATAAGGCTTTAAATCAATGCCATCATTAGAGAGCTGTGCCATCACTTCATCTGAAAATGCTTCCTTTGAAGCATACAATGTAGCTTTTTGGTCCTCTATAACAGCATAAGACAAAACTACAGGATTACAGTGTACATCATTTCCTCTAATATTAAAAAGCCATGCAATATCATCCAGAGATGTCAGCACGTATATATCTGCCTTTTTCTCCGCCATGAGCTCTCTAATCTCCCTAAGCTTTTCGCTGCGCAGCTTTCCACAGTACTTTACATCTAATATCATAACTGGCTCTTTAGATAAAGCTGGTCTCTCCTCCCATATCTCATCCACTAAGTCTTTCTCATAGGCAATTTTTACACCATTGTCAGATAGCAGCTCTTCAAGCTCCTTTGCATAAACATAGTCCACACATCTGCCATCAAATCCCAATGTCTGACCACTATGAAGAGCCTTCTTCAGATATTCCTTAATAGTTGGAACGCCTTCTTCACCCATTTTCATAAGCTCTACACCTGTTCCCTCAAGCTCTGCTGCCGCCTGTATGAAATAACGTCCATCTGTCCACAGCCTGGCCTCTGTAGATGTTATAACAGCTGTACCCGCTGAACCTGTAAAACCAGTTATATACCTTCTGCATTTAAAATAATCCCCTACATACTCTGAACCATGAAAATCATTTGTAGGTATAAGATACGCATCTATATTATTTTTGCTCATAAGCTTTCGAAGCTCTTCTATTCTCTCTTTAATCATCTTTTTTCCTCTCTTTAATTCTTGCTTTACTAATACTTCTAATATTTAGATAACATATTATATCGTTTTCAACATTTCAAGCAATTTCTTTCCTGCTACTGACATAGGGTTTTTGTTATCTGTCACAATGCACATATCCCTGTCAGGTATATTTTTATCAAACCTAGCTATAAACAGCTCTCCCGATTCCAGATATTTTTCAGCAAAATCCTTTACCACACACCCCACACCGAGATTACGTACAGCAAATTGCACTATCATATCACTTGTAGCCAGTTCAAATTCAGGCTCCATCATAACTCCATGATCCCCCAAGAATTCATCTATTGACCTTCTGGTGCTTGTATTCTTCTCAAGGCATATGATTGGCAGATTTTCTATTTCAGTCAAGGGATTAACCTTATCCTTTAACCTTCTGAAATCATTTCCCGCCACAAATATTGTCTCCAGTTTTCTGACTGGAAGAACATCTATATTATCTTTTTTTTCAAATGGCATACTGACAACCGCAAAATCGATGGTGCCAAGCTGTAGCTGATGCAATGTCTCAGGTGTTGGTGCATTGGCAACATTTACCTTTATATTGGGATATTTATCATGAAATCGTTCCAGATATGGCAATAGATAAAATTGAAGGGTCATATCACTGGCTCCAATCTTTATCTCTCCATTGTCCACATCAAGAAGCTGTCTAAACTTCTTTTCACCAAGACTTATGGTTTCATAGCCTTCTTTTACATATTTGTAGAGAACCTCACCCTCTGGTGTCAGTTTAACACCTTTTGCTGTTCTGAGGAATAACTTTCCACCGATAAGCATTTCCAACTGTTTAATAGCCTGACTGACAGCCGGCTGAGATATACACATTATCTCTGCCGCCTGTGTCAAGCTTCCACAGCCAGCCACATGATAAAACACTTTATAATACTCAAGGTTTGCATTCATATCCCACACCCTCCTTTCATGTCTCAATATCAATCAGCTATATTATTTATGAGTGTGCAAAAAATCCACAGCTACATAATCTGTTTCAATCTCTTCCTCACTGGTTCAGCCACCATCCACGCCAAGGCTATCATGAGCATATCCTTCGGTAGGTATGGCAATGTAACTGCAAGTATACTTCCTACAATGTCCATTCCTGTTATCAGCGTGAACTGTAGGACTCCAAGTCCATGACATACTAATATTCCCAATATTGCCAAGCCTGCTTTTGCCATGTAATGCTGGAATTTGACTGTCAATCCGCAAAGAAAAGCAAGGAATATAAACCCGAATATAAATCCACCTGTAGGACCAAACAATACTCCCGGTCCACATGTCATATTGCTGTATACAGGAAGTATCAATCCCATAACCACATAGATGGCAGCCACCGCTGCTCCTCTCTTATATCCTAATACAAAACCTACAAATGCAATGGCAAATGTCTGAAGAGTTGCCGCTACTCCAAGGATATTTACTCCTAAGGGTATGACCGAAAGAATACATGTAAACGCCAGAAAAACACCCATTGATGTTATATTTTTCACTTTCATAGCTTTCCTCCTAACGTTACGCTTACCATTCCTTTACTTGCTCTATAACATCACCTTTCATAAAGCGACGCTCTATGTCAGATGAACTCTAAGGACTTAAACTGCTTATCAATATATTTTGTACGCCATCTTCCCATGACCATGGCAAGCTCGCTCAACACTTCTTCCGTTACTGTAAAACCGTATAATTTAACTATTGGTGATGAGATGATATATTGCATTGTATAGAATGTAGACGTATTAAGTTTCACCATATCCTTAACCACACCTGCACATTCACTACATATAGCTCCGCTTTTTTCCACTGTAAAGCCTTTTAGCTCCTGATTATTTCCACAATTAACACATCTAAACACATCTGGATATTCGCCGTTTACGGCAAACATCTTCAACTCATATATGTATCTTATCAGTTTTCTTGGTATAGCATCACCAGCAAGAGCTTTAAGGGACAGATACAAGAGATTAACCATGTCCTTTGCCTCAACATTTTCGTGGCTGTAATATTCAGCAAGCTCAAGAAAATAGAATCCGTAGTAAACGGCATTAATATCTGTGGCTATGTCGTCAAAATAATTCTTTATATCAATATCCACCAGATTGTAAGCGTCCCTTCCCTGATACAAGGTAAATTCTCCAAATGAAAAAGGTCTGCTTCCCGCTGCAAATCGGTTTGAAGGTCTTCTTGCGCCTTTCGCAAAGGCTGTTATCTTTCCCCGCTGTCCTGTAAGTATTACAAGGCGCTTATCATATTCACCGACAGGTGCTGCCGATAGGACTATTCCTGTTAATTTAACCTGATTTACCACAGTATCCTCCGCTTCTTTTACATCTCATCCATCACTTATGTAAAAAATATAACTACTTTCCTGTTATAACTCTTTAGCATTATAGCCAAAATTTTTCAACTGCATATCACTGTCTCGCCATTCCTTACGAACCTTAACCCACAGTTTCAAATTCACCTTTAACTCCATCATCTTCTCTATCTCATAGCGGGCAGCACTTCCAATTTTCTTAAGCATTGCCCCCTGCTTTCCGATGATTATGCCTTTGTGGGAATCTCGCTCACATACAATAGTTGCGTCGATGTCAATGATGTCTCCCGACTTTCTCTCCTTCATCTGATCAATATACACTGCAATTCCGTGTGGAATCTCATCATTAAGGCACTTCAAAGCCTTTTCTCTGATCAGCTCTGACACAATCTGTCTCATAGGCTGGTCTGTTACAGTGTCCTCATCATAGAACATTGGTCCATATGGCAAATACTTAAATATAGTCTCTATAAGATCATCTGTATTTGTTCCCTTCAGTGCAGATACTGGCACTATTTCCGCAAAATTATAGATTTTTCTATAGTTATCTATAAATCTTAAGATTTCTTCCTTCTTGATAGTGTCCACCTTATTTATAACAAGTATAACTGGTGTAGTCACTTTCTGAAGCTGCTCAGCTATATGTCTCTCGCCTGCGCCTATAAAGTCTGTTGGCTCAACAAGCCACATTACCACATCCACTTCCTTTAAGGTCTGTTCTGCCACATTCACCATGTATTCACCAAGCTTATTTTTAGACTTGTGAATACCAGGTGTATCCAGAAATACTATCTGTCCTTCCTCACATGTATAAACAGTCTGTATTCTATTTCTTGTTGTCTGTGGCTTGTTTGATGTAATGGCAATTTTCTGACCTATAAGCTGGTTCATAAGAGTTGATTTTCCAACGTTTGGTCTGCCTATGAGAGTTACAAAACCTGACTTAAAATTATCTGCCATATGTTCCTTTTTATCCTTTCTCTATGTGAACTATTTCAATAAATCCTTTGTCTCCATGAACAACGATTTACATTCTTCTATCTTTCCTGCATTTCCTACAACACAGATATTGTTTTGTGCAAGAACTGCTTCTACCATGTCAGCCAGCTGGTGAACCTTTTCATTTGTGAGCGTCAGTACCTCATCCCTCTCCTTCTGAACCATATCCATAGTCAGATTTGTAAGGTAGAAGCGGAGTGCTGCGTCACCTTTGCCCTTTGCTGTCTTTGGTCTATCCAGGTTACTTATTGTTCCAATGATATATTTAAGTATATCTCTGTCTGACTCATTAAAGCTTCTTAAAAACTCTGGTATGCCATTGTAAACTTCATTTGTCTTCTCAAGATTTGGATCGCGATACGAACAGAAGTAAACATTTCCACCATATGAGTAGGCACTCATGCAGCCATATGCGCCACCCTTTACACGGATGTTCTCCCATAGATAACCATAATCCATAATATTTTCAAGTACCTTGAGAGTTCCTGTATACTCATAGCCCTCTTTCTTGAAATTACCTGTTCTTGCCACATACTGAATCTGCGCTGATGTCTTCAAGCCCTCATTTTTCTTCTCTGGCTTAAGATTTCTGTCTGCCTTAACATATTCATCTGCATTAAGCTGCGCCACAAATCCTCCAAATGGCTTCTTCATAAGCTCATAGCCTTCCACATCTGATGTAAAGCCCAATACCAGGTTTTTTACATTGAATACTGCCTTTATAGTCTCTTTGAGATTTGCAACTATCTCATCTGACTTTGCATCGAAATTATCTGCTAAGTCTTCAATAAACCACATAAATTCCACCCCTGACATCTTATCCGATACAAGAGATCCTTCCGAAAAATAAGATGTTGCTCTGCCTATGGCAAGGGTGTGTCCGCCGCTTGCTGCCTTGGAACCATGACTAGATTTAATCTCATCTATTATCTCTTTAAGACGTTTCTTATCATCCACCTTGGATGTCAAAAGCACTTCCGCTAATATGTCAAATGCCTTATCAAGCTTCTCGTAGAATACCTTAATACCAGCTTCAACACGCAGTCCATAAGCCTCGGCCTGCACAGCATCTCTATAAACAGACGAATATATATCCATTCCTCCAGTATGCAGATTTATGCTGTTGTTGAGCTGAATATATGATGACTTTTCTGTATCAATATTTCCCAATACCTTTGTAAGTAATCCCACATATGGTATAAGTTCCTGCTTAACGTTCTGTGTATCAAATGTAGCGGTTATATAAGCAATATTATTGGTAAACAGCTCACTGTAAATAACCTTTGTATTAGCCACATCCTTAACCTGATATTTAATCTCCTGAGATTTCTTATCTATATCTGACAGCTTAAGCATAGGAATTTTCGCCAAATCCTCCTGAGAGCTTGGCTCACTTTGATACTGTAAGAGTCTCTTTGTCTCATCTATTATGGTCTGAAGCTCCTCTGTAGAAAGAGAGGCTTTATAATCTGCAAGCTTTTTCGCCAGCTGCTTCTCCTGCTTGTCTGTCATACCCTTTTCTGGTGCAAGTGTAAGTATAGTCTTATGATTGTTATTTAATATGAATTCCTCCATAAGAGATTCAAAATATCCTGTATCAACAACACTCTTAAGATATACAAAGGCATTATCTGCATCTATCAACGTGAATGGATGCATCTCATCAAACATCCATGCCTCAAGTATGTCAAGGCTATAGTACAAGCCCTTTGAATTGCCGCCAAAATCAGCCTCTCTATACTTAAACTCGTATATATTCAGTGCTGCCCTCAGTGCATCCCTGTCTATACCCTCATCTACAAGTTTCTTAAGTGTCTCCTCTATAACTTTAATAATTTTTTCCTTATCCTCTACATTTGCACCCTTGGCTATAAATGTAAAGAAATTCTGCATAGCTGTGACACATCCGCCTGTCAAATCCTTGGCTAATCCTGCCTCTACAAGTGCCTTCTTAACTGGTGAACCCGGCATTGTCACAAGGGCATATTCAAGGACATTCATGGCATAATATATCTTTACATCTGTACACTCCCCAAAGGTTGTTGTATATGCAATATATGTCTTATCTTTTTCATCCTCATTTTCGCCGATAGAATATGTCTTATATTCATCATGTGGCTTCTCAAAAGGAGCCTGCTTTGTAAGCTTGGAATCAACCTTAAGATAATCATATTTTGACAAATATTCATCATGGAGGAACTCCAATCTCTCAACTGGGTCAATATCACCATAAAGGTAGATAAAGCTGTTTGATGGATGATAATACTTTCTATGAAAATCCAAAAACTGCTCATATGTCAGCTCTGGAATACAGTCTGGATCACCGCCAGACTCGTACTGATATTCATTATCCGGGAATATGGTATGTCTGACATATCTAAATATAACGCTGTCTGGTGAAGAGAATGCGCCCTTCATCTCGTTGTATACAACACCGCTTATCTTAAGCTCATCATCCATATTGTCAAGCTTGTAGCTCCAACCCTCCTGAAGGAAGATTTCCTTGTATTTGTAGATATTTGGATGAAATACAGCGTCCAGATATACATCCATCAGATTCTTAAAGTCGGCATCATTGCAGCTTGCTATAGGATACATAGTCTTCATTGATGATGTCATGGCATTTAAAAAAGTGTTGAGAGAGCCCTTAACAAGCTCCACAAATGGGTCTTTTACAGGGAATTTCTCTGAACCGCACAAAACGGAATGCTCCATAATGTGAGGTACACCAGTATCATCAGAACATGGTGTTCTGAAAGCTATATTAAATACCTTATTGTTATCATCATTTAGTAACAATGCCACCCTTGCCTTTGTTTTCTTGTGACTCAACAGATATCCAGTAGAATCAAGTGCTTCAATATTCTGTACATCCAGCAAATCATAATTTGCAAGATTTGATAAATCTAAATTCTTCATCTAAAAATGCCCTTTCTTACTCGTTTTTCACTATTGCATAACTAAGCATAGCAAATCTACATTACATTGTATATTAAACCAATCTAAAAAACAAGTGAAGAAACCTCTTATAATTCACGTATTTTTTCTCGCAATTCCAATATAAATGCAGGCGATACAGACAACTCATCCACACCCATATCTATAAACCTTTTAGTCAGTTCAATATCCGACGCTAACTCGCCACATATTCCAACCCAGCAGTTATGAGCATGGCCATTATTTACGACCATCTCTATCATTCGAAGTACAGCTGGATGATGTGTGTCATATATGTGAGCCAATTGTTCATTTTGCCTGTCTATAGCAAGAGTGTACTGAGTTAAATCATTAGTTCCTATACTGAAGAAATCAACTTCCTTTGCCAACTCATCACTTATAAGGGCTGCTGCAGGCGTCTCTATCATAACACCGATTTCTATATCCTTATATGGTATCCCGTCTTTTTTAAGCTCATCCTTGACCTGGGCAAGTATAGCTTTTATAGTTCTTACTTCTGCCACTGAGATAATCATAGGAAACATAATTGAAATATTTCCATACATACTTGCACGCAGTATGGCTCTAAGCTGGGTCTTAAATACCTCTGGTCTCTTAAGACATATCCTGATTGCACGAAATCCCATAGCAGGATTTTCTTCACGTTCTAAACCAAAATAATCAGCCTGCTTATCTGCACCTATATCAAGTGTTCTTATAATAACCTTCTTGCCAGCCATTGCCTCAGCTACAGACTTATATGCTCCAAATTGCTCATCCTCCGTTGGATAAGAATCACTTCCAAGATATAAAAATTCACTTCTGAATAACCCTATGCCGCCAGCATCGTTTTGAAGAGCACTTATGGCATCTGACACTCCGCCAATATTGGCATACAGTTCTATCTTTCTTCCATCCCTTGTCACATTTTCTTTGCCTTTAAGCTCCTGCAACAGCTTTCTTCGACGCATATATTCATCACGTTTCTTAGTATATTTCTCCAAAGCTTCCTCATCAGGCTCAACGATAAGAGCACCTTCATAACCATCTACGATTGCAGTTTTTCCGTGAATATCCTCTGGAAACTCTACCTTTATAAGTGCTGGAATATTCATTGTTCGTGCAAGTATGGCAGTGTGGGAGTTAGACGAGCCATACCTTGTAACAAATGAAATAACTTTTGATTTATCCATCTGAACCGTCTCAGATGGGGCAAGGTCATCAGCCACAACTATAAGGGAATTATCCCCTTCCACCACCTGCATACCTTCACCCTTTAATATATTGATAATTCTATTGGATACATCCTTCACATCTGCCGCTCTTCCGCGCATATATTCATCATCCATAGCTTGAAACATAGATGCATAATTGTCTGATGTACAGGCCACCGCGTATTCAGCATTTACCTTCTGGCTCTCTATAATATGCTCCACTGATTCAATATAATCATCATCCTCTATCATCATCTGATGGGCTTCGAATATGGCTGCACTGGCTTCTCCCACCTCTGTCAACGCCTTATCATACAACTTACCAAGCTGTTCACAAGCCTGTTCCACAGCCCATGTGAATCGCTCCTTTTCTGTCTCTGCATCTTCGCCGTGAATACGCTTTACCTTACTTTCATTTTTTTTATATAAGCTAACAGTTCCGATAGCTATACCGCTAAAAACCGCTGTTCCCTTAAATATTCTCATGGCACACTCCATTCTTCCGTCTGTTGGATAAACCTACAAATTCTCCTCTAAACATTTTAGCACAGCCTGTGCTGCTTCATTTTCATCCTTTCCATCCACAACAATCTGGATAGTTTCACCACATTTTACACACAGTCCCATAACTGCAAATATTTTCTTACAGTCAGCATCTTTATCATCCTTCCTCATCTTAATAGATGCTTCAAATTCTTTTGCTACTTTTACAAGAACACCTGCCGGTCTTGCATGAATACCTTCACTATCCTTTATTGTATAATTAATTGTTTGCATTTTTGCTTCCTCCAAACTGTTTTAATAATCCCAATAACACAGCTCCCAAAACTGTTCCTATAGCCAATGACAGCAGATAAAGAAGTGCATTTCCAACAACAGGAAAGACAAATATACCACCATGTGGTGCCATCAACGTACATCCAAAAGCCATTGATAAGGCTCCCGCCACAGCAGAACCTGCCACACACGCAGGCAATACTCTGAATGGATCAGACGCCGCGTAAGGAATCGCACCCTCTGTGATAAATGCCAATCCCATAATAAAATTAACTGGTCCCGATTTTCGCTCTTCCTCATTAAATCTATTTTTAAATAATAATGTTGCAAGAGCAATCGCGCATGGTGGAACCATTCCACCTATCATAACTGCTGCCATCATATTATAATTTCCCTGGGTAATCATAGCTGTGCCAAACACATACGCAGCTTTATTAATTGGTCCACCCATATCAGCCGCCATCATGCCACCGAGAATAATTCCCAATATAATTTTATTGGCACCGCCCATTGAATTAAGTGCGTCATTAAGCCACGTATTAAGTGCTCCAACTGGCGGTTCCACTATATACATCATCAATAAGCCTATAAATAAAATACCAAAGACCGGATAAAGTAATATAGGCTTCATGCCCTCAAGACTTTCCGGAAGCCTGTCAAATATTTTTCTCAACACAAGAATCACATACCCTGCAAGGAAGCCTGCCATCAGCGCACCTAAAAATCCACTTTTGCCATTGGCTGATATCATTCCTCCCACAAAACCGACTGCAAGACCTGGTCTGTCAGCAATACTCATGGCAATATATCCTGCCAATACAGGAAGCATAAATCCAAACGCCACGCCTCCTATATTTTTGAATATAGCTGCTGCCTCAGTAATTGTACCAAAGTCTGCCTTTGAATACTTTTCTCCAAGAAGTGCTGCTTCCTCAGCATTAGACGGAAGAGATTCCAAATCTACCGAAAAACCATCTATCAAAAAAGCTATGGCTATAAGGATACCGCCTCCAACTACCAACGGTAACATATGAGATACACCATTCATAAGGTGAGTGTATATCCTATGTCCAATGCTTTCCTTTCCCTCTGTGCCACCTTCATAATAGCTTTCATTTTTACTTACACTGTTATAAACCGCCACATTACCTTCTGCCGCTCTCTCAAGCAGCTCTGCCGCCTTAGATATACCGTCAGACACTTGAACCTGTATTACTCTCTTTCCATGAAATCTGTCCATTGGAACCTTCGTATCAGCTGCTACTATGATTGCATCCGCTTCCATTATCTCAGCATCTGTCAACACATTTTTTGCCCCACCAGACCCTCTGGTTTCTACCTTTATTTTATATCCAGCTTCCTTTGCTGCCTTTTCAAGAGCCTCTGCTGCCATAAATGTATGGGCAATACCAGTCGGGCATCCAGTAACTGCCAGTATCCTTTTCACATATATTTCTTCGTAATTTCCGTCATCTCCTACAAGCTCTTCACTATGAGACTCCTTCTTTTCCTGTTCTATATCACGTTGTCTCTCTGCTTCATCTATAATTCTTAAAAACTCCTCTTTATTTTGAGCCTTTTTTAGACTATCTATAAACTGATCATCCATCAATAAAACCGACAATTTACTTAAAACCTCAAGATGAACATTATCCTTTGTATCTGGTGCTGCAATGAGAAAAATCACATGTACTGGTTCGCCATCTAATGAGTCAAAATCCACACCATTTCTCACTATCATCGCTGCTATTCCAGGTGCCTTTACACCTTCACTCTTTGCATGAGGAATGGCGATTCCCTCACCAATACCAGTCGTACTTTCCTTCTCTCTGGCATATACGCCTGCTTTATATTTAGCCGTATCTACTATATTGCCACTTGCCACCATTAGGTCTATCATCCTATCAAGAGCTTCTCTTTTGTCAGAGACAGAGCCATTAAGCTCTATACTTCTTTCACTGATCAGATCAGTTATTCTCATATTCACACCCTCCTATAGACTTCTATTACCTCATCCTTTGTGGCCAGATATCTTGAAAATGCGCTGGCACTGCCCGCTGCAATTCCCATCTTCAGTGCATGAACATAATCCTTTTTTTCTATATAACCTGCCATAAACCCTGCTACCATAGAATCACCGGAACCTACAGTATTAATGACCTGTCCATCAGGTGCTATACATTCATGTACTTGTCCATTTTCATCGATGAGTATAGCTCCAGCACCACCCATTGATATAAGAACATTCATGGCACCATCCTGGTAAAGCTTTTTAGCATGCTTTATAATATCGTCCTTAGTCTCAATATTTACATGGAACATCTCTGCTAATTCATGGTTATTAGGTTTTATAAGAAATGGTTTATATTTTAACACATTTAACAGCAAGTCTCCTGTGGCATCCACCACGAACTTTATTCCCTTTGCAGCCAGCCTTTCCATAATATCGCTGTATATGGAATCTGGTAATGTCTTTGGAATACTTCCAGCAAGTACAAGCACATCACCACTTTTCAAAGCTGATAGCTTTTCATAAAGTTTATCAAGCTTTTCACGGGTGATAAGTGGGCCTGAACCATTTATCTCTGTCTCTTTTCCAGCCTTAATCTTTATATTGATACGGGACATTCCTTCTGATATATGGACAAAATCAGTAATACAGCCACACGCCCTAACTCTATCCTCTATCTCCCTGCCTGTAAATCCTGCCACGAATCCAAGAGCAGTGTTCTCAATACCAAGATTATTTAGCACAATGGATACGTTGATTCCTTTGCCCCCCGGCAGGATCTGCTCGGTGTTTGTTCTATTTACATAACCAATATTCAGCTCATCCATGGTCACAATATAATCAAGCGCCGGATTAAAAGTTACCGTATAAATCATTTTTCCACCTCCATATATGCTCCATTATAATATAGAATGACCGTTTTTGAACTAAAAAATTCAAAAACGGTCATTAAAATTATAATATTATTTTTTTACCTTAAGCAAGCTTCGATTTCTTGTATTTAAGCTCTGGTTCTGCCTTCTTCTCCACAGCATCCTTTGTGATAACACAACCTATCACATTGTCATCTGATGGAATCTCATACATAACATCCATCATAACATCCTCAACCACAGCTCTTAAGCCTCTAGCTCCTGTCTTACGTTCGAATGAACGCTCTGCTATGGCCTCAAGTGCCTCATCAGTAAATGTCAGTTCTACATCATCAAGCTCTAACAATTTTTGATACTGCTTAACTATAGCATTTTTAGGCTCTTTTAATATTCTTACAAGATCCTTCTTCTCAAGCTTATCAAGAGCTACTGTTATAGGAACTCTACCTATAAACTCTGGGATAAGTCCAAATTTCACTAAATCCTGTGGCATAGTTTTTTTGAACATCTCAGCCTCGTCCATATCGCTTCCCGAAGCAACCTCTGCACCAAAACCAATAGATTTCTTATCAAGTCTGGTCTCAACGATTTTCTCCAGTCCATCAAAAGCTCCACCACAAATAAATAAGATATTTGTAGTATCTATCTGGATAAGTTCCTGATGTGGATGCTTTCTTCCACCCTGTGGTGGCACTGATGCAACAGTTCCCTCAAGTATCTTTAGAAGTGCCTGCTGTACACCTTCACCTGACACATCTCTTGTTATAGATACATTCTCAGACTTCTTAGTAATCTTGTCTATCTCATCAATATAGATAATACCATACTGAGCTCTCTCTATGTCATACTCTGCTGCCTGAATAACCTTAAGAAGAATATTCTCAACATCTTCTCCAACATAACCAGCTTCTGTCAACGCTGTTGCATCTGCTATAGCAAATGGTACATTTATAAGCTTTGCAAGTGTCTGGGCAAGATATGTTTTTCCCGATCCTGTTGGTCCAAGCATAAGAATATTACTCTTCTGAAGTTCAACATCAAGATTTTTGCCCGACATTACTCTCTTGTAATGGTTATAAACAGCTACTGACAATACCTTCTTTGCTTCTTCCTGCCCTATAACATATTCATCAAGAAATTCCTTGATTTCCTTTGGCTTAAGCAGATTGATACCCAAATCCTCAGAAGCATCGCCGTAACCCTCGAATTCTTCTTCGAGAATCTCTGCACACGTCTCGATACATTCATCACAGATATACGAACCATCATGTCCTGCTATAAGTCTTCTCGCCTGAGCATGAGACTTTCCACAGAAAGAGCATCTCATCTTTTTAGTTTCATCTACTCTGTTTGCCATATAGATTCACTCCCTCTATGATTACTTATCTGTCTCAGACGCATTGACTCTATTCTCAACAATCTTGTCAATAAGACCGTATTCAAGCGCCTCTTCGGCTGTCATCCAGTTATCTCTGTCTGTAGCCTTTTCAACCTCTTCAACACTCTTACCACAATTAGCTGCGATAATTTCATTGAGTTTCTTCTTTGTCTTCAAGATATGCTGTGCAGCTATCTCAATTTCTGTAGCCTGACCCTGTGCTCCACCAAGTGGCTGGTGAATCATAATCTCTGCATTTGGAAGGGCATATCTCTTACCCTTTGCACCACCCGACAAAAGGAATGCACCCATGCTTGCTGCCATACCTATACATATTGTAGATACGTCACACTTAATGTAGTTCATTGTGTCATAGATAGCCATACCTGCAGTTACAGAACCACCTGGACTATTGATATATAAACTGATATCTTTTGTGCTATCCTCTGATTCAAGGAACAAAAGCTGTGCAACCACAAGACTTGCAGTTGTCTCGTTTACTTCTTCCCCGAGAAAAATAATTCTTTCCTTTAAAAGTCTTGAATAAATATCGTATGAGCGCTCACCACGGCTTGTCTGCTCAACGACGTAAGGTACTAAACTCATAAACTTCTCCTTTCCATTCTGCCACGCTTCTTAAAAGCTTTCGCAGATCCATTTTTCCTACATTGGTCAATCAACGAAATATATGTGGCCAACCACGTATATTTCGTTGTTTAACTCATTGTTTCATTTAGTTCTTCTCTACTACGAACTCAGCTGCCTTAGATACAGCGATATCCTTCTTCATAGATTCCTTTTCAACATCTGTTACCATTTCCTTGAGCTTGTCAAGATCCATCTTGTACATCTCAGCCATTGTCTCAAGTTCCTTATTGATGTCTTCCTCTGTTACCTCAAAAGCTTCCTTTGCAGCAATAGCTTCAAGTACAAGTCTTACCTGAATTCTCTTGAGAGCCTGTGGCTTCATTTGCTCTTTCATCATATCCATTGTCATGCCTGTAAACTGCATGTACTGTTCAAATGAAAGACCCTGCTGTGATAATCTTCCAGCGAAATCTCTAATCATCTGCTCCTGCTGTGTAGCAATCATAGCATCTGGTATTTCCATCTTTGCATCAGCGATGATAGCATCGATAACCTTCTCTTCCTTCTCATTCTTTGCAGCTGCTTCAGCTTTCTCTGTAAGCTTCTTCTTGATATCTTCCTTATACTCTGCAAGTGTATCAAAATCAGAAACATCCTGTGCGAAATCATCATCTAATTCTGGAAGCTCCTTAACCTTGATTTCCTTAACTGTTACCTTAAACATAGCAGGCTTGCCCTTAAGCTCCTCTGCATGGTACTCTTCTGGGAATGTAACATTTACTTCTACTTCTTCACCGATGTTCTTGCCGATTAACTGCTCTTCAAATGTATCAATAAATGAATGAGAACCAATTGTAAGTGGGTAATCTGTTCCCTTTCCACCTTCGAATGGAACACCATCAATGAATCCCTCAAAGTCGATTGTTGTCATATCTCCATCAGCTACTGCTCTATCCTCAACTGGGATTGTTCTAGCCTGCTCCTCCTGAACCTTCTTAAGCTCAGCTTCAACATCCTCATCCTTAACCTCTGGTGCAGCAACCTCTACTTCGATTCCTGTGTACTTACCAAGCTCAACCTCTGGCTTTAAAGCAACCTCTGCTGTAAAGATGAATGGCTTACCCTTCTCAATCTGTACAACATCGATTTCTGGCTGAGATACGATTTCGATATCTGTGCACTCTGAAACCTCCTTAGAGTATGCATCAGGAATAATAATGTTTGCTGCGTCCTCGTAGAATACACCAACACCATACATCTTCTCAATCATCTGACGTGGAGCCTTACCCTTTCTAAATCCTGGGATGTTAATCTTTCCTTTATTCTTCTGATAAGCCTTATCGATAGCTTTGTCAAATTCCTCTGCTGAAACTTCGATTGTAAGCTTTGCCATGTTCTTCTCTAACTTTTCTACCTGTAAACTCATTTTTTAATATTCCTCCTTAAAATCGTCATCGCTATCTGCGACAATTCTAAATTATAATGCATGACGCAATTAGCGACAATAACATTAGATTACTATACCATAGATTTCCAAGCTTGTCATCAAATTTCTTAATTAAATATTTATTAATAAAGTGACAAATTTTTTAGTCTAGGTTATACTTGTAATGTAAATAATAAGGAGGATTAAGACAATGACAAAAACAGCATATGCGTTTCTCGCAACAGGATTTGAAGAGGTTGAGGCTCTTGCCGTTGTGGACGCTTTATACCGAGCTAAAATAAATGTAAAAACAGTTTCCATAACAGGAGAAAAACTTGTAACAAGCAGTCATGGCATAGCTATAATGGCTGACTTACTTTTTGACGATATAAAGGATGATGAAGTGGATTTACTCTTCCTTCCAGGTGGCATGCCTGGCACTCTGAATCTGGGGGCTCATGAAGGCTTATGTCAGATGCTCGCAAAGCATTATGAAGCCGGCAGACATGTAGCTGCCGTGTGTGCGGCTCCTAGTGTCCTTGGACAGCTTGGTTTCTTAAAGGGCAGGAAAGCAACATGTTTCCCTGGTTTCGAGGATAAGCTTGACGGTGCAACTGTACTTACAGAGGACAGAAGTGTACGCTTCGTAACAGATGGCAATGTGACAACAAGCCGTGGCATGGGTACCAGTGTGGAGTTAGGTATCGAGCTTGTAAGAATCCTAACAGATGAAAAGACTGCCCATGAATTGGCATTATCTACACAGACCATCTAGATTTATTTTTGATTGGAGTATTACATGAAGAAGAATATAATAAAATACAGCTGCTATACAGCCTTAGCCACAAGCTTAATGTTAGCCACATTAGCTTCTGTAGCTTGTAGCAGGGACACAGAAGTTCCAAAAATGTCTGTATCATACGGACCTGAAATTGGTTTTGCCGATGGCAGTGTCAACCTGTCTGGTGAAGAGCCTGTCATCAACATTTCAGATATCAAAGCTGAGGTAGGTATGAACATTGATTATCTATCTGGAGTAACTATTGAAAATGAAGCGGATTTTCCAGACCTTGAAGTCTGGGTTGACGCTTCCACTGTAGACATCTTTACAGCTGGTAACTACACAGTTGAGTACACTTTCGTATATGATGGTAAGAGCACCACTAAAAAGATAACTGTTACATTGATAGAATCAGAAACGGAGCCGTCTGCCTCTGATACTTCGCCTACTACTTCCGAATATTCTGGAGATGCGGACGATGATTCATCAAAACAGTCTACTGCTTCAAACGATAACAAAAACACAAGTCAACTGACTACAAAAAACAGTGATAACAAGACTTCTTCTGGTGGCAACAGCAGCACAACCCAATCTGCTGCAACAACCAAACCAAATCAGACTACAAAACAGTCACAGACCACGAAGCAGTCACAGACTACGAAACAGTCACAGACTACGAAACAATCACAGACTACGAAGGTTGCCCAAACCACACAACGCGCCACTACAACGAGACAAATTATAACAACGTCCGGAAATAAAACCACACAGTTAAAAAATATTGGTAAGTACACTATTGAACTGTTGTCTGGAAATACTATAACTATCCAGAATACAACTAGCCGATATATTGTTTCCACAAGAACAGATGTGGAAAATGTCGAAGAAAAAGGGTGCACATATAGAATTTCTAAGCTCATCATAACTTACAACACGGGTGCCCAGCAAATACTTGAAACTGTTAAGGACCGCATCAAATAGTAGATTTTATGAGGATTAATTATGGAAATAGAAAAGAAATACTTAATCAACAAAGCAGAAATTCCTTTTGAAATTGAAAATTTCGAAAGTCATCTTATTGAACAAGCTTATCTCTGCACAGACCCTGTGGTACGTGTGCGAAAAGAGGACGACTCATATTATATGACCTACAAGGGCAGAGGACTTATGGCAAGAGAGGAATATAATCTTCCATTAAATGAAACAGCTTATAGTCATCTTCTAAAAAAGGCTGATGGGAATATTATAACAAAAAGGCGTTATCTCATTCCTTTCAATGAGAATTCACTGCAGAAGCCGTTGACTATTGAATTGGATATTTTTGAAGGCAATTTTAAAGGTATCTGCTTAGCTGAAATTGAATTTGAATCTGTAGAAGATGCTGAAAGCCTTCAACCACCTACATGGTTTGGCAAGGATGTAACTTATGAAAAATCTTATCATAACTCAGAGATGAGCAAACAAATATTTCAAGTTGTATAGGAAAGTTTCGAGAACTTTCCTATACAATAAAGTAATTAAGAGGATTAGGTTGTCAGAAACACCCCAATCCTCTTAATTCTATCGTCTATATATTATTTTAATGCTGTTATGGTCATGTTTCCCTGATGTGCCAAGTCAACATACGCTCCACCAACTAATACTCCCGGACGTCCAAGAGCGTATTTATTAATCATAACAATCTTGCCTTCCATATCATCATTTAATATTACATCTGTATTTACATAAGAATTAGCTATCTTTTCAAGGAATACAAATAATACCTTTGGGTCATACGCATCAATATTTTCTTCAAATATTGATATAACTTCAAATGGACATATACCCTTTCTATAGATTCTATTTGATGTCATTGCATCATAAACATCTGCTATAGACACTATTCTGGAAAATGGATCTATGTCATTATATCTATATTTTGATGGATATCCTTTGCCATCACATCTCTCATGATGCTGTAAAGCCGCAAGCTTTATTCTCTCATCTAGCTCCATGTTCTTTAGTATATTATATCCATGAATAGTATGTGTCTGAACAAGAGCATACTCTGTCGCTGTAAGTCTGCCAGGCTTAGTTATAACTTCAACTGGAATCATTACCTTTCCTATATCATGCAACAAGCCACATATTGTTAAAATATCACAATCATCCTCTGGATATCCCATCCATACACCTATGATTCTGCAAATCAATGCCACATTAACCGAATGAATATATGTAAGATCATCATATCCCTCTATACAATGCAACATATCGAAAAGACTAACATCCGGCTTAAAATCATCAGTTATTTTCTTTACACTATCAAGAAGTACTTCCACCTTTACATCATTGTTCTTGGTGACAACGTCATTAATGCACTCCTTTATGTTCGTAACAGACTCCCAAAATAGTTTCTCAAAAACTTCAAACTCTGCACTCTCTTTAATCTTTTGATAATAACTTCCCGTCTCAATATGATATTCCTGAAAAATCAAACGCTCCAAATCATCTTGATTATATGATGAAATTTTCGTAGACTTATCCTCCTCAACAAAGAAGTCAAAGATAGAATAATACTTCAGTCTTTCAATGATATCCCTGTTAAGAACAGTACCCCTGGAAATAACAAGATGATTGTTGTCTGTATACACATCACCCGCTACTACCATTCCTTCTTCAGCTTTTATAGTTAAAATTCTCTTCATACATCTATCCCCTAGCACAATATGTATTTTAGTTTACAACGTTCTTTGGTACACCTTCCATATAACACGCAATATTATCACATACAATCTCCAATAAGCGTTGTCTAGTTTCCACTGGCGCCCATGCCACGTGAGGCGTAATGGTTATATTCGGAGCATCCAGAAACGGATGGTTCTTCTCCATTGGTTCAATTGTAAGCGCATCTATGGCAGCAGCATTCACTATGCCCTCACGAAGTGCCCACACTAAATCCTTTTCATCTATTATACCACCTCTTGCCGTATTAATAAATAGGTTTTTTTGTTTAAATTTAGAAAAAATTTCATAATTAAACATTTTCTCTGATTCATTGTTTAATGGACAATGAACGGACACTATATCAGATGACGAAACCAAAGTTTCAAAATCAACAAACGTTACACCCTCATCCTGTTTCTCACTTCGATTATATGCCAATACCTTCATCCCAAATACTTTAGCTATATCAGCAACCTTCTTGCCTATACTGCCATACCCAACTATACCAATAGTCTTTCCACTGAGCTCATTCATCCTGTATATAAATGGTGAGAACACTTCTGATCTGGTCCAGCCTCCATCTTTTACGAATGCATCATATTCCTTCACTTTACTATAATGATCAAGAATCAATGCAAAAGTATGTTGTGCCACCGCATCTGTAGAATAGCTACCAGCATTGCACACTGTTATATCCAGCTCCCTTGCATACTCTATATCAATATTGTTATATCCAGTAGCAAATAGTCCAATATACTTAAGATTTTCACATTTTCCAAGGTTTTCTCTTCCAAGATGGGTCTTGTTACACAAAACAATATCCGCATCAGAAATGTGTTCAACCATTTCCTCAGGCTTTGTAAGCTGGTAGAGAACTAATTCTCCCAGTTCCTTCAAGGGTTCAAAAAAGCTCACATCATCCGCAATAGTCTTAGCATCAGTAACTACTATTTTCATTGTTATTCTCCTATATTTTCATTACCCAAGGATGGCTCAGTGTCTGCGTCAACCTCTCCTGCATCCCACATCTCTTCTGCATTTACCATTATACACGATTCACCTTCACTATACAAATCCCCGAATACTTCCTCACTGGTATTTACGAGATAATCATATGAAAATGTTGAATCCTTCCTCATTATCCTATTCTGTGAAGCTAATTCTGATGTATAATCGCTTAATCGGTAAGTTCCTATCTGTCCTGCTCCGCTTAACTGATGCGTAACTAATGGTTCAACACCATATTCCTTGATGAACACTTCTCCATCCTCATTATCTGCGATGACTACCTTTGCCATAGCCCCTAACATTCTAGCTGCCCTATCCTGGTTGGAAACAAAATTTCCCAACGAATAGTAAACCAGTGTGTGGCCTCCATTAGCACCATCCACCCATTTGACAGGCTCGATTACATGTGGATGTGTTCCAATTACAAGGTCAGCTCCATTATCAGCGAAAAGCTGTGCCCATTGCTTCTGATTATCAGTTTCAGTCAATGTATATTCTGTTCCCCAATGAGGACACACTATGACAAAGTCAGCTATTTCATTAGCTTTTGCCAGATCATTGATTACTCTGTCTTCATCGAGATAATTTACAATGTACTCTCTGCCTTCTGGTGGATTTATTCCATTTGTTCCGTATGTATAATTCAGTATAGCTATCTTAATGCCGTTTTGCTCGTAAACATATATGTTTTCTGTATCAGCTTCCGTCTCATTCATGCCTAAAACAGCTACTTTTGGATGATTTGTTCTCCAATAATTTATGCAATTATCAACACCCTGTCCTCTCTTATCAAGAGTGTGATTTGTAGCATGCAATACAACGTTAAAGCCCGCATCTGCAATTGCATCGCCAACTTCATAAGCACAGTTGAAGCATGGATATCCACTCAATCCCAACTCCACTCCTCCAAGGATAACCTCCTGGTTTACTATAGCTATGTCAGCAGCTTTAATATCCTCACTTATAAATCGAAATAGATGATCATAATTATACGTACCATCATCACATAAACCGCTGCTCTGTACGCCTTCATGCATAAGCATATCACCAATCATCATCAGATTTATTTCTGTCTGCACAAACGGTGGTTCTGTTGTTTCTGCTTCAGTCGTCTCTATAGGCTTAGTCTGCGTTTCATTTGCTGTCACATCTTCTGCTACAGCTGTTGCCATCGCCTCCGAAGCTTTTTCCTCGCATCCTGTCAAAACATTCATAAGCATAAAAATACTTATGAGCAGAAATGATGTTATTTTTTTCCTGAATATTTCTTTCATATCCATCTATCCTTTCGTTAATTCTGATTTTTCTGTATGTATTAAAACAGCTTCATTCTAATACATCTTTAAATGTTTATCAAGTCTTTAACTGCAGCTTTATATTTGTATAGGAAAGTTTCGAGAACTTTCCTATACAAATATAAAAGACCAATGAACAATCATTGGTCTCTTGCAATTAGTGCGGATGACAGGAATCGAACCTGCACGTCGGGGACACTAGATCCTAAGTCTAGCGCGTCTGCCAGTTCCGCCACATCCGCTCAGCATCTGTTAGTATAACAAATCATTTCAAGTTATGCAAGATGGTTTTTATATATTTATATGTATTTTTCTTGTTGACAAGTCATCTACAATATGATATAAATATATGCGTGTCAAAAATCACATAGGGGCGTAGTTCATCGGTAGAATAAGAGTCTCCAAAACTCCTGAGCCGGGTTCGATTCCTGGCGCCCCTGTTAAAAAAGCTTCAAGCGAAATGCTTGAAGCTTTTTGTTATTTATTTGTTCTTATATTTAATCATTATAAAGATTAATTGTTGTTCTAGCCTTATCTGTAATATCCCTCTGATATGCTATCTCATTCTCGATATTTCTCGAAACATCATTAGCTGTCTTAGCCGCCTCAAGAATCTTTCCGAGGAGATTGTTTACTGTTGTAGATATCTTGTTCTGCTGCTCAGCATTTTCGTAGATACCCTTCATAGATTCAACCATACCATCAACATACTGCTGAACCTCACTAATCTTATTTGCAATTTCAGACGAAGAATTCTTTGACTGATTGGCAAGGTTCTGAACCTCTTTTGCAACAACTGCGAATCCACGTCCCTGCTCACCTGCTCTTGCTGCTTCTATCGTAGCATTGAGTGAAAGAATATTTGTCTTGTTAGCAATACCTGCAATAACGCCTGCAAAATCTGCGATAACATTAGACACTTCCTTCATCTGCTCAATACATTTCTGTGAAGCTGCAACCGATGCATTCAAATCGTCAATCTTTCCGATAAGAACTTCAATCTCCTTTATACCATCTTTAACAAGATTAAGGGAAGTGTCTGATGAATTGATTACATCAAATGCATCCTTTTCAAGTTTTAATTGAGAAGCGTCAAGATCCTCCACAATTCTCATTACTTCACTCGCTAATTCTCTGCTCATAAAAACCTCCTAATAATTTTATCTGTGTAAATCTTTTATATTCTTTATACCTATGAGCTTTATACCCTGTGGTTTTTTAATATTCTCAAGAGATACCTGCGGCATAATGCAAGTCTTGAAGCCAAGCTTAACAGCCTCTGATACTCTCTGTTCCGGATTACTCACTGCTCTAACTTCTCCCGATAAGCCTACCTCTCCAAAACATATTGTGCCTTCATCTATAATCTGATCCCTGTAGCTGGATATAATAGCTATAACTATACCCAAATCAAGGGCTGGCTCAGATATTTTTAATCCACCTGCTATGTTGACATATGCATCATAATCTGACAATGGATATCCCAATCTTTTTTCCAATACAGCCATCAACAAATTAACCCTGTTATAGTCAGTTCCTGCTGCCGTTCTTCTAGGCATACCAAAGTTTGTCTTGCTGACTAACGCCTGAATCTCAACAAGTATTGGTCTTGTTCCTTCCACAGAACATGCCACTACAGAACCTGACGCATTTTCAGGTCGACCATCCAGCATAAACTCAGACGGATTCTTCACCTCACACAAACCATCTTCACGCATCTCAAATACGCCAATTTCATTGGTTGAACCAAATCGGTTTTTAACACCGCGAAGTATTCTGTATGACGCATGTCTGTCGCCCTCAAAGTAAAGTACTGTATCTACCATATGCTCCAAAACCCTTGGTCCTGCTACAACACCTTCCTTTGTCACATGACCTACTATAAATACAGAAATAGTCAATCCTTTAGCAAGCTGCATAAGCTTGTTTGTGGATTCTCTAACCTGAGATACACTTCCTGGTGCTGATTCAACATCTTCATTGTAAATAGTCTGTATAGAATCAACTATAACAACCTCCGGCAAAGTTTCCTTTATAGCCTCTTCCATTCTCTGAAGATTTGTCTCGCACAGCAGCAACAGATTATCCGAAAACTCTCCAAGCCTGTTGGCTCTAAGCTTTATCTGCTTAAGTGATTCCTCTCCCGATATGTACAATACCCTTCGCCCTGTTGCCGCCAGATGTCTGCACGCCTGTAAAAGCAAAGTTGACTTTCCTATACCTGGGTCACCACCTACCAATATAAGTGATCCTTTTACCAGACCTCCACCCAGAACTCTGTCAAGCTCACCTATATCAGTCAATATTCTGTCTTCTTCGTCTATGGAAATTTCAGAAACTGGTGACGGTTTAGCCCTGCCACCAGACAATATGGTTCCTGTAATTCCCTTTGACTTAGCCTTCACGACCGGCTCTTCAACAAATGTATTCCATTCTCTGCATCCAGGACACTGACCAAGCCACTTCACTGACTCGTATCCACATTCCTTGCAGAAAAACGCTGTTGTTTTCCCCTTTGCCATGAACTATTCCTTCACAATCTTAACTACAGTTGTTCCATTTGACGCCGGAACACTGAGAGAAAGCTTTCCAGAAAGATTTGTTGTCATGCTGCCGGCATTTACGCCATCAAGATACATAACATACTCTGTGCTCTCCTCGAGCTCAACTGTAATCTGTGCATTCTGATCTGATTCCACCTCAAAGCTAACTCCACCATTCTCAACCTTGAAGCTATTAACAGCTGTTCCTGGAACTGACTCATATACGAACAATCCATTCCTCTCAAGCTTTGTAATCTCCTTACATGTCTTAACCTTGTAGAGATCTCCCTTGAATTCAAAATCAGATTTCTTTGACTTCTCCTCAAGCTTGTAATTACCAAAGCTGATTGTTCCGTTTTCTTCAATACGAATTAATTCCTCTACTACTGCCATTTTTTTCTTCCTCCTATGTGATATTTATTGTTCAGTTAAATTTACAGTTCACACCTTATTTTAATTGTATCCACAATTATACTATATTAAATTAAATTTTTCCACTGTTTTTTGTAAACTTCAGTTCATTGTCAGAATATGAAAGTTTAACATTGTCACCTCTTTTTATCTTTCCGGATAAAATCTCTTCTGCCAGTGGATCCTCCACCTTACTTACAAGTGTTCTTCTAAGTGGTCTTGCACCATACTTCTTGTCATATCCATTATCAACAAGATACTTTTTAGCTGATGCTGTCACTGTCAATGTTATACTCATCTGCTCAAATATTCTGTTCTTGATTTCCTCAAGCATGATGCCTATAATCTTACCAATATCGTCCTTTGTCAATGCATGGAATACTATAATATCATCAATTCTATTGAGAAACTCTGGCTTGAACAAATTCTTAAGTTCCTCCATCACATTGCTCTTCATGGTCTCGTAGTCAGCCTTTTCATCCTCTACAGCACCAAATCCCAATTTCTTTGGTTCCATAATTCTGGATGCACCAGCATTTGATGTCATGATGATAATTGTATTTTTGAAATCTACTGTTCTTCCTTGCGAATCTGTAATACGACCATCATCCAATACCTGCAGTAATATATTAAATACATCAGGATGAGCTTTCTCTATCTCATCGAATAATATAACAGAATATGGATTTCTACGAACCTTTTCACTGAGCTGTCCACCTTCTTCAAAGCCTACATATCCTGGAGGCGAACCTACCATTTTAGACACACTATGCTTCTCCATATACTCTGACATATCGACTCTTATAATAGAATTTTCATCACCAAATACAGCTTCTGCAAGAGCCTTTGAAAGCTCTGTTTTACCTACACCTGTTGGACCTAAGAAAAGGAATGAACCTGTCGGACGCTTTGGATCTTTAAGACCTACTCTTCCTCTTCTTACAGCCTTAGCCACAGCTGAAACAGCCTCCGTCTGTCCTATTACCCTCTTGTGAAGTATTTTTTCCAGCTTGGCTAGTCTCTGACCTTCGCCCTCTGAAAGCTTCTTAACAGGTATTTTTGTCCATCCTGATACAACGTCCGCTATATCATTTTCTGTAACCTCTACTTTCTTTGATGACTTAGCCTTATCCCATTTCTTTTTAAGGATGTCATGTCTCTCTTTAAGAGACGATTGTTTATCCATAACCTCCTTTACATCTGCCATCTTTGATGCCATTAGAAGCTTTTCCTTTTCTTCCTCAAGCTGTGCTATTTCACTTTCCAGCTGTGCCATCTCTGCTGGTTTTGCAAGACCTCTTAATCCAACCTTTGCACCAGCCTCATCTAGCAAATCTATTGCTTTATCTGGCAGGAATCTGTCATTAATATATCTCACTGACATCTTCACAGCTGCCTTTACAGCCTCATCTGTGTATCTTAAATGATGATGTTCTTCATACTTTTCCTTCAATCCCTCAACGATAGCTATGGCCTCTTCTTCTGTAGGTTCATCCACCGTTACAGGCTGAAATCTTCTCTCTAAGGCAGCATCTTTTTCAAAATGCTTTCTAAATTCTGCAATAGTTGTGGCACCAATGACCTGAAGTTCTCCTCTGGCAAGAGCTGGTTTTATGATGTTTGCCGCATCTAATGCGCCTTCTGCTCCACCTGCACCGATGATGGTATGAATCTCGTCTATAAAAAGTAAGACATTTCCCTGACTATGCACTTCTCCTAAAATTCTCTTGATTCGCTCCTCAAACTCACCTCTATACTTTGAGCCTGCAACCATTGCGGACAAATCAAGCATAAGCACACGTAGATTCTTAATTGTATCAGGAACCTCTTCATTTGCGATACGCGTAGCAAGTGCTTCTACTATAGCTGTTTTACCAACACCCGGTTCACCTATAAGACAAGGGTTATTCTTTGTTCTCCTTGAAAGTATCTGAATAACTCTCTGTATCTCGTTTTCTCTTCCTATGACAGGGTCCAGCGCTCCCTCCTTTGCAAGTAAGGTCAAATCACGGCTAAACTGATCAAGGGCTGGTGTAGCTGATTTGCTTTTTCCTTTGATAGGCTTTCCATTTTGGAAATCTTCCTTAACTTTGTTAGGATCCTGACCCATAGCAATGAGTATTTCCACATATAATTTCTGGAAATTGACTCCGAGAGTGTTGAGCAAACGTGGGGCTGCACACTCCGTTTCTTTTAATATAGCTATAAGTATATGCTCTGTTCCTACAAGCTTAGATTTAAATCTAGCTGCTTCTCTTCCTGCTGCTTCAAGGAGTGCCTGTGCCTTTGGCGTAAATCCATCCGGCTCCGCCAAACCTATAGGACTCATAGGGTCAATATACTGCTCTATAAGGTCGACTAATTTGTCTGATGTGACCTTAAAATTGTTCAGAACAATTCCTGCAACACTATCCTCTGTCATAGCCAGACCAACAAGTAAATGCTCCGTTCCTATATAACTATGTTCTAAATTTACAGCCGTTTCATGAGCGTACTCAATAGCGGCCTTCGCTTTTTTTGTAAGTCGTTCCTGCATCTGTCTATACCTCTCTTATTAGCCAAATAAATCGTCAAACAACTCGTCGATAACCATATCTAAATCATCAGCATTTATTGACGAATTCTTATCATCCATAATCTCAGCAACCTTCTTCTTCTTTTCCTCTGCTGTAATTTTTGAATTTGACTCAACAGTTTCTTCCTGCTCAGCTGTTTCATCTGACTCAGATGTTTCTTCTGGCTCAGCTGCTTCTTCTGGCTTAGCAATTTCCTCTGGCTCAGCTGTTTCTTCTGGCTCAGCTGTTTCTTCTGGCTCAGCTGTTTCTTCTGGCTCAGCTGTTTCTTCTGGCTCAGTTGTTTCTTCTGGCTCAGCTGTTTCTTCTGGCTCAGCTGTTTCTTCTGGCTCAGTTGTTTTCTCAGGCTCTATCTCCTCTGCAAATTCAACATTTTCTATCTGAATTTCACTATAACTTTCTTCCTTATCGTCCTCTATGATAGCCTCTACATCATTAGTAATAATGTCTTCAAAATCCATAAAAATGTCATCGAATTCATCTTGCTCATCATCAATTTGGGCGAACTCTTCTGATGTCACCTGAAGGTTACCCTCCTCAACTGACAATTCTGCCTCATTCTCATCTGTTGCTTCTTCTTCAACTGCGTCTGTAGTTTCGATTTCCTCTGGCTCAGTTTCTTCTGTTTCAGTTTCTTCTGTTTCAGTTTCTTCTGTTTCGATTTCCTCTGACTCAGTTTCTTCTGTTCCAGTTTCTTCTGTTTCGATTTCTTCTGACTCAATTTCCTCTGTTTCGATTTCTTCTGTTTCAGTTTCTTCTGTTTCGGTTTCTTCTGTTTCGGTTTCTTCTGTTTCAACTTCCTCTGGCTCAGTTTCCACCAAATCTAATTCTATTTCTTCATCTTTTATTTCTTCATCTTCTGTCTCACCGTTACCTTTTTTCTTACGTACTACAAGATAGATAATAATGCCCAAGTAGACAGCCGCCATAATACAACAGCCTAACGCAAGATATTTGTAGAACTGTATGCTACCCTTTTCCTCATTATTATTGTCAGCTTTCAACTGATTTATATCATCTTTAAGCTTTTCATTTTGTGATAATAAGCTATTGTAGTCATCTACAGCCACACCTGCCTGCACAGCTATATCGAAATATCTTATAATCTGAGCTTCATTAACATCATAATAATACAAGCCCTTTTCACCATTCCAATTCATGGCATATATAAGATAGATACCTTCAACTTCACTATTTACCCAACCATCAAAAGTATCCTCTCCGATAGTAACAGAGCTTTCAGTGAAACCAGCTGGTATAATAATATCTTGTGGTGGCTTAACTATGGTATATAACTTCTGTGTTATCTGTACATTTGACATAGGATAAAATGTATCCGTGTCTTCCTCATAAATATATAATTGTCCTGCCGAACCATCACCCTTTGTGACGTACATAACGATAAGGTTTTTCACAAGGCCTTTAGCTGCAACTACAGTTTTATCCTTATAGTTGTATTCAAATGTCTCAAAGCCTTCTGGCAATGTAACTGCATCATTGATATCCTCAATATAACTGTCAGTACCATCTATCTGAACTACAATTGGTTCAGGTGGAGGTGTTGTTGTCTCAGGTGCCTTTGCTACAGTAGTATATATAACATACTTTCTAGTACTGCCATCCTCTGCTGTAACTGTTATGGTTGTAGTATTATCACCTGGATCCATCTTTGTTCCACTGGCCTTAATGCTAGCTTTGCTATCTTCCTGATTAGCTGATACAACCAGCTTTGTCACACCTTCAACAGCTTCTGCATAATACTTTGTCACATCCTTTGAAAATTTAGGTGACAAATCAAGTGAATATGTGGAGCCATCAGCTTTCACCGCCTCCACTTTCAAACTCGAAAGATAATTATTTGTGGATGCTACATAAGGTGCCTTAACAGTAACTGAACCTCCTGTTGCTGTTACACTCATGTTGTCCGCTGAATCAAAATCAATAATACCATTGTCTTCGCTTATAGATATATATTTAAGTGAAGATGTTCCCGGGCTCTTTGCCTTAAATGTAACTTTTATTGTTGCTTCCTTCGAGACATCCGTGTTCTGCGCATAAGCCATGAGCTGTATTCTACCATTACCGCCACCTTCAAAGCCTGACACCGCCTCAATAACATTTGCATCATAATCAAGATAAAAATTATATGCACCTATGTTTGCGTCAGCCTTGACAGTGATAACTACCACAAACTCTTCTCCTTGCGTAACCGTAGATGACGATATAGATACATTGGCACTTGCACCGTATACGGTTGTTCTCAGTACCAACACTGTCATAGCCACTAGCATTATCCCTAATATACTGTTCCATATTTTTTTATGTTTTGAATACATATTCATACTGTCTGTGTTCTCCTTTTTGTTCCCCTTCTAATTCTGTACTATAGTTGTCAGTCCCAATATCTGCTTTTGTAATATAAGCAAATCCTTAATGCTCAAATCTTTACCATCTCTATTTGTATCACCAGCATTGAGATAAATTCCTTCAAGCTTACTAACTCCCAGTAAATGCTTCTGTATAATAAGCAAGTCTTTTATATTGCTTGCTCCATCACCATTTACATCTCCATATATTACTACAGTGTAGCTATATACTACCTTTCCATTGATATCCTTTATGGTAATCTTATCGCCGGTAACCACCTTACCATCTGTCTTAGTTTTTCCTGAAACATCAGTAATTTCAATAGTTCCTCCTGTTACAGTGAATTTACCTTTTATATCAGCTACAGTACTTCCCGGTGCAATACCATTGACAGTACCTGCTGTATCATTTTTAGGCAATGTAGTCTGGACAGACAGCTGCGTACCTGTTGTAGGGTTCTGTGTCGTTCCTCCTGTGGTTGGTCCAGTCGTAGAACTGCCACCACTTGACGAACCAGCTGACTGTCTTACAACATCTATAGTGTACACTCTGGCAGAACCATTTTCTGCTGTAGCTGTGACTGTTATAGAGTTAGAGCCCTCCTTCAGCTGATGCACACCTGTTCCTGTCACCTTTGTAGTTCCTACAATAGCTGTAGCGTTCACCTCAACTGATGCCACATTATTAGGTACTACAAGAGAGTATTCCGTAGTAAATTTACTGAATGTAGGTGTGAGATTGTATCCATTAACCGCAAGAGTAGACAAGCAATTATTTGGATTGCCATCACCTGTCGGCAACGGACAGGCTGTAGCTGGCATATTCTTGTAAACTGGTATCTTAAATACCAGTGGTGTTCCAGATTTTACATCAGCAGTATAAGCCTTTGCTGTTTTGTTTGCTTCTGTTGCATGGGCTTTAATATGAGTCATATACTGATGTGTATATGGCGTTCCAACATAGTCGAATTTCTTGTAGTACAAGGTATCCTGACCTATGTTTATGTAATTTTCTCCAAACATCTTTGCTCCGCCTATGAGAGCTTTATATCTTGTATTCCATGGCTGGAAATATTTTTCGTTTGTAGTTTTTGCAAATATAAGTCCATTGACAATAGCGCTATTGCCACTGTGAGCATATGCCTTCCAGTTATAATAATTATAATATCCTTCATAGCCTGACACAGTACCTGATATACTGCCACTTCCACCACTGTTTCCCATCTCTATAAGGATACTTGATGCAAGGTAAAACGGACTGACACCAGACTTTTCGGCTGCTATCATCAATATATCTGCATAGTTTGAGTTTGCACCAGTGTCATCATTTTTCACAAGGTTTTTGCCTGCCTGCATGAATGTGCCCTTCAGTATCAGCTCCAGCTTATCTATTGTCTGAAACTGGCTCTGATATGACAATTGTTCAAACATCCATATGTACGTTTCATCAAGGAAATTTCTTGGGTCCATATAATATGCTACCAGCTCCTTTGATGCTGCACACCACGCTCCTCCATCAAAGGTATACCACTCTCCTGTATCCCAGTTATACGACTTAGGATCAAGAGATTTCCATGAGCTCTTGGCAGTTTTTGATATAAGACTTCGTCCTATTACATCTGCCTGATTATCCAATGCCACATTCCAATCATAGGCAAGGTGATCAGCCACAAATACCCATTGCGGATACTGAGCGTGGAGCGTTCTCAAAGAATCCTTATAACTCTCCGGAAATCCCTGCCCATTGAGATACGCCTCAAAATCCGCATCCGGTGTATACTCAACAACATCCTTTATATTGGATATATAGCTTGATGAAACGTAACCCGTTCCATCACCATAGTTAATCTGGTACCATAATGTACCATCAGAAGCGTTTCCCTCCCCCACGATTCTGACTACCTGACCTGCCGTCAGAGAACCAATCTTAGAATATGATGTTCCTGGTCCACTTCGTACGTTAAGCGAATCGTCTACATTAACTACTCCTGTCTTTTCGGTGTATCCATATACCTCCCCGTATCTGAATACAATACCTGAAAAAGAGCACGCAATGAGCACTATACACATAACAACGCACGTTATCAATTGTCTCTTCTCCTTATTAATCATTTGTTTTCCCTTCTTATCTTATTATTATGTATTTACAATATTTACCATTATTTTCTCGAAGAGGCAGTGTAAATCACCTTCACACTGCCCCCTAGCTTAAAATTACTTTACCGCATTATCTATAGCTTTACCTATATCATTTCTCATGTACTTATTATCAAAGTCAATAAGCTTTGTGGCTTCATATGCATTAGCTCTGGCTGTCAGTAAATCATTTCCTGTCGCTACAACGCCGAGAACACGTCCACCATTGGTCACTACCTTGTCACCATCAAGCTTCGTGCCTGCATGGAATACAAAATAGTCATCCTTGTCCTTGAAGATGTAAAGAACCTTTATCTCAAAGCCCTTTTCATAGTGCTCTGGATATCCGTCTGAAGCAAGAACAACGCAAACAGCAGCATTATCTTCAAACTGAAGATCAATCTGATCTAATGTGCCATCAATACATGCCTCAAATACTTCTACAATATCATTCTTCATACGTGGAAGTACTACCTGTGTCTCTGGATCACCAAATCTTGCATTGTATTCAAGTACTCTAGGACCATCCTGTGTAAGCATCAGTCCAAAGAAAATAATTCCTTTGAATTCTCTGCCCTCTGCCTTCATAGCGTCAACTGTAGCCTGATAGATATACTTCTTACAGAACTCATCTACCTCTGTTGTATAGAATGGACTTGGCGAGAATGTTCCCATACCACCTGTGTTTAAGCCCTCGTCGTTGTCCTTAGCACGTTTATGATCCTGTGCAGAGGTCATAAGCTTGATAGTCTTACCGTCTACAAACGAAAGAACAGAAACCTCACGTCCTGTCATAAACTGCTCAATAACGATAGTATTTCCTGCTGAACCAAACTGCTTATCAAGCATAAGAGTCTTTACGCCAGCCTTCGCCTCTTCAAGAGTATTGCAGATAAGAACACCCTTACCAAGAGCAAGACCATCAGCCTTCAATACTGTTGGGAATGTCGCCTTTGTCTCAAGATACTCTATTGCAGCTTCTGGAGATGAGAAGTTTTCGTATGTAGCTGTTGGAATATTGTACTTCTTCATCAAATCCTTTGAGAATGCCTTTGAGCCTTCAAGAATAGCTGCATTCTTTCTAGGTCCAAATACACGAAGTCCCTCTGCCTCGAAAGCATCAACAATACCACCAACAAGTGGATCATCCATACCTACTACAGTAAGGTCAATCTCTTTTTCCTTTGCAAATGCAACGAGCTTATCAAATTCCATTGCACCGATTGGCACACACTCTGCAACCTCTGCAATACCTGCGTTACCAGGTGCACAATATATTTTTTCAACCTTTGGGCTCTTTGCGACCTTCCATGCTATAGCATGTTCTCTACCGCCGCCACCTACGATTAATACTTTCATCTGTATCTCCTTACAAATCTGTTATTATATAATCTTTGATTTACTTAGTCACAACTACGTGATTATTAGCATCAATGGTTATTCTACCATTAGCGATATCATCTATAGCCTTTGGCATGATAATCCACTCAGCCTGCTCCATTACTCTCTGCTGAAGAGACTTTGGAGTATCATCTGGTAACACTTCCACTGTCTTCTGATAGATAATAGGACCTGTATCTGTTCCTGCATCTACAAAATGACATGTTGCACCTGTCACCTTTACGCCTCTCTCAAGGGCCGCCTCATGAACCTTAAGACCATAATATCCTGTACCACAGAATGCTGGTATAAGTGAAGGATGGATGTTGATAATCTTTCCTTCATACTTGCCTATAAGCTTTTCCGGAAGCACAACAAGACATCCCGCAAGAACTATCAAATCCACATGATACTCATCAATCTTAGCTATAAGCGCATCATTGAAAAGCTCCCTGCTCTCATAATCCTTTGGTGACACACATACACCATCTATCCCCGCTAATTTAGCTCTATCAAGAGCATATGCGTTCTTGTTGTTACTGATAACAACCGCTATCTCTGTATTTGTAATCTTTCCATTACCGATAGCATCTATAATAGCCTGGAGGTTTGTTCCACCTCCAGACACAAGTACCGCTATTCTTAGCATAATGTAACTCCCTTTTCACCTGCTTCAACGTGACCTACTACAAAAGCTTTATCGCCTGCAGACTGAATAGCCTTGATTACAGTATCTACGTCCTCTTTATTTACCGCTATCACCATACCAAGTCCCATATTGAATGTGTTATACATCATTTCTTCTGCGATGTCGCCCTTCTTCTGCATCATCTTAAAGATAGCAGGCACTTCGTAGGAATCCTTCTTAACAACAGCTCTTGCACCTTCCGGAAGCATTCTTGGTATATTCTCATAGAATCCACCACCTGTGATATGACTACATCCGTTAATCTTCACACCAGCTTCCTTAATAGCCTTAAGCGCTTTAACGTAGATTCTTGTTGGCTCGATTAATGCCTCTCCGAGAGTCTTTCCTAACTCGTCGTAATATGTATTTAATCCTTCTTTTGTAAGTTCCTTTTCAAACACCTTTCTAACAAGTGAGAAACCGTTGCTATGAACACCTGAAGAGGCAATACCTACAAGTGTATCTCCTGCCTTAATATTTTCGCCTGTGATAATATCCTTCTTGTCTGCAACACCTACAGCAAAACCTGCTAAATCATAGTCATCCTCTGGCATAAGTCCTGGATGCTCTGCTGTCTCGCCACCGATTAAAGCGCACTCAGACTGTCTGCAGCCCTCTGCCACACCACTTACAATAGTTGCAATCTTCTCTGGAATATTCTTGCCACATGCAATATAATCAAGGAAGAACAATGGTTCGCCACCTGCACATGCAACATCATTTACACACATAGCCACGGCATCAATGCCGATTGTATCATGCTTGTCCATGATAAATGCAAGCTTCACCTTTGTGCCACATCCATCTGTTCCAGATAATAATACCGGCTCTTCCATCTCTTTAATCTTAGCCAATGAAAATGCTCCTGAAAATCCACCAAGACCACCTAACACTTCAGGTCTCATAGTCTTCTTAACATGCTCCTTCATAAGCTCCACTGACTTGTAACCAGCCTCAATATCTACTCCGGCTTTCTTGTAATCCATTTTGTTCTCCTCCGTAATCTTACTCTTTTATTCAATTCAGGTTAATTTCTGTTCCCCTGAACATTAATTCATATAATTTTTATATCCAACTTTTTCAAGCTTTTCAGCCTTAGCCACAACCTTTTCCTTCATGCCTTCCTTGTATACCTTAAGCTTCTCCAAAAGCTCTGGGTCATTCATAGCAAGCATTTTTGCTGCCAGAATTCCAGCATTCTGTCCACCGTTAATTGCAACTGTTGCCACTGGGATACCTGAAGGCATCTGAACGATAGAGTAAAGAGAATCAACTCCACCAAGTGACTTTGTATAGATAGGAACTCCTATAACTGGTAATGGGAATATAGCTGCTGCCATTCCTGGAAGATGAGCGGCACCACCTGCACCAGCAATAATAACCTTAATACCCTTGCTCTCTGCTGATGTAGCATAATCATAGAAAATATCTGGCATTCTATGCGCTGAGATAATAGTCATCTCGTAATCAATACCAAACTCCTCAAGGACCTCTGCAGCCTTGCTCATAACATCAAGATCTGAATCACTGCCCATTATAATACCTACTTTTGCCATAGTGACCTCCATTTTTTTGTATAATTTGTTTATGTAAATCATCTTAGGGTGTGAAAAAATCGCACCCTAAAATAAATATACCCTATATGACTTGTCAAGTCAATCAATTCCTTTAGTTGTTTAACCAGTTGCTTTGTTTATTTGGAGCTATTTCACCCACTTATATACAAGCACATGTGAATGGTGACCTTTTGACACTTCAATCTTAACTGTTAAACGCCTCATTAAGCTTCTCTGTGCCTGGAAGAACAAATCGTCCATCTTCAATGATTGTAATCTTCTCACCACTCTTTGTGTAGGCTGATATATCCAGCAATTCTTCATATGGAATGGTAATATCTGTATGACATCCAAAATATGCCTTTTCTATGTCTGTGTGACGAAGAGCAGAACACTCATTTTCTCTTGCTATAATCGCCTTGCCATCAGGATTGTATGTCATGGAATCCTCTTCAAATGAATAGCATGTATCACCAACAGCGAAGTGTGGTCCCATCTTCTCTACAATAAGAATTGGAAGCTTGTATACAATATCATACTTCTTGCCGATAACATATGCTGTTGTATTTGTACCAATAGCAAATTCACCGATTGGAAGAGTCTCGTGGTTGTGAAGGAGATTATCTTTGATAAATCTCTTGTTCTCTTCTTCATTTTCAAAATTCTTACATGTATACTCTGCTACCTTACCATCCTTAAATGTAATATATAAATCAGTATACTTCAATCCGTTTAAGTACACCTCACTGACATTGAGAACACCTTCTGTTCCTGTAAGCCTTGGAGATGTGAATACTTCTCCCACAGGTACATTTACATCTGCGAGACAGTTTTCAAAAAGAGTCTCTTTCTCTGGATTATTAAGAGTCTGCATCATTACCTTTATGTCGGTCTTATTGTCGCCCTTGCCTTGTACGCGAACATACTCAGCCTGGTCGAGAACTGCTATAATATCTGTCTGAATCTGTCTGTAGAGGTCCTGGTCAAGAGTATTTATCTTTATTGTATCCGCAAATATATCTTCAAAATTGTCACCAATCTCTGGGATAGGATATGCAATAATAGTAAAGCTTGTCTCATCACCCTTAATATACTCATGGTAAACCTGGGACCATCCGTTTCCAAATAACACTTCCAGCTTCTGCTGCTTCTCATTAAGCTTAACTGCTTCCTTCTTCACTACCGGTTCAAACGGCTTCTCTCCGAATGTCTCAATAGCTATAGGGCCTGCCATAACTGCCGCAAGCTCCTTATATTTCTCAAATGACACCTTTAATACAGAAAGTCTTCTGTCAACATATGCCTTATCGTAGAAAAGACCGTGTTCAAACTTACTGTCAAACTCATGTTGCTTATTAGCCGATGTAGTAGATACACCCGCTGTTCGTATAATTCCACTAAAGCCAAGCTTTGCAAGCTGTTCAACGACTTTTCTCACCATTCGCTCAAAGCCAACTGCATAGTAGATATTTACTGTCTTCTTCTTTGAGATATCTTTTTTACCAAGTTCAAAACCACGTACAAACGCCTCTGTACATGTAGATGCCATATCCTCTATCTCTTTTTCTGTCCTTGTATTTAAAAACTTAGCTATGCCTATCTCATTATCTGTAACATTAAGGCCATATGCATAAAGGTAACGTAAATCCGCCAAATCACTGTTCATAACAATGTCCTTATAAAATGACATGCCATCGTCAACCATTGATCTAATCTGATAATCGAGGAATAAATCCTGATAATCACTGCTGAACCAGTAAATTGCATCCTTTACTGCCTCAACCGTCAATTCTTCTGACTCGAATATATTGTATACCTCCACAAAGAGTTCGTATACTACAGTCACCTCTTCTATTCTTGACTGCATTGCATATCCCAACGCATCTCTTACCTTTCCAAGTAATAGACAGAGATAATTACCATAAGCCTCACCAAGAGTTTTTACTGCGTAAGTAGGGTTGGCGTATGAAGTTTCATAATTTTCAGGTCTAATGTCACTATAAGCTCTATCATTTATCTTTTTAAGCTCATCCATAGACAAATTCTTGTACTCATCTCCATCGACCAACTTCAACACACTATTGATGAAGCAAATGTAATCTGCTGTCTTAACAAAATAATCTCTATATGGCTCTGCCACTGTTGTCTCAGCCTTGATAACCTCTACTCGCTCAGTAACAAGCTGAAATCTCTCTTTGATTTCTTCATTTACATCTCTCTTTAATTCCATAAATTTTACTTCCTTTCATTTTATCCCTTATAGACCGACTAATATAACGCCCGCCATAAATATCCATATAATTGCATTCCCAACGACTCCAAACCATGGAAACCCCAAAAAAACATCATCCTTCTTGAAGCTCCTGATTCCAATTATAAATCCGATGATTGACGATAAAAATGCTCCTGCACCTAACATGCCCACATTAGTTCCGCCATTGCCATCTGCCTTATACGAAATATAAACACCCGCATACAAAAGCCCCGCTGCAATTAACACAAACAAGGACGACAGTATGCCGCCCCGCGATAATTTCTTATCAGTAAATTTGTACCTTTTATTAAATATACCCATAATCTTTTTCCGCAATATTTCAAATGTTAAAATTGCGTTCTGACCTCTCTCAACTCACTCTATATCTACATAATTTATCAAACTAGAAGGTAAGGTCAGACTTTCTTCTAAGAAGTCTTGCACCATTCAATATGGTTAATACACCTACAGCTACACCAATCACAATTGAAATAATACCAAGGGCAATCGAAACGCCGCCAGTACTTCTCATAACCTTATATGTCTTCTCGTTCATATTGTTCATTCCTTTCATATTTTCCGAAATTTCTCCAGAAATTTCAGGTTGGCTACGCTATTTTCTATAAAATTTCTATTATAGATTCTGGTTTGCACCGTATAACTTGTAGTACTCATCTATAGCATTCTTCATATCATCATTGATATATATTTCACCCTTGTAAGGCTTATTATACAAATGCTCTGTTACATCTGCCATTGACACGATGGCATTTGTAGGGAAGCCATACTTCTCTGTAATCTCTTCAAGTGCACTCTTCTGTCCGCCAAGACCTAC
Organism: Lachnospiraceae bacterium; assembly: GCA_017408025.1. GTDB lineage: Bacteria > Bacillota > Clostridia > Lachnospirales > Lachnospiraceae > SVEL01. The sequence continues at coordinate 66,207 of JAFQVJ010000041.1, forward strand.
CTCCATGCGGTTAAGAGAAACCATCAAGCCAACGATTTCTACATTAGCTGCTCCTCTTACCTTAGGAACTGTCTCCTCCATAGACTTACCTGATGTAGTGACATCCTCAATCATGATAACACGGTCGCCGTCCTGAAGCTTACTTCCAAGGAAGCTTCCCTTATCAGCACCATGGTCCTTCTCTTCCTTACGGTCTGAGCAATAGCGAACCTCCTTGCCATATAACTGACTATATGCAACAGCTGTCACAACACTTATAGGAATACCTTTATATGCCGGTCCAAATAACACATCAAAATCGTCACCATAGGTATCATGTATAGCCTTTGCATAACACTCACCAAGCTTCATAAGCTGTGAGCCTGTAACGTATGCACCTGCATTCATAAAGAAAGGAGACTTTCTTCCACTCTTCAGGGTAAAATCGCCAAACTTCAACGCCTTACAGTCTACCATAAATTCAATAAATTCCTGCTTGTATGCTTCCATTGTCTCTTGACCTCCTGTATTTACGGGCTTTTCGCCGTTTTCTCTTTTCCTAAAAATGTGCTACTACACCATTTTTACACCATCCACGCTAGCTACGAGCCATGCTCGGATAAGCTTGAATTGTCTGTTGGGTGCTCGCACACATAAAGACAATTTCAAGATTAGACGAATACGGCGACAGCCGTGACCGAGAGAGCTCTGCTCTCGAGGTGCATGCTCGTACTGCCATCACATTGCCTTTTCCATCAACCTCATCGCCTCGAACAAAGTATCATCTGTCACATGACAATACAAATCCATTGTCATCTGCAACGAACCATGTCCTAAAATCTTTTGCAAGGTTTTTGGCTGCATTCCGTTTTCGATTGCTCTCGTGGCAAAAGTGTGGCGAAAACAATGTGGTGAGAACTTCTCAAATTCCGGATATTTCTTTTGTATATTGCGGACACAGGCTCTTATGCCTTCCTGTACGATAAACTGTTGTGTCGGTCTGTTGTTCTTGGTTACAAACACCAAATCCTCGTATCCTTCAGGGGCCTTTCTGCCTTTCCATTCGATTTCTAGTTTCTGAACCTTCTGTTTCCTCAAAGCCTCATAGGCTTTCTGAGTGAGCGGAATCGTTCTTCTACCGTTCTTCGTCTTAGTGTCGTGCATCTCAAAGGTGTATTTTCCATCCTTACGAAAATAGCACAATGTATGCCGCACATACAACACTTTCTTTTTCAAGTCTATATCCGACCAAGTTAATGCCATCAATTCTCCGATACGAAGTCCTGTCTCTAACGCCACGACAAAGAGATTATAATAAATACTCGTTTCTGCCTGTTTTAGAAAAAGTTCCGTTTCCTGAACAGTAAGTACCCGACGCTCCTTTTTGTCCTCTTTACTGACCTTGGTATTGATTTGCTTCGCCGCATTCTTGATTAACAATTCTGCATCAATGGCTTTCTCAAGCATATCCACTAAAATCTTTTTGGAGTTCTTACGCTCATTGTCACTTCGAAGGTCATTAAACACCTGTTGTAATACGATGAGATTTAGGTTGGTCAGCTTTATCCAACCAAGTTCCTTTTGAATCCTTCTGTAATGACCTGCATATGTCTCCTTCGTGGAGTTTCTGCAATTCTTCTTACAGGTATTCATCCAGACCTCATACCACTCATCCAGAGTCATTTCCTTGCTTATAACATTGAGCATCTTTTCATCTTCGTACTGCTCTGTTCTTAATTGATGTCGGATCTCATTCAGCGTTTTCGCATAAATCGTCTCTCTTTTACCGAAGCGATTTACAAAACGCGCCTGATACAGACCATCCTTCCTCTGTGAAATTCCTTTTCCTAATTCTTTACCATTAAGGGATTTCCCCATTTGTGCCTCCTTTCTAGGCTGTAGCATAGAAAAGGAAACATCAAATATCCCATCTATACTACCATAAAACCTTGAATTTTTCAACCATTTCAGCGTGTCGTTTGGTATATATCGCAAATGCATTAACGACACGTTTTTTACCTACAAAATTTGATTTAACAGCCATGTATCTAACTTTCCTTTGTGTGCATATAGTCTGTTCCCAATGCGAATAGTAAAGTTGTTCTTTGGATCAGAAAGGAGTTCTCTTGCCTTGGTCTGACCGATACCCAAATACTCACACATCTCTTTCACATTGAGTAATGCTTTTTTATCCATCTTATCCATCATCAATCCACTTTCACTCCTCTCTCCTCAAGTTGCTGCTTTAACTCAATTGCCTGTCCCAAAGTTGCATCCATCTTATCAAAATACCTACATGATTCTGTTCCATTGCCCTGCGTCTCTGCCAAATCCGATTTTGCATCATAATACCACGCCAATGTTTCTAAATAACGATAACGGAGTAAATCATATTCCAGTTCAAGAGACTTATACTTTCGTTTCAGTTCCATCAATCCATCCCTTGCTTCTGTCTCCTCCTTGGGCGGATATGGATAAGGTTTTAGCCTGATAGGATAGATGGAACGCAAATCTTCAATAACTGCTTTGAACTTCTCTTCGTCCAAATAAAACTTCCAATGAAAACTCTTAACAATTCCATTCTCATCCTCTAACGCTCTCTGCATCTGATATCGTGCAGTCGCCTCCGGTAATCCCAACTCTTGCATCAAATACTCTTTGATTTCCTCTTTCTCTCTGCCTTCATTGCCTAGGAACTCACAAATATGTCTGTACTTACAAAAATGTTCTAACCACTTCCTCTGCATTTTCTTTCCCTCCTTCTAATTAGTACTTAGGGTCAAAAAAAGCTGATTACAAAAATTTCCCGAAATTTTCTTCAACTTTTTCTACTGTCACTTATTACTTGGAGTCAAAAAATACTGATTGCAAAAATTCCGTGAAATTTTCTCCAACTTTTTCTACTATCACTTATTACTTGGAGTCAAAAATAGCTGACGGAAAAAATCCAGCAAAAAAGTCATCAACATTTCTGCTAATGACTCTTAAACAAAACATATTCTCTTATATTCCCTTGTTGCAAGTGTACTTTCTATGATTTCAGAGCCTCCGGAAAATGAGTCTCAAAAAGTGAGACTGCCTTGGTCAGCGTCTCCGACCGGAATCCAGTGCCACTTTACTCTCGTCAGTCTATCCGACCGAAGAAATCCAGCAAAATCAAGGGTTTCAGCCAGGCTGTCTACAGTCTCGAACTAGAGACTTTGTCCAGCGTAATTGGACTGCGAAATAAACAGGATACGCCTAAAATTGCATACACTTTACACGACAGTACCGCTGACCAACCAGGCTGTTCACTTTAGGGTGCCCCTAAAACCCAAATATTGGTCAAGAGAAAGAAAAAGACACTTCTTGTCACGATAACCAGAAGTGTCCCATAGACTTAGCTTCAACTTTTGGTCATCGTGACCAAAAGTTATATTCTGCACTTATATGTTGACAGCATGAACCCGCTGATGCGCTCATAGGCAAATAAGAAAGGCTCTGATTCCTACCTATCTCAATAGAAACCAGCGCCTATCGCTCTTGTAACAGCCTAGCACATCAGCCCCTGCTGTAAACATATGAATTTTTACATAACTCACATACACTAAAGTAATATCTCATATTTGTAATCCTTCATGATAATATCCGTTCCTTTTTTCTTATATGTGCTTTCACTTACGATTTTTCCTCCGCATTTCTGCGCAACACGATTTGATGCAACATTCTCCTGTCCCACAAAAATAGTAACTTTCTCTGCACCTTGCTTGCGCGCATACTTAATCATGCCTTGTGCAATTTCCGTCGCATATCCTTGGCACCAGAAGTTTTTGTGCACACAGTAGGCGATATCATATACCTTCTTATCTTCACTCACCATAAAACTGCATGTCCCCACTCTTTCCATAGAACCTTTGAAAACAGGAATCAAATAACAGCACTCTTCATCCTCACCCAAACCTTCTAACATTTTTAGGTATTCATCATCTATATCTTCCTTTGCTTCATCCGGCAAGTATTGTCCCATCTCCGGATTATTCCAAATACTATATGCCCATAAAGCATCTTCTGTTGTAAAACCTCTCAAGATAAGCCTTGATGTTTCAATGTTTTCTATTTTCATAAAATCCTCCGTACATCAAAGATAGGCTCTATGTCCTTGTTTAATGTTCCAATTTGCGACATGTTGTACATATGTACTCTTCCTAGATTCTGTGTATCCTGCAATTAGAACAAGTGTACCCGGAAGTAGCGGACACAGTTTATCTTGTTCCACATACCCCCAAGCAACTGCTATATCAGACTTCTTTGATGTAAATATCGTTTCATCAGTTTCGTCAACGTCCATCTTCGTCATATTATCTGAGAATCCATATTTTTTATAGCATTTATCTCTATGCCCCTTTAACTCTGCTGGGGTATACATTCTTCCTTTAGGATGTCTGGGATTGTATGATTTCACCTCCGCATGGCAGTTAAAGCACAACGGAATACAGTTATCCACACTATTATCTCCTCCATCTGCAACTTGTATTATATGATGAAGTTCTATCTTTGATCCTACAAATTCCCCACATATACAACAATGTCTTCCACAGCGAACTAATACCTCATCAGCAACACTTGTTGGAAACCCCATAATGCATACCTCCTTAACTTGCGTATTATCTTGCGTACTTTCTCCATCAGTTACTGCAAGTCTTTTAGCAAAAACAAAATCATATATATCGGTTTCAATTTCAATGTACCGATTTTTCCTACATCCTTTTGAGACAAAAGGAAACGTTCTCCCACCTGCTTTGAATATTTGACTTCAAAGTTATCAATTGATTTATGATTATTAATTGCCGCAGATTTTACTTCTATCGGAACCACCTTATTCTTGGAAGTAACAAGGAAGTCTATTTCAAATGAATGCGTGCTTCCCTCTTTTCTCCATGTGTGATAATACAAATCTCTTCCACTAGCCTTTATCGCTTGCGCCACTACATTTTCGTATAAATAACCCAAATCTGCCGTTAATGTATCACTCAACAATTTCTTATAAATGTCTTCTATGCCATTTTGCGCGTCATTAAAAAGCATAGTAGTAAAAAGTCCTATATCTGACAAATACAACTTAAAACAGTTCATATCCTTTGTCTGTGCCAGTGAAACACTTGGATTTAACACATTATAGCAAGGCAATACCAAACCAGACTCAATTAACTCAAAAAGACGTTCCTCATCCTTTCTTGTTTTTTGTTTTCCGGTAGCTGCTGTAATCGCATAATGTTTCTTCTTTGCCGCAAGTTGGCAAGGAACAGATTTATACATATCTGTTATCCTGCCTGATGCATCAATCTTTTTTAAATCATCATAATACAGTTCCAGTATTTCACGTTTCACTTTATCCACAGACTCAAAACTATTCGTAGAAATATAACATTCTACCGCCTGTGGCATTCCTCCTACAGCCATATAGATGCGGAAATCTCTCATGGCATTACGATTCACAGTATTACCAAGTTCCATGTTGCTCTTATACGCCATATCAAGAACATTTGGATTTCCCCCTACAGCCCACAAAAATTCTTCATAATCCATTGGATATACATGAATTTTATGTTCCTCAGACGGAATCAATATATTCTTCACATTTTTCTTTATGGATATCAAAGAACCGGTTTCAATGTAATCATATCTACCATCCTTCACAAGATGCTTGATTGCCTGTCTTGCCTTTGGAAATAACTGAATCTCATCAAATATGATTACTGATTTTCTTTCATAAAGTTCTACTCCGGCTTCCATCTGCAATCTCAAAAAGAAACGGTCAAGTTTAGAAATGTCTTCAAATATATCCAGCATTTCCTTACTAGTATTTGAAAAATCAATCAGTATATAGGAATCATATTCCTTTCGAGCAAATTCCTCTGCAATTGTCGTCTTTCCTACACGTCTTGCACCTTCAAGCAAACATGCATATTTCCCATCCCATTCCTTCTTCCATGCCAGTAATTCTTCATATACTTTTCTTTTAAACATCATCTTCACCTTCCGTTTATTGATATTCTGATGATAATACTTCTTTTTATTCATTTTATCAAAAATTATATTTTTTTCAACATTTCAGGTGGAGAAAAATATAATTTTTTCAACACTTTGCAATACAAATAATATATTTTTTTCAACACAAGCATAGAATTTCAGCTTCCAGATTCATCCACTCCGTTTAAAAAATGCACAATGTATTAGAAAAACCAATGCTTTGTGCATTTTTTAAATTATTAGACAGCAAAACGGCGGTGAACTACTAAAAATTTCTTTTCACCGCCACTTTCGAAACGCTAAAATTTATCTTCTTTCGCAATTCCATGACTCTGTATACACACGGGTTTCTCCGCACTTTCTCTTGTGGCTTCATGATACTCCCTTTAAAATAGCTATTTATTTACATCATATCGATGTATAAGTTCATTTTTGATATGTGAACTAAGATTAAAAAAGAGCCACCGAAGTGACTCTTTTTCTTAGTTATTATCAGCCCATACTTTTATTCCCAATATCAATAATCCAACCGCAATCAACAAAATCCAAAAATCAGATATAATATTGGTTTGAATGATCCCCACTACAATTGCCAAGATAACATTAAGTATGTAGTATATCACCATTTTCCACTCAATTGTTTCATACTCTGTTTTGTATTCATATATCGACTTAATTATCAAAATAAGCGACACTGTAGCTACTACAAACATTGCTGCAAAACTCGCTTTTGCTAAGCCGCCACACAACAGACACAACATGTACTCTTTAGGCGATGTAAACATAAACTTAAACGCTTCCACCAACCCAGCGGGTTTTGCCAAACCCACAATTGCATCAAAATATACTATTGCACAGATTGCAAATACCGCGCAAATTGTAACGGTAACATACCATTTGGTAATTTTTCTCATAATGTCCATTATCTATTCTCCTCTTTTCCTAATTTGGAGTAGAACGCCTGTGACCAGCAACCTTTGTTCCATCCTTTTTAACATAAGATTTTACTGGAACTATTTTCTTGTTTTAAGTGCCTCTAACACTTGATTTAGTTTTTGCCATTTCTCTTTCCTCCATGACATGAGAAACAGCAGCATTCCAGCTGGTTAAAACGCTGCCCTGTTAACTAGTTACTCTTAACCGGCTCCGGACCTGGACCTATCCAGATACGAAATGCACGCTTACCATAGTCTTTGGCGTATATTTTACCGCCATCCTTTGTGGTAATGCTTGTACGAAAAATGTACATAAACATTCCTCCTTTCACAAAAAACTCTTGCGAAAGTACACCCACAGTGGTACAATTTGTTTTGCGAAGACAATTTGTAACCAGCTGAACTGTACGTGTACTTTTCAGCACGAGCCAAGCATCTTAGGTGCTTGGTTTTTTTATGCATAAACCCTAGGGTAATACATCATATATTATTATGCTATTAAAACTTGGTCCAACATTCTTATTTCATAACTTGTATAATCACGTTCACCAAATTTCAACCAATTGAGATAATATCCGTATGCATACTCTGCAGCCTGATAACTTATATCAAATTTTTCCATAATTAACTCAATTGTAACATTCTGTCCAAGATTATGTATGAGCGCTGGTGGAGCCAATGCATATTTAGCAAAGAATTTAGCTTCTGCTTCCTCAACCTCGCCATCTTCTGTATGCCCTAATGCATAATGACCTATTTCGTGCATAATAGTTTGGTTTATTCTTCCATAATTTGAACATGAATCATTATAAAAAATTGTCCAATTGTAGCCATTATCCTCCGTCGAAAATCCATCTAAACTTACACTCATGGCAGCTTCTTGTTTTTTCTGACTTAAGGCAGAATATGGCACAACACCGATTCCCATCTTTATAGCAATTTCAAATGCACTGATGGGAATGCTCTTCACACCATATTCTACAAATGTATCTGCTACTACCTTTTTAATTTCCTCATACTGTTCATCGCTTAATCGCATTGGCCCTCCTACTCATCCCCAATAAGAATGCTCATTAACTCCACTTTTTCTTCTTTAGTCATATGAGCCGCATTTCTAGCAATTAACGTTTTAACAACTTTAAAATCACTCTTTTTGTTGCTCTCTCCATTTTGGTCTAAAAGATAATCCGTAGTCACATCTAAGGCATTAGCGATTTTAATCAGATTAACTCCTCTTGGAATACGATCCCCTTTTACATAATGTGAAACCGCAGACTCGGTTATTTCTGCCTTGTGTGCCAACTCCTTCTGCGTCATTTTCTTAATAAAAAGTTGCTCAGTAATACGACTTGCCACACTTCCTGCCATCTTTTTTCCCTCCATATATGTGTCTATTGTTACACTTTACATTTTATAAAAGAATTATCACTTTGTCAACTTTTTAATTCTAAAATATTTATAAACTGTTTCCCATCAGTATATACTTCTTTTGCCAAGATATATGACCTATATTATCAAATCGGGTAGGAGGTAGATAATTATTTTATCTACCGACCTCCCACACCACCGTACGTACCGTTCGGTATACGGCGGTTCTTTAGTTTTCACATATTTTCAAATAGAACTCTGTGAATGTTGGATATCCCCATTCTCGGAGTTTTGCATTATTCAGAGCAAACTGTACCATTCTGTTACTACTACAGTTCCAAATCCCTTGTCGCATATTTGCGTGCCATTGAATATATTTTTCGTCCATTCCGAGTTCTTTCAGTTTTCTGTATTTCGTTTTGCTTTTCTTCCACTGTTTCCAATAGATTGCTCTTATTCTGTGGCGTAGCCACTCTGCCACATTTACCACAGTTAATTCCGAGTAGTTATTGGACTTCGATTTGAAATGCAACCTTATCCTTAACTGTAGCCTGATGTGATTTCTGTTCGTCAGACCAGAGATTTGCCTACACCTTCCTTCAGATTCCACCTCACGATGGACACCCTTGGTGTTCGGCTATATCCTTCCCACTACTAGGGCGGATTCGGGACTTTCACCCGTTAGAAACGTGCGCCGCTAGGCGCACATAAAAAAAGGTTGCAAAAGATTTCTCTCTTGCAACCGAACTACCATGTATAACCTTACGGCTTCTACTTTGCGTCCCTACGTTTCCATAGGTTTGCCCCCCTGATTATTTTATCCCAACTCTACACTAAATATTTTATCATAAATTATAATATTGTCAATATTTGTTTACCTTATTCTTATCCCAATCTCTCTTCTTGAGATTTTTTTCATTTCCATGGAATGAGATATCTGCTAGAAAATATAATATATTTTTCGGCAATGTCCGGTGGAAGCACCCTAAAAACAACAAATAAAGCATACCTTTGCGAGGAAAGTCTGGTTCATTGGGAGAGTATTGTGCCAAATATCTTTTGCGTTGCCATAAGAAATACCTTGTGAATTTAAATGTCATACTTGAGTCTCATGTTATTCATTCTCATTGGTACTCACCCACTTTAAATAGTCCTTCAATAAAAATGAGCAAAAATAAGGAAATGTGTATATGTTATCACTAAATCCTATATTTCCTGCTGTAAGTTTTATCCCCCACTCTATGTCAGGATAAGCATCACTCCCTATTAAGGTTCTTAAGCTTTTTGCTGTTCCTCTTGTGGCTTTCACCTCCACGGGAACTAATGTATTGTGAGTACGAACAAAAAAATCCTCCTCTAATGTGGAATCATCTTTCTTATAATAGTACAATCCATATCCACATTTTGTCAGTGCCTCACCTACAATATTTTCATATAACGCTCCCTTATATACTCCAAGATTTTTATTTGCACGTAAATCATCCTGTGCCTCATTATCAAGCATAGCTACAAATAGTCCTGAATCAAAAAAGTATAATTTATACTTTTCTTCATTATAGTTACCTTTAAGAGGTAGTTCAGGACTATTCATGCAATAGCATATATTTACAATTCCGGCATCCTTCATCCATTCAATACAGCCTCTGTAATCTTTAAATCGTGCACCTTTTGCAACCTTAGATACTTGAAATTTCTTATTATCCTTTCCTAACTGTACAGGTATCTGTTCAAATACATTAAGAATTCTCGTCTGGTCTAAGCCCTCTGCATATTTGCGTACATCCTCTCTATAATCCTCAAGGAGCTGACGTTGAAGGTCTAACGTTCCTTCAAATGTGCCATTTTTAATATATTCACGCACCACCGAAGGCATCCCGCCCAATATACAAAAGTCAAGAAACAAGCTGCTATACCGGGTCATTTCTATGTCATTGAAAGGCTTTTGCTCTTTCATGTGATTAAGAATTTCTTCAACCACAGTATTATCATATCCTTTTGCCCACAAAAATTCTTCAAAATCCATGGAATGCATGTCGTAATCAACTTTATATCCTACACTATTGCTTTCTATTCTCTTATAATGTATCCCCAGCAACGAGCCACTGCATATTATATCAAAACGCCCATCTACCTTAAAAAACTTTAAAGCGGTTGCAATCTCCGGATATTCCTGCAATTCGTCGAATACAATAAGTGTTTCCTTTGGAATAAATCTCTTTGAAGGGTCCATTCGGGAAATATTACGTATAATATCATCCGTCTTATATCCATCCTCGGTAATAGATTTATACTTAGCTTCCTCTACGAAATTTATATATATTACACTTTTGTAATTGTCCTTTGCAAATCTCTGTATGGATTCTGTTTTGCCTACTTGCCTAGGTCCTCTGACAATCAGTGGCTTTCTGTCGTCACTATTTTTCCATTGCAGTAAATATGAATCAATTTTTCTCTTCAGGTAAATACTTTCCATAGTGCTCACTCCCTTATACCATCTTCCATTAACTATTCAGAGCCAATCCGCAAAAGGATTGACTCCAAATAGTTACTTTTATATTATTATACAAAAAAATGAGGGACTTATGCAAGCAATTAGCAAAAAAATGAGGGACTTTTTTTATTATCTCACAAAAAAATGAGGGACTTTCATACTGTGCATTATTCTTTAGTATATTTTCTACCATTCCTTCATAAAACATTGTCAGCTAAAACAGACATATCAGACAGACTAAAAGCTCTTAGCCAGGCCAACAAGGCTGTTGATATCTTCAATACCATACTGCTTCATATAAGCCTCAATACCTGCAATTGTATCTATAGTAGCTGTTGGATTCATAAAGTTTGCAGTACCTACAGACACTGCTGTAGCACCAGCCATAATCATCTCAATTGCATCCTCACCATTACAGATACCACCCATGCCGATAATAGGAAGGTTCACTGCATTTGCCACCTGGTATACCATGCGAACTGCAATAGGCTTAACAGCTGGACCTGACATACCACCAGTCTTATTTGCGATAGCAAACTTCTGTCTGTGAATGTCTATCTTCATGCCTGTAAGTGTATTTATAAGTGAAAGTGCATCTGCTCCACCTGCCTCTGCTGCCTTTGCCATAACTGTTATGTCCGTAACATTTGGACTAAGCTTCATGATTACAGGCTGCTTTGCGTACTTCTTAACCTCTCTTGTGATTGCCTCTACTGCCTTTGGGTCCTGACCGAAAGCAATACCACCTTCCTTGACATTAGGACATGAGATGTTAATCTCCATCATGTCGATAGGCTCATCGGCAAGTCGTTCCACAACTGCACAGTAATCCTCAGTAGTCTTTCCACATACGTTTACGATAATCTTTGTATCATATTTCTTCAAGAAAGGAATATCTCTCTCACAGAATACATCAATACCTGGATTCTGAAGACCGATGGCATTGAGCATTCCTCCATATACTTCTGCAATACGTGGAGTTGGATTGCCCGGCCAAGGCACATTTGCCACACCCTTTGTCACTACTGCACCAAGCTTGCTTAAGTCAACAAATTCACTATATTCCATACCTGAGCCGAAGGTTCCTGAAGCCTCCATAACAGGATTCTTAAATTCAACACCAGCTATATTTACTCTTGTATTCATTACAGCTCCACCTCCATTGCATTAAATACAGGACCATCCTTGCAGATACGCTTGTTATTTACATGTGTGTGGTGGTCAATATCCTTACTCTTGCATACACATGCGAGACATGCGCCAATTCCGCAAGCCATCTTCTCTTCCATAGATATCCAGGCTTCCGTGCCTGTCTCTATAGCGTATGACTTTATAGCCCTGAGCATTGGAGTAGGACCGCAGGCATATATAACATCAGCCTGTAAACCGTTAGCCTTGATAGCGTCCATTACATTTCCTTTTGTTCCCACTGAGCCATCCTCTGTAGCTATAAACACCTTACCATACTTCTGTAATTCCTCTACAAGGAAATTCTCTGCATTTCTGTATCCGATAACAATATTGATATCCTTACAGCCTTCTGCTTTAAGCTGCTTTGCAGTCTGTACCATAGGCGGAATACCGATACCACCAGCCATAAGCATAGCAGACTTCTCTGGCTGTAATGTAAAACCATTGCCAAGAGGTCCTAATATCTCTATTTTCTCTCCTTCACCGTATGCAGAAAATTCGTCAGTTCCCTTTCCTGCCACTCTGTATACTATACGAAGAGAACCATTCTCCTTATCTATCTCACATATACTGATAGGTCTTGGAAGTATTCTTGAGCCGTCATGACAATACAATGATATAAATTGTCCTTCCTTTGCCTCAGCTGCCACAAGTGGACATTTAAGCCACATACTGTAGATATCAGTGGCAATATTTTCCTGACTCAATACTTCTGCTATTTCCTTGTGCTTCATCTCTTTTACCAAGCCTTTCTCTTTATCTATTCCTTCTGTAAATCTATCTTTAAATTCACATATTCTGCATGCAAATCTACCTGTAAATCCACATATTTTATCCGTTAAATCACAATCCCCGTTTTTATCAAGTCATAATTTACAGCTTATACACAGTCTTACCTGCCACAATCGTTCTAACAACAACTCCCTTTGACTTGTATCCCTCAAATGGCGTATTCTTGCCCTTTGACACAAATTCTTCTGCCTTTATGACATGTTCTCTTTCAGGGTCTATAATTGTAATGTCTGCAACCTTTCCAACTTCAAGAGAACCCTTATCTATACCAAGGATTCTAGCTGGATTGTAGCTCATCTTCTCAGCCATCTGATAAGGCGTAATAACCCCCTTATGAACAAGCTCCGTCATAGTAAGTTCAACAGCTGTCTCACTTCCAACTATACCAAATGGGGCTGTAGCCATTCCCTTTGCCTTCTCATCTACATGATGTGGCGCATGATCTGTAGATATAGCGTCAAATGTATTATCATGAAGCCCCTCTATAAGAGCCTCCAGATCTTCCCTACCTCTGACTGGTGGATTCATCTTGTAATTTGAATCATCCTCTTTTATATCTTCTTCACAAAGTGTAAAGTGGTGTGGGCAAACCTCTCCTGTAACCTTAATACCCTCTGCTTTTGCTTCCCTAATCATGCGTACACTGTCCTTGGTTGAGCAATGGCACAGATGAAGAGTAGCACCAGTTTCTTTAGCTATCATAATATCTCTGGCTGTGATAATATCCTCAACAGCATTTGAGATACCCTTCATGCCAAGTTCCTCGGCTCTCTTACCTGCATTCATAGCACCGCCCTGAACGAGATTTATATCCTCACAATGAGCTAGAACCGGTATTCCAAGTCTAGCCGCCTCTCTCATAGCTTCTCTGTATATGCCGGAGTTCATAACTGACTTGCCATCCTCTGATATGGCATAAATTCCGGCCTCCTTCATCGCTGCAATATCCGTCATCTCCTTACCAGCCTGTCCCAATGTGACAGCGCCTACTGGAAGAACATTAATAGGTGAAACTTCTTTCGCCTTGTCCACAATATATTTAACAACCTCTACGCAATCCGTGGCTGGCTTAGTATTAGGCATAGGACATACAGATGTAAATCCACCCTTTGCCATAGCCTTTGTTCCAGTTTCTATAGTTTCCTTATGTTCAAATCCCGGCTCTCTGAGATGTACATGTAGATCTATCAGACCCGGCATAACATAACATCCAGTAACTTCCACAATCTCATCTGCCCCGTCTGCTGCCAGATTCTCACCTCTCTCTGCTACAATACCATCTTTTACTATGATATCCATAATCACATCCGTCTTTGTAGCAGGATCTATAAGTCTTCCACCTTTTATAAGAGTTGTCATATTTTTTTCCTTTCTGCTTTAAATATATAGTCACAAACGCATAACCTTATCAGCTATACATTTAACTCTAAATCATCATCATCTGATTTTATGTGAAGATTAATTCCAAGATGTTTATTCAAATCCTTGAGCATCTCTGTATCTTCTATATACTGATTTACTTTATCTGCTTCCACCCAAATACTATTGGAATATTCATCAGACAATATAACTATATCTTCATCTGCCTTACATAGGAATGCAATACCTACATACGCTGTGTCTCCAACAGTATATGTCCACGTATACGGTATACTTATTATCTTTGTTGTAAGGCCCGTCTGAACCTCTATATTTTCTATAACAGCCTCCTCAGGTCTCTCGCCCGGTGTCAGTATACTGTCAACAAATTCCCATTTATAAGGATTGACAATATTATCATCATACCATTTCTGCACCAACAGATACTTTCCCTGATATTCAACGATTCCCTTAATTTTAACCGCCATTCTGCTCATACTGTTTCCTCCAGTCGTGTATAAATTTATGGTGTAATCTTAAACAAAACCCACATTCCCATATTATCGATAGTATACCTTTTTTTTATTGTTTTTTCAACCATATACTTACTCGTTATTCATATACCGTTGTTCATATACTTACTATTCATATTTACTTGCAATTTACCTACTACACTTGATAAATATGGCTTCTAGTTGGTAATCTTACTTCTCGCTTCCTTGATGGTTACCTACTGCACGCTTAAAGCATAGCTTCCAGCAGGTAATCATATCGATATATTCGTCTTTGATTGCTATCAATTAATATACAAAAGCTCTTAATTTATTACAGTATCAGGGATAGTTACATCTACCAAATTTCCACACTCAGCAAAAGTCTCTTCTGCTATATATGTAACACCATCATTTATGACAACTTCTTTTATTTCGTTCTCGTCACTTATACTTTCCTTAAAAGTTGCCATACCATTATCTGTGCCAATGATAAGCAAACCATTTACAAAATAGAAAATCTCCAACTTCTACTGTAGTTTTCTCTGCAGTTAATTCTTCTGTAGTTTTCTCTGTAGTTAATTCTTCTGTAGTTTTCTCCGCAGTTGTTGCTTCTTCAGTTTCCTTCTGAGTATTTTTGCCACTTGCGTTGCCCTCATTGGATGTTGTACTGTTCTTTCTTGTTTCCTGAGAGCGCGAGATGGGGTGCTGCTCTCCAGTGGAGAGCGTTTAGCACCGACCGAGCCGGCAGGCAGACCTCGAACCTTCGAGTCCAGGATTGGACTCGTGCGCCCAAGGGGGTATTGCGAAGCAATTATCTACTCTTCCGCAAGGTATGCATTTTTTAGCTTATTCGAGAACTTTCCTATACAACAAAAAAAGATGATACCATACGGTACCACCTTTCTGTTTTTAAGAAGCGCGAGACGGGACTCGAACCCGCGACCCTCTCCTTGGCAAGGAGATGCTCCACCACTGAGCCACTCGCGCATTTATCATTTCTGAGGTATCTCCTCAAGACATGATGAAGTATAGCATATAGATTTTGGGATGTCAACATTTTTTTAAAAAAATTTTTATTTTTTCAAAAAATATATTCAACATCCACAAAACCTCAAAATATGATTCTTATTAAACAAGATTCTTATTAAACAAGATTCTTCAATATACCTTCCGCCTCTTCATATTCAAAATCATCAATATTATCCAAGGCTGTATACAACTTCTGTACCATGTCCACCCTGTCCTTTTGACCCAACAATGTTTTTATCTTGGCACATGCCTCATCAGTCTCAAAGTCACTCAGTGCTTCCAATGCTTCACCAATTACAGTTTTTATTTCTTCATCAGACATTGGTTCATCTTCCGTAGCAACGTCCACACCTTCGTCATCAGACTGCTTCTTATCCATTTCCATTTGAACATTTTTCTCTTCTTCCAGAATTGTTCCTACCGATTCAATAAACCGTCTATATGCCACTATAAAATCATTACCATTCTCAGTTACAAACTGTTCATCCTTTGCTTTAGCCTTAAGCTCCATCTCTTTTGCCCACTCTGAGAATTTTGTTGCACCTATAGATGCAGCCACACTCTTTACACTGTGAGCTTCTATGGCATATTTCTCCAAATTCTTATCCTTAAGATATTTCTCCATCAGCGCTACCTTCTTGCTACAATCCTTGTAGATATCAGCCACAGTAGCCTTATAAGCCTCAATATTTCCTCCAAAATATACAAGACCTTTGTTCAAATCTATATCTTCCTCTGCCAACCGAACTACTGTAAACGCTGTATTCATATCATCCAGTTCATGTTCTTCGCTATTTTCATACGCCTCGCTGACATCACCGAATATAATTTTATCCTTTGGAAGCCATTTGACAAGAATATCTCTCAAGATAGACAGCACGATAGGTTTCGCAAGAAAATCCTGCATTCCCTCCATCTTAAACATAGCTCGTGCCTCATCCGTTACATTTGCAGTTAAGGCTACAATCGGCACTTTTTCACACCAACCGCCCTTTTCGCGGATTCGCTTCATAGTCTCTATACCATCGATATCCGGCATCATATGATCCATAAAAATAAGATCATATTTCTTCTTTTCAACCTTCTTAAGAGCATCATAGCCGCCTTCCGCCAAGTCTGTTTCTATATCGTATTCTTTAAGCATTCCCTTTGCAACGTTTAGATTGACCAAAGAATCATCTACTACCAAAATAGACACTCCGGTTGCCTTGAACACTATATTTTTATGTACATTAGGTCCTATTGCATCCTTTGCAGAAATAGGTGATTCATCTACTATTTCCTGCATAACTGTGCATGAAAATGTTGAACCTTCTCCATACTTACTCTCAAATGTTATATCGCCATGCATCTGGTTTGAATAATACTTGGCAATCACAAGTCCGATGCCCACACCCTGATTAGCATAAGGATTCTTGCTATTAAACTGTGCAAATGATATAAAAAGCTTATCCTGGTCCTTCTTTCTTATGCCGATACCAGTGTCCTTTATATGAAATGTAATCTGAAGTGATTTTCTACCATCTTCATTGATCTCATCACCTTTTTTGGCTTCTACCTCCAATGAAACATAACCTTTTTGAGTATATTTTACAGCATTGTCTAATATATTGCAGATAACGTGTCTCAAATGGTAAAAATCTCCGTATAGCCTGCTGGGAATATCTTCCTGAACATTTACCTTAAGCAACAATCCCTTTTCAGCCACAACATCATAGACTCCATCCAATATAGAATTGCATAAAACCGCTGTTGAATATTCCTCCTTATCGTTCACCGTTACTCCCGACTCAATTCTGCTCACCTCAATAAGATCATTGATCAGGTTAAGTAGACGATTAGTTGCGCTCTTTATTCCTGATGTGTACTTATTTGTCTCTTCGTCGTTCTCCCTGCTCTCCAATATATCTGAATATCCCATCAGAGCATTCATAGGTGTTCTAAACTCGTGGCTTAGTTTAGAAATAAACTCGCACTTTGCCTTATCTGCCATCTTTGCTTCCTGCTTTGCCTCATCATAAAGAGACAACGCATTTGCTATCTGATTTTTTGCGAATTTAAGTTCCTTTTTTAGTTTTGTTATAGTAGCTTCCTGCTCGGCTATTTTAGCTTTCATTTCCTTTTCAGTTGCCAGTGTCATAAAACTCTCCATTCTATCTGATAACCTATTGTATATTTATCTGCACACATCATCTTATAATAAATAAGTATATTTCATTCTGAAAAAAATATCAATACGCAATATGCGTTAGAAAGTTTCGAGAACTTTCCTATATATCAAAAATAGCCCTACGCACATGGCGTAGGGCTAAGCTGTTTCACTTTACAGTATATTATTATACGTTTATCTCCGCTGTCATACCAAGTATATCTTTATTCTCCTCAAGTACAGGATTGATAACCTCTGTAAGGAATTCATTAACCTGCTCAACCGAACGTCCAACATAATTGATTGGGTTCATGCACTCCTCGAGTTCTTCAATTGACATACCAAACGATTCATCTGCTGCGATAAGGTCAAGAAGATTATTGTCCAGACCCTTCTCCTTAACATTCTTACCAGCCTCCATAGAGAGTGTTCTAATCTTCTCATGAAGCTCCTGTCTGTCTCCACCGGCCTTAACAGCGTCCATCATAATGTTCTCTGTAGCCATAAATGGAAGCTCACTCATAAGTCTCTTCTCTATAACCTTTGGATATACGACAAGACCGTCAACTACATTTAAGTAAAGGTCAAGGATTCCGTCAACAGCCAGGAATGCCTCTGGTATAGAAAGTCTCTTGTTAGCCGAATCATCAAGTGTTCTCTCGAACCACTGTGTAGCAGATGTGATAGCCGGATTAAGAGCGTCTATCATCACATATCTTGCAAGAGAAGCAATTCTCTCACTTCTCATAGGATTTCTCTTATAAGCCATAGCTGATGAACCAATCTGATTCTTCTCAAATGGCTCCTCAATTTCCTTCAAATGCTGTAAAAGTCTGATATCATTTGAGAACTTGTGAGCACTTGCAGCAATACCTGCAAGGACATTTGCAACCTTTGTATCAAGCTTTCTTGAATATGTCTGACCAGACACTGGGAAACACTTCTTGAATCCCATCTTTTCAGCTATCATAGGGTCGATTTTTCTAATCTTCTCTGTATCATTCTCAAATAATTCCTTGAAGCTGGCCTGTGTTCCTGTTGTTCCCTTTGAACCGAGAAGCATCATGCCATCAATAATGTAATCAATATCTTCAAGGTCCATCTTAAGCTCCATAAGCCAGAGAGTAGCTCTCTTACCTACTGTTGTTGGCTGAGCTGGCTGGAAATGTGTAAATGCAAGTGTAGGCTGAGCCTTATATGTATCTGCAAATTTGGCAAGCTCTGCCATAACATTTACAAGCTTCTTTCTCACAAGCTTAAGAGCCTCTGTCATGACGATAACATCTGTGTTATCTCCTACATAACAGCTAGTAGCACCAAGGTGGATAATTCCCTTTGCCTTTGGACACTGAACACCATAAGCATATACATGAGACATAACATCATGACGAACAAGCTTTTCTCTCTCCTTAGCCACATCATAATTGATGTCGTCCTGGTGACTTTTCAGTTCCTCTATCTGCTCATCTGTAATATTCAATCCAAGTTCCTTCTCAGTTTCAGCGAGAGCAATCCATAACTTTCTCCATGTTCTGAACTTCATGTCAGGCGAGAAAATATACTGCATTTCCTTGCTTGCATAACGCTCTGAGAGTGGGCTCTGATATCTATCGTACATATTTAATCTCCTTTATTTTAATCAGGTACGCTAAAGAGAAACTATCCCTATGCCAATCCTAATCTCTTAAATACTTCATTGTAAGCTTCCTCTACATTACCAAGGTCTC
Source organism: Lachnospiraceae bacterium (assembly GCA_017408025.1). Classification (GTDB taxonomy): domain Bacteria; phylum Bacillota; class Clostridia; order Lachnospirales; family Lachnospiraceae; genus SVEL01. The sequence goes on from JAFQVJ010000041.1 coordinate 85,730, forward strand.
TTCTGAAACGGTCCTTGTCAAGCTTCTCATGTGTATTTACATCCCAAAGTCTGCATGTATCAGGTGAAATCTCATCTGCAAGAATAATTGTTCCATCTGCAAGACGTCCAAACTCAATCTTAAAATCTATAAGCTCCATACCTGCATTTAAGAAATATGCCTTGATAACTTCATTTACCTTGAAAGCATACTTTGTAATTATCTCTATTTCCTCGCGTGTTGCAAGACCAAGAGCAATAGCAAAATAATCATTGATAAGTGGATCACCGAGATCATCATTCTTGTAGCTGAACTCGATTGTAGGGCAAAGGAGCTTTGTACCCTCCTCGACACCAAGTCTCTTTGAGAAGCTTCCTGCTGCAACATTTCTAATAATAACCTCAAGAGGAACGATTGTTACCTTCTTTACAGCTGTCTCTCTGTCACTTAACTCTTCAACGAGATGTGTAGGTACGCCTTCCTTCTCAAGTAACTTAAATACGTGGTTTGTCATTCTGTTGTTGATAACACCCTTACCAACGATTGTTCCCTTCTTCTCGCCGTTAAATGCTGTTGCATCATCCTTGTAATCAACGATTAAAACGTTCTCATCGTCAGTCTTATAAACCTTCTTTGCTTTTCCTTCATAGAGCATGTCTAACTTCTGCATACTAGCCACCTATCCTTCTTTAATATTCTTTATGTATTTTCGTTTCACGATGGTTTACGCATTTTACATAATCCTAGAAACGTTTTTGATTATAATACAATGATGTACAAATTTCAATTAAAACTTTTGTCAATACAAAGTGTTGATTTTTTCAGATAATTATTGAAATATTAGTGAATTTCTATTATAATATGTGTATTATTGTTTACTTGTATAACAAATGCCAAAATGGGGCGGTTAGGAGAAAGATTATATGGAAAAAAGACGAAGCAGACGACTAGATGTGAACATGAAGCTTAAGATTTCAAATATTTTTAAGCAGGATAACGTAATGATTGAGAATATAGATGCTCCTATCACTGTGACAAATATCTCTAAGTGTGGTATTGGTTTCGAGACAGACGCAACACTTCCTATCGGTTATTACTTCAATGCAAAAATTAATCTTGGCAACAGTGAATCAAGTCTTTATACAGTCGTACAAATCGTTCGTTCTGAGAAGCTTGAAACATGTATGTATTATGGTTGCGAGTTTATAGGACTTGCTCCTATTCTTGATTTAATATTTGAAGATTACCATCCTGGTTGGGATGAATAATAAGTTATGAAATCAGCCTTAAAATTAAAAGATGCTGATATGCGCGAGATTATTTTCAGCCATTACGAAGATAGCACTGAAAAGCTTCGGATAATGGAAGAATTTTGTATTGGGAAAACACGAACTGATGCCTTTATGATTACTGAGAACGAACTGATTGGCATAGAGTTCAAAAGCGATAAGGATACACTTGACAGACTTAGTCGTCAGATTAAAGATTACAACCGTTTCTGTGACAGAAATTACCTTGTCATAGGACAACATTTTTTAGAAAAGCAGGATGCTCTTCACGAAATTCTCCCCGAATACTGGGGAATCTATTCAGTTACCCTGGACGAGGATGGAACAAAACGAATGGAACTGGTACGTGAGGCGTCAGTCAATCCAAAATGCCGCATAAAGAATCAATTAAAGATATTGTGGCGCAATGAGCTGATTCACCTTGTAAAATCAAATAATCTTGGTGGAGTCAGTGCTTATAATAAGAAAGAACTGGGTGATAAGCTTTTTAAGAATATTGATCGCGACAGACTCAAGCAACTTATATGCTCTGAGCTCCTTGAACGCGATTATAGTATATATAACGGAAACGAATCGTAAGGTTGAACTAAGATTTCAACCTTGTGTTTATGCTTTAAATGTGTAGACACTTCCGATTGACGCATTAGGAGGCAGATTATGGTATTATTAGCCGGACAAATTTTTACAGCAGACTCTCGTACTCTCATATACGAATCAGGAGACGAGGTCGAAACAATTTCATACGTTGCCAAGGGTTCTGTTACTATTGACAGACCATCTGGCAGTCAGACAGTAGCAGCTGGTAATTTTGTTGCATTTGAAGATATTTATAGTGGATTCTACTCTGGGAATTATACAGCTGAAGCTGGTACACAGCTTCTTCCAATCATTGCAGAGTCACCCGATTCACTGGTTCAATTTTTAAACTCTAATCAAGCTCTTCATGACAAAATCGCTATAGCTGTATGCAAACTTATTGTACAGATACACGATATATATCAGAATCTTTACAACTATACAGCAGATTTTTACTCAACTATGGAATCTATACATGACAGATACCGTGAATGTTGTCGTGAATTCTCAGTAAAGCCTGAAAACTTCATAATGCCAAATGGCTCAGAAGACTATAGCTTTGAAACTCAGGACTTTGCGAAAAACTACAATATTATAGCCAGTCTTGCTACTGCACCTGCTAAAGCAGAGGCAGTCTACAAGGCAAATGGTGTAAAGTTTCTCCGCATACAGACAATGCTCATTAAGAATATTTATACAGCATTTGATGACTTGGCATTCTACATGCGCTCATTGGTGTCTATGCTTGTTGGCAAGGGAGACAATTGCCTGTTTGCCATTGTTGCAAAGCTCTGCAAAAGAACAAAAAAAGCCAACTCCATCATGTTCCTTCTCGAAGATATGAAGATAACTGTAAGCAATCTTGATTCTTCTATACAGCAGCATACAGGTATTGCGCTTGATATTGATTACAATAGAGTAGATTTATTCTTCAACATGGCATCTGATACTGACGAAGACGATATGTATGCCAACGCTATGGATGACGAATTGGATTTGGATTTAGATTTCGACCTTGACTACTCACCATATGACAATGATGCAGCCGAATCTACGGAAGCTTCTGAAGAAGATGATGACTATTATAGTGAAATGCCAGATCTCTCAAACACCTTGAAGCAGTTATGTATGTTTGCTGAACTGAATAACCGTTACGATGAATATAACCAGTACATTGAACGTTTTATAGCTCTTCCTGACAAGGAATCCCGTGATGACAACGTCCGTATGTTCCGCAAGCAATTTACTGCTGCCTACTACGAATTATATGAGGAAGTCTTTGTACATTATGCACGTTCTGGTGAACGCAACCGAATAGTTGAAATCTTCCTTGATTTCGGTTTACTGGACGAGCGTCTTTTAACAGATGCACAGCTAGAATTCATCTGCACCATTCCTCCATTGAATCATACAAAGCCTTGTAAGGTTTACCGCATGAAGGATTGGCTCATGAGAATATATAAGGGTGAGGAGATTCCTTCAAAGAACGAATTCGATATGGAATATGTTGATTATGTTCGTGATAGAAAGAAAAATGAGGCCCTTTCGCCTGAAAAGGAAAGACAGCTGCTGTCTGATAATGAGCTTAAGGTTCGCTACGAGATACAGAACATGCTCAAATACAATTGTCGTCTGTTGAACGGTAATTTACTTTCATTCTTCCCTATGCTTCACATGGGCAACTTTGAAAGAGGAATTGAAGACATGTTGTTAACCTCTGAACTGGTAAATGAGCAGGTTACAGCATTGACATCACTTGATTACAGTATATTCTATAGAGAAATGCTCTACGCTGACATAGAAAAGAAGATAGAAAAGGAATCTATACAGAAGGAAATCTACCCTATCTTCGTCCTCTTCCCTGTAGCTGGTGTTAACAGCATCATGTGGCAGGAGATTTCCGGAAAGCGAAGCAACTCTGAAGGTCGTATATTCCTCCCATCATTCTTTGAAGGTAAGATGGAAGACACATTCCTGAACTTGTTTGCAAAATATCACTGGGAGCTTTGCAAATCTATTCAGGGTGGTGCATGGAACAATATTGCTGTGCCTTCACTCACTTCTGAATACAGCGATTACATACAGTTCTACAGAAAGAACAAGGAGCTTTCTCCTGAGAAGAAGGAAGCTCTCAAAAACCAGATGTCAAGATGTCGAAACAATATGCGTGAGATATTCGCCTTCGACTTTGTTATATGGATGAAATACGAATCAGCTGGTTCTATACGTCTGAATAAGGTTGCAAGACGTATTCTTGCCACTTATTGTCCATTCAGCAAAGCTGTTCGTGACAGATTGTCATCACAGCCGATATTCGACGAAGCTATGAACAAATATAACCGAGAGAAGCAAAAGAAGGTTAAAGAGCTGGGACTCCGTTACAAGGCACTGGAGAAGAAAGGTGCTGAGTTTACACAGGAGCTTCTTGACACCCAACGTTTCTACGAGGAACTTTAGAAAGGGCTGTTACACAATTACAATATAGTTCACATTACAAGGAAGATTGTATATTCTCGTCATCACAGGCGACTGCAATCTTCCTTTTCTATGCCCGTCAATACTTTTATTACCCTCTACACCGATTATCTGTATATATTTTAAACGCGCTTTTTTCGAGAACTCGGAACTTTCTAAACGCCCTTTTTCGAAGAGTTTATTACAGTTCGTCTTTTATATGTCAGACAATATTGCTACAGGCGGTGTGCCATA
>JAFQVJ010000042.1 GCA_017408025.1 Lachnospiraceae bacterium
GGCTATGATAGAAAAAGCTGATAAAATCATGGAACGTGTCTTCAGATTTCTACCAGCACACTTGAAGTTACAGAATGTGGTCATTACACAGCAGGACTGCCTCAAGTATCTAAACAATGATGATACCGATAAACTGGTACTGTTGGATGTTCCTTATATCGGCTCTGAAAACACTTGCTCTGTTATTGGCTACAAATACCAGCCTTTTCACAAGAAAGTGGCTGACTATCTACAGAACGCTGAGTACCCATTTTTGTATTACTGTAGAAGTACCCCACCAAAGTCAGATAACATATTTAATAAAGCAGCTACTGAACATATAATGAAAATGAAGCTGGCTCAGTATTTTATGAATAAGGGCTACTATTTCCAGAAAGTCCGACTTGATAACGATACGGAGCTAATGGTAAGCAATCGCCAGTATGACACCGAGACGCAATTCCAGTGGACGGATATTGGGGAGAATATTACATAATGCAAGAGCCAGCTGTAGTCAAAACACAGCTGGCTCTAATAGTTACTATTCAGTTTTGATTTCGGATGTCCTTAAGTGGAGACAAATTAAACAGCTCTTTAATATACTGCATAGCCTATAAAACTAATACAAACAACTTTATTCCACTATCTCATAAGACTTTGCAAGTATCCATCCAAACATACCATACGAAGAATTAACTCTAATATACTTATACCCTTTATTTTTTAGAAATGCAATTAATTCCTTCTCCGTTTGATAATCAATAGGCCAACAATAACCTTCCATTTTTTTTAGTTCTTCTTGATTATCAATGCAAAAAGCACTTATTTCACGCTCTTCAATATCAGAAATTATATTATAATCAATAATACATTTAAAAGAATGTGTTAATACTTCCGAAAATAAAATCTCGCTCTGGTTTTCTTTAGTATTGTTATAAGTTTTAATAACTATATTTTTCTTTTCAACATCCACATTATACCCCACTATATAATTATCATGCATTTTCTTACCTCCTACTATCCTGTCTTGGTGGTTTCTTAGTCCAATCCCAAATATGAATGTGTGGAAATTCATGTGTTCCATCATCTGTATGATTAAAATCTATATCCATTTGTGCTTTTCCATCTTCGCCATAGTATCTTCTTTGTTTAACACTACCATCTGGGTTTAATAAATCAGCTGATGAATTTGGTGGTTGCTTAGTTGCCAGTAAACTAGATGCCTCTGTGTCAGGCACTATTCTATGATTATTTAGTGGTTGTCCATTATTTATTGCATTATCTAGTATAGAAGAATTACCACTCTCTCCCGCCATCATTTTTAATCCAGCCTGATTAGCCGCATTTATCTCTGCATCCGTTAGAGTCTGTGGTATTCCACGCTCCCTTAACTGAGCATATGGATCTGGCAGGGTATTCGCACCTCCATCTCCACGCTGCTGGTTCGCCCTGTTCTGACTTCTCCAGTCTGTGCTGTAGTTGTCTCGTGGTGATGTCTGGGTTCTGTCTGTTCCAGTCTTTGGTACATTCTTCGCATAGGCTTCGGTACTTGCTGTTCCATGGATAATTTCATGGTTCGCTAGCATTAAAGCATTTTCA
>JAFQVJ010000043.1 GCA_017408025.1 Lachnospiraceae bacterium
GGCTATGATAGAAAAAGCTGATAAAATCATGGAACGTGTCTTCAGATTTCTACCAGCACACTTGAAGTTACAGAATGTGGTCATTACACAGCAGGACTGCCTCAAGTATCTAAACAATGATGATACCGATAAACTGGTACTATTGGATGTTCCTTATATCGGCTCTGAAAACACTTGCTCTGTTACTGGCTACAAATACCATCCTTTTCACAAGAAAGTGGCTGACTGCCTACAGAATGCAGAATACCCATTTTTATATTACTGTAGAAGTACCCCTCCGAAGTCAGATAACATATTTAATAAAGCAGATGCTGAGCATATCATGCAAATGAAGTTGGCTCAGTATTTTATGAATCATGGATTCTATTTTCAAAAAGTACATCTCCAAAAGGATACAGAACTATTGGTTAGCAATCGCCAGTATGACACCAAGACACAGTTCCAGTGGACAGATATTGAAGAGAATATTATATAATGCAAGAGCCAGCTGTAAGCAAATCACAGCTGGCTCAATGATTACTATTCTGTTTTATATGTCTTTAAGGAGTGGAAATATAGTTGAATGAAGGACTCACGTCATAGTCAATATTTAATTCTTGCAATTTCACAATTGCAGACTTAATCTTAGGTGCCTTTGCTTTCAGAATACATGTTTCTTTTTCTTCAAGCATACGTTTTGCAGTTACAAAATTAACATTAGCTGTTTTGGCTACAAACTTTATTTTTTCCGCATCAACTTCTAGCACACATCTAATATATAAGCTATATTCCGTTTCATCGGCATCAATCTCATCAATGTATGTTGTTATTATATTCCACCCACACATTGGACATCTCCATCCCTGCGTAGAAACTTCAACACTCCAAATCATTTCTTGCATACATTTTTCACATACCATCTACTGATTTCCTCCTGGTAAAAATAATCTAAAACTGCCAATATCACCCATGTCTGGCACTCTTGAGTTAGTCATACCTGCGACAAAGTAATTTCCATTTGGCGTAGACCACAGATAATTTGTTGGTGCCAAAACTTCCACATTAAGCCTATTCGCTAAATTCTGAGCAAATCCATTATCCAAAGCACCTGTATTACAAGATAATAATCTAATTGCCTGCCCGTTATAGCCGTCGGAATTTTGTATTAATCGAGTTGCAGTTCTATGGTCTACTATCATATGCTGTCCATTATGCGTAATCTGTATACCATTTGGCGTTCCATGCGCAATTACATCAAAGTATCCATTCGCATCCACGTCCACCCTACGACTAATATTACTAACAAAAGCATCATTAGCATCCATAAAAGTCGCATCTCCAACAGAGTATCTACCACTCTTTCTACCAACATCAATCCCCAACTGATTTGCAACACGACATTCTTGGTCAGTTAAAGTGCCCCCATTTCGCAACTTTTCACGGATATGACTTGATAGGTTCTTTACATCATCCTTCGTAGCTGTTCGAGTATTGATTTCTCCTGTAACTCGGTCTACGCCTTTTTCACACATATGCCCACTCGGGTCTATGTAGAATACAGGATTATTCCTACAATAAGCATACAGATTCAGCCCATCTCCACGATAGGTATCTTCTTGTGTGAATCTGCCAATAACAGGGTTATAGTATCTGGCTCTTAGATAATACTGCTGGCTGATAGGGTCGAACTGCTGACCATTGTACTTAAAGCGGTTCTCTACCGTTTCTTCACATACTGTCAAATTGCCCCATACATCATACTCATAATGGTTAATGACATTTGTGTCATTAACCACATGAGTGATATTCCCTATCTCGTCTGATGCATAATGGTAGTACGTTCTTGCGCTCTCTGCATCGGATGCTAGTAGCTCATTAGTTCTAATGTA
>JAFQVJ010000044.1 GCA_017408025.1 Lachnospiraceae bacterium
GGCTATAATAAAGTTTTCTCGGCGAACCTGCAAGAAAATAGCAATTTTTTCAGGTATGTCTTACTATGGCACACAGCTGTAGCTATTGTCTGCCTTCATAAAAGACGAACTACTTATTCAAAAAAGTGCGTTAAGAAAGTTCACGAAACCTCTCAATGCGTGTTTAAAATAAACACAGACAATTCGGTGTACGAGGGTAGTTATAGCTTTCAGAGGGCATAAAAAAGGAAGATTAGCAGTCGATGACGACTAAAAACTAATCTTCCCATAATGTGAATTATACTATGATAGCAAATGCGTTTTGATTCAATCACAGTTGTTTTTGAGCGTGCAATTTAGTATATCTTAGCCACTGTTGTATTTGTATAGAAGAATTCAAGAATTTCAGTGCTATTCATACCCAATTTTGCCATGTAATTGGCTCCATTCTGACTGACACCTACTCCATGACCAAAACCACCGCCCACAAAAGTGTATGCAGATAATATATTATCTTTTGATACTTCATCTATTACAAAGAAGCCACTTGGAAGCATAGTCATTGTTGTTACTTCGTCACCTGTGCCTCTCTTAATAGTTGCCCCCTTTGGTGAGATTACTGTTCGTATGTTGTATTCCTTGTGAACTCTTACTGTACAATCCGTTCCTATGATAGTTATGTACTTTAGTACACCACCGTCGCCTCTCTCACCTACTTCTATCTTCTTCACAGTTCCCACAGATGAAACTGTCTTATTCTCCCATTGACCTTTCTCCGTCAATACTTGAATATTTTCTGATTTAACCTTACCAATATTACTATTAATATTGCTTGTTAGTTCTGAAAGACCCATAGTCACATTCCATCTGTACCATGGATATTCACTATCATAAGTCTTATATGATGTTCTTATAAATGCATCAAACACGCTTTCATCTGTCAAATCCATGCTGACAACCTCATCTGTCAGAAGCTTACCCTTCACATATGGCAAATCACTTCCCCATACAACTGAAGATGTTGTCGTTCCACATGAGGTTGAAAAGAAATATGCCGATATAATATTCTGGCCATTCATAAGCACCTGACCATAGGTCTCGTCTACAGCTGCATTTGTAACTGTCTGCTCCGTAGAATTGTTATACACCTGATAGCTTGTGCTGTCGTCAACATGAGCTCCATATTCACTGTAGCTATTGCCCAAAATGTGAATATATGCAAAGCTTCTCGCACATATAGCCTGAGCCTTTAGTGCCTCATAATTATAGCTCCATGGCATTTCGCTAGGTACTACACTGTAAAGATATTCTTCGAGAGGCAATTCATTTATAACCACTATACCATTCTCATATGACGACAATTCAAAGCTTCCACGGTAATATGGTGTCCCATAGCCCCTTTTAATACTTTTTATGGCTATTTTTCCATCCACACCATTGGAGGTTATCTTTACTCTTCCCTGCTTCATTATCTCATCACCAACTGAAAATGTATATTCTGCACCTGGTGCAACTTCAAATATTTTCTCACCATTTCCATAGCTTACCTGACAACCTGTATCCGAGCTAATCGTTACAAATTTGTGATAGACATCTTCAAAGCTGTCTGTTTTAATCAGTACTCTTATATTTGAAGCAGTGACATCTCTGTCAATAACAATGGCACTTATCTTATCTTCACTGTTAAGAATAAACTTCTGAGCATCATATCCCACAAGAACTTCATTTAATGAACACATCTCTATATTCCCATAGATTTTATATATCTTGCAGTTTTCATCTACCTCATATGTACCCTTGCTCTCCACTTCTATGCCCGATGCAGATGATGTGAGAACTTTTCCCGACACTGTATTAGTTTTAAATTCAATACTCTTAAGTTTGCTATTCTCCATCGTGATATCCGCAACAACATTATTGTAAACAGATGTCTTATCACTGGCGATAAACTCTCTTACAGCACCTTCTATGTATGCTTTTACATTTCCTCCTGCCATAGAGATAATCCAACTATTATAATATGTAACACTTTCACTGTATTCATCTGTAATACATATAATTTCATTATCGCGTAACAGAACAGTTACACCTTTATCAATATAATAATCAACAGACATACCTTCAAAGCCTAGTCTGCCGTATGTAGTTGCCGCCTCCCACTGAGGAATAGTCGGATCATTTGCTATAGTTCCTGATATAATCAGATTGATACTAGATATGTTCTTTTTCGTATCAAGCTTTTCAACCATAAGCTTATATATGGTCGTCCACTCCTCCAGCCTAATAGGCGAACCCGACTTGTTGTTTTTCACATAAGACAACAGTTCCTTATCAACCACTCCTATATTGATAAATAGTTTTTCCAAATCTGAATATGTAAATGAAGACAATGCCTCTGTCTCTGTAGGTGGCACATCTTTAATGCCAAAATATGTATCCTTGTACATCATATTCATATACTTTTCATACCAGGCATTCTCGTCTGATAAAAATTTATCGTCCTCATTACCCTCTATCTCATCCATTCCGTGAAACAACAACGACACAGCTTTAGCTACCTGTCCCCTGTTTACTACATTTTGGTTTGGATTACCTTCTGACTTTTTACTGACTCCATACCATATAAGTGCACCTGCAACAATCACGCATAATGTAATCAGAATAAGATTCTTTTTATTTACAGTTTTTAATGTATATATTATCTTTCTTATAAAATCCATAAAAACTCCCTACTATATAATAACAAAGTGGACAAGTCCACTTTGTGAGCCGAGCACGGTCTGCTTTAGCTGACATTTTCTTCTCGTGCGAGTGCTCATCTTATTTTTATTGTATAGGAAAGTTTCGAAGAACTTTCCTATATGATTAAAAAGCAGCACTTTCATGCTGCTTTTATTCTTCATATGTACCCCAAAATGCCGGTTCCTGCGATTCTGAGTCCTAGCGAAGCTAGGTGGGCAACCGCATCATGTTTCTCTGCCGTCCACTTTCTAATAACGAGGCTTGACATATCAAACAGGAAATATAGGAATCCCTTTACAGAAATGTAGGTTCAAAATATACAGGAGTATCGAGTATTCCAGGAAACATATTCAATTACTTCTCTATCTGTTACAGATAGTATACTCTTTTTCTTATCATTTTACAAGTAAAATGATTATTTTTTTTCAATGATTTCACTTGCTTTTTTATAAATGGAATTGGCCGGTACATATCCTCTTACCATGGACAGAGGATATACATTGGAATGACTGCCGATGACAGTTCCTGGATTAAGTACGGAATTGCAGCCAACCTCAACTTCATCTCCAAGAATTGCCCCCATCTTCTTCAAACCTGTCTCTACCCTCTCGTCACCACGTTTGATAGTAACAAGAGTTTTATCCGACTTAACATTTGACGTAATGCTGCCAGCACCCATATGGGACTTATAGCCAAGGATAGAATCTCCCACGTAATTGTAGTGTGGTACTTGAACCTTATCAAATAAAATAACATTCTTAAGTTCTGTAGAGTTACCTACCACGGCGCCCTTTCCAACAATTGCGTTACCTCGTATAAACGCACAGTGACGAACCTCTGCATCCTTGTCAATAATAGCTGGGCTTCCAATGAAAGCTGTAGGCGCAACCTTTGCAGAGTTTGCTACCCACACATTTTCACTTATCATAGTGTATTCATCTTTGGGAAGATTCATTCCAAGTTCAATAATAAAATTACTAATCTTTGAGAGCACCTCCCATGGATATTCAGCACCCTCGAATATTGGAGCTGCTATAGTATTTGATTCTATGTCTTTGAATAAATTTGCTATTTTCATGATTTCATTCCTCTTCTCAACTTTATGATACTGGTTGCTCTATTTCTTCAAGCCTCTCACAACCACAATCTTGGCAATTACAGACTATCACTCTTCCTTGCTTACCTGTATCCTACTACTCCACTGTAACACTCTTTGCAAGATTTCGTGGTTTATCAACATCACAGCCCTTAAGTACTGATGTGTAATATGCTATAAGCTGCAATGGTACTACTGTAATCATAGGCATAAGCACATCTCTTACAACTGGCAGCTTCACTACAACATCCGCCACATCTGATGTAACATCAACTGTATTCTTGGTAACCATAACCACCTTAGCTCCACGAGCCTTTACTTCCTTAATATTACTTACCGTCTTATCAAATAATCTATCCTGTGTAGCTACTGCTATTACTGGCATATCCTCGGTCACAAGTGAGATTGTTCCATGCTTAAGCTCACCTGCTGCATATGACTCAGAGTGAATATATGAAATCTCCTTAAGCTTAAGTGAGCCTTCCATACTGAGTGCATAATCAAGTCCTCTTCCGATGTAGAGAAGACTTTCAGCATTTACAAGAGTAGATGCGGCATACTGACAATCACTTTCAATTCCAAAGGTTTCCTCTATCTTCGATGGAATATTTTCAAGCTCAGACACCAGTGCCTTGCACTCTTCCTCTGTAATCTTGCCATTGGCATAAGCCAGTTCAAAAGCGAGAAGATACATAATAGACAGCTGTACCATGTACGCCTTTGTAGATGCCACTGATATCTCTGGACCAGCGTGGGTGTACACTACGAAATCTGATTCTCTGGCAATTGATGAACCCTTTACATTTACAATTGAAAGAGTTGTTGCCCCCATATCCTTAGCAAGCCTCAGCACCGCTTTAGTGTCAGCTGTCTCACCTGACTGTGATATAAGGACAACTAAATCTTCAGAGCCTATAATAGGATTTCGATATCTAAATTCTGATGCTATATCCACCACTACTTCGATTCTTGCAAGCTCTTCTATAACATACTTTCCCACAAGACCTGCATGCATAGCAGTACCACATGCCACAATATAAATCTTTCTGTATGATTTAAGCATATCCAAGGTTATACCACATTCCTCAAGGAAAGGCATGCCATCCATAATTCTTGGACTAACTGTTGTCTTTATAGCTGTTGGCTGCTCGTGGATTTCCTTCAACATAAAGTGCGCATAACCGCCCTTCTCTGCTGACTCAATATCCCATGTAGCATGCTGGACTTCCTTCTTAATCTCTGATCCATGGATATCACAGATTGTCACATTATCTGATGTGATAGTTGCTATCTCATCACACTCAAGAAGGTAATAGTCTCTTGTATACTTAAGGATAGCCGGTACATCGGAAGCTATGAAATTCTCACCCTCGCCCAAGCCTACGATAAGAGGACTATCCTTTCGCACTGAATATATCTTTCCTGGATAATCAGCAAATACTATACCAAGGGCATATGACCCTTCAATCTCTGCTAAAACCCTTGTAATAGTCTTGATTGGCTCCTTCTCTATATTGTAATAATAATCCAGTAGCTTTGCCACTGTCTCCGTGTCTGTCTGAGACTCAAACTCATATCCCTTATCTATAAGAAACGCCTTGAGCCTGATATAATTCTCTATAATACCATTATGAACTATGGATATCTTTGCATTTCCATGCGGATGTGAATTCACATCAGATGGCTCGCCGTGTGTAGCCCAACGAGTGTGACCAATACCACTTGTACCACTTGGCTTATGCCCCTTTTTCATCTTTTCTGTAAGGTCAGCGAGACGTCCCTTTGTCTTCTCTGTAACAATCCTGTCTCCCTCAAAAACAGCTATACCAGCTGAATCATAGCCTCTGTATTCAAGCTTTGATAATGCATCAACAAGTATATCTGCACAATCCTTGCCACCTACATATCCAACGATACCACACATATCTCTTCCCTCATTTCTATAATATTATTGCATATTCTCTGAAAAAACTGATTTATGAGCTCTTAGCACCTTTATAATAAGCTGCCGCTCTGTCAAAGGTGTACCTCAGCTTATTTTGGTTATACAAATTCTTAACTCCATTTACACGCTTAGCTACAAAGTTACTGAGCTTATCCATATATTCATCACTTGTTATAGTTCCCTCTGCCACATAGGTAAGACCCTTTTCCCAGCTGGCAGTAAGTTCAGGATTTAAAAGGGATGTGATAGATGCATTAACCACATCATATATGACTTCTCCATACAATGACGGTGTCAATATCTGTGTCTTCTTGTTTAGATTGATATAATCAATATTGATAAGCTTCTTTAATATCTCTGCTCGTGTTGCTGATGTCCCTATTCCGCTACCCTTTATCTGCGCTCGCAGCTCCTCATCTTCAATGAGCTGTCCTGCATTTTCCATAGCAAGAATAATGGAACCTGAGTTATATCTCTTTGGCGGTGAGGTTTCACCTTCCTTTATATTTAACTGGGCAAGTGAAATTTTATCATCTTTCTTTAGTTTCTTCAACATGTCTATAACAGAAGCATCTAATTTAATCTCTGTATCCTCTGATGTTTCCTCAGATTTTTCATCCTTATTTTCATCTTTTTGTTCTTTTTTAACATTATATGAATTGGCTACCTTAAGATATCCTTCATCTATAAGCACTTTAAAGCTTGCATGGAAGTTCTCTTTGCGCTCTGACTCATCACCAAATTCAGTGGTCAAAACAAGACTTACCTTCTGATATATAGCAGCAGGATAGAAAATACTCAAAAATCTTCTAACAATCACATCATATACCTTCTCCGTCAACGGATTAAGTGAATTAAGCGCTCCGAACCCCTGACCAGTAGGTATAATGGCATAATGGTCTGTAATCTGCTTGTCATTGACATATCTTGTTGATGAAATCTTTTTATACAAGCCAAGATTCATTGCCTCCTCAGCAAATCCTCTAAACCTTTCTACTTTTGCCAATCCCCCTATGTTTTTGTGGATTTCCTTTGCAACAGCTGTAGACAATACTCTTGCATCAGTTCTAGGGTATGTTACCAGCTTCTTTTCATATAATTCCTGAACTATACTAAGCGTCTGGTCCGGACTAATCTTAAACATTCTTGAACAATCATTCTGAAGCTCAGCAAGATTGTAAAGAAGAGGTGGATTTTTTGTCTCCTTCTTCTTTTCAGCCTGTTCTACAGTAAGATAGTCTTTTCCCAGCGATTTTATGTCATTTATTAGCTCTTCCGCTTTATCTTTTTCCTTAAAACCATTTTCCTTGTACAGGGCAGGATGATTAAAATACTTTGATTTCTCATTGACTCTCCACTCTGCTTCAAACTTAAATTCATCCAGCTTCATAGACGACAACACTCTGTAAAATGGTGTCTTTACAAATTCCCTAATCTCTCGTTCTCTTCTGACTATCATCCCCAAAACACATGTCATAACACGACCAACAGACACAACTGCTCTGTCTTGCTTAAGATATGCAGCTATACTTCTTCCGTACTTGAGTGTTAGAATTCTGGAAAAGTTTATGCCCATAAGATAATCTTCTTTAGCACGCAAATAAGCGGCCGCTGAAAGATTATCGTACTCAGACAAATCTTTCGCCTCCGCTATTCCTCTATTTATCTCCTCCTCAGTCTGTGAGTCAATCCACACACGTTTGCGCTCTTTGCCTTTCACCCCAGACATCTGCTCCACCAGACGGTAAATATATTCTCCTTCACGTCCAGAGTCAGTGCAAACATATATACAACCAACATCCTCTCTATTGAGGAGTCCACTTACGATATCGAACTGCTTTTTAACAGTCGGGATAACCTCATACAAAAAGTTATCCGGTATAAACGGAAGAGTATCTATGCTCCATTTTTTCAGTTTTTCGTCATATATTTCAGGATAGCTCATTGTTACAAGATGTCCGACACACCATGTCACAACATAATCATCTGATTCCAGATAACCATCCTTTTTTCGCATGTTTTGCTTCAAAGCCTTTGCAAATTCATTGGCAACGCTTGGCTTCTCAGCGATAAAGAGCTTCTTTGACATATTTACTCCTTTTACCTACTTTTCTCATGGAAATCCCTGTGGAATTTCAATCACAGACTCTGCTCATCAAGTGTTAAGCTATAGGCTGGCATGAAATTTTCTAAAAAATAATCTGCCTCTGGCATATTCATGGTTCTTATAGCATCTATTGTTGCTCTCTCAGCCTGTTCAAAGTCTTTATTCCCCATGCGTTTTTCTTCCACGCACTTTATAAGTGCTGAAATCTTATCTGCTGCCTTCACATATCTCCACAATTCTTTTTCTTCCTCATCTTCATGAAGCAGTGGCTGATATACAGGACGCATCTCTCTTGGAAGTGCCATCAACAGCTTTGTACCTGCTGCTGCCTCAACATTTTTATATGCAACCCTTATCTCTGGAGCAAAATATTTAATAGGTGTAGGTAAATCACCTGTAATAATCTCTGTAGTGTCGTGGAACATAGCCAGCACTGCTATACGTTCCTCATCAAGGTTTTTTCCAAAATATGTATTTCCAATCACTGCAAGTCCATGAGCTATGATTGCTGTATCCAAGCTATGCTCCGCTATATTTTCAGTTATTGTATTTCTCATTAACCCCCATCTGTTAATGTACTTCATTCTTGCTAACATAGCAAAAAAATTCTTTATAGCTGACATCTTTATTCTCCTTATACGGTAATAAACTTATACACTGTGGTTGTACTGAATTCCTCCCCAGCCCTAAGTATAGGTTGTTTAAAGCTTGGAATATTAATGGCATCTGGGAAATACTGTGTCTCAAAGCAACATCCTGCATGTTTTACATAATGAGCTCCATTCTTTCCTTTTGTCCTTCCATCAAAACCATTACTTGTGTAGAATTGCATACCTGGAAGATCTGTATAAACCTCCATGGCTCTTCCACTCTTTTCGTCTACCATCTTAGCCACCAAGGAAACCTCATTTTCCTTAGTTTTAAGAACCCAATTGTGATCGTATCCGTTACACCACTTAGTCAGCTCAAAGTCAGCATAAATATCCTGACCTACATTCTTCATCACTCTGAAATCCATTGGGGTTCCTTCTACCTTGCACAACTCTCCATTAGGAATAGACTCCTGATTAACGTATGTATAATAGTCAGCATCAATCCATACCTTCTGGTCTAGAATTGATCCCGAATCATGTCCAGCCATGTTAAAGTATGAATGATTTGTAAAATTAACAATTGTATCCTTGTCGGACTCTGCCTCATACTCAATTATCAAAGTATTATCGTCTGTAACGATATATCTGACAGTCACATCAAGTGTACCAGGGTAACCCTGATCGCCATCCTCACTTGTATATGTAAATGCTACTATCTGTCCCAGTTCATCCTCATATGTATCAGCCTCCCAAAGTCTCTTGTGGAAACCATTAAACCCACTATGAAGAGTATTCTGACGGTCATTCTTATCTAGCTCATATCTTGTTCCATTTAATACAAATGAAGCACCACTGATACGGTTAGCAAAACGACCAATTGTAGCTCCAAGGCAAAAAAGATTGCCAAGATAATCTTCAAGATTGTCGAAACCTAATACAACGTCCTCTGCTTTACCGTCTCTATCCGGTACTTCAAGTGATACAAGTATAGCGCCAAAGTCTGTGAACTTTGCCATCATACCATTATTATTTGTAATTGTGTAAAGATGTGCTGTCTGTCCATCCTTTGTCTGCCCAAAAATCTCTTTTGAAATTGCCATTCTCTGTCCTCTCCTTGTCTACCATTATACCGGCTATTTTTCGGTACAAAATCACTACATTAGAATACCATAAAAGAGAGGAAATGGAAAGTAATTCTTGTTAATTATATCATTTATCTTATTTATAACTTCTCAGACTGCTCTGGTACCCTGCAAAGCACAATATTTAAATTGCCATTTCTGCATCTAAGTGAATCTATAAACTGCTTCTCGTTTATTCCTGATTTCATATTGATAGAATATGTAAGCTCGTACAATGTTCCAAGATTTGTTGTTCTTACTCTCTCAAGCTCACATCCGTCCGAATATTCCTTGAATAAGTCATCGAATGCACCCTCATAATTAAGATTTTCCGGTATAGTTATCTTAAGTTGCTTTGGAATCACTCTTCTAACGCCAAATTCAAATCTGTTGAGAACAAAGTAAAGTAGTCCAACAACGATTGTAACTACAACCGCCATTCCTACATAGCCCATACCTGTTGCAAGTCCTACTGCCATGGCAAAGAATACATTAGTAATATCTTTTGAATTACCTGGCACGCTTCTGAATCTTACAAGTGCAAATACTCCACCAAGTGAAATAGCTCTCGCAATATCTGAACCTACTATCATAATAACTACACTTACAATAACTGGCAAAATAGCTAAACTAAACGCAAAATTACCCGAATATTTCTTGTGTGGGTCACTGAATATATATATCAGGCTGATAATAAGACCCAGTACAATGCCTACACCTATACAGATAAGCACTGATGTATTGGATATTGCTGCACCTGTTGTTGTCTCAAGAATGTTGGTAAACATAATAAATCTTCTCCTTTTAATTGTTTTTCTCGTATTAAATGTTTTTTATACTCTGTTCCGTATTTTGAAAATGATGTTGCATACACCTTAGCATTAGATAAAATCTCTGTAAACCAAAGTGGCACTGCCATAGAGCTTTTAACCTCCATTAGCCACACATCATTTCCTATGAGTAAGTCTCCATGATTGCCCATTTCCAATCTCACATCTGTTCTTCGTGATTTAATATTTGTATCAAATGTAACTCTAAAATCAGAATCGTCTGTCGCAAAATAGGCACGACGATCGTATGTAAGATATACCTTAGGTTGTAGCTCGTACATTTTAAAAAATATTCTATCTCCGACAAAACCTGTGGATTCATATAATCTTGTATCTCTGGATATATCCCATCCATGGTTAAATCATATGCTTCACACAATTTAAGCTTTGTTCTTCGCTTATTTACCAGACCTTTATACTTTTTCTTTATTTCAAGAAAAACCTTGTCATCAAGCTCTGGTACTCCGTAGCTTCTAAGGCGCAGCTTTTCTTTATATACAGGCTTTTCTATAGACGCCCTTATAAGCGCATCATCAAGCGTATCGTAATATATGTTGGCAATATTATAAAACTCTCCATTTTTACTGTATTTATCAGGCACCATATGATCACTTATACTGTCGATGATATATCTGTATGTACTATCATCTATAAGATACTTTTTTTCATATCGACTGAATACCTCTATTGCCATCCTCGCACCTCCCTTTCGTTTTATTTAACATATATTTAACATAATACCCATGTATTGTGACAATTTTTTGAAGATGACAAATTATATTTATGAAAGTTTTCATATTTTTAGTTAGTTCTAATTCAGATTGGTCTTAAGTTCAAACCAGAATGTTGTGCCTACTCCTTCTTCGCTGTTCACACCAAACTGAGCATTGTGGAGCTTAAGAATATTCTTTACAATAGACAGACCAAGTCCTGTTCCCATCATGGCACGCTTATGGCTCTTATCTACTTTATAATATCTCTCCCACACGTTTTCCAATTCTTCTTTTGCTATTCCCTTCCCAGTATCTGACACTTCTATATGCACAATACTTCCTGTTATTCTCTGACGCACTGTCACACTCTTGTCATCACCAGCATAATTAATTGCATTATTAACCAAATTGTAAATAACCTGATAGATTTTAAACTCATCAGCAGACACTACTACATGTCTATCATATTCAAAATTGATTGTAAAGCCATTTTGTTCCAAAAACTTTGAATAACGCTCAAGCACTGAATCTATGCTCTCTGTCAGGTCATATTCCTTAAGCTCAAGCTCTGTCACACCTGCCTGAAGCTTGGATATATCAAGTAAATCATTAACTAGGTTGGTTAATCTCTTAGCCTCATCTATAACAACCTGAACATTTTCAGGCGTGTTTTCCCCTGGTAAATCTCTCATAACCTCCGAATACGCTGTTATCATAGTCAATGGAGTTCTAAGGTCATGGGAAACATTTGCTATAAGCTCGCGCTGCAAGCTTTCCGCTTTAGCAAGCTCATGGGTTGCATGGTTCAATGTATCTGACAACTGTGCTATTTCTTTATAGCTATTTCCTTCAAAGGTTACGCCATAATCACCTCTGCCAAGTTCCTTTGCCGCATCATTTATCTTTATAATAGGCTTAGATATTTTTAATGAGATAATCATAGCAATTAGAAGCGCCAAAATTATCATTATAATTGAAATATATATAAGCTGTATCCTAAGTGTATGAACAGTGGCATCCACAGGAGTAATAACTGAATTAATCATAACTGCTATAGATTGCCCGTCACTTCTCTCATATATATTCACCTTAAGAATGCTCTCTGCTGTAGTTACATCTGGCATATTGTGAAATCTGTCTGGCTTATAATAATCAAATATATTCTTATTGCCTTCCATTCCATCTTCATCAGGCTTGTACAGCTCTTCATCTTCCTTTTCTATCTTTTCTGTATAAGTTCCACCATTAGTCTGCGCCATATATATATAGTACTTTATCTTGTCGAAACGCTGCTTATGTATAGTACACTGCATGTTCTGCTCATAGCTGTAAAGTTCAATACCACTCATATTAGTCACAAGTATACATATGTCATAGCTTGTAGCTATAAGTTCAACTGCCTCAGTTAAATCCTCTTCATCAATGACTGATTCTATATTTTCAAAAGCACTTTCTATCTCGCTTGTCTTTATATTTTTATAGAATTCATCCAAATAGACTGTCTGAAATATCCATAAAAGAACCAATAAAACTGCGGTGAATCCCAAAAGATAGATAAATATTTTCCATTTTATTCCTATTTTCTCATGCTTCAATTTTGTTTCACTCTTTCCATTTCTTTCATATTCTCATTTTAATGCTACTCTCGTAATATAGGATTGTGGGAGTACGAAGCACGTAGCAATCCGTATTAGGGTATTTTGATACCCTAATCAATATATATAAGTTTTTTGATGATTTTGTGAAAATCAGTTAAAAAGCATATGATAAGAAAAGGACTCACACTGGAGTGGGGAGTCCTATTTTATAATTGATATTTTCCTGTATTTTCTACTACTATCAATAGGTTCAAGCTTATCAACAATCTTATTAAACATATTTACTAATTGTCTATGTATATCCCATATTTCATCTACTGTTAACTGTTTGATATCATCAGTATAACTACCTGCAGGTACACAAGGATATTGAGAAATATAATCTATTGCTTTCTGTGTTAATTCGCGAGAAAGACATTTATTATCATTTAATGTATTACATACACAACTCTCCGTGTAATACTCCTGCGTACCATTTGTTTTAGCACATTCTTTTACCCATTTCATTGTTACTAATTTACAATATTTCTCAAAATTTTTACAAAACTTAACATCAGAATCCGTCACTTCGTTACTCTGCAAGATTTCATCATATAAATCAAAGTCAAATGCTATATTTGCCTTGTTTTCGTCCGTAATCATCTCGTTCTTTCTTAGTAATTTCAATATATAAAATTCAGCACAAACTATTGGTAGCACTATTATTCTATTATCATGTGCTATAGATTTTTTTCTTAAATCTCTATATATGTCTACAATAGATTTATTAGTAGGATAGAAATCCAAAAACACTATTATAGTATCTTGAGTAGTTTCAAGTAGTTCTTTTGCTGTACTTTTTATCCCACCATTACCATTAGTATATATAAACTTATCCGCAATTTTACTTGGATATGCTTTTCTAAAGAACTCGCTGAGTATATCTTCCTTCATATCTTCAAATATATAAATCATTGTGCCACCTCAATTCTATCTTGAGTCATTTCAATAGTACACCAATCATCATTATTTATATTTTTGACTTCTGATTTACAATCAATAAGCACAACCGCGTCCTTGCTACATTCTATAATAGTTTCTGCATAATCTCCATTATATAAATCATACCTGTCAAATAAAATCACTTTATAGTTTTTATCTTTTAAAAAATCTGTTATTGATATTCCTCTAAGTTTATCATTATAAGTATACGCTATAACAGGTTCTCCATATGCTTGATAATCAGAAAGCAATTTTGCTAACCTTGTCTTTCCTGTAGCTGATTGATTATCAAAAACATAAATCCCCGGCTCCAGCTCTATATTAATAGTTACATTATATTTATTTAAGCTATACATGCTCAATCCCTCCCTTTCTCATATCTGGTTCAAAAGGTCTTTCATCTTCTATATAAACATTCAATCTGTTCATATCTGTAAATACATAGTCATCTAACTGTACATCTATTTTGTCATCGTCCCCATATTTTACAAATGTAACATCATTATAATCAACAAATACATTACCCTCTTTACATAGAGATACTATCACATCTCTGGCATTTAAACCACATTCAATAAGATTGTATATCTTTTTTGCGTTATTGATAACACACAATGCAGCTTTACACCCAGTACTAAGTTCTGATACATACAGCTTATATCCATATCTATCCAAAAAAGAATGTTCATCAATAAGCTTTCCTTTTTCAATAAGTTCTACTATTTTTTTTTCCTTTTCTGTACACTTTATCTTTAATGACGAAAATTCTTTTTCAATATCGTTTACCATATTATTTTGTTCTTCTAAATATAATTTCAAGCTCATTCTTACACCATCCTTCCATTATTAATTATATCATATTTTAATTGAAAACTCAAATTAGTGCTTGACAAAATCAAAATTTTTCTTCTCTTAAACTTTCCAAAGGCAATCCGTCGGATTGGGATTGCCTTTGGATATTTTGTATGTTGAACTCATTGTCAAGTGTTAGTCTGCAATGTCTCCTTCAATTTCGCGGTCTGGATCATATCCACTACCGTCCCCTATATTATCTTCGTAATCGCTACTATCATCATAAGTATCATCTTGAGATGATGTTGTATTCTGCTCTGTATTATCTTGCTGAGATGATGATTGCTGATTTTGTGAAGTTTGTACTTCATTATCTATTTTTTCTAACATCTTATTGATTACCCACTGTGGCACTTTGTCAGGGCTGTCTATTTCATAAACTTCTCCATAAACTGGGTCTTTAAATACATATCTTATTGCTCCGTTCTCATATGTTCTTGTATATGTACATAATTCACTGTTTGCAATAGCATCTGTGTAGCTACCAACTGCTGGTAATGTTAATGGGTCAACTTTTGTTTGTTCTTCTGTAGTTGTTTCTATTTCTAATTGTTCTACTGTAGTTTCTGTTTCATTTTGATTTGTAGAGGTCTCCTGCTCTGTAGATGTTTCCTTTTTTCTGTTGGCTCTTTTTCTTTATCCTCTGTTGTAAACTCTTGCTGTTGCTTTGTTGATGTTGTTGTTGAATTTTCTACAGGCTTATCCTCTTTTCCTCCAAACACATATAAACCTATTATGAGTGCAAGTATTATAACAACTATTGCTGAAATTATTATTATTATCTTCTTTTTGTTCATATGCTATTTATCCTCTCATTAATGCAATGGAGATAAACTTAACCATTGCCTTTATTTCAGACTTTTATTCTTCAATTGGTGTGTCAGTAATCACTACCCATCTATTAGTGTATGATGTGTATTCTCCTCCATTAAAACTAAATGCTTCTGTTTCTTTACCAATATAAAACCTATTTTCATATTCTGAAATAAATGCTATATATTCTTCAATAGTAAAATACTCTGTCACTTTTTCTTCTGCATCATTATATTTTACATCTACTTTTATATAACCATTTCCACGAACTGTTACCGGAATACCTTCCGTTGTCATAAACTCCCAATTAGACAACCAATAATTTGTTTCTTCACATCCTGCTTTCTTTAAATATTTTTCAGTGTTTTCTTCATAAGTAACATAGTTGTAATTTTCATCATATAGACTATCAGCTCCACCCAAGCCCATAACTCCCCATAAACCATTATAATTGCCTGGACAGCCTAGTATTGAACCAACGTATTCCACTGAACATTCACCTAAATCTTTATAAACAGTTACTATCTCTGATGTAGTCGCACTTGTCATTTTATGTGCAGTAGTAACTTCATCACAACAATAGAATTTATTTAACTCTTTATTATAAAAATATGTTCTATTATCATAAGTAAATCTTTCTCCATAATTAGATTTTATCCAATCTAGTATGCTTTCTGGTGGTGTTGTTGCTGGTTCTGTATGTTTTTGTGTTGTGGTTTCCTTTTCTGTTTCTGCATAAGGGTCTCCTGTTTCTCCATTGATATAGTAATCTGGCTCATAGTCTAAATATGGTATTTCATCTGGTGGTACAACACCAATTGCTGTTGTTTCCATTCCGAAAAATTCTAAATATTCCCTATAGGTGAAGTAGTACTTTTCAGAGCCATCACTAAATTTCTTTGTGTAGAAATAAGGATTTGACCAAATAATCTCATAATCCTTTGATGATTGCTTCTTTGTTGTTTCTACTTCACTTGTTGTTTCTTCCTCTGTTGTTTCTTTATCAGATAAACTCTCAGTTTCTGGCTCTGTAGTTGATGTTTCTTCTGTGCTTGCAGTAGTATTGTTTGATGTTGTCTTATCTGTGTTATTGTTGTTATCTCCACCTGTAAACACTACCAAACAGATAATTGCTATTATCACAACTGCAAGTATTATAGCTGAAATCACTATGATTTTCTTCTTTTTATCCTTGTCCATCTTTTCAAATCCTCCGTTGTAATTCAATCACCAATAAAACTATATAAATTGTACTATTTTTTATATTAAAAGGCAATGGAGTTAAACCCAAAACCATTGCCTTTGTTAATATTGCTTCTTTATTCTTCCGTGAATGTTATGTACTCATACTTCATGTATTTTCCTATTAAACTTTGATTGTCAGAATCTGTTGTTATTTTCTTAATAGCATTTCCATTTGTATCATATTGGTATTCATAGGTAGTGTGTCGGTCATAAGCATCTGAATATTTGCTACCCTCTGAAAACTGTTTTACATTCTCTTTTATAAGTTTTCCATCTGCATTATATTCGTATTCATATGTATGTTCATATACATATTCATAGCCATAACCAAGTGCACTATTCACGGTAACCTCTTCCGACATTTTAATTAAATTTCCATTTGAATCATACTCATATTCAACTGTTGCTATATGTTTTCCGCCATCTATTTTCTTAATCATCATAAGCATATTGTGGTTTGAGTCATAAGTATAGTTACTTAAATAAACTATCTGTTTAAGCGTATTTGCGTCAGTACCATATTCTGTTTTTAACTTTATTTCTCCATTAGCTTCATACTCTGTAATACTTGTTAAATATTCACAATTACCTTTATAATATGTCTCCTTACACAAATTTCCATCTTCATCATATTCATACAAAGTTACTGTATTTATTTTTCCATCGTTATCTAAATCATACTCTTGCTTATATAATTTTCCAGTAGAATCATACTTATAACTATATAACTCCCTAATTTCTCCGTCTGAATATAATGATAGTTGTTTGATTATATTTCCAGCTTCATCATATTCATACTGATATTGTACAAACTCACTACCATCTGCATCTCCATTAATCTCTTTTGAGAGCTTGTAAATTATCTTTTCTTGTTCTGTTGTTGGCTCTTCTGTTGTTTCTTCTGTTTGTGGCTCTTTTATTGTTGATTCTGTACTTGAATTATTTTCCTCTGTAGATATCTCTTCTTGTGGTACAGTTGCAGATTGTGCTACATTTGCTTTCTTATTATCCTCTTTTTCTCCACAAGCTGTTAACATACAAACCATTAAACCTGTACATAATATAACTGATAAGCCTTTTTTCTTCATAGCTCTTTCTCTCCTTTTCTTTGGTTTAACCAAATTATCCACCTTTTATTTTACTACTGTTCGTTGCGTTTTACAACCCATTGTAGCACATAATTTTATATGATGATACCAAATACTTTTTAGGAGATATTGATTTATGATATCAAAATTAGGTGAAAGATTATATTCAGCTCGTATGAATTGCAATCTAACAAGAAAACAAGCTGCTAAACTTCTTCGTGTCTCTGAAAGTTTAATTGGTCTATATGAAAATGGTAATCGTCAACCTTCACTAGATACTCTTATTAAATTAGCCAGTTTATATAAGGTTAGCACTGATTATCTTCTTGGCTGTGAACCTAATAAATATGCTACTGTAAATTTATCTGGATTATCAGATTCACAAATACAAGCTATAACACTTACAGTTAATTGTTTCAGAGAACAGAACACTAAAAAATGAGGACTATGTAATTCATAATCCTCATTTTTATATTGTTGTATTTAGTTAGCTCATTACCTATACTTTTTCTAATATAGGATTATTTCTTAGATGCTGTGGTTTTCTTACCAGTCCCCTTAGTGGTCTTCTTAGGTGTCTTGGTCTTATCACTAGTCTCCTTTTTGTCTACATCTTCTTCATCAGTGTTTACTGGTCCGGTTTTTGTCTCCGACTCTATATCACCGCAAAAGATATCATCCATTGTCTCAATTTTTGCTTCTACTGCTGTTTCCTTTGCAGATTGTCTTCTATCCTCAAACTCAACACCATCACAAACTTCTACATGATTATCTTCAATAACCACACCTGCTACATTTGTGATTTTAGCAAGTTCAATCAAGTTTTCTTCTGCAATCTTAACTCTTGCACACTTGTTAGATACTACCTCATAAAGTCTTCCTCTATAATCAGTTTCCAGAACTCTTACAACTGTATACATCGAATTACTTGCTAAGCCTGTGCCATTATCATTAACCATTGACCTAAACTTACCTACAGCTGTCTTAATTGGAATATCTTTCTGATTAAATCCTTCAGTATCTACAATGAACTCTCCACCATCATTATTGTTCTTCCATTTGACACCCTTAATCTGCTTATATTCAATCATATTTCTAGCAACAGCAGGTGTAATTTCCTCGAACTCCTTTGTTTCTGAGTTGTAAGCAACAAGACCTGAAAGCCTTGTATACCCCAACATCAGCACTGATACTGCAAAACGCATAGTATGCATCTCCTTTCATTAATTTTTTATTGAAAACTCACTTTCTTTCAAGAAAGTGGGGGTGATTGTATAGCGAAATTCTTGAAATTGCAATAGAAAAATTCAATTATTTTTGAAATATTTTCTCCCTATCTTCAAGACAAATAAACTCTCATTTCCACCCCAATTTTTACTTGTTAATGCTAAATACAAAAAATCAGTAATGCTATATATGATTTTTAACCATATGTAACACTACTGATTGACTATTTGTGTTATTCTTGTTATATAGTTCTTGAAACTCTTGTTTTTACAGTGTTCTTTGATGTTATGAATTTGTTATAGACTTGTTATTAAACTGTTATCACCTAATAAAAAATAGACACTTTGCTTCAAATTTCCAAAGTGTCCATCAGTTATTTTAAGTCCAAATTGACCATTTAAACTCTATAATCCATAAATTTGGTAGTATTTTTGGTAAGATTTCACCTTTTTATGCTCTACTCCAAATCTCTGAAAGCCTTATAAATACTACATTTGTAATGCTTTTTGGTAAGTCACTATGCTTCAAAGCGATACCCTAATCCACGCAAAGTCACCAAAAATCTTCTGTACTCTCCTAAACTACTTCTAAGCAATTTAATGTGAGTGTCAAGTGTTCTGTCATCACCGTAATAGTCGTAGCCCCAAACCTCAGTTATGAGCTTTTCTCTGGTGAGGGCTATTCCTCTATTTTTTACCATATAGAATAATAAATCATATTCCTTCGGTGTCATTACCGCTTTTTTACCATCTATAGTAACTACTCTGCTGGTAAAATCAACCATAAGCCCTTCTGCCACAAACACATCATGACCATCATCCATAGTATTATTCTCAGCTGACTGGCTATGACGAGATACCACAACATTCACACGCATCATCAGTTCCTTTGGTGAAAATGGTTTAACAACATAATCATCTACACCTGACTCGAATCCATGTATCTTATCATACTCCTCGCCTCTTGCTGACAACATGATAACTGGTATATCCTTGAATTTTTTAATCTCCTTGCAAGTGGAGAATCCATCAAGCTCAGGCATCATCACATCAAGGACAATCAAATCAAAATCCTCATTCTTGCATTTTTCTATAGCCTCCATACCGTCAGCTGCCTCGCTTATATCATAGCCTTCAAACTCTGCATACTTCTTAATAATAAGCCGAATCTTCTCCTCATCATCAACCACAAGAATTTTGCTCATATGTATATCCCTTTCTACACAATCATGTGTAAAACCTACAGGCCAAGGAACTTCTTCACTGCGTCTGTCATCTCGTCTACTTCAACTACTGTGTTGTGAAGTACTGGAGCTGTTCTGATTTCTTCGATAGCCTTTGGAACCTTTACATTTCCAATCTTGCTAAGCTCGTCTACAAGCTGGAAGTCACCCATAGCATCATACTTAGCATCAATGGCGTTCATTACGCTTCTTGTAAACTTAAATGGACTTGCTGTTGAAGCAATAACAGACTTTGTTGTATCGCCTGTTGCTTCCTTGTACTTCTTATAAACCTTAGCAGCTACTGCTGTATGGGTATCAATTACATAGCCTGTATCCTCGTAGATAGACTTAATTACATCAGCTGTCTCTGATTCTGTAGCGTAGTTACCGTAGAAATCCTTAAGCTCAGCCTTCATATCCGCTGTAATCTCATACTTACCTTCTGTAGTAAGAGCTGTCATAAGCTCCTTATTCTTAACATCATCACAGCCTGCAATCTTATAGATAAGTCTCTCAAGATTACTTGAGATAAGGATATCCATAGATGGAGATGTTGTAAGTATGAAATCTCTATTCTTATCATAGCTTCCTGTCTCGAAGAAGTCATACAATACCTTATTATCATTTGAAGCACAGATAAGCTTGTCAATAGGAAGTCCCATGTTCTTAGCATAGTATGCTGCAAGAATGTTACCAAAATTACCTGTTGGAACTACAACATTAATCTTCTCACCATTCTCTATTTCACCCTCTGCTAAAAGCTTAGCATAAGAGTACACATAGTAAACTACCTGTGGTACAAGTCTACCGATATTGATTGAGTTTGCTGAAGAGAACTGGAAGCCTGCTGCATCTAACTCCTTCTCAAGCTCCTTATTTCCAAAAATTGCCTTAACACCACTCTGTGCCTGGTCAAAGTTACCCTTAATACCTACTACATGTGTGTTTGCACCCTTTTGTGTCACCATCTGCTTCTCCTGGATAGGGCTAACGCCACCCTTTGGATAGAATACAACAATACGTGTATTCTCTACATCTGCAAAGCCTGCAAGAGCAGCCTTACCTGTATCACCTGATGTAGCTGTAAGGATAACGATTTCGTTCTTTACATTATTCTTCTTAGCTGATGTTGTAAGAAGGTGTGGCAATATAGAAAGTGCCATATCCTTAAATGCGATTGTTGCACCATGGAAAAGCTCAAGGTAATATGCACCGTCAGCTTTAACGATAGGTGCGATTTCTTCTGTATCAAACTTTTCATCATATGCCTTATCTATACAATTCTTAAGCTCCTCTTCTGTAAAGTCTGTAAGGAACTCCTTCATAACTATGTAAGCCACTTCCTTGTATGACATACCCTTTAATTCATCTATGTTTACACTAAGCTTTGGCAATGTAACAGGAACGAATAATCCTCCATCACTTGCAAGACCCTTTAATATTGCCTGAGAGGCTGTGGCTGTTTCATTGCTTCTAGTACTCTTGTACATTAATTCCATGATATCTTCCATCCTTTCGCATAAAAACGTATAAAAATGCAAATCATACGTCAAATCCTTTATTAGATTAAAGTCCTTGTTTACTATAGCACACCTTTTTATTTCTGACAAGATGTTTATGTTCTTCCCAATTTCCAACTACCGCTCTACATCGCGAAGAGCGTTTTTTGTTGTATAGGAAAGTTTCGAGAACTTTCCTATACAATCAAAAAGATGAGTTCGCTGGTGCAAGCCCCACGAACTCATCTTTTTCCTCATTATTTTTATCTATAGAAGTAGTGATCACCATGCTTGAATAAAAACTCAAGGCATCTGTTAAACCAGCTGTTTGAAGAAGTCTTCATGGCAAAATATATAGCCCCTTGGGAATAATCCTCACCCTGAAGTGCTCTGTCCACACACTGTATAGTCGCCTCAGTTGGAGTCACTTTATAGTATCTTCCTCCTGGTCGTGTTGGTGAAAACTGATATGTCTTATTGTTTTTTTGAAATACTACGTCTGTTATGTTATCAGGAAACTTTGTCGATCTGACTCTGTTTAAGATAACATTAGCCACAAGTATCTTACCTTTATCATCCTGATCACCAGCCTCTGCCTCAACTATTGTGCAAAGAACCTTATAATCCTCATCTGTAAACTCTATTACATATTCAGATTCTGATACTGTCTGATTTTCATTTTCCTGTGTAGATGCTGTCATCTGTTCTGTAGCCTCTTCTGTGTCATTTGTGTTTTCTGTAGCTACAGCTCTTTCCTGCGTCTCACCTGTTATAGTCTCTACCCATTCTTCAATTGTATCGTCTAACTCATATTTTAATACAACTGGCTGTACTTGCTCTACATCTGCATTTTGTCCAGCCAGGTAACGCCCGGGGGCACTGCCATCATCACTGGAAGCTTCTTCAACGTTGCCGGCAGCTTCTGCTTCCGGTACATTAGCATCTACGGCTGATGCTACGGCTACAACCATCAATCCACATACAGCTAATGTTGCAGCATTCTTTGCAAATGTGTTTGTTTCTTTTGCTTTTACAGTTTCAGTTTCAGGATTATCTTTTGTTTTACATAATTTGTTAATCATCTTTTTAATGTAATCCATATCTTTCTCCTTTCGCTTTCGCAAATGCTTCAAAATTGACACAGCGCACATTATATGGCATTTCGCTTTCCAGTGTCAACACTACCTCTTGATTTTTGGAAGAAATAAACATCCATATTTTACCAAATAAAAGTGGTATATCTGAAATCTTTACCAATTTTTCTTTTTTTTATAACCTAACTTTGTATATTTTTACCATTGCCTTTTTCGTGCATTAAAGTGCCATCTATCAACTTTTTTATTCATTTTTTCGACTTTTCATGTTAAAATGGAACTTACGATTTGTTTTTTACATTAAATACGAATCATACTAACCAATTATGAGAGAGGTATTATGTATCCAGGAGTATTCTTAGCAAAGAAAAAAGACGGTACTATTTACTACCGTTCATCATTTACATATAAGAGCAAGCATATCAGTCTTGGCAGCTATGACACTGAGCTTCTCGCTCACAAAGCATACCTTGAAGCCACAGATATTGTGAATTCTAAGAAAAAAAATCTTATAACAGATTATAATAAGAAGAAACGGGTTTTGACTTTTGAAAAATGGGTTGTTCTCATTAACCTGAAGGACAACGGCATGTACTTCAAAAACCCCATTTATCTGCATCCAAAGTACTTTGAGTACTATCTGGACAATGATCCTTTTGCACCATTAAAGTTTGATGTTGACGATTTATTCTTCTACTCAACTCATAAGATCATGAGAAGAGGTGGGCACCTGTTTGTGGCTGATTACGGTATGCAGGTAAACATATTAAACCGCTATGGTATCAAGAATTTTGCGGTTCCAAATAAGGATTATATATTTGTAAACGGTGACAATATGGACTATAGATATCAGAATATCAAGATAATTAACCGCTACACTGGCGTAACTCTTGAGACAGGTAAAAATGGTCAGCCTATATATCTTTCCAAGATTCATATTAACGGCGATTATATAATAGGAAGATATGCTGATGAAAAGGAGGCTGCCATAGCGTACAACAAAGCTGCTGATACACTTAAAAGCAATGGTTTTACCATCGCATTCCAGACCAATTATATTGAATCAATGGACAGTAAACAATATAAGGATTTGTATAATAGTATAAAAATATCAAAGAAGCTTAGGGATTTGCATCCCTAAGCCTCTTCATTTCTATCATTACTCTTAGTAACATATTATCTTAATCTGATAATAACCATAAAGATATCATCATCAAGCTTC
Source organism: Lachnospiraceae bacterium (assembly GCA_017408025.1). GTDB lineage: Bacteria > Bacillota > Clostridia > Lachnospirales > Lachnospiraceae > SVEL01. The sequence goes on from JAFQVJ010000044.1 coordinate 23,971, forward strand.
ACCTCAAAGCTTCCTCCACAAAGTTCTGTAAAGCTTTTAGCTATAGATAATCCAAGACCGTTTCCCTCGGAATGTCTCGATTTATCTCCCCTTGTAAATCTGCACATTATCTCTTCAGCCGTATAATTAATCTCGAATTCTGAAACGTTTTTCACTGTCACTACAAACTCATCATTGCAACTTTCTGCATTTAGATAAATTCTTGTTCCTGGCATTGAATACTTAAGTGCATTATCTATAACATTCTGGAATACTCGGTAAAGCTTCTGTCCGTTTCCTCTTATAGCTACTGTTTCCGCCTGTATCTTTGCTCGTAAATCTTTGCCAGCCTCCTCGATTCTATCATTCATATCAGACAGCACCTGATTGATAAGTACTACTCCATCTAACTGCTCCATAAGCACCTGCTCCCCACTGGTTGCCTTAGCTAAATCAAACACATCGGCTACAATTTCCTTAAGTCTTGCCGACTTGTCTACCAATACCTTAACGTAATCCTTAGCAACATCCGACATTTCCTCTTCCTTTAGCAAATCCACATAGCTTATAATAGAAGTAAGTGGTGTTTTAAGGTCATGAGACACATTTGCCACAAGGTCAATCTGCATCTTCTCAGCTTCAACCTGTTTGCGAACAGATTCCTCAAATGAATCCGAGAGATTAGCAAGCTTTTTCATAGTTTCACTTGTTTCGTTTTCATCAATCTCCACATTGTTGTAATTCCCCTGGTATATTTTGTCTACCGCTTCTGTTATTCTGTTCTCTTTTCTAAGGTGTGCATACTCCATAAAACTTTTAATAAAATAGAATATGACAAATATCCATGCCAATACCCACAATGTCCACGCAGCGTCATTGCTATCTAATGTAAGAACAAAGATAAGCATTATAAATGCAGATAGTCCTACAACTATATCAGCTGTTACCTTCATTATATATGTTCGCTTAAGTTCTGGCAAAGCAGCATATGCACTGGCATTATAATTAGCCCTAAGCGTCCCTGTTATACCTTTTACTTTCTTTACAATCCATCTCTTTATCTTAATAATCATTCTCACTATAAGCCAATCCTTGATGAATCGCTTATTGATAAGCTTCTTTATTATGATACCAAGTTCATAATATAACCATACTACACCGAGGAGTACTAATGCCACGAAGCCTTTATCAATTAGCTTCAACTCTGTTGACCCTATTTCAAATGGACTTTGATGATATTGTATATAAAACGCAAACACACCCAAACATAAACTAAATAGTAACGCTCCAGCTATTGATACATGAATCTCACTATATCCTCTCTCATAATAATTTAATTCCTTTTTCTCTTCCGGCTTCCTTCCACATGATATAATAAGCAATACAGATGCTATCATTATAGCCACACCACATCCTACAATTGTTGGAATACTTTCTAAAATTTGATCCTCAATGTCTCCAAAGTTCATTTCATCAACTTTATCATAGTATTTTGACCAATATTGGGCTTCTATTTCACTTGCATAACTATAACTGCTGCACAAGAATAAATGTAACTCATAATCAATACTCTTCAAATATTCTCTGGAACTTTCGCTTAATACTTCATTAAAATCAACCGTATCACCTGAATATTCATTATTATCAAATAAATAACCAGTAACCTTATCATCAACGAGTATATTACAGCCAGCAGAATTAAAATAATACATTTCTTTTTCTACATCATAATATGCTTGCGTAATTCTATCCTCTTCAGATACATAATAATACCAGTCATTTATTGCACGTGGTTCAATTCCCTTATTATAGTACATTATTGAATCAGCAGCTGTTACATGTATCTTTTCCCACTTTTCATTATCATAAGCCACCTCATCTGCTAATCCCTGCATTCCACCATCTTTATATGCTGATATGAGTTCGTCCACATACGGAGCAATTTCTTCGTACATTATCATACTCATTTCAGAATAATCCATAACCTCGTCAAAGATTTTGTCGCAGGCATCATCTCTTTCTTTGTGCCAATGCGCCAGCTCTATACCTTCACATAGTAGAATACCCACTGCCACGATGATGCATAGCATTTCAAACAATTTGGTAAATTTGTTATAAACCACCTTCTTCATATTAACCCTTAACCTCCTCTATCTTGTATCCTAATCCCCATACAACCTTGATATATCTTGGTTCCTTTGGATTTATCTCTATCTTTTCCCTGATGTGTCTTATATGAACCATTACCGTATTTTCCACAGCATAGCCCTCCTCATTCCAGACACTGCTGTAGATATTTTCTGCTGAAAAGATTTTGCCTGGATTTCTCATAAGCAGCTCCAGAATATTGTATTCTGTAGCAGTCAGCTTCACGTTCTCTCCATCGACTGTAAGCTGCTTATTTTCCACATCCAGCTCAAGCCCTCCTATAGTGATAATATTTGCCCTGTTCGCGCCTACTCCGCCATTAGTGACAGAACCAAGGTGCATGTATCTTCTAAGGCTTGCCTGAATCCTCGCAAGAAGCTCCATTGGATTGTACGGCTTGGATATATAGTCATCTGCTCCCACACTAAGACCAAGTACCTTATCCGTATCCTCGGATTTTGCAGACAACACTATAATAGGGATGTTCTTTGACAGACGTATGCGCATAATAGCTGACAATCCATCCATTCTCGGCATCATCACATCAATGAGCATAAGCTGTATGTCCTTTTCCATAATAACATCTAGTGCTTCAAGCCCATCATATGCTTTATATACGTTATAACCCTCCTTTGCCAACAATGTGGATATAGCTGTCACTATATCCCTGTCATCATCCACTACTAAAATGTTTGTCTTTAATCCTGCGTCCATAATATCTCCTGTTGTATGTATAATAGAAAAATCATCCGTTTTGCAGTATACACTATACCACATCTAACGGATGATTATAATATAAAACGAATTTCTTATGAAAAACTCGATATATTTCTTAAGATTTTCTTAAGAATGAGTAACAGCACGAAAAAATAATTTAACGAAGTCCCTAGATGAATATTTTTCCGGCGATTTCTCAAATTGCCACCACCATATAACTTTCGGCAGAATATGCATTGCTGTTTCAATATGTTCATTTTTGGTATTAATTTACTAAACAAGTACAATCTTTTTAAATGACTTCTTACCCTTCTTAAGAAGCACACCTGCTTTTAACTGTTCCTCTGTAAGAACCGCCTTAACATCTGTAACCTTCTCACCGTCAGCAGTTACACCGCCCTGCTCGATTGCTCTTCTGCCCTCTCCACGCGAAGCAACCATCTCTGCCTTAACAAGTGCCGAAATAACATCCACAGTTCCATCTGTAAGGTCTGTTGCTGTTATCTCAACTGTTGGCGCATTGTCACCATTGCCTGCTCCAAAAAGTGAACGTGCCTGCTCCTGTACCTGATTAGCATCCTCCTCGCCATGTACAAGCTTTGTAAGCTCATATGCAAGAATCTCCTTAGCCTTATTTAACTGACTGCCTTCCCAGCTGTCCATCTCATTAATCTGCTCTAACGGAAGGAATGTAAGCATTCTGATGCACTTAAGAACGTCTGCATCTGCAACGTTTCTCCAGTACTGGTAAAACTCGTATGGTGTAGTTTTATTTCTGTCAAGCCATACTGCACCTGACTGTGTCTTACCCATCTTCTTACCCTCTGAATTGAGAAGAAGTGTAATAGTCATAGCATGTGCATCCTTGCCAAGCTTTCTTCTGATAAGCTCTGTACCACCAAGCATATTGCTCCACTGGTCATCTCCACCAAACTGCATGTTACAGCCGTACTTCTGGAATAGCATATAGAAATCGTAGCTCTGCATAATCATGTAGTTGAACTCAAGGAAGCTTAAGCCCTTCTCCATACGCTGCTTGTAGCACTCTGCCGCAAGCATTCTGTTTACAGAGAAATGAGGTCCAACCTCTCTGAGTACATCAATATAATTAAGGTCCATAATCCAGTCTGCATTATTAACAAGAATAGCCTTATCCTCTGAGAAATCAATAAATCTACTCATCTGCTTTTTGAAGCACTCTACATTATGATTGATTGTCTCATTTGTCATCATCTGACGCATATCACTTCTGCCTGATGGGTCACCAATCTGTGCTGTACCGCCACCAATAAGAACGATAGGCTTATTTCCCGCCATCTGAAGTCTCTTCATAAGGCAAAGTGCCATAAAATGACCTACATGTAAGCTGTCTGCTGTAGGGTCAAAGCCAATGTAAAATGTAGCTTTTCCCTCATTTACCATCTTTCTGATTTCTTCTTCATTTGTTACCTGAGCGATAAGACCACGCTCGATAAGTTCTTCATAGATTCCCATGATTAAATTCTCCTTTTATATCTATTTTTTGCATCCAAGAGATATACTTTATATAAATTACAGTTATTTGGCAACTGCACAGTCAGCTTTAGCTGACATCCTTCTCTTCCTATTCGCCGTAGTGCGATCCTTAGTGGAGCGTTTTTTGTTTAATAGGGAAGTTTGAAGAACTTTCCTATTAAATAAAAAGCTCATCCCTTAGATAAACTAAAGGACGAGCCATAAAACCCGTGTTACCACCTTAATTCACACGATACTCACATATCATGCCTTAGCAGGTACTGACCATGTGTACTTCACACATTTATCAAGACCCTGACATTATAACGGTTGCCCTCCGTCACAGCCTACTTGGTATATATACTGAACATTCCGACATATCCTTTCGGTGTGAAGCTCATGGATGTATTCGCATCTAATTAAAGTTATATCACAACTTCAATTAAAATAAATCCCAGTCATAAAATGACAGTGATTATCTAAGTATCACCTGCGCCTCTCATCAACCAGCTACTTTCTGTAGGTCTTCCTTAGAACTACTTGTTCCAATCATCGCTTTTTTTATTAACATATGGCTAGTATAACATTTTAATAAATTGTGTCAAGAGGCTTTTTTCATTTGTCTTATTTACAAATCAACCACCCCCTGTATAAAGGTGGTGGTTGATTTCGGTCTAACGAGAGTTACTCCACAGCCTTTAGTGACTCCGCCATATGTATTTTCCCAATCTGTCTCTTCATAAATATATTTACTATAAGTGCAAAAATCAGAGTGCCTATAAGTGCATATACATAGCTTAATGACTTAATTTCCACCATAAACATAATCAAATCAATCTGTATCATGCTCATAACAACTCTATGGAACAAAATACCCAGTGGTAAACCAACAAATCCTGCCAATACAGACAAAACTACATTTTCTGTTAAGACATAGCTCTCGGTCTCCTTGGTGCGGAAGCCGAGCACTTCAACCGTAGCCACTTCACGGCTTCTCTCAGCAAGATTAATGTTGGTAAGATTGTAGATTACTATAAATGCCAACGCCCCTGAAAACAGTACAACCATAAGCACTATATAATCAAGACATGAAAGTGCACTATCCACAACCGCCCTCGTCACATTGAGCTGTCCTACACTAGCTATTCCATTTATCTCATTTACATTCTTTGCCACATCCTCAGCATCACCACTGCTGCCTATAAGCACTGTATTCTCCGACCATTCACCAAATGACTCCTCGTAAGTTTCAGGAGAAAGCATTACATAGCTGTATATATAATTTTCAAATACACCCGCAACCCTAAGCTCTGCCCTGTTCATTTCAGCATCCTGTATCACCACCATATCTCCTGCATACAGAGACAGCTTCTCCGACAGCTTTGCACTAATAAGCACCTCTCCCTTATTAGGATAAGCCAGCGTTTCTTCTTCACTTCGCAAATCCCAAAAGTCAGCAAGCTTCTCCGTATCATCAAAGCACATCATATGTACAGAATCAAATATTTCGCCATGTCCCAATACATCTACATATTGAGTCGAGCAAAATATATATCCCTCTACCCCTTCTATATCATCAAGTCCGCCACTTATATTATCCTGCATACCATCTGTAAACGACGCCTCCAAATCATATTTCTGAATATGGTCATACTGTATATCATCAACATAAAACATAGAATCCGCAACGCCAAAAGCTGTAACCAGTAAGCCGGTACAACAGCTTATGCCCACTATCATCAATATAAGCTTTCTCTTATACCTAAACATATTCCTAAGTGTAATCTTCTGTAAAAATGACAATCTTTTCCATATAACCGAAAGTCGTTCAAGGAGTATACGTTTTCCGTTTTTTGCAGCTCGTGGTCTTATAAGCTTAGCCGGTACACTAAAGAGTTCTTTACGGCATGAAAGATATGCACTGCCTAAAATACCAATCAGTGAGACAAGCAATGTAATAGCTGCCAGTTTAGGACTAAACAGATATGTCAATGGTGCAAAATCATACAACGAATTATATGCGAACCAGAATATTTTCGGTATACCCCATGTACATATAAAGAATCCCACAGTCCAGCCTATGATGGTTGCACTGCCTGCATACAGCAGATACTTAAGCACTATTTTTCCATTGCTAAAGCCCATAGCCTTGAGTACACCTATCTGGGTACGTTCCTCGTCAACCATTCTGGTCGTGGTAGTCATACATACAAGCATGGCAATCATTATAAAAAATATTGGGAATATGTTCGCTATTCCACTGACAATGGCTGTATCATTTTTAAAGCTCGCATAACCTACATTTTCATTTCTCGTAAGTACATACGTTTCAGCTTCAAACACACCATATTGCCCAGCCAGCTCTTCCTTTGTTATGCCTAATGCCCCAGCGACATCATCAGATATTCCATTGTCCTTCAGTATCTCTTCATATCTTTCAACAGCTCTCGACTCAAGAAGTGCTGTCACATCAGCCTCATACTTATCTATCAGTTCTTCGTATTCATCGCTGTATATATATGCGGTTTCCTCTAAAGTTATATTTAATTCGGTATATATATCACCTGTAAATGCTTCCCTTGTAACATATATAAAGCCGCTAAGTGAGCCACTTCCAACCGTTGTTGTTCCTCGTTCAAAGCCAAGATAATGTGGTGACTCTGCTATACCCACTATGGTAAATTCAGTATTGTTAAGCTGTTTATCTATATCTTCACCGTTTTCCGTTGCCAGCTTTACCACTGTTCCTATATCTTCCTCAGTATATTTATCTGCATCTGCCAGGCACTCGTTTTCATGCTCTGGCATCCTTCCTGCTGTCAACGATACAAGATTAATATACTCTGGTATGGACATCAGCTTAAACTCCTTGTTCGCCTCCTCATACTCTATGATAGCATCGACACTCATCATACCTTCCGCATATTCAACTCCTTCCATATCAGAAAATGCTGACACATCTTCTTTAGAAAAGCCCAAGGTCGATAATAGTCTGAAATCATAAAAATTCTGCTCCGCCAGATATTTATCTCCTGTATTTACCATTGCATCCTTTGTCAACTTGAGACCTGCAAAGAAGCCTGCACTAAGTGCCACTATAAGCAGTAATGCCATATATCTTCCCAGAGATTTCTTTATACTTCTCCAAGTCATTTTTATAATAGATGTTTTCATAAGCATTACCACTCAATCTCGTCAATAGGTATGACGTTGTTATTCAATTCATTTGACAAAATCTTTCCACTCTTTATCTTAATAATACGATCTGCCATAGGTGCGATGGCCTGATTGTGGGTAATGATGATAACCGTGGTTCCTCTCTCCCTGCTTAAGTCATATAACAGCTTAAGCACCGCCTTACCTGTAACATAATCGAGAGCTCCTGTAGGCTCATCACAAAGAAGAAGTCTTGGATTTTTCGCCAAAGCACGGGCTATGGCAACCCTTTGCTGTTCACCACCTGAGAGCTGTGCTGGAAAATTGTTTTCTCGCTCTGTAAGACCAACCATAGCCAGAGCCTCCTCAGCCGGAATAGGATTCTTACAAAGCTGTGCCGCTATCTCAACATTCTCTAGAGCTGTAAGATTTGGAATCAGATTATAGAACTGAAACACAAAGCCCACATCATGTCGGCGATATTCTATAAGCTCCTTTTTACCAAATGCCGATATTTCCTTACCGTCAAATTCTATCCTTCCACTTGTGACAGTATCCATGCCGCCAAGCATATTTAAAAGGGTAGTTTTTCCGGCTCCAGATGAACCCAGAAGAATACAGAATTCTCCCTTTTCTATCTCAAAATCAACTCCTGCAAGAGCATTTATCTGCGCTTCACCACTGCCGTAGCTCTTTTTAACATCTTGAAATCTTATGTATCTTTCTGACATTTTTATCTCCTTAAATGTTGTATTTAGTATTGATTATATCATAATAATTCATAAAAGTTAAAGTTTTGCTAAGTCCATGATCAATTATATTCGAAAATACAAAATGGCATGATGCATACCACATCATACCATTTAATATGTCATTACAACTGTACAATTCCCTTATCATAAGCAAGGTACTTCTCGTTAATGTCAATAACCTTCTTCATAGCCTCCATACCCGGTGCTCCGATAGTCATTCTCTTCTCAACGCAAGTCTTAAGGCTGATTGCTTCATAGATATCCTCCTCAAATACAGGGCTGATAGCCTTGTACTCTTCAAGAGTCATATCATCAAGAGCGATATCTTTCTCTATACAGAAGAGAACAAGCTGGCCTACGATACCGTGGGCATCTCTGAATGGAACACCCTTTCCCACAAGATAATCAGCTGCATCTGTAGCGTTTGTAAAGCCATTCTTTGCGCTTGACTCCATATTATCTTTATTGAAGCTCATAGTGTCTACCATACCTGTAAACAATGAGATACATCCCTTTGTAGTGTCGATTGCATCAAATGTCATCTCCTTGTCCTCCTGCATATCCTTGTTGTATGCAAGCGGAAGTCCCTTCATGGTTGTGAGTAGTGAAATAAGTGCACCATATACACGACCTGTCTTACCTCTTACAAGCTCTGCTATATCAGGGTTCTTCTTCTGTGGCATGATGCTACTGCCTGTGCTGTACGCATCATCAAGCTCTACAAATCTATACTCATTACTATTCCAGATGATAATCTCCTCAGAAAATCTGCTTAAGTGCATCATTATAGTCGACATTGCACTTAAAAACTCTATGAGATAATCTCTGTCCGATACAGAATCCATACTGTTAAGTGTTGGTCCCTCAAAACCCAAAAGTGATGCTGTCAAATCTCTGTCAAGTGGATATGTAGTTCCTGCTAGAGCACCTGAGCCTATCGGACAATAATTCATTCTCCTGTATATATCATTCAAACGGTCTCTGTCTCTCTTAAACATCTCAAAATATGCACCTACATGATGTGCAAGTGTAACAGGCTGTGCCTTTTGAAGATGTGTAAAGCCCGGCATATATGTATCTATATTTTCTTTCATTATTCTATGGAGCACCTCTAAAAGCTTCTTTAAAAGGCTGTCAACCTCCACAACCTCATCTCTTGTGTAAAGCTTCATATCAAGAGCAACCTGATCATTTCTGCTTCTGCCAGTGTGAAGCTTCTTGCCCGGCTCACCTATTCTTTCGATAAGGTTAGCCTCAACGAATGAATGAATATCTTCACTTTCCTCTGTTATCTCCAGCTTGCCTGACTCAATGTCTGCAAGTATAGACTTCAAGCCTTCAATAATCTTCTTCATATCCTCAGAAGATATGATACCAACCGTTCCAAGCTGTGTCACATGAGCTATGCTTCCTTCAATATCCTGCTTGTAGAACTTCTGGTCAAATGATATTGATGCATTAAAATTATGTACTAACTGATTTTCTTCCTTTGTGAATCGTCCGCCCCAAAGCTTCATGATTAAATCCTCCGTATCTGTTATTTATTTTTTATCTTCAAAACTGATTCCACTATCCTTTTCCTAATAAAAGCCTTGGCTATAAAACCAAGGCTTTTTAAGCTTTCTAGTTTACTTAAATTATAACAATAAAGAATAAATTGTCAATGATTATATTCTTATACTATTATCATTTACACCAAATACTGTCCTGTTCCTTCGTCTGGCAGTTTCTTCTCCGCCTCACCTTTGAACTTTTCAACAGCCTTTGCTGCCTGTGGTATAGCAATATTTGTACCAGCACCTGCTATACAGCCACCCGGACAAGCCATTCCCTCGATAAGACATCCGTTGAGCTTGCCTGCCTTCGCCTGAAGAAGAACCTTCTTACATTCCGAAAGACTCTCTGCATGCTCGATATGTACCGGAGTACCCGGATAATCTCTCTCTATACATTCCTTGATAGCGTTTGCAACACCACCTGCCACACCGTAACCTCTGCCGGCTGAGGTTGCATCCTGCATCTGATCCATAGCCTGTATCTCTTCTAAAAGAATACCCTTTGCCTCAAACATACCTGTCAGCTCTTCAAATGTAATAACAAAATCTACATCTGAACGGACTGTCCTACGGCTGGCTTCAAGCTTCTTAGATGCACATGGTCCGATAAATACAACTGATGCATCAGGATGCTCTTTCTTGATAATACGAGCCGTAGCAACCATTGGTGTCAGTTCATTGCTTATTTTATCAATAGTCTCAGGGAATAAATGCTTTGCCATAACAGACCACGATGGACAACAGGATGTAAGGGCAAATGTCTGATTACCACTTGCTACTTCCTTTACATAATGCTCCGCCTCTGCCATACATCCCATATCTGCACCGATAGCTGTCTCGTATACATCTGCAAAGCCAAGCTCTTTAAGAGCTGTCTTGAACATATCTGCTGTCACTTTTGGTCCAAACTGACCTACGAAGGCGGGTGCAACCTGAGCTATAATTTTTCTTCCTGACTGCATAGCTCTTATAAGCTGGAATACTTGTGACTTATCTGCTATAGCTCCAAACGGACAGCTAACCATACACTGACCACAGGATACGCACATATCATTATCTATGATAGCTCTGCCAATTCGGTCTGACTTAATAGCATTTATACCACATGCAGCCTTACATGGACGCTCCTTGTGACAAACTGCATCGTATGGACATACTGATTTACACTTACCACATTTTATACATTTTTCTTTATCAATTACTGAACGCCCCCTCACCATAGTGATAGCTCCCTTTGGACATACACTCTGACAAGGGTGAGCCACACAGCCCATACATGAATCGGTTATTTCATATTCATTTTCCGGACATGCATTACATGCAGATGGAATAACCTGCATAAGTGGTGGCTCATAATATTTTTCATCAATATTACTCTCCTCTAAGCCCTGTGTAAGATGTCCTGGACGCTCTCGATTCTCTGGTCTCAAACTCATACCCATGGCAAGACGGATACGCTCTCTTATGATAGAACGCTCACGGTATACATTCTCCCGGTACTGTGGCTCATCATAATCTATCATTTTATATGGCAATGCCTCCATATCATCCTTAAGATTCTCAGAGTTGTACGCCAAATTTGCAACTTCCTTAAAAACCTGTCGTCTGATTCTTCTTACTGGTGTATCAATGCCTCTCATGCTACTCATACCAATTCCATACCTCACTTGCTGTATATTGAATGTTAATTTTCTAACAATCCTTAACCTACTTTTACATATATATTAAACCCTATATGTTCTATAAAAGCAAGTACAAATTATGATATAATACATTTTCATGCTCAATGACAAAGCCATTCTGTCAATGGTATATTTGGATTATAAAAAAGAATGTGCGATCCTTTTGCGGAGCGTTTTTTGTTTAATAGGGAAGTTTGAAGAAATTTCCTGTTAAATAAGAAAGTGCATTGATATGCCTTCCCAAACATATCAATGCACTCTCCTTCTTACCGAAAATCGGCTCCTAAATATAGAATATCCTGCGTCAAGCATTTCACGCTCCTCAACGCAGGATAATCATAGCATACGCATATTTCATTTTCTCCCCCCTTTTGGGGTGGGATTTAGGATTAAACAACAATATTCTTGTTAAATCGCAGCATCTGCTTTAATACTAGTTTATTTCGTAATATGAACCTGTAACTGATTAAATGGAATCTCAACACCATTTTCATCAAGACTCTTCTTTACATTTTCCATCAGACGTGAATATACGCCCCAGTAATCTTCTGTCTTACACCACACGCGAAGAGCAATAGTCACTTGACTAGCAGCAAGTTCTGTAACCACTACTGCAATATCCTTGTCTTTAAGAACTGCTTCATCCTTATTAGCTTCTGCAAGCATAAGCTGTTTTGCTTTCTCAATATCATCTGCATAGCCAATACCAAATGAAAGATCAACTCTTCTCTGGTCGAACTCTGTAACATTTGTAATAGCCGAGTTTGACAATGAACCATTAGGAATTGAGATTGCCTTGTTGTCTGTTGTAATAAGTTTCGTGTAAAACAGGTCTATTCTGTCTACTGTTCCCTCTCTACCCGTTCCATTGTCTATGATATAATCACCCACTCTAAATGGCTTAAGCAGAAGAATCAGTACACCACCTGCAAAGTTTGAGAGACTTCCTTGGAGCGCAAGACCCACTGTCACACCTAATGTACCCAGAACAGCTATGAAGGATGCTGTATCGATGCCTACCTTATCACATACAATAATAACAAGTACAACATACAATACAATTTTTAACAAAGATGCAAGAAACTTCTGAATACTAAGCTCTATCTTTGCCTTCTCGAAAAACTTCTTACAAAGCTTCAGGATATACTTAATAATGAATTTTCCTACAATTAGTAGTACAATAGCAATTACTACATTTACCAAAAAATCAAACACCTTCGGAACATATCCTTCAACTGTTTCCAAAAGCTTATTTGCTTCCTCAACAGCTGATGTGGACATTAAAAAGTCAACTGTATTCATCGGTTCCTCCTTAACACTTAGTTACACTTCCATGAACTAAGCCTTTGTTACTTTCTTCGCAGCATTCTTTGTTTCTGCCTTTCCTGTCTCAGCTTTCTTTGTTTCTGCCTTTCCTGTCTCAACCTTCTTTGCTTCAGTTTTAACAGCTACATCTTTCTTTTTTGCCACTTTACTATCTGTAGTCTTCTTTGCTGTAGTCTTTGCTGCAGTGGCTTTAGTTGTAGTTGTCTTCTTAGTAGCAACCTTTTCTTCTACCTTGGTATACTTAAATACTGCCACTGACAACGGAGCAAGCTTAATAGTAAGTGAATCTGGTCTGCCATCAGCCTTCACCTTTTTCGTCACCTTAACTCTAGAATTTGTAAAGCCTGAACCACCAAACTTCACATCATCGCTGTTAAGAATTTCCTTATACTTGCCTTGTGGTACACCTACAACAAACTCTTCATGATATATAGTATCAAAATTACATACAACCAATACCATATCATCCTTATCCTTGCCTCTTCTGACAAAAGAAACTGTGCTATTCTCCGCATCATTGCAATTCATCCACTCAAAGCCAGCTGGAACATCATCCTGCTCATAAAATGCTGGGTCTGAGGTGTACATCTTATTCAGAGCTTTCACAAAATCAGCCATCTGTCTATGCTTATCAGCCTCGAGGCTCTTCCAATCCAGTTCTCTCTCTTCACTCCACTCTCTGTAATGGGCAAATTCCTGACCCATAAACAGAAGCTTCTTACCTGGATGAGTCATCATATATCCATAGGTAGCACGAAGATTAGCAAATCTTGTTTCCTCTTTCTCACCTGGCATTTTACCTATCATAGAACCTTTTCCATGCACTACTTCGTCGTGGGAGAATACCAATATGTAATCTTCACTGTACTGATATAACATACCAAATGTAAGCTGATTGTAATTATTCTTTCTAAAGTATGGGTCGCATCTCATATAGCTTGTAAAATCATTCATCCAGCCCATATTCCACTTAAAATCAAATCCCAATCCGTCATTCTCAACACCACCTGTAACGGCTGGCCATGCTGTTGATTCCTCTGCAATAATCATTGCTCCCTTACACTGTTTCTTCATCTGAGAATTCAAGTGCTTCAAGAATTCAACTGCCTCAAGATTCTCATGACCGCCATAGATATTTGCTACCCACTCGCCATGATTCTTACCATAATCGAGGTAAAGCATAGATGCTACAGCATCCATTCTTATTCCGTCCACATGATATTCCTTTACCCAGAACATTGCATTGGCTATGAGGAAGTTTGAAACCTCTGGTCTACCATAATTAAATATGAGAGTTCCCCAATGAGGATGAGAACCCTGTCTTGGATCTAAATGCTCATAGAGACATGTTCCGTCAAACTGTGCAAGACCAAAGGCATCTCTAGGGAAATGGGCTGGAACCCAGTCAAGAATTACACCGATATCATTGTGATGCATGTAATCCACAAAATACATGAAATCCTCTGGTGTTCCATATCTTGCTGTAGGCGCATAATATCCTGTAACCTGATAGCCCCACGAGCCATCAAACGGATGCTCCATAACTGGCATCAGCTCGATATGAGTATATCCCATATCCTTTACATAATCACAAAGCAAAGGAGCTATCTCTCTATAGTTATAAAACAGCTCTCTACTATCTGTCTCCATCTCAACAGCATGTCCATCTTCCTCTGTAATCTCCACTGCTGGCTTCTTCCACGAACCAAGATGAACCTCATACACAGACATAGCCATCTCAGCCAAATTTGCCTTTTCTCTCTTTTTAAGCCACTGTGTATCGCTCCATCTGAAACCTTCGATATCGCACACAACCGAAGCTGTCTCTGGACGTTTCTGAGCCGCATATGCGTACGGATCTGATTTCAAAATGTTCTGACCGTCAGACTTCTTTATCTCATACTTGTAAAGCTCACCGCCCTTGAGACCTGGTATAAATATCGTAAATACACCAGTATCCTCCACACGATTCATCATATGGCGTCGTCCATCCCAAAGATTGAAATCACCCACTACGCTGACTCTCTTCGCCATAGGTGCCCATACTGCAAATGTATATCCCTTAACGCCATCAATATTTGCCGGATGCGCTCCAAGATACTTATATACTTCGTAGTTAATACCTGCATTAAACTTCTTCAACTGCTCCAAAGGTATATTAGGAGTAAACTGATAAGGATCATAGTACTCTGCTGTAGAACCATCTTCGTATTTTGCAATAATCTTATATACACCTTTAAGCTTTTGCGACATTAAAACTGCAAAGTATCCGCCGTCCTCCATTTCTTCCATCTTGTATTTTGTCTTGGAATTCTCGTACTGAACATATGCCTCAACTGCATCTGGAACAAATGCCTGAATAACACAGCCTCCTTTAACATTCTTTGGTCCAAGAACCACACTAGGATTGTCCAAATCTGCATACAAAATGCCTTCTATATTTCTCCAATCCATATATTTATACAATTTTTCTCTCATAGTAACACCCTTTCTGCACCTACTTTTAATTGTTTTTCATTGTATCATAAATCCCAACAATTGTCCATTAAAGTCTGACTATATTTTTCTTGACATTTTTTTCATCTTTCAGTAAAATAATCAAGATGTTTGCATTTTGTCCGCACAAAGTCTATATGTAAACAATCTGGGTTTTCATCTGGTCGTTAACGGATGGGAACAAAGTGATTACTTACTCTCTCAAAGGAATCACGTGTCAAATCGCAGTTGGTTGGCAACTACGATTATACTAAAAAACAGATTATACATTTTGTGGAGGTAATGAAAATGGCTAATATTAAGTCAGCAAAGAAGAGAATCGAAGTTACAAGAATCAGAACAGAAAGAAACAAGTCAATCAAGTCTGGTGTTAAGACAGCTATTAAGAAGGTAGACGCTGCTGTTGCTGCAAATGACAAGGCTGCTGCTGCTGAAGCTTTAAAGGCTGCTACAAAGGCTATTGATATGGCTACATCTAAGGGCGTATATCACAAGAATACTGCTTCTAGAAAGGTTTCTCGTTTAGCTGCTTCAGTTAACAAGATGGCTTAGTTCAGAACCAGGCAAAAATATAAAAGAGGACAGTGTCTGTCGTGCTTGCATGACGAGACCTGTCCTTTTTTATTGTATAGGAAAGTTCTCGAAACTTTCCTATACAATAAATATGCTCCGCTAAGGAATTAATCGCAGTTGCTTTGCAACTACGATTTTTTGAGCACTCGCACAAAAAGAAGATGTCAGTTGAAGCTGACCGTGCTCGGCTCACAAAGTGGAGCAAGTTCCCATCCTTTAATTAAAAAAACACTAGGAGTATTTAATCAATATCATCTCCACTCCTGCTCTGTCATCCACTCGTCCATTCTTAATATCATTCTCTACATTTACACAATCCCTCAACGCTTCTACAAGCAACTTTCCGGTAAAGCCATTTTTCCCACTTAGCTGTCTTGTTATTTTTCCAACTATAAAAGGCTGAATACCAGCTTTTGAAGCTATCTCACTATTTGCCACCCCACGTTTGGACAACTCATACACCTGAAGCATAATGTTAAACTGACGAGCAAGCATAAAAAGGATACGCATTGGTGGCTCCTTAAGTGCCATCATATCATTATAGAGCTCCAGTGCTCGCGCTCTGTTCTTATTACTCATTGCGTCTATCATATCAAATATTTTTGATGATATCTGAATTGAACACACTGCATCTACATCTGCATCATTCACCACATCTCTGCCCATAGCATAACATATAATTTTCTCCAGCTCCTTTGATATATTTTCCATATCAGAACCCACATATGTTAAAAACTTCTCCAGTGTATTCTTAGTTATCTTCATACCATTCTGATTCAGTAAACCAACTACCCACTGTTCCAGCATTGCCTGATTCTGCTCTGCCATCTCGCAGACATACCCCAGGTCTTTGACTTTTTTAAAAAGCTTACTTCTCTTATCAACTTCGCTTTCCACAAATACCATACAAGTAGTTTCTGGCACACTATCTATATATTCATTTATAGTATCGTTTGCTGATTTGAAGAATCCTGAATTTTCCACTATAACAAGACGTTTATCTGCAAAAAAAGGCAGCGTCTCGCAGATACCCTTTATCTCTGTAGCATCACAATTCTTACCTTCGAAATAACTATAATTCATTGTATCATCACCACAGATAGCAGCCTTTAGCTTATTCTTGTATTGCTTTTTGAGATAATCCTCCTCACCAAACAGTAGATATATTTTTTTATACTCAGCTTTCTTTATATCCTCATTAATATTTCTCATAGTACGCTCCAGTTATATTTCTTTAGCTCTTTTGTTTTCTCATAACAATAATATATAAATTTATGTTTTTTCAGTCAAGAGATTAATATCACAGATTCTTCCAACTTATTCCTTGTACTTATATATATTTATGTCATTATCATATTTAAATATAACCGCACCATATTCCATTGTTTTCACAATTTCACAGCCACTGCATTTCAACCTTTCTATGGTTTCATCATGTGGATGTCCATAGCTATTGTCCTCTCCACAGGAAATAACAGCTATATCAGGTTGTAAAGTCTCCAACATCTCCATACTACTAGAATACTGTGACCCGTGATGTGCCACTTTATATATAGTTGTTATCTTTCCCTCAGCTCTATTCTTTGTTTCTGTCATAAAGCCACTGATGTCATCCAATAACTGCTTCTCCGTGTCAACTCCGATATCACCGGCAAAAAATACTTGAAGATTATCATTCCTAACTAACATTGTCATAGATGCTTCATTTATATCTGCATAGCTTATGTCTACATCTGGACTAATGCATAAGAATTCCAACTCTCCATCTTTCAAATTGCTTTCCTTTCCAAAATACTTCACTTCTACACCATAACTAGTTGCCAATTCCACAAGCTTAGCACCGTTATCACTAGCATTAACCCGCTCCGTCTCTGGAAGTACAAGATTCTTTATAACCACATTTTCTCTCTCTATTAGTTCTAAGATGCCTGATATATGATCCGTGTCACAATGAGATACAAACACATACTCTAAATCGTCCACATCCTTATATTCAAGAAAGCTTTCGATTTTATACTTTCCCACATTTTCCTCATCGGTACTTCCACTATCTATCAGATAATCATTTCCGTTAACACTATGTATATAGGCTCCGTCCCCTTGACCAACATCAAGAAAGCATATTTCAAATTCATCTGACTTAGGGCTATAAACTATATAGCTCATAAACACTATCAACATTAACAGCACTATTTTATGCACACTTTTTCTCCACATTATAAATAGAGCTGCAATAAGTGCACAATAGTACAAAATCACACTTTTATCATCAATATATCCTGTTACAACAGATGAACAAGGCAGGCTCTCTGTAAAGCCAGAGAGCATTTCATACAACCTCAATATGTATACTGCACACCCTATACACAGAGCTCCAATTGTTTCAAAAAATGCGGATACCATTATGCCCACAATAGTCATAGCCAACATCAAGCCCATGAACGGCACAACCACAAGATTTAGCAATATAGAATATGTAGGAATTCTGTAAAAGAGACAACTATTAATAGGCAGAGATGTAAAAGTTAAAGATACATTAAACAAAATCGTCTTAACAATGCTATTTTCCCCCTCAACGAATCCTATAACTATTGGAGCTGTCACTGATACTGCTATCATTGCCGCAAACGACAATATGAATGATGCATTCGTTATATAAAAAGGGTTATCCAGCAACAAAATTAACGCTGAGAGGGATATAGCTGATAACATGTCATATTTTCTTCCCAACACATCTGCAACCACATGCATAAGAAACATAATAACAGCCCTGACAGCAGATACAGAATTGCCTGTCATCATGGAGAACAACACCATAATGAACGCACTGACAGTTGCAGAAGATAAATAGCGCATTTTTCTTCGCATAAGCCCATATAACCCCATACCTACAACTGAAATATGTAATCCTGATATAGCTAATACATGAGCAATCCCCTGTGAAGAGTACAATTCCTTTACATCCTCGTCCATATACGACTTTTCACCCAGAATTATAGCTGATAAAAGCCCCATTTCTTTTTCTGTACATTGAGCTGCAAGTATAGCTATAGCTTTCTGCTTTATCCTGTACAATCCATCCTCAATATATGAGTAATCATCCACATCGCCTATAATAACACAATCATTCCATGCTACCTTAAGCTTCAACAAAACTCCATTACCTCGCAGATAGCTTTTCTCATTATAATTACCAGGGTTATCTGCTGTTTTCATTGGATTGACAATTCCTGTCACAGATAATGTTGCTCCATACCTTATATCTTCTATACCAATGTTCAATTTATCAGCTTCATCGCCAACCAAGCCTGATTCTTCAATATTATTCATACCATCTAATTGCAATAATATTATTCCATCATCAACAGTTAATTCTATGGTATAACCATAATCATTCAGTTGGATTTTAGACACCTCACCAGTAATCTTCAGCGATCTATTCTCTGTCTCATATTGCAGTTTATCATAATACTCAAAGGTATCTTTCTGTTTTGAGTAACTAAAATATCCCACTACAACTGTCAAAAAGCACACCACAATTATCACAGTGTATTGTGTTTTTATAGTAAATCCCACCAAAACAAAACCATAACATAAAGCCATAGTCAGTAAAATTCCTAATGAATATACAACAGGGACAGCTCCTCCATCTAATCCCACCAGAGCTGCCAACTCTCCGATTATAAAAGCAACAACCACATACAACAACGATCTTATGGTTTGTCCTCCTAATTTGTACATATATAATTCTTTATTTTGCTAAAGGCTGCATCCTTTATACCTGATATCTTCATAATATCTTCAATGGTTTTAAATCCGCCATTCTCTTGCCTATAGGCAATTATGCTTTCTGCCTTGGATTCTCCAATCCCAGGTAAAGTCATCAATTCTTCTTTTGTCGCAGTATTTATATTTACTAGTTTGTTGGGATTTTGTTCTGCTCCACTATCCGATATGGACTGATTAGCTGTGGCAGCTTCTTCTTTAGAGTATATATGTAATTTTTGGCCATCATTCAAAATAACAGCCTGATTGAGATAATCTTTGTCAGCTGTATCCAAAAATCCACCAGCTAACTCAATTACCTCAAACACCCTGCTACCCTCTGGAACATAATACACTCCAGGATTTACTACATATCCTGTCACATGAACACATATTTTCTCCACTGCTTCAGATGCGGTAGTCATAGTGATGATTGTGTCCGATGTCTCATCAACAGAATATGCAACTTCCACATTATTTTGTTGACGTTCGCAACTGTACAATATTCCTAATATTATCGTTATTACACATGTAAAAATATATCGTATGTATTTTTTCATATTTGCCTCCTTATGATATTTTCACAAGAAGACCACATCAATTAAATCAATATCTATTTTAACTAATTTCTCACTATAATACAAGCTATTTCAATAGGTTATTTGTATCAATTATTTTATAGTAATAATTTATTCATGATAAAATTTTACATCTTGATCGTTCAATATAGCTGTCCCAATCCCCTTATTTGTAAAAATTTCAAGAAGCAGGCAGTGAAGAATACGTCCATCAAGGATATGCACTCTGGAAACACCATTTTCAATGGCATCTATACAGTTGTTGAGCTTTGGAAGCATACCACCACCGATATTGCCTCCACCTATGAGCTCCTGTGCCTCACTTACTCTAAGCTCAGATATAAGTGTTGAAGGGTCCTTAGGGTCCTTGTACACACCTTCAATATCTGTGAGAAAAGCGAGTTTCTCAGCCTTTACAGCTCTTGCAATTGCACAGGCGGCATCATCAGCGTTAATATTATATGAATGATATGTGTCATCAAGACCAATTGGGCTTACAATCGGAAGATAATCCTTCTCAAGTAAATCAAATAAAATCTTAGGGTCAACCTTTTCAACTTCACCTACATAACCAATATCTTCACCGTTTGAATACTTCTTTGTACATGTGAGCATCTTACCATCCTTACCGCTGATAGAGATAGCCTTTACACCAAGCTCCTCAACTAAAGATACAAGCTGCTTACCAACCTTGCCGAGAACCATCTCAGCTATCTCCATTGTAGCCTCATCAGTTACACGAAGGCCATTGATAAACTTAGGCTCCATTCCAGAACGCTCTACCCATTTGCTGATTTCCTTGCCACCGCCATGAACGATGATAGGCTTAAAGCCCACAAGCTTTAAGAGTGTGACATCCTTTATAACATTTCTCTTTAACTCTTCATCAACCATGGCACTGCCGCCGTACTTAACTACTATAATCTTTCTATTAAAACGCTGTATGTATGGCAATGCCTCTATTAAGACATTTGCTTTTTCCTTTAACGCTTCCATTTCCTTATCTGTCATTTTCTTTATCTCCTTTTCTTATGAACGGTAGTCCGCATTTATACTGATGTATTCGTGTGTCAAATCACAGCCCCATGCTGTAGCCTCGGCATTCCCCATCTTGATATCGATAAGTGCTGTAATCTCAGGCTGTGATAAAATCTCTGTCGCTTTCTCTTCACTGTATCCTGTAGTCACACTATTCTCAGCAATCTTAAGTTCTCCTGCCTTGCTGATAAAGTATAAATCCACCTTTTCTGGGTCAAACTGTGCACCAGAGTAACCCATGGCACAACATATTCTTCCCCAGTTTGCATCATGTCCTGCGATTGCGGTCTTTACAAGGCTTGAGGACACAACTGACTTAGCAATTGTAACAGCCTGCTCCTTTGACTCAGCTCCAACAACCTTTACCTCAAAAAGTGCAGTTGCACCTTCTCCATCGCCTGCCATCTGCTTAGCAAGATATGTATTTACTGCAAGAAGCGCATCTGAAAACTTCTTGAAATCCTCATTTTCCTCTGTTATCTCTTCATTGCCAGCAAGACCATTAGCCATAACGAGCATGGTATCATTTGTAGATGTATCTCCATCAACAGATACCATATTAAATGTATCCTCTACATTTGCCTTAACAGCTTTAGTAAGCATTTCCTTGGAAATATTTGCATCTGTTGTAACAAACGCAAGCATTGTGCACATATTTGGATGAATCATACCTGAGCCCTTGCACATACCACCAATAGTAACAGTCTTTCCACCAATTTCAACCTCATAAGCTATCTCCTTAGAGTGCGTATCAGTAGTCATGATAGCTTCTGCTGCCAATGTTCCGTCATTTTCTGAAGTTCCAAGAAGTGGTGTCATAAGCTTAACACCCTCTGCAATTCTGTCAATTGGAAGCTGCACACCGATAACACCTGTAGATGCTACAAGCACTGAGCTTGCTGGAATATTAAGACTCTCTGAAGCTGCCTTGGCAGTAGCCTCACAGTATTCATATCCCTGCTTGCCTGTACAGGCATTAGCTATACCACTATTTACAACAACTGCCTGTGCATATGGACTGTTTTCTACAACATTCATATCATACTTAACACATGCTGCCTTAACCACATTCTTTGTAAATGTTCCGGCAACCTTACATGGCTCCTCGCTATATACAAGTGCCATATCCTTCTTTTCACTTTTCTTCTTTATACCAACTGCAAGACCTGTTGCCTTAAAGCCCTGTGCAGCTGTAACGCCACCCGATATCTGTTTCATGATAATTCTCCTTTTTTCATTTTTCTATCCGCTTTAAATCAATATCTACATATTTGTGTATCATATTTATCCAATGAAGTGATTACAACTCAAGTCCCTTAGCTGGATCGCAGCCAAGAACAAGATTCATACACTCAACCGCTGCTCCTGATGCACCCTTACCTAAGTTGTCAAACTGTGATGCTATAACGATTCTGTCTTCATTACCAGTTACATATATTTTAAGTCCGTCCCAGCCGGATAAACCATTTCCCACGATAAATCCACTGGCAACCTCTTCATCATCAGCTGCTGCAACCTTGATAAATGGCTGATTCTTGTAATATTCTGTATAGTAGTTAATAAGACTCTCTACTGTCTCCTTTTTCTCTAACATGTCTGCGTAGAGCTGAACTGAAACAACCATACCACTGTAATAATCATCTATAATAGGTGAGAATAATGGTGTTCTTTCTAAGCCTGTAATCTTCTGCATTTCCTTTAAGTGCTTATGCTGCTGTGTAAGTGCATACACTCTGCCAGAATTGTGACCCTCTGGTTTCTCATCACCTTCATATACAGCGATTGCCTTCTTACCAGCTCCACTATAGCCAGAGAGACCAAAACATGTTACTGGATAATCCTTCGGAAGGATTCCACCTGCAACTAATGGATATACTAATGAAATAAATCCTGTGGCGTAGCAACCAGGTACTGCTATTCTCTTTCCACTTATAATCTTCTCTTTATGTTTAGCAGATAACTCTGGGAAACCATATGCCCAACCCTCTTCCGTTCTATGTGCTGTAGATGTGTCAATGATAACCACATTATCATTCTCTACTAATGATACAGACTCCTTAGCTGCTGCATCTGGCAAACATAAAAATGTAATATCCGAAGAGTTGATTAATCTCTTTCTCTCCTCCGGATCTTTTCTTAACTCCGGGTCAATCTTTAATAATTCTATGTCATCGCGTCCCTGAAAACGCTCATATATACGAAGTCCTGTTGTTCCTTCACTACCGTCAATAAAAATCTTTGTTTTCATGTAGGTACCTCCTATTTCATCTAACATTTAAGTGATAATTAGACATGATTGCTTCGTTTCTTCTGACATACAATCATGCTGATTCTTATATGTTTTGCTTGTTCGTCACACTAGTATACATCCGTCATGCATATTATGCAACCTTTTTTTATAAAAATTCAAGAATAATTTTGTTATTTCTTCCTTATTATTCTAATATAGCTCTTAAGACATTTTAGTTTACACCTACATTTCTATTATATTCTCTTTTCTTTTGTAATTAAGTAAAAAAACACTTGCATAATATGCAAATGTGGAGTATATTTATCCTAGTTTTCACAACAAATGCATTTTATACACGATTTTGAATTTTTATACACAAATCTTGCATAAAATCATATAATCCCAGTTCAGAATATCTGAACCAATTTATTTAGGAGGAATATATCATGAAAGAAAAAGTTGTTTTAGCTTACTCAGGTGGTCTTGATACTACTGCCATTATTCCATGGTTAAAGGAAAATTTTGATTATGAAGTTATCTGCTGCTGCGTTGACTGCGGTCAGGGAAATGAGCTTGATGGTCTTGATGAGAGAGCAAAGCTTTCAGGTGCTTCTAAGTTATACATAGAGAATATCGTAGATGAATTCTGTGACGAGTACATCATGCCATGTGTACAGGCTGGTGCTGTATATGAAAACAAGTACTTACTCGGTACTTCTATGGCTCGTCCAGTTATTGCAAAGAGACTTGTTGAAATCGCTCGTAAGGAAGGCGCTGTTGCTATCTGCCACGGTGCTACAGGTAAGGGAAACGACCAGATTCGTTTCGAGCTTGCTATCAAAGCTTTAGCTCCAGATATTAAGATTATCGCTCCTTGGAGAATGAATGACCTCTGGAAGATGGATTCACGTGAAGCTGAAATCGAGTACTGCGAAAAGCACGGCATTAACCTTCCATTCGGTACAGATTCAAGCTACAGCCGCGACCGTAACTTATGGCATATAAGCCACGAAGGACTTGAGCTTGAGGACCCAGCAAATGAGCCAAACTATGACCATTTATTAGTTCTTGGTGTTAGACCAGAGAAGGCTCCAGACGAGGGCGAATATGTTACAATGAAGTTCGAGAAAGGTGTTCCTACATCATTAAACGGTAAAGAAATGAAGGTTTCTGAGATTATCACAGAGTTAAATAAGCTCGGTGGCAAGCATGGTATCGGTATCATCGATATCGTTGAAAACCGCGTAGTTGGTATGAAGTCTCGTGGTGTATACGAAACTCCAGGTGGAACAATCCTTATGGAGGCTCACAAGCAGCTTGAGGAGCTTGTTCTCGACAGAGCTACAATGGAAACAAAGAAAGATATGGGAAATAAGTTCTCTCAGATCGTTTACGAAGGTAAGTGGTTTACACCATTACGTGAAGCAGTTCAGGCTTTTGTTGAGTCTACACAGCAGTATGTAACAGGTGAGGTTAAGTTCAAGCTTTACAAGGGTAACATCATCAAAGCTGGTACTACCTCTCCATACTCACTTTACAATGAGTCACTTGCAAGCTTCACAACTGGTGATTTATATGACCACAATGATGCTTCAGGCTTCATCACATTATTCGGACTTCCACTTAAGGTTCGTGCTATGAAGTTACAGGAAGTAGAGGCTAAGAAGAACTAAATTTTAGTTTTGCATAAATTGGACGATTGGTATGTCACACCAATCGTCCAATTTACGCTGTAGAAGAATTTACAAGCGTATATCATATTGTTTCTACTAGAATGACATGCTTATTTTTAGGTCCGCATGTATATAATAATAATAAATATAGAATTACCAACTGAAATAGTGTTAAGACTTGCTAGTAGGTAAAGCTAGCATGTGAATTATAAAGTCTTACCAACTAGATTAACTTTTGAGCTCTCTGCATTACACAACAGCACTGGTTCCTTCTCTGCAAAGTTTGTTTCCATAGTCCATGTAACTGCTTCACAATTTTTCATTCTGAATATTTGCAACAGATGGTCAATACCGTTTGCCTTCCATGCCTGTAAAAACTTTCTTGATGGGTGATTGAATATTTCTTCTTTTAATTCATCATCTATAACATGCTCCAAAACACCTGTTACTCTTATCTGTGTACCATTGCCAAAGAAACACATTTCAGCCTTTGGATTGCTCATTATCTGTGAATACACATCCTTAGTAGATGCTGTATGGAATATCAATCCATTATCATCTGCGCGAAATAACAACATGCCTCTTACTCTTGGCTGGTCTCCTTCTACTGTTGCAAGATGAAATCCTGGGTTTGCATTCATAAAATCATACATTTCTTTTTCATTCATATGTATCATCCTCCTATATAATTTTCGGTAATTATACAAGAAGCTGATATCATAGTCTTTTAAGATCCATCCAATCTTTTATGATATAATGCTAATCTGCATGCCATCCTGCATATTTCTCACGATATTCTGATGGTGTAAGTCCTGCATATTTTAAGAAGCATGATGAAAAGTAAGCACTGCTGCCAAATCCGCATCTCATAGCAACATCTGTCAGCTTATTGTCCTTTCTCTTAAGCATAAGCTTTGCCATCTTGATTCGAACTTCAATCAGATACTCTATCGGTGTAATTCCTATCTCACTCTTAAATCGTCTGTTAAATGTAGTTTTTGACATATAACCAAGATTGGCCAATTTCTCAACAGTAATATTTTCCATATAATGTTGTTCAATATAATGCTGAGCTCTTGCCAACGAATAATCATCAGATACAACTCTCATATCCAATGTTTCACCAAACAGACTTCTTATAAGCCAATGGGTTATTATCTCCGTTTGTGCATCTAGGGTTATATCTGAATTCATCATAGACTTGCTGTATTCAAACACAAACGTATTTAGTGCCTTCAATATATCCGAACAAAACTCAAAGCTCTTTCCCTTGAATACAGGTATATCTGGTTCATACATCTTAAAACGGCTTTCAAAATATACCTTCTCAATAAATAAAGAATAACAATGCATGCACTGATTTCTGTCATGAATCACATTAGGCGAAGTTATCTCCGCCCAGTAATGTCTCGGCTTATCCGAATCCTTTTCAAAATTAATAACAATCTCATAAGCTGGATGCCTGTGCACAACTGATTGATTGGCTGCATTCTCAAAAACCGGAATAAATATTCCAAATTTCTCTCTAACGTAGCAATCAAACATAGATGAACTAAATTCGGATGCATCACCAACTAAATTCTCGATTAAAATACTATTATCCATATAATTCTCCTTTCTAGCCGTATAAAACACAAACACATTCCTATAATCCATTATAAAGTACTCCCTTATCTTCCACAACATATTTCATCACTTTTTGTCCAATTTTTTGCACTCACAAAGCTTATCTTCACACAGATTCCACTAGCATATATACCCTAGCTAGTGTTATAATATAGATATCCAAGGAGGTGCAACATGACTATTGAAAATAAATTAGGTATCGAAACTTCTGCCGAGCTTGCTCGTGAAGAAGAACGAATCAGCAAGAAAAAAGCTGTCGAATAATTTGAAAGTGGTTTACTTAACCGCTTAGAAGCCGGTACATTTTCAACATAAAAAACTATCCATAGATATCTCTTTGAAGATATTTACGATTTTGCTGGTGAATTACGTAAAGTAAATATATCAAAAGGAAACTTCCGTTTTGCACCTCTTATGTACTTAGAAGTTGCCCTTGAAAATATTGACAAAATGCCACAATTAATGCGCATTTCCAGACTCTGTCTATGTCCAAAGTGGCGTATCATATCTTCAAAGGTACTACATCCGTACTTTTCGCCATATGGCCAATGTTTTAGATATTCAAGCATCATTGGATACCACAATTCATTACCTTGATTGTCACTGCGCTCCTTCTTAATAGCATTGATGTACTCTTCCAATTTATCACTATATAAATACAATAATAAGAAATGTTCTTTGTCAATATTGCTATACAATTCGCGATAAAAGTCAACAATATCTCTCTAGCACCTTGTCATAGTCATCCTTCGTCATCCAAGTGCACCATGCCAAATCTACAGGACAATAGTCTCCTTCTCTACAAACACTATATTCAGGAACAGCCTTTGAAATACTGTTTATCAAGGCGGATTTTCCCATGCCTTGAATGCCTTCTACAAAAATATTCTTCATATTCTGCATCTCCTTTTCTTTTATAGTTCGATTTCTATTCTGTAGCCAGCTTTTCTATGGCTCATTTTTTTAGCTGACTTTTTTACTTCACTTTACCTTCTACAGCTCAATTCTCTTGTTTGCAATCTTTTCGCAAAATCTAACATCATGCTCCACAAATAACATCGTCGGCTCATATGTAAGCAATAGCTTTTCTATCTGCATTCTTGAAAACACGTCTATGTAGTTTAGTGGTTCGTCCCAAATATAGAGATGAGCTGGTTTCAACAAACTTGTTGCTATCAATACTTTCTTCTTCTGCCCTTCCGAATACTCATCCATATTCTTTAGAAACTGCACTCGTTCAAAATCAAGCTGTCTAAGTATGGAACAAAATAAGCTCTTGTTCAAATCATGTTCCTTACAATATGTGTCGATGTCACCCTTTAAATTAGTGGCAGCCTGACCAACATATGAAATCTTAAGACCAGAAACTGTTTCACACACACCATTTTCTAAAACAGATATGTTATTACCGGTTAAACCACTCTTTTGCAAAATCATTTTAATAAAAGTTGATTTACCACAGCCATTTTTCCCTATTAAAGCAATTCTATCGCCTTTATTAATTCCAAATGTCAAACCAGTAAATACTGGATATTCTGCATCTGCATATCTTAAGCCATAGTCCTTGATATTTACAAGAGTACTCTTGTGATGTGAAAGCTGAACCAGTTTCAAATCAACAGGATTTTCTATATCTTGTAGCAGACCTTCCTTCTCCTCGATTTCCCTACTGATTCTCTTTTCCATCTGCTTAACTCTACTCTGCATCTTTTTTGTTTTTGCACCGATGTATGCCCTTGTATCCAAGAATCTATCATGCTCCTTTATCGGATCATATCCTATCTTAGTTCGCTCATTCTGATCTGCCCACTGAGATGTTCGTGCTGCTGCCTGCCTTAACTTTTGAATTTCCTTCTGATGCTTCTCATTTTCAGCTTGTACGAACTGATCCTTGCGTTGCTTATTCTCCCACCAAACCGAAAAGTTTCCACTCTGTACTTCAATAGTACTACGATTAAGAACTAAACAATGATCAGTACACGCATCCAGCAAATCTCTGTCATGTGACACTAATATAAAACCTTTCTTTGATGCAAGATACTTTTTCACTATTTCCCTTGCTTCCTTATCAAGATGATTAGTAGGTTCATCTATCAGTAAAAAATCATTATCTCCCGAAAAAAGCACTGCCAGCAACACCTTGGTACGTTCACCATGACTCAATGTCTGGTAAGGCCTGTAAAGAATTTGTGCATCCTCTCCCAGCTCTGTTAATTCGCATATTACTCGCCATAACTCGCATCCAGTCTTAAGTTCTTCTATAAATTCCGATGCAGGCAGCTGCATTTGATATTCCATAATCTGATAAGGAAAATAATCAAACACTGTAGATGTGTCTATGGAACCTTTGTATTCATATTTCCCTAATAATAAGTTCAGAAAAGTTGTTTTTCCCTTGCCATTTCTACCTATAAAACCTAATCTCCAATTAGTGTCTATAGAAAATGAAACATTTTCAAATATATCATCAAAGCTGCCTTCATAATTAAAAGTAAGATTATTTACGCTAATCTGTGCCATATATATCCCTCCAATCGAACATTCCATTATTCAAAAATGGAACTATTCGTTGCCAAACAGTTCCATTACATACTATAACCTCA
The DNA here is from genome assembly GCA_017408025.1 of Lachnospiraceae bacterium. GTDB lineage: Bacteria > Bacillota > Clostridia > Lachnospirales > Lachnospiraceae > SVEL01. Next base: position 53,363 of record JAFQVJ010000044.1, read on the forward strand.
TAAGCTTGAAAAGATATATGCTGTCTATCTCATTAAAACATTTATGTACAACAAAAGAGAGGTTATGAGAACATAATCCACTTTTGGCAACATGATTAACAGTATGAATAATCAATCATACTGTATATAAACTTCATGTAATCAAAAGCAAATTATATTCTCATCCTTTCACCTCTCTCCTTTAAGATGAAGTTATTATAACACGCATATATTTTTATGTCAACAAATAACATATATGAAAGGCGCCGCATTTCTGCGACGCCTTTGCTATTATTGTATTTCCCTCTTCCTAAAGAACATAACAGACAAATACCAAGAAAGAATATATACGCCGATTCCAACAATGGCAAGCAACGCTAAAATTAGGTTAGGCTGTATCTCGCTCATAAATTTTCCTCTTAGAATGCTTGATGCCAAAACACTTGCTCCGCAGACGAAGCCAATCATGATATAGTATGCCGTGCGTCCCTTTTCCACGCCAAGTTTGAAAACAAACGGCAGACAAATAGAAGATGTAAACGTCGATACTATCAGCATCAACAACATAAGTACGACAAAATCTCCAGACACAAAATTATGTACAATGATCATCTTTACGGCCTGAACAACTCCCGTAGTAACTAAAATTGTGAGTTGGGTAAGCAATCCAATCAAATATTTCCCACACACGATCTGCGCTTTCGTATATGGCAACGTTCCGCTGTATTGCATCCAACGACTGCGCTCATCATATCCGAGTAAATTTACCGGAATCATACCGCAGAGCAAGCAGGGGTAAAATACAAAGAACATATTATCATTACTAAAAAGCGATACTGCAATGAAAACAATGACAATCAAGAGATACGATCTGCAGTATTTCTTCATCATATACCAATCTTTTAAGAGAAGTCCCTTCATATCATCTCGCCTCCTTTACCATAAACACGAACAGTTCCTCAATACTGATAGGACTGACATTAACACATGTAGGCACAGCGCCTCTCAGCACCATTGCTTCAATGCCATATGGATTTTCCTTCTTATACTTAATCGCCTCTGCCGGAAGATTTTGCAGTTCTTCTGAAGTGCAATGTATCAAACCGTACTCGGCAAGCAGCTGATCCTTCTCCTCGCAAAGCAGGAGCTTTCCTTTATGGATGAAGGCAATGTAGTCACACAGCTTCTCAAGGTCACTAACGATGTGCGAAGAAATAAGGATGGAGTGGTTTTCATCCCTCGTAAAGTCGCTAAACATCTCAACCACTTCATCACGTACAACTGGATCAAGTCCTGACGTCGCTTCGTCCAGGATAAGCAACTTTGCATTATGAGATAATGCGATGGCAATACCCAACTTCATCTTCATACCACGGGAAAACTCTTTGAATTGCTTTTTGTCCGGCAGTGCAAGTTTCTGTACCAGACGAGCATATTCCGCATCATCCCAATTACGAAAAGTGTGCCGCATCACATTTCCAACTTGTTTAACAGTGAAGCATTCCGGGATGCCGACCTCATCCATTACAACGCCGATGTCCTCTTTGGTGAGTTCTATGCCGTCCGCATTGTCTTTTCCGAGGATTGTAATGCTCCCGCTATCCTTGTGGATCATATCAAGAATGAGCTTTATGGTGGTGCTTTTACCGGCACCGTTTTCACCAATAAGACCCATAATACATCCGCTTGGCAGGGTAAGATTCAAATTATCCAGCGTAAAGCCGAGATATGTTTTTGTTAGGTTTCTAATTTCAAGTGCATTCATCATTGTTCCTCCAAACTAAAATTAACCATTTCAATAATTTCTTTTTTGCTCAAATTACAGGAAGCGGCAAGTCTTACGATCTCGTCAATATGTTCTTCAATCTTTTTCAGATTCTCTTCCCGAAACAGTTCCACATTCTTCGGGGCAACATAGCACCCCTTGCCGGGAAGCGTGTAGATAAAGCCGTCCTTTTCAAGTTCCTCATATGCACGCTTGGTGGTAATAAAGCTGATACGAAGGTCTTTCGCCAAACCACGAATGGACGGCAACATTTCATCTTCCTGGAGTGCTCCGCTGATGATTTGACTTTTGATTTGGGAATAAATCTGGTCGTAGATCGGAGCACCGCTTTTATTATCAATCAGTATGTTCATGCTATCACCTCTGTTTATACTGTATATATCTATTATATACAGTTGATATATGAATGTCAATAGGTTCTGAAGAAGTTCACAGAAAAGTTAAAAGGCGCCGCAGAAACGGCGGTTGCAATTAGCATTAGGGTATATGTTCTTCCATAGCGTTTCATCTTTATAATTTCTGTTTCTTTGATCTCTTTTTTTATTATTTCAATATCTCCTTTCACTAATTGGTTGAAAACAACTCCTTTGTTAGAAAGATCATTCCTGCATTAGACTTTATAAAGTTACTCATTCAGCACATACCTGAAAAGAACTTTAAAATGACTCGCTACTATGGTATCTATGCCAGACATCGTGAACAGGATAAAAAACTTTTTAAAGTTATACCAAAGTCAAAACATCAACTTCTCCTCAGCTTTAATAAGTGGAGAAATTTATATCTTTCATCAAAAGAATATGACCCGTTGAAATATAGCAAATGTCAACACATGATGGAGTTTATGGAACTCTACCATAGACACGAATCCGTTTCCCTAACTAAACTATACGAAAGGACAATGGCAAAATTCCATTGCCGTTCTCGTGGTTCTTTCGCTTGATTTTCTTTCCCATCTGTTTCATACTATAAACATCAATAGATTGGAGGCACCTATAATGGATTCAAATCAGTTAGCGGAACTTAGAGAACAATATATCCAAAATCCTCCAGAAGGTATGACACCCGAATTAGTCAGAGGCATGACCGATTCCGACTTACTTGATATGCATTTCTTCATGATTGAGGATGATGACCTTGATGATGACGAATTCGAAGAAGGTTTCTATATCTTCTAGTAATCCGTCTGCTTCGCATGCCTGCTCCCGCGGGCTTTTCTTTTTTCAAGAGTTCTCCGTAAGGAGAACTTTCCTATTAAACAAAAAAGAGCTAACAGACTTTGTAACAAAAATCTGTTAGCTCTTTTTTCATGAATAATCTGAAATTGTTGTCAAAACGTTGTCACGAGGACTTTTCAATCCTCAAAAACCTATTATTTATGCGGATTTTCAGCGTTTTTGGTATTATTCCCATTCACTTGTATTATATTCTATCAAATCTTCCACACTACATCCAAGTGTTTGTGCAAGAGCTACTAAGTTAATACCTGTTGCCTTATTAATATCCTTCGTCTCTGCTCATATTGTTGAATCATACGAAGACTAACACCAGATTTTTCTGCCAATATTCTTTGTGAATACCCTAAAGCTCTGCGCAGAAACTGTAAATTAGTTGGCGGATTACTTCTATCTATAATCACATTGATCGTATCTACAAATTTATCCTCACTAGCCTCATGCAACGTAGGATAAAGCTTCAATACCTCATTTACAGATATATGCCGGTCAATACTTTTAAAGCTGCGACCAGTATACCACTGATAATACGCTAATGCCCATCCACATTTGCAAATTTCCATCTTTACATTTTAATATTGTATCTGTATATCAATAGTTTATCTTCTACTCTATGCTTCAAAATATGCCTGAACCAGTTTCTCCATATACGCCTGGTCCTTCACACCCATAAGCTCTCTTGATGAATGCATCGCAAGAATCGGCACACCTACATCCACTGCTCTCATAGGAATATATTTATTTGCTATTGTTCCAAGTGTACTACCTGTAGTGCCATCGGAGCGACAAGCGTACTTCTGATAAGGAATACCATTATTCTGACATATCATCTCAAGCATAGCTATAGTCTCACAATCAGTAACGTATGTCTGAGAGCTTGCGCGCTTAATGACGATACCATCATTCATCATATTTGTATTCGTAGGATCTGACTTTTCAGCCTTATTTGGATGAAGCGCATGAGCCACATCAATTGACAATAAAAATCCCTCAAGTAATGCCTGAATATAATCCTCTCTATCATATCCCAATGCGTTGTACAGCTTCTCCATGACAAAGCCGAATAGATTGGAATCTGCACCCTGCTTTGTTCTGCTGCCAATTTCCTCATTATCATACAGAGCTATAACGTTTATGCCATCCTCTCTCGAAGACTTTATGATGCCCTGTACACAAGCAACAACCGAAGTAATGTTATCAAGACGTGGTGCTGAGATAAATTCCTCATTCATACCAACTCTCTCGCCCTTGTCTGTATTGTATACATACAGTTCAAAATCAAGAATATCCTCCAGCTCCACCTGCAAATGCTTTGCCAGATATTCCATAAAGAAATTATCCTTGTTCATCTCTTCTTCAAATATAGTTGCAAGAGGTGCCATATCATTCTGACGGTTAAGCTCCACACCCTTATTAACCTCTCTATTCATATGAATGGCAAGGTTTGGAATAGTAAATATAGGCTTCTTGATGTCAATTATCTTCACTATAGGTTTAAAGCAGTTGTCACTCTTTAATGCTACTCTTCCTGCCACTGAAAGTGGTCTGTCAAGCCAGGTATTAAGTATCGGTCCACCATATACTTCAACATTTATTTTGCCATATCCCTTAGTAGACATTTCGGGATTCGGCTTTATATACATGCATGGATGGTCTGTGTGTGCTGCTGCCACACGAAGCATTCCCCTGTCGAACTCCCTGCCTATTTTAAACGCAAATACTGTTGAATCATATATATTCAGGAAATATCCATTTCCCCTTTCAACAAACCACTCATCAGAAAGCTTAAGCTCTGTAAAACCTGCCTGCTCCAGCTGTCGCATAGCCTCGTCCGCCGCTGTAAATGCACACGTTGAAATATTCGTGGCTACAATAAGTCGTTTTGCTGTATCGTCAAAATTGTAACTCATAATCTCCTCCCGTTGTTTATATCCATATATCTCTTAGTTATCCTTTATTCCATTTCATATTTGACAACCATTGAAATTGTACCACAAAACTCTGTACAAAAAAACTCATTTCACAACATCATTTTTATATTATTTTATATTAAATATCAAAAGAATAGTAATCTGTCCACTTTATCATATTAAATTCATAAATTTACTATTGCCTTATTACTAATTTATATATATAATATTCGGTGGTGGAAAATGTGTAAATCCATATCAGGGATTTTATTATTTTAACTATTATTTATGCCTGAGAAAGGAAAGAAAAATACTATGGAAAGAAAAGTAGGTACAGTTTCAAGAGGAATTCGTGGTCCAATCATCAGAGAAGGGGACAATCTGGTTGATATCGCAGTTACAAGTGTATTAGAGGCTGCTGAAAGTGAAGGCTTTAGCTTAGGGGACAGAGATGTTATAGCTCTTACAGAGTCTATCGTTGCTAGAGCTCAAGGCAATTACGCATCTGTTCAGAATATTGCAGATGATGTAAAAGCTAAGTTAGGCGGTGGCACTATCGGTGTTATCTTCCCTATTCTCTCTCGTAACCGTTTTGCAATCTGCCTTAAGGGTATTGCAATGGGCGCAAAGAAGGTTGTTTTAATGCTAAGCTACCCAAGTGACGAGGTTGGTAATGCATTATTGACATACGATCAGCTTGATGAGGCAGGCATCAACCCATACTCTGATGTATTGACATTAGAGAAATATCGTGAATTATTCGGAGAGAATAAGCATGAGTTCACCGGTGTTGATTATGTTGAGTACTATTCAAATATTATAAAGGAAGCTGGTGCTGAGGTTGAAGTTATCTTCGCAAATCAGGCAAAAACTATTCTCGATTATACAGATTGCGTTCTTACATGTGATATTCACACAAGAGTAAGAACAAAGAGACTCTTAAAGGCTGCTGGTGCCAAGGCTGTATGTGGTCTTGATGACATCCTTACAAGCTCTGTAAATGGTAGTGGATACAATGAGAAGTACGGTCTTCTCGGTTCAAATAAATCAACCGAGGATAAGATTAAGCTTTTCCCTAAGGAGTGTACAGACCTTGTTGAGGCTATTCAGGCTGAAATCCTTGCTAAGACAGGCAAGCACGTAGAGGTTATGGTATATGGTGACGGTGCTTTCAAGGATCCTCAGGGTAAGATTTGGGAGTTAGCTGACCCAGTTGTCTCTCCTGCTTTCACAAGCGGACTTGTAGGTACTCCAAACGAATTGAAGCTTAAGTACCTTGCAGATAATGATTTCAAGAACCTTAGCGGATCAGAATTGCAGGAAGCTATCAAGAACAGCATTAAGACAAAGGATTCTAACTTAGTTGGAAACATGGCTTCTCAAGGTACAACACCTAGACAGCTTACAGACTTAATAGGTTCACTTTGTGACCTTACAAGTGGTTCAGGTGATAAAGGTACTCCTATCATCCTCATCCAGGGTTACTTTGATAACTTTACAGACTAAATGCAGAAAATAGAACACATTCAATCTCCTTGGAACTATTCTCCAAGGAGATTTTCTATATATAGAATTAAAAAAATCTAATGATAGGCTACTCTACCTCTATTATTATCTGCCCTTTATCATAAGGCAGTTGTTTGGTGCGAAACGTAGGCAAAAACAATAAGTGAAAAGCGTCCAAGGTATTTTTATATTCTTACCTTGGACGCGAGTAATATTATTCTTTAGTTCTCTTTCTCTACGTTCTGTCTTCATCGCTCAATCTCAAAATTTCCCTCCAACAGTATCCAGTTCGCCCTAAACAGCTGCATTATTTGCCAATACCCTGATCCTCGCAGTCCAAACTCCTTGATTAAATCAAATTTCCCCTGCAAGCTTCTCACATCCTCAAACCAGACTTCATGCAACACGCCATTACTCTCATAATTAAAGTACGGGGTCTGCGCCACTTCATCAAACTGTAGCTTTTAATCTTCTTTTGTAGCATTAATCCATAAATGCATCTATTAATCTAACTCCTGCTGCCATTTTCTTAAGCTGTCTTAACTCACTTCTCATATAAATTTCTAACATTTCCACTTCTTCCTGTGTAAAACCCTTGTTAGATATGATGGTGCAGTCTGGTATCCTACCTTCTGCCATACGCTGTCCATCAGAAAATGACACAAAGGCATACTTTTCTCCATCCTTCATGCATACAGCCGATACCGTCATATTCAGTTCATCCATTTCATTGCCTCCCACACTTTTTTATTATTATATTTCATTGTTATCCTAGGCGCAACCATTTTTAAATTCTAATTTATGCGCGAAGCAAGTCCACATCATATCTATCGTCCTATGTACGCTTTAGAACAAACCTCTTGGGCGTACATATATAACGTAGCTATCTTGATTATTTCTTAAGCAATCATAACATATTATATATTACCCACTATAATCATAAGAGTTAATTCCAGTTGGTAATTATGCGTATGCAAGAAATTAACATTACCAACTACATGGAGAATAGTTGATTTCAGTAGGTAATTCTACGGATACAAGAAATATTGATTACCAGCTGCATGGATAAAAATTTATTCCAGTGGGTAATTTTGCGTACACAAGAAATTAACGTTACCAACTGAAAGGATGAAAATTGTTTCCAGTAGGTAATTTTGTGCATACATAAAACTAACATTACCTACTACATGAATAAAAGTTGTTTCCAGCAGGTTATTTCGCAGATACATGAAGCTATTATTACCTACTGTAAGGATGCTAGTTTACTTCAGTAGGTAAAAGACAGACGACGAAAACAAGAGAGTATATATCTTTCGTAACTAATAATCAGAAAAATATATACTCTCTTATTGTATAGTCGCCGTTTTTAGCACTCCAAATAAAAATTTACTCTGTTCTGAGGGCTACTACTGGATCCTTCTTTGCCGCACTTCTTGAAGGTATAATACCTGAAATAAGTGTAAGTATAACACTGATTCCTACAAGAATAGCTGCTGCTGGTACTGGTAACATGGCACTTAAGTTACCTATACCTGTTACCTCATGAAGAATCATGTTAATAGGTATACAAAGGATATATGTTACCACTACGCCTAAAAGTCCAGCTGAAAATCCAACTATCATAGTCTCTGCATTGAACATTCTCGATACATTCTTCTTTGAAGCACCAATAGCACGAAGAATACCGATTTCCTTTGTACGCTCCTGCACAGATATCAGTGTGATAACACCAATCATGATAGAAGAAACAACAAGTGAAATAGCAACAAATGCAATCAACACATATGTTATAGCATCAATGATTGTTGTTATAGATGACATCATAATGCCCACATAATCTGTATATTTTATCTGTTTGATATCCTCTACATTCTTATTGTAATCAGCAATTGCATCTGTGATTATATCTTTATTCTCAAATGATGATGCATAAATGTTTATGGCTGCTGGCGACTCCATATCAATATATCCCATAGCAAGGAGATTATCCTCGTATGTTGACTCAGAGAACACTAATACTTCATCATAGTATGCTGCACACTCTTCAGTCTTATATGTCTCCATTTCCATTGTAAGTGCACCGACAAGCTGTTCCGGAGTCATAGCTGCCATCTGTCCTGCAACCTCTGCTGCATACTGAGCCTTAACCTGCTCTGTTATAGCAGTTGCAATGAGCTCTTTTAACTCCTCGTCAGTCATATTCGCAAGATATGCCGCTATTTCCTCTGCGTTTACGCTCATCTGCTCGCCCATAGCCTGTGCCATCTGCGCTTCAATCTGCTCTCTTGTCATAGTTCCAAGTACAGCATCTACCTGTTGCTGCACAAGTTCATTTGAAGGTATACTCTTGATAGCAATATACGTAGCTGCTTTCTCTGAATCAGAAAGACTTGCAATATATTCTCTGAAAGCCTTCTCCTTTTCTGCATCACTTAAAGAACCTGTTGAAGAATCAAATGGAAGTCCAGTCAACACATCCTTTGTAGGATTGGCAAGCTGTGCCTCTATTACAGCTGTTCCCTCAGCCTTCTCTATAAGATACTCTGTAAGCATCTTTGTATAGCCGATATTTCCTGTAAGCATTGTAACACCAGCATCCTCATTTGGACGGATAATACCTGTCACCTTAAGAGTTAAAGCATTATCATAGAGATAACGAAGTCCTGCCTCTGTCTCTCTCAAATCTGTGTATAAACCAGTTGCTTCATCATAGGCATAGCAATCTGCGTTAAGCACTGTCTTAAATTCCATATTACATATTTCTTCATATGACCACTTAGTTTCTTCAACATCAAGCTGTGTGCCATTCATCGCAGCATCCATCAGACTTTCAATGCTCTCCTCTGGCAATAATCCCAATGCATATAATGTAATATCATCTAACTCATTATTTTCGTCTACAACAAGTACTATCTCATCATAGCTGTTTGGCCATGAACCATAGATTACATCATACTGCTCCTTAAGCAAATCATTGATAGGATCACCATCATTTCCTGTAAGCATTTCCTGCCAAAGCTTTACCTGCATTGTATTCATTGATGATGACATACTGCTCATAACACCCATGCTCTCCATAGATGACTGCATTGCTGCCATGTCAATATTCATATACTTAAGAATAAGCTCATGAAGTATTTCTTCTGTATTAGATGGAATGATTGCTCCATCCACATTCTTAGTATATATCTGCATATCAAGGTTATATGCATATCCTATGCCATTGATTGCCTCTGAAAGCTTTGAATCCTTCTTAGCCATCTCTGTCTCTAAAAACTCCTTAAATGATTTAAGGTCATTCTCCTGCTGCTCAAGATTATTCAATGCATTCATCATATCGTACAGCGCTGATTTCTTGTAAACTGCTTCCGTATCATGAGACTTTTCTTCTGATGTAAGATTCATAAATGTTTCCATCAATGTAGAAAGCTCTACTGTTGTAGCCTCAAGTGTCAATGGATATGATGACAATGTATTCTCCTGAACTGTATCAATATATGTTGTCATACCTGTTGAGACAGCTAAAATAAGTGCAATACCTATAATACCTATGGATCCTGCAAATGCTGTGAGGGTTGTACGTCCCTTCTTTGTAAAGAGATTCTTAAGCGAAAGCATAAATGATGTTGCAAATGACATAGATGGCTTCTTAACCTTCTTTGAAGAAACCTTTTCCTTCTCACAAAGCTCTCTCTCCCTCTTTATCTCTTCATCTGTAAGTGGTTGTGAATCGCCTGTAATCTTACCATCCAGCATACGAATAATTCTTGATGAATACTGCTCTGCAAGCTCTGGGTTATGTGTAACCATAACGATGAGACGGTCCTTAGAAATATTTTTTAATATCTCCATAACCTGTACACTTGTCTCTGTATCAAGAGCTCCTGTTGGCTCATCCGCAAGAATGATATCTGGATTATTTACCAACGCTCTGGCAATGGCAACTCTCTGCATCTGACCACCAGACATAGCATTTGGCTTCTTATAAAGCTGATCACCAAGTCCCACTTCCTCAAGAGCCTTCTTTGCTCTCTCTTTACGCTCCGCCTTAGACACACCTGAAAGTGTAAGTGCGATTTCTACATTCTGTAGCACAGTCTGATGAGGTATAAGATTATAGCTCTGGAATACGAAACCTACCGAATGATTACGATATGAATCCCAGTCTCGATCCTTATATTCCTTTGTAGATGTGCCATTGATAATCAAATCACCCTCTGTGTATCCGTCAAGGCCACCAATGATATTAAGCATTGTTGTCTTACCACAGCCAGAAGGTCCTAAAATTGATACGAACTCTGACTTACGAAACTGTAAATCAATGCCCTTTAAAGCTTCTACCCTGCCATCACCAGCAGGGTATTCCTTTCTAATTCCTTTTAACTCTAACATGTAATAATGTTTCCTTTCTTAACATTTAAATCCATATACTCTTACATATGTATACAAATATAGCAATGTCTTTTAAAAAAAGACAACGTTTATCATACTATTATAGGATAAATATGTCAATTAGATTGCTGTGAAATAATTGTGAACGTATAATATACAGTTGTAAAGGAAAGTTTCGAGAACTTTCCTTTACAAGAACAAAGTGGACAAGTCCACTTCAACTCCCTTAATCCCCCATTCATGAATGACTTGCTCCACTTTGCGAGCCGAGCACGGTCAGCTTTAGCTGACATTTTCTTCTCGTGGGAGTGCTCATCTTATTTTTTATTGTATAGGAAAGTTTCAAGAACTTTCCTATACAATAAAAACAAATCCGGTGCAGGAATTCCCACACCGGATATATACGGTTATATTATGTATTTCTACTACTTAATTACTCTAACCTTGATGATTCCTTCGATTCCTTCAAGCTTCTTCACAACTGCATCTGTAACCTTTGAATCCAGGTCGAGCATTGTATATGAGTAATCACCCTTTGACTTGTTTACCATCTCATGAATATTGATATGCTCAGCTGAACATGCACCTGTGATTTCACTAATCATATTTGGAATATTCTTGTGATTTACACAGATACGTCCCTCTCTTGTACATACACCCATATCACATGCTGGGTAATTTACTGAATTTGCAATATTACCATTCTCAATATAATCTACAAGCTGATTAACTGCCATAACAGCACAATTGTCCTCTGATTCTGCTGTAGATGCACCGAGATGTGGGAATGCGATAACGCCTTCCATGTTTGCTGATTTTGCATTAGGGAAATCAGTTACATACTTAGCAACCTTTCCTGACTCTAATGCTTCCTTCATATCATCATCATTTACAAGAAGATCTCTTGCAAAGTTGAGAACTACAACACCATCCTTCATCATAGAGATAGATGCTTTGTTAATCATTCCCTTTGTATCATTAAGCAGAGGTACGTGAACTGAGATGTAATCACACTCTGCATATATTTCTGAATTTGACTTAACCAATGTAACGCTTCTTGAAAGATTGAGAGCGTTCTTTACTGAAAGATATGGGTCACAACCATATACTTCCATCCCCAGTGCCACAGCTGCGTTTGCAACTAATACACCAATTGCACCAAGACCAATAACACCAAGCTTCTTGCCCTTGATTTCTGTACCAGCAAATGCATTCTTAGCCTTCTCCATTGTCTTATTAATATTCTCATCAGACTTGTTGTCAGCTACCCACTGCATACCGCCTCTGATATCACGAGCTGCAAGTAACATACCAGCAACAACCATTTCCTTAACACCGTTTGCATTGGCACCAGGAGTATTGAATACTACGATACCCTTGTCTGCACACTTATCAAGTGGGATATTGTTGACACCAGCACCAGCTCTGGCTACTGCAAGTAGACTATCTGAAAGGTCTAATTCGTGCATTGACGCACTTCTAACAAGTACTGCCTCCGCCTCTGCAAAATTGTCTGTTGTACCAAATGAAGCTGGTAAAAGCTTCATACCTACCTTAGCGATAGGGTTTAAGCAATTAACTTTAACCATTTTAATGGTCCTCCTTGATTAGATATTATCATTTATATGTATGTCACAGACGAGAAATTATCGAGTGTCTGCAACGCTACCTAACTGTTATACTACACTTGTCAGGAAATGTCAAAGCAAATTAGGCCTGTAATCGTCAATTTACTTTACTAATAAATAACATATTAAATTCAAAAAGTCGCATTGATAACCAACTCATCAATGCGACTTTTTTATATTCACTCTGTCTTAAGCGTTCTCTTCCTCAAACTTCTTCATGAAGTCTACAAGTGCCTGAACACCCTCAATTGGCATAGCATTGTAGATAGAAGCTCTCATACCACCAACTGTTCTATGACCCTTAAGGTTCTCAAATCCAGCTGCCTTAGCTTCCTTAACGAACTTAGCATCAAGGTCAGCATCACCTGTTACAAATGGTACGTTCATAAGGGAACGGTCCTTCTTCTCAACAGTTCCCTTAAAGAGCTTGCTCTCATCGAGGAAATCGTAAAGAATCTTAGCCTTCTTCTCGTTAAGCTCCTTCATTGCTGAAAGACCACCCATCTTCTTTAACCACTTGAATACCTTACCACAGATGTAAATATTGTAGCAAGGAGGTGTATTGTACATAGAACCATTGTCAGCATGAATCTTGTACTTCATCATTGTTGGAGTTCCCGGAAGAACATCCTCTGTGATTAAGTCCTCTCTGATGATTACGATAACCATACCTGCAGGTCCAATATTCTTCTGAACACCACCGTAGATAACACCATACTTTGTTACATCTATAGGCTCTGATAAGAAGCATGATGAAACATCAGATACAAGAGTCTTGCCCTTTGTGTTAGGAAGCTCCTTGAACTTTGTTCCGTAGATTGTGTTGTTCTCACATATGTATACATAGTCAGCATCCTCTGGGATGTCTAAGTCTGAACAATCTGGTATGTAAGAGAATGTCTTATCTGCTGATGAAGCAACCTCAACAGCCTCACCATATATCTTAGCTTCCTGATATGCCTTCTTAGCCCACTGACCTGTTACGATATGAGCTGCCTTCTTATTCTTCATAAGATTCATTGGAATCATTGCAAACTGTAATGAAGCACCACCCTGTAAGAATAATACCTTGTAGTTATCCGGAATGTTCATTAATTCTCTTAAATCAGCCTCAGCCTCATCAATGATAGCCTGATACGCAGCTGAACGATGGCTCATCTCCATTACTGACATACCAGTTCCATTGTAGTCAAGCATCTCTGCTGCTGCTTCCTTTAATACCTCTTCTGGTAACACTGCTGGTCCTGCTGAGAAATTATATACTCTTCCCATTTTTCATTTCCTCCTTAAAACATATAATTTTATGTTTATGTAAACTCTAAACATAACTGTAGCAATATTGGGCCTTTAGTTATGTTTGTCAGATGAAATCCTTTATAATGTACCATTTCTGAATCACAATATTTTGTCTTTCTATAGATTTCATCCGACTTTGAGTTGTGATTTATTTTTTGCGTATTTTTCCTATTCGGAAAATTCGTTCTGGTTAAGTTGTGTTTACTTTATATCTATGTTCACCAGCGAAACTACTTTGTAGTTTCAGCCAAGTCTTCAGCACTAAATGCCTCAGAAATAGGTGCACCCGGTGCAACCATTGGGAATACCTTATCATCACGGTCAATCTGACAATCAATAACTGCCGGACGACCAAGAGCGATAGCTTCCTTAAGTACAGCCTCAAATTCTTCCTTCTTTGTTACTGTGTAACCCTTTGCACCCATAGCCTCTGCAAGCTTTTCAAAATTAACATCATCATTAAGTATAGTATTAGAATATCTCTGTCCATAGAACAATGTCTGCCACTGTCTAACCATACCTAATACTCCGTTGTTGATAACAATCTGTACAACTGGAATGTTGTATCTTGCAGCTGTTGCTATCTCATTCATATTCATTCTGAAGCAGCCATCACCTGCAATGTTGATAACAGTTTTCTCCGGTCTAGCCATCTTGGCACCAAGTGAAGCACCAAGACCATAGCCCATTGTACCAAGGCCACCTGAAGAGATAAGTGTTCTTGGCTCCTTGTATTTATAGAACTGAGCAGCCCACATCTGATGCTGGCCAACCTCTGTTGTGATGATTGCATCTCCGTTTGTTACCTCATAAATCTTCTCAATAACAAATGGTCCTGTAAGTGCATCCTTATTGTATGTAAGTGGATATTTGGCTTCGTATTCCTTAATATGAGAAAGCCACTCTCCATGGTTCTGCTTCTCAAGCTTTGCATTTATCTTGGCAAGAACTTCCTTTGCATCGCCGATTACACTTGCATCAGCCTTAATGTTCTTATTAATCTCAGCTGCATCTATGTCTATGTGAAGAACCTTCGCATTCTTTGCAAACTTAGCTGCATTACCTGTAACACGGTCAGAGAATCTTGCTCCAATAGCAATAAGAAGGTCACACTCTGATACACCAAAGTTTGATGTCTTTGTACCATGCATACCTATCATACCTGTGTACTTCTCATCTGTTCCATCAAAAGCACCCTTACCCATAAGTGTATCACATACAGGTGAATCAACCTTTTCAACAAATTCCTTCAACTCTGCTGCTGCGTCAGCTGCAATAACACCACCACCAACATAGATAAATGGCTTCTTTGCCGATTTGATAATCTCAACTGCATTGTCAATATCTGTATCCTTAATTGTCTCTATCTTTCTCTCTATCTTCTTAGGCTCAATTTTCTCGTACTCGCACTTATTAGCTGTAGAATCCTTTGTGATATCAACAAGAACAGGACCTGGTCTGCCTGACTGAGCTATTTCAAAAGCACGTCTAATAGTTGGAGCTATATCTTCAACCTTCTTTACGATAAAGCTATGCTTTGTAATAGGCATTACAACACCTGCAATATCTATTTCCTGGAAAGAATCCTTACCAAGAAGCGATGTTCCTACGTTTGCTGTGATGGCTACAACTGGAATTGAATCCATATATGCTGTAGCAATACCTGTTACAAGATTGGTTGCACCAGGACCTGATGTAGCCATACATACACCAACCTTACCTGTTGCTCTTGCATATCCATCTGCCGCATGTGAAGCACCCTGCTCATGAGATGTAAGAATATGGTTAATCTCATCCTGGTGCTTGTAGAGCTCGTCGTATACGTTAAGAATGGTTCCGCCTGGATAACCAAATACAGTATCTACGCCCTGCTCTTTTAAACATTCTATAATAATCTGTGAACCTGTTAACTGCTGTGCCATATTTTTTCTCCTATCTATTTCTTCTCTAAAGCGTTCTTAAAACGGCGCCTTTATCTGCTGATGTTACAAGTGAAGCATATCTTGCAAGGTAGCCTGTTACATTAGACTCCTTAGGCTGCCACTTAGCCTTTCTCTCTGCAAGTACTTCATCTGATACCTTTACATTTATACTATGGTTATCAATATCAATACTAATGATATCTCCTTCCTCCACCAATGCAATAGGTCCACCTACAGCAGCCTCCGGTGAAACATGTCCTATAGACGCACCTCTTGAGGCACCTGAGAATCTTCCATCTGTGATAAGTGCAACAGATGCACCAAGTCCCATACCAGCAATAGCTGATGTTGGGTTAAGCATCTCTCTCATACCTGGACCGCCCTTTGGTCCCTCGTAGCGAATAACTACTACATCTCCTGCCACAATCTTGCCACCCTTAATAGCTGCGATGGCATCCTCTTCACAGTCAAACACTCTTGCCGGTCCTTCATGCTTAAGCATCTCTGGAACTACAGCTGAACGCTTAACTACACATGAATCTGGAGCTAAGTTACCACGAAGAACTGCGATACCGCCAACCTCACTGTATGGGTTCTCTATAGGTCTTATAACCTCTGGATCCTTATTTACATGACCCTCAATATTTTCACCAACTGTCTTACCTGTGCATGTCACACAATCAGTATTTAAGAGTCCCTTTTTATTAAGTTCATTCATAACAGCATATACACCACCTGCCTCATTGAGGTCTTCCATGTATGTATGTCCTGCTGGTGCAAGGTGACAAAGGTTTGGTGTCACTGCACTGATTTCGTTTGCAACGTCAAGATTGATGTCAACACCTGCCTCATGAGCAATAGCTGGAAGGTGAAGCATACTGTTTGTAGAGCAACCAAGTGCCATATCTACAGTCAACGCATTTCTGAATGCCTTTTCTGTCATAATATCTCTTGGTCTGATATCCTTCTTGATAAGCTCCATTATCTGCATACCTGCATGCTTAGCAAGCTTAATTCTCTCTGAATATACAGCAGGAATTGTACCATTTCCACTAAGTCCCATACCAAGAGCCTCTGTGAGACAATTCATACTGTTAGCAGTATACATACCTGAACATGAACCACATGTAGGACAAGCCTTGTTCTCGAACTCTTCGACATCCTCAAGTGTCATTGTTCCTGCTGCATATGAACCAACAGCCTCGAACATGCTTGATAATGATGTCTTACATCCCTTTACACGACCTGCAAGCATTGGACCGCCACTTACAAAGATTGTAGGTACATTAAGTCTTGCTGCTGCCATAAGTAAACCAGGCACGTTCTTATCACAGTTAGGAATCATGACGAGGGCATCAAACTGATGAGCCATTGCCATACATTCTGTAGAATCTGCGATTAGGTCCCTAGTTACAAGCGAATATTTCATGCCTGTATGCCCCATGGCTATACCATCACATACTGCAATAGCTGGGAACATAATAGGTGTTCCACCTGCCATGGCTACACCAAGCTTAACAGCGTTGGCTATTTTATCAAGATTCATATGTCCTGGAACTATTTCATTATAAGAACAGACAATACCAACAAGTGGCTTCTCTATCTCTTCCTTTGTCAGTCCAAGAGCGTTAAATAAAGAACGGTGAGGAGCCTGCTGCATCCCCTTTGTTACGTTATCACTTTTCATTTTATCTACCAAGCCTTTCTATTCTATATTCCATATCCATATATAAGTCATCATTTATAATTTGCTGGTGTGTATTTTTCACATTTTTGCTAGCAGATTATAACTTATGTCTTAATTATATACGTTCACAGATGGCATCACCCATACCTTGACATGTTACCTGCTGCATACCTTCTGACATAATATCTACTGTTCTGATTCCGTCTTTAAGAACCTGTCTTACTGCTTCCTCTACAGCATCTGCTTCCTTATCCAGATCAAATGAATATCTGAGCATCATAGCTGCTGAAAGAATTGTAGCAAGTGGATTGGCAATATTCTTACCGGCAATATCCGGAGCTGCACCATGACTTGGCTCATAGAGGCCAAACTTACCAGCTGCAAGACTTGCCGATGGTAACATACCAATCGAACCAGTAATCATACTAGCTTCATCAGAAAGAATATCACCAAACATGTTCTCTGTAAGAATAACATCAAACTGTGCAGGATCTTTTACAAGCTGCATTGCACAATTATCTACAAGCATATTCTCAAGAGTAACCTCTGGATAATCTTTAGCTACCTCTGCTACAACCTTCTGCCAAAGTCTTGAGGAGTCAAGTACATTTGCCTTATCCACACTTGTAACCTTCTTGCCTCTCTTCATAGCTATCTCAAAGCCCTTAACGGCTATTCTTCTGATTTCTTCCTCATTATATGTAAGAGTGTCAACGGCTGTCATCACACCGTTTACCTCCTCTGTCTTTCTCTCTCCGAAATAAAGACCACCTGTAAGCTCTCTTACCACCACCATATCAAAGCCTGCATCTGCGATAGACTCCTTAAGTGGACAAGCACTCTTTAATTCATCATAAAGATATGCCGGACGAAGGTTTGCAAATAAACCAAGTCCCTTTCTAATCGCCAAGAGACCTGCCTCTGGACGAAGATTTGGAGGAAGCTTATACCAGCTGTCCACACCGACTCGGCCTCCCACAGCACCTAAAAGAACTGCATCGCTCTTTCTTGCTGTCTCTAAGGCTTCATCAGTCAATGGGACGCCATGGGCGTCGATAGATACGCCACCCATAAGCACCTCCTTGTATGTAAACTCATGACCGAATTTGCTGCCTACTTTGTCTAATACCTTTTTCGCTTCTGACACAATCTCAGGACCGATACCGTCACCTGGGATAACTGCAACATTAAAATTCATGTCCTTACCTCTTTCCTTGTTTTGTTCTGTTGATAACGCACTGTAAAAAGTTAATGTCTGGTTCCTTTTCCCTTGCGCACGTTATTTTAGTACTTTAATCAAAAAAAGTTACTAACTTTTAGTCTATAATAAATTTAGTAATATTTCAACCCTAAAATAAAACTTTCTTGCATTTTTCCATTAAACTTTTAACGAAAAACTATGTTATTTATAATGCAACAACAGGTGCGATATATTCGCACCTGTCATCTTATCACTTGCTTTATTTACATTATTATCTTCCACCATACTGTTTCTTCTTCGAGATAACGCTGATTCCCGCACAAGCTACAGCTGTCATTCCGAGAACTGTAATCCATAAACCTGTCAGGCTGTTGTCTGCTGTTATCGGTGCTTCTGCTAATGCCCTAACTATCGCATACTCTGAAAAATGCTCTAATTCAACTACTATACAGCCATCCATATATGTAGTAGCAATATCCTCTGTTTTGCCATCATCTGCAATATGAATAACCTTATAATCACTACCCTTTGCACCTGCTTCTAAAGCAAACGGAATCTGAACCTTAATCTTTCCATCGCCAAATTCTGTTATATTCTTATCGTTGCAAAGGATTTCAGCTGATATTATCTGCTTTACTTCTCTATTCTTTATAGCGTCCTGCTGCTTTGTTGTCAGCTTGTCCTGCTTTACTTCGTCGATTTTAAGTGAGATGCTCAAGTTCTCTCCTGCGTCCTTTACTATCTTCTCCAATGCCTCTACATCTATAGTTACAAGTGCTTTTGCAGTTTCAATCTTTAATGCCTTTTGAACCTTAGCTATCTCTTTAAGCGAATTTACAGGAATATTAACTTTTTTCACTTCCTTTGCAACATCTTCCAATGGAAGTGTAACTGTATCTAATGTACCAGCATTTGTGATTGCCTCATTTATAATATCCTCTGTAACCTCAACACTGCCCTCATTTACTTCAATCTCTGGTGTAACATCCTTTTCCGCCAATGTATATATACTGAAATGATCTGTTGCAAATGTTGCATATCCATCCTTAACTGTTACTTCATATTCCTGTATCTGTTTATCTTCATCAACATAATATACGATTAAGCTCTTATCCTTAAGCTCTGTGCCAATAGGTATCTTAACCTGGAACTTACCGTTGGCAAGCTTCGATATATATTTTTCCAATGAATTAGAGAAGAGCTTAATATCGAATGTAAGATTATCCTTAACCTTCAATGTCTTAATAATCTCTTCATATGTGTCACCACTTGTCAGCTTCTCAACATTAATACGTGTATCGAGTGGAATTGATGAATCATTTGCCTCTACAGTAACATCTGTGGCAACATCTGATGAGCGGTATTCCGGCTCAACCATAGCGTCACTGTCCACTACTACTATAAACATATATGTAGCTTCGCCAATTTCCATGTTAAACCAATAATCTCCTGCTGCGCTCTGAAGATAATAGAAATCTCCGTCCACTTCATCGTATGAATTCAACACATAGTCCTTGCTACTCTGTGTCCATTCAATTGACATTTCACAATTCATCTTTTCCATAGTATATGATGACATGGCATTTGAATATTCCATGCTATCATTTTCACATGTAGCCCTTGCGATTTCGTATTCAGATACCTTTTCATTATATTCTTCAATCTGTTTCTGACATTCCGCTTTACTTGCTTCGTACATTGCAGCATTATCAGGGTCTTCCTCTATCATAGTGTCATAATTATTAAGCTGATTTAGAAGGTCACTTATAGCCATATAACCAGCATTGATTTTTGCTGTATAATCAGCTATGCTGGTATTACAATCTGTGATCAAAGCCTCCAACTTTGTAAGTTCTGTAGTACACTCTTCCAATTTTGCTTCATATCCAGCAATCTCTTCATCATACATATTTACATAATAATCTCTGATTCCCTGACCACCGTACGTTATCTTAACCTTGCCTGCTCCTGCATATTCATCTACTCGCTTCTGTGCTGCTGCCATCAATGCTTCCTTTGTTACCTCTGTACCATCTGGAACATATATGATGTGCTTACCACGTACGCCCATCTCAACATTACTATATACAACACCATCATAAATAAATGGTGCCATACCTGATGCCTCTGTTAAGAATTCTGCATCCATTCCCATTCTGCAATCAATAGTAAAATTCTTATAATTTATATAAGACTTCAATTCACCAGAATAGTCTATCATAGTATTAATCTCACCACTATTAAGCCACCAGCTAAGCAATTCCATGTCATTGACAGCAAAGTAATAACCTCCTTCTTCACCGCCATCTGGGAACTCGCTTATCATACCATCAACCATTGTCTTAATATCACTATCATACTCATATACAATATCCACAACGTGACTTTCCTGTGATGTATCTGTTGCCCAGTCATATTTGTAGTAAATGGTACATGACTTAAAATCTTCACTGAATAAGTCAAACCTAAAGTCTGGATACTTATCCCACATATGCTCCATCTCATTAAAGAACCAATATGCCTCATCCTCCGAAGCAGGTACAACCGACTTCATCACGAACTTTCCATCTTCATTCAAGATAGATTTAAACTCCTCACTCATCGCAGTGTCAGTCTCTGCAAATGCTGTCATAGGTATCATAGATACAACAAGCATAAGCACAAGAATACACGAAAAAAATCTTCTCCTCATACTTCTTCCTCCTCGTATTTTTTATTCTCACGATACATTTGCATGAATAGATTATAACATAAAGCCGTTTATTTGTATATACATTTTTCTTTTTTATGAGTTTTTTTCAGAAAGTAATTAAGTTATAGCAGTATTTCCCAAATTTATAATAATATAGATAAATTGTCCTTTACATGAATGTATGTGATATCCTTTTCAATATAGATTTTATCCTTTCCTGACATCAACTGCCCCTCTGTAAGGATAGAAGTGATATTCTTCACATCATATATATTTTTCTGTATTTCTGGTTTACTCACAACCATTTTTCTTTCCTCCACAAATCGTCTGGCATTATGTCCACTGATGTCTCCCACTATTTTTCGTATATTTAATGTACAAAATAAAACTCCAGTTATTAAAAGAAAAACTCCTGACAATATAAATGTAATTAAGGAAATAAATGTATATGTATCTGCCATAGCTATCTTACCTCCGCATTTTCATATGTATCTACAATTTCATCTATATATATATCCAGATTGGACAAAATCTTATTCTGTTTGTCAATAGACTTATCCTGTGTTACCATCAATTTTCCTGTCTTTTCATAAATCTCCATCAATATTTTCATAATTCTCTCACTTGATATTCCTGTGGCAACAAGGCCTTTCCTTTGATCAAAGATTAAATCAGAAACCGCCTCATATACTGACAACTTTATATATGGCAGATTCTCGTTATCATACCCCTCCAGATTGTCTATACATTTCTCAAGGGATTCCACTAAAGAATTGTATATTTCGTAGCTGGGCTCTCTGGTGTTCGTCTGATTTGCCACATAGTTCCTATAAAAATCACAAATAACATAATAGGATTCTGCAAGCTCATAATTCTCATATGTTTCACTTTTTCCACGGATTGCTTCTTTGAAAAACGAATACGCCTTTAACGCTCTTACCTTCAGGGATACATTTTCATCATTTATTCCATACAGATAAAAATATGTAATTCCGGCAGTATAATTCATATCTGCGTAGCCCTCATCCGATATGTCGTACTCATTTTCATTCTGCTCATTGAATGCTGCATTATAATATTCTATAAAATCTCTACTTTCTCTATCCCCAAATAAATTATTGTCATTGTATGCCTGTAAAAGCCTGTTGTACGCCTCGAATCTGTATGGGAATAATTCTATGGCCTCCTTATAGCTGTGTATCCTCTGGTCATAATCTGTGGATGTGCTGATATTTATTTTATGCTCGTAATTTCTATCATTTTCCAATGCCGCTAGAAAGTTAAACACTATACCTGATACAAACATAATAAGAGTTGTAATGGCGCATAACGTAAACCCTCTTAATTTTGTTCTCTGCTTTTTCCTATAGTTATCATCCATTTCCTCATAATGCTCCAACGCATACATCAATTCATCGCAGCTCTGATAGCGGTCATCTGGATTAAGCTGTGTACATTTATTTATAATAGCTTCCAGCCCTGAGGATAGGGCTGGATTCCACTGTCTTATAGGATACAGCTCGTATGGAGGCTCTGAAGGATTCTGTCCCGTCACAAGATGGTAAAGTGTTACTCCAAGACAATATATATCTGTTCTGGCATCAGTCTGTCCCATTCCACCGAATTGCTCTGGGGCAGCGTATCCCCTTGTTCCTAAGCTTACCGTATCATTAATGTTGTATTCCTTATATTCTCTAGCGATACCAAAATCAATAACCTTTAGACCACCTTCAGGCTTGAGCATCACATTTGCAGGCTTCATATCTCTGTATATAATGGGCGGAGTCTGAGAGTGAAGATATTTTAGTACATCGCAAAGCTGTTTTGCCCACTTTATAACATTCTCCTGTGGCTGTGCCCCTCCAGAGATAAGTATTTTATCAAGGGATTCACCTTCAATATAATCCATAACAACGTATATCGTACTGCCATTATCGATAATATCAACTATTCTAGGCAATGCCGGATGATCAAGTCTCTTCATCAGATTAGCCTCAACAAGCAGACTTTGTACTATAACCTGATTATTTCTGTCGTTTGATATTTTACTTATCTCCTTGATTGCCCACTGCTTATTTAACCTTTTGTCCATGGCAAGGTAAACAATAGACATTCCACCTCTGCCTATCTCCTTAAGAACCTCATATTTATTATCAATATTTGAACCTATTCGTACCATTTCCAATCTACTCCTGTGACACTTTAATATAAGCTGCCGTTATATTGTCTGTTTCGCCTCTATCCATATTTATCCGTATTAATTGGGAAAGCTTGTTCTCGATTATCTCCTCTGAATCAGTATGTTTTGGATTCATCCATACAAACAGCTCATCAGAAGAAACCATATGTCTGAATCCATCAGAACACAATAAAACACCATCTCCTTCACATACCTTGCCCCGGTAGTATTCTATCTCCAGATTTGGAGTAGCCCCTATACATTGGAATAAAACATTTCTTCGAGGATCCGTTTTTGCCTGCTCCTCTGTCAGCCTTCCGCACTTAATTTCTCTTGCAATTAAAGACTGATCCTCCGTTATCTGGGAAATATTCTCCCCTAACAGATATGTTCTCGAATCTCCCACGTTGGCTATTACATATTCATCATCAATTATAAGTATAGCTGTTATGGTAGTTCCCACATTAACACGATTTTCTTTTCCATAATTGTTAAGCTTATGGTTGATTTCTTCTAGCAACATATTCCACTGAGACTGTATTTTATCAAATACCATGCCTTCTTTCTCTTCTTTTATGATGGCTGGAAGGTATCCTTCCAGCCATTCTGAAAATTTCCTTACTGTAAGCCCACTTGCCACTTCTCCTCTTTGTAGTCCTCCCATACCGTCACATAATACTGCCATGGCGATATTTTTATTTCCACACCTTCCAAGCTTAATGGTAAGGCTATCCTGATTTGTGTTTTTTGTTGTGCCAATATGGGTTGCTGCCCCCGCCAAAAATCTCATATACCCTCCATCCTATACATTAAATTCATAACTTTCATTTGCAAAACGGAGCATTTGACCGGGCTTTATCTCGGTTAAGGTGTCTACCTGTAACCTCTCATCATCTATATATGTTCCGTTAGTTGAACCCTTATCTAAGACAAAGTAGTCTCCATTTTGAATAATTATCTCTGCATGATTCCTACTGACTGCATTGTTGCCTGATACCATATAATCAACAGAAGCACTCTGACCTATGCTGAAATTCTTTTTGTTTACAGATACTTTTTCTCCATTGCTGACTCTGACTATATATGGATAAATTACTCTGTTTAACTCCTCTGGTGCCAACACTGTCGTACCATATTCCGGAGCTCCCAAAACCGTTGTTCCCACCACCGAAGCTTGCTGACCCCCAAGCAGCTTTGATGGGTGAGCATACATCATAATATTTTCCTGGGGTTTTAAATCTGCTCCCTTAAATTCAATCTCCTTATCACTTTGCTTATCTCCCGGTGCAACGCTCTCACCATTCATCTGGCGCATGAACAACTCAAAATCGTAAATCGAGAAATTAGGATGATTGCCAAAGTAAGCAATATATTCCTTAACAAACCCACAATCCTCAAGCTGATTAAACACAGTTTCAAACGCAAGAGACTGAAAAAAATGTTTTATATCTGACTCCACATCATAATTTATAATCGGCAGATATACATACATCAGAGTTCTCGTGCCTGGTTCCACAAATATATAATTTGTAGAAATTAAGAAATTTTTTGTACTAAGCATGAGCCTTTGTGACTCGTTTACCATATCGAGAACAGACAAAACCATATTTAAAAAACCTTTCTTGGAGGTAACTGCCTGAAGATATTCCTTAAGTGACATATAGTTTGTAACCCTGTATATAAGCTCAGTTTTCCTTTTAACCCCTATATCAGGGTTTATGAGCTGGTACACCTGCCCCTTTCTTAACAGTTCAGCCTCTCGTGTATTAATTGTCTGTGCTGGCGACAGCTTTACACTGACGTATTTTTCTTTTCCCTTCTTTATCACTTCAATCTTGTTCATTTTTATATCCTTTCAAAGAAATTACTTTGCCCTGATTCGCTTTCTTCTGATTATCAAGCATACTACACCACCAGCCACGGCTGTTGATGTTCCGATTATTGTTCCGTAAAACAGTGGCTTATTCACATACCATCTTACGAACATATCTGTAGATACTGTAACTACATCACAGAAATCAACAACTTTACCAAGCTTCATATCCTCCATGTTATCCGTGTCAATAACATTACCTGCCTTATCTTCTATGGCAAACCTGACTTTCTGCTCCATGCCCTCTTCAATATAGAATTCTCCTCTGTAGGTTGTAACATCACTGAATTCTGTCACTGTCTGAATCACATTTCCATTGAGAAAAACTCTTACCTCTTCTATTGCCACTGCATCAAAAGCTTCATATTCCACCCGTATCCTATCACTGCTATATGAATCTTTACTTAGTCCCATGACCTTGACTACCTCAGGTTTAGTCGTATCCACTGAAAATCTGACGGCCATTTCATCGTATGTTATTGTATTTGAATTATTCCCTGCTTCATCCGCTGATGAAACTGAGATAACATATACTCCATCATATTTGAAATTATCCTTAGAAATTACATAACGATACTGATACCAGCCACTATCACCGACCGATTCTCCACCATTTTCCTCGTAGGTCTCCATAACTACACTGTTAAGCAGTGAACCGTCCCTTGTGATAGTAACTTTTACGGAATCAGCCAAAATCCTGTTAGCATTATATTCAGTGATAACAAAATCATTATCTATTGACATATTATATGTATTGACAATATTTTTAAGGTTTTCATCAAAGGTATACACTGATCCAAATCTATTAACAGAAAAGGAAATGGTCTCTGTGGACGTTCTACCCGCATAATCCGTAGCTGTGACAACAAGTGTATAAATTCCGTCATTTTCCTGAACAGCATTGAACGAATCCAGCTTGATTTCTGCTCCTTGCTCATCTATATTTCTATGAGAGACAAGCAATGACGTAACATCCATCTCAATGAAGCTGTTCACATCGGTCTTATTGCCATTAAAGTACACACCTGTCTTAACAATATTCACACTGCAATCTCTGTAAAAATTGTCCTTTATAGATATTGATGGCACTATCTCATCATTATATGCCGCACCGTTTTCAACACCATTTATCTCAATGACTGGCATGTAAGTATCTATTGTAAATATCACCGTTTTTGTCAGCGCCACATTTCCAGCTTTATCCTTGGCGTCCACCTTTATAGTGTATGTTCCCTCCTCTGTAAACTCCTGAACAAGTGAGGATTCCTTTTGTGTACCATCAAACTGCTTACTCTGCACCATTTCCTCCACACCATTCAATTCTCTTGTAATGCCAATAACAACATCTGTATTTTCATAGTTTGATTCGACAACATCTATCTTTACACTTGCTTTGTCCATATAATATTCGTTAGGTGTAACACCTGAAATTTCAGCAATAGGAGCTGTATTGTCAACGATAAAGCTTATTGTTTTAGGCTCAGCCTTGTTTCCCGCCGCATCCTCAGATGTAATGGTTACAACATATGTGCCATCCTCTGAAAATGTATACGCCTGCTTAGTATTCACTGAATAATATGCAAATGGTTCTGCCTCATACTCAGTTACTTTTCCATCTAATGTCTTTTTTACAGTAACTACTGTCTTATTTCCCTCCTCTGAAAAATGCTTCTCCATTACCTGAAAATTAACTGTGATAATGCCTGTATTGTTACTTCCGTTCTCAACTCCTGTTATATCGGAAATAACAGGTGCCACCATATCAATCTTCACTCTATCCGTGGCTTCTGTTATATTACCTGCATTGTCCTCTGCAATCACCTTTACCGTATATATGCCAGATTCGCTTATTACCTTTTCAATCCATGATTTGTCAATGGTTATCTTATATGATGAATCCACTGTATACTTATCTGAGCAGTCATATATTCCATATTCTGTATCGTTCACAAAAACCTTTACATTCTTTATACCTGAAGCTGGAAGCTTTTCTGTTCCCTCATCTTTAAGATTAACTATGTATGTGACTGTGTCTCTATACCACTCTCCCTTAAATGCTTCTCCAGTTTTTTCAAAAGCTGCTTTAATCTTATTATTCTCCAGGAGGACATAATCGCTGGAAAAAGGATGTTTCCCACTACCATCACATATGCTGCTTAAAGATATCTTCTGCACATTTTCTACGTTGTCGGTAATGGTAAGGTACATATCACCTGATGTCATGACATTTACAGAAAAAGTAATGATTCCATCTTCATCTAATGAACCATTATATACCACATCATCGATATTCATTGTCACACTATGGACGCCAGAACCGTCATCCTTTGGCTTAAAGACAAATCCTGTAGGTGAATTATAAAAGTTTCCAAATGCTGTTCTGCTCTCATTACCCTTAGTATCTGTATCCACAAATTCTGCGGTAGGAGCCCCTGTATCTACATATATCTTATATTCACCATTCACTCCTGAATTACCTGCAAAATCCTTTATATTTTTTATCTGAATAGTAACAAGACCTTCTTCCGTTTTGCTATATAAGGCGGTGTCTATTACATAGGTATCAGACAATACCTTTTCCGTCATTTCCTCAAAAGAAACCGTTTCGATATATACACCATTTACATGCACTTCATATGATAACAGGCCGGAAGCCTCACCTGCATCCGCACCTGACACTAAATCTGTCACAACTGCATTTACCTTTACATCTCCACCAGTCCAAATCTTATTATCTGACTCGTATACCTTGTACTCACTGTCCGAATCAATAGAAAATGTTGCTATTGCAGGCATATCTTCTATTACAATATTTCCAATCTCCTCTATTACAGAATTGCCCGCTCTATCTCTTACACAGATTTTTACATTTCTATTTTCTCCATTATATTGCTCGCCATCAAGCTTAAACACACAATATTCTTTTCCATCTGACGTTTTTAATATATTCGATGTGATAGAGTTTTTTCCTTCAACACTTAACGTAGCGTCATAAAGATTTTCCTCCTTATCATTCAACATTACTGTGATTTCAACTGCATCAACACTATATATTCCATGGTTTGTCAATATCGTTCCCTCATCATATTGTATTTCCATGATTTCCGGACAATTTTTATCGACTCCAAAGTATTCACGACATATGATAATATTCTCATCCTTGTCTCTTACGAAGATTTTATGCTCTGTGTCTGTTGTCTCCCCATCTGAAGTTGCATATATACATAAATCTCCGTAGGCAGAATATATATTTTTTAATGCCACATCATAGTAAGTATTAGTAGCTTCATCTGAGTTTCCTGTAATTTTCACATCCCCTGCCGTATTCCATCTTTCGCCATCTGCCCCTTCATCTACTCCTGATATAGTGTAATAACCTCTGTTATTGGTAACATTTCCATACAATATAACGCCTACAGGTATTGATACACTGTCAAAGCGACCTAAATCATCTAAGATTTGAACATTTACTTCAAATTTTCTGTTTCTCACAATCTCATCGGGATTGCTGATTATATTCCCATCAAATTTCAATATTTTTTTTGGATCCCACATCTGGAAAGTATATGAAGTTACCTCCTTGCCCTCCATATCATAAACCTTTATATCAAAAGGCAGTGTAAGGCTGATACCATTTCCTGTCTTCTCATCTTTAACCACATCACAGCGTTCTTTGCAATCATAAAATTCTGCCAAGCCGCCCGGTGTAAGCTCCTTTTCCTTGTAACTTATATTTGCGGAAACCTTTCCTTTTTCAACTTTTATCTTATAGGATGTACTTACCTGATTCACCCAGCTATTAACTTCCAGTGGTACAGCTGTAACGGTTATATCAGTATTACCTACTCCTTTTATTGTCACATTTCCTTTTTGATCAACAGTCGCTATATTATCATTTCCTGATGCATAGCTTATGTTATACAGCTTTGTGTCAGCTTCCCCTATGACACTAAAGCTAGTGCCAATAGATTTTACCGCATCAAATACAAATTCATAATCCTTTGATACCTTTTTTCCATTACTGTCTTTTAGAACTATTTCTCCACTATACCCATTGACCTTTATGTCATAGGATGTGCTGATGCCACTGAGCTTACAGCTGGCCGTGATAGTAGTTTCACCACTGCTTTTTATTACTATAGTTCCGTCTTTTTTACCATTTTCATCACTTTTAATATCCACAATCTCAGGATTGGCAGATGTATATTCCACACTGTCTGGATAAGGGCATGTGAGATTCAATCTCCACTCTAAACCGTCTGGTATTGCATTTACTTCTACATTTTCCACATGACCTTCCTGATTTTTTGATACATTAAGACCATTTATATTCTTATTGTTTTCGTATTCATACCTTAAATCATTTTTTATATATAATTGAACATACGTATCCTTATAGCCTGAGCCAGATAGCTTAACAGTCACTGTTCCTGGTACCATATAATCTATCTTCCAATCATTAGCTTTATCCACTTTGGATACGCTGGCATTGGCTTCTCCATCCTCTCCCTTTGATGTGACCTCACATTGAATATTCTCTGGTGTTTTTAATATAAACATTTTGTCCTCTGCATATGTTATTGTTCCTGAATATTGACGTTTTTCACTATCAAAGGTTAAGTTGCTATTACCTAATGGAACGTTTTTTTGAAGAATAAGCACCACACTGTGCTCATTACCACTATTCGCTGTGACCTTTAATTGTCCCACGTATCTCTCATAATAGTGCTCACTATCACCATAAATATCAATCGTCGTTTCCTTATGAGTTTCAAGCTTAACAGATAGTTCATACACCCCCTCCTCCTTCGCTACGGCTGCAACTTTATTTCCCTCTATCTCAAATGAAGCATTATCTATAACCTTATTTTCACTATTATAAACCTTCACAACAAACTTTTTTGTCGTCAATTCCTCATTGACAACGTCGCCCAATACCGAATTAATAGGTATATATGTGAATAAAAGCAACATGCTCATTATTATTGCCATAATCCTTTTCAAATACGTCCGTCTCATTTCCTGTTTCTCCCTCTACTAAATGTCTGCCCAAAAAGTTAATCTATATCCAGGTCGCTGTACGATCCAATTGTAATACCGCCAAGATTATATCCTATGCTCCCTCCAAATTCGAAGCGTATATATATTACCTGCGATGCATCATTTGTATAATTTAAATATTTATACATTACACATTTTGTATCATATTCCTCATCAGTATATTCATAATACGGAGTCCCATAGATAGCTTTCACATTATCCACTGTTGAACCTGTATGTCCATCATAGAATTTTATTTCGTTGTTAAAAAGACAAAGTGAGGCTATACTTCCAGATAAATAATCATATGACTTTCCCGCAGATGCAGGTCCTACACCACAGAATTCTACCAATTCATCCTTTGTCTTCGGCAAAGATACCAAACCGGTTTTTAGATTAAGACACAATTCCTCTATGATTACTCCATTTACACCCCTTAAAGGTTTTGTAGTTTCCTCCTGTTTCGTTGTAGTTTCCTCCTGTTTCGTTGTAGTTTCTTGTTTTGTTGTTTTTTGTTCTGTTGTAGCCCTTTTTGTTGTCTCCTGAACTATTGTGGTCTGCTTAGATGTAGTATTTTTTTGAGATGAAGTTGTATCTCTTATTGTTGTCTCTTCCTGTTTTCCGTCTGTCGTTTCTTTGACCGTTTCTTCTACCAGCTTGCCCGTGGTTTTCTCCTCAACTGTACTTCCCTCCTGAGCCACCATTGCCTCCATAGCCGTTGTCTCTTCCAACGCCACAGTTGTCTCTTCAATGCTTTTTGTATTTCCATCTACAGTCATTGATACATCAATGGATGATTCTCCAATGGTATCTTGTGACCTAAATTCCTTTTTTTCTGCTCCACATTTAGGTGCAGTTGTTGCACTTCCATATTTAATTCCAACTATAATGATTAAAAGAGTAAGTACAATAACTGTCCCTATAATTCTCAATATAATATTCTTTTTTAAAATGTTCTTCATACTTATATTCCACCTATATATTTACATCTGTATATGCACAAGTATTCAGGAAGCAGCATTACTAATGATATAGGATTCAAGTGTGTGTGCGAAGCACGTAACAATCCGTTGAACTTCCCTATATCATTAAAATGCCTTAAAAATGTCTATTTGTTTACAATTACCGTACAAGTAGCTGTAAATTTTCCATCGCTAGTCTTTACAGTAACTAGGGAACTTCCCTCAGATATACCTGTGACAATTCCTCCTGATACAGTTGCTATATTTGCTTTTTCGGAAGACCATACCAAATCACTTTCCTTATATCCATCTGGAAGTGTACACTCTATAACTGCACTGTTACCTACGTCCACAATGATAAGGTACCTGTCAATGTATAAGCCTCCCTGAGGTTGCTTTTCCCCATCACCACTTGTTGTCTCCTCCTGTTTAAGAGGAATAACCTCCTCAGCTCTCACCGCACTCTGGGTATCATACAATTTAATTTTCTCTGCCTGATCCTGCGATATCAGTGTAAATTCAGCACTCAAACAAAGCTCATTTATAACCGTGTTATCCTTTTTTCCTACCTGCAATTTGATAATAGGCAGATATAGATTTACATCAGTTTTTAATCCTATTTCTTCATATATAGTAATCTGTTCTGCCGTATGGTCTATATTGGCACCATCTTCAATATAGAAGCTTGCCGTTGCCTCAAGCTTTCCTGATGCGGCAAGTGCCACATCTATAATGTCGATATCAATAAATGTAAGACAAGCCGTCAATCTTGCACCTGCCTCTAAGCTAAGCTTTGCATCAATAGACTGCTTTGCAGATTTGTCACATGTAGACTTGAAGCCGTTTGCATTTTCATATTCCATTTTAGTGGCACTTGTAACCTCAAAATTGTATGAAATCTCCCCGTTTGCCTCCACAAAAAGACTTACTTCTACAGTAATGACGAATCCACCATTTATAGGTATCTTCAATTCGCCAAGCTTTGCATCTCCTCCAATTTTTCCTTTCAATGTAACATTAGATGTAGTTTTGCTATTGAGAGACAAAGAAAACTTTTCAACCGTTGTATTTCCCCAGTCAAAATCTATCTTTGCTTCTGCCGCAACACCAAGCTCCAGCTGCACCTGACCTGTCAATGAATATCCTGCCTTGTACTTGTATACAGGTTTAGCATTTTCCGTAATCTGCTGTCTGTATGTCTCAAGCTGGGAACAAAACTCCTCTTCACTTATCTGTCCTGCATTATACTGGTCTGCCAGCTCCCCCATTTTATCCAGATATGCTCTGTCATTGCTAAATGCTACTCTTGACCCCTCTGCTGTCTTGATAAAGTCATCATAATCATCATTATTTGTCTTTGAATGCTTACCTGAAAATTTGAATTCATCAAAATATGTTCCCATTTTTGACAGTTTAGCATCAAGAGATGTATCCTGAGTTAGCTCTGATGAACCATCTGTAAGATTGATATTTAAAGTAATTGTCTTACTTCCTGAAGCAGATGCCTCCACTGTATTATCTATCTTATGATCAGTTCCACTTAGATCACTTATATGTGACATGTCTGCCTTGGCAGTTAATTGGGCACTATTTGCCTTAGCTGAGTCCTTAACTATGGTAACACCTTCAACTGGAACAAAATGCTCTGAGTCAGCAATTGCATATGTGTCTATATCAATTTCATCTAGAACCTCATATATCTCTGGGCGTTCTACCTTGATAGTACATGCGCCGTCAGCCTCTACAGTCTTTGATACAGCCTTTACTGCATATCCTTCCGGATACTGCTCACTTGGCACAAGGAAAACCTCTCCTGTATCTATGTCAGCAGCCTCACTGGCCGGCATGGTTATCTGTGATGCATCTTCATTCACAGTTACATTTTCACTGTCAGTCTTATCTAGCACATCTTCTCTATATTCAACTATTATATGGTCATCCTCTGAATTATCTTCACTGAGATAGCATGTTACAGCCGAATTGAGAATTACTGCAGCCTCTACAAGACACAGACCTTCTGTAAGCTTTTTGTCTTCACCGTATTTTATGCTTGTGATACCTTTGGCATTTGCTAAACCTAAGATACCCTCATTAGGATCATCTCCCTCCATATATTCCCGGTAGTCAATGCCTGTAGCCAATACGGATGTGCTTATAACAAATCCTGTTGTAGCGATTTCATCTGGTTTAAATGTATCTGTTCCTGTAGAGAGAATTCCCCATTCATAGCATGATTGAACATACGGAAAAATCTCACTGTCACTTGCAACATCAGTATAATATGGCTCGTTATTCATATAGTTAACCATACCGAATCTCTGTCCCAGCATGGTTACCCATTGTCCTCTGGTCAGATAGTCGACACTTCCTATACTTTGATCCTTATTATCTGAACCACATGAAATCAACGTTGTTAAACACATAACTACAAGTAGCATCATAGCTACAATTCTTCTTAACTTCCCCTTCATAGGTCCTCCTGTATTCCTAAACTGATATCAGTAATTTCTTCGTTGCCTGATCAGCTGTATGAGACTGTATAGCCTCATATCCGTCAGCTGTTTTCTTAAGAAACGCTGCATATTCTATCATCAACTGCTCCATTGCCTGAAAATCATTCTTAAACATATTTATCTGCTTAACATAAGCCACATTATCTTCTCCCTGCCAGAATCCTGATTCTGAGATTGAATCTATAGTGGTATATAGAGTTGTATATTCATCTCTATACTTTTTGGCTATACTTTCAACCTTTGAAGATGCAGCTCTCAAATCAGCAGAAGTTACAATAATTTTCCCCTGTGCCATCTCTTCCTCCATCTGTCATCATTATTTTTTATATAGAATCAGGATGTCAAAACACCCCAATCCTGATTCAACGGATTGCTACATGCTTTGCACTCCCACAATCCTATATAATTAAATCGCAGTTGTAACACAACTACGATTTAATCCAGGTGGTCAGCTAACAGCTGACCACCATAAGTGGATACCTCCACATCTTACTCAAAGGCCGCTGCATTTGAATTGATTGACTGCTCTGTTGCCTCATAATTTGATACAGTTGTCTCAAGGAATGTAACATAAGACTTAATAATTGTATAATAGTTATCAAACTTAGGCTGCATATCTGTGATCTTCGCTCTGATTGTATCAGATGCATCTGATGTCCATACCGACTCCAATGCATTGATAGCTCCCTTGATATCTGTAAGATGCTGATTTAATGTATCATTACTTTTCTGAATTGCCTTTGCCTTATTTCTTACTTCACTAAAAGTAATCTTAATATCTGCCATATCTACTCTCCCCTTTCTATGCGTTTGTTGCTAGCTGCTGTGCCTGTGTCTTAATATCTGCCTGTGCTGCACGATACTTTGCCGCTGTCTGCTTCAAAAACGCAGCATAATCTCTCATAAGCTTCTCCATCTTTTGAAAATCATCCTTGAAACCCTCGATTTGTGCTGTGTATGCAGTATTATCAACACCTGCCCATGCAGACTGCATATCAGTAACTAGTGAGTATAGGGATGTATACTCCCTTAAGTAGCTGTCTGCGTACCCCTCAACTTTCTCTGCCACAGAATCAAGCTGAGTTGTTTCAACTGTAATCTGTCCTCTTGCCATTTTTTAACTCCTTTCATTTCTTACATTGATTAGGGTGTCAAAACACCTTAATCCAAGTTCAACGGATTACTACGTGTTTCCCACTCCCACAATCTTATATTTATATTAATATCAATTGAGAGCCATTCATTATCCCTAACTCTTCAACTGAATAATTAATATTGAAAATTGTACCTGTCGCTCTATGGCAAAGTACTAAATCTTCGGTTGCTTTATATAAGCCGTCCGAAAGCTCCTCCAAAGCCTGACCTACAAGTTTACATACTTCCCACATCTGGCTACACCTTGGTATTTTTATGTCATAAGATTTCCCAGCTGCTGGTAGATAAACTTCTACAATAACATAACTCATTACTCATCCTCATTTTCTGTGAATTTACTTGTGAGTGCTTTTAGCATAACAAATCTTCCCCTGCTGATATATAAACCGAAGCCTTTTTCCATCTCCTGATAAAGCTCGCTTGTTGGTTTAGTTATCTTGAGAATGTACTGATCTGCAGAGCCATACCCTATCCACAATCCTGATGGACTTCCACAATGTTTCTTATACCATGAGTCAAATGTAATCTTATTCATAGCCGCCAGTGAATCACCTATGATAAAATGAATATTCAACTGTAGCCTTCCCTTTTCAAAGAGAACCTTAAGCTTATCATTTCCATCTTCTGTTAAACTCTCCTTTAACCTTTCCAGGGAATTTATAATATAAATAATTCTCTTTTCAGTAATTTTTTGATTCTCTTTAAAGTATTTATGTCTGGCCACAGTCTCATTAAACATATCTACAATTACTGATTCCAAATTACTATTATGGTATTCATAAGCCTTTTCTGAGTCATATACAAACTTGTCTATAGCATCCAGCGCAATCACTTTCGCCTCAATTCTCTGGGACATCAATTCTGCTATTCCCTGCAATACATGAGACACACCTTCACCATCCTGAGATATAACAAATGTAAAAAAACTGTCCATAATGTTGTGATAAACAGGGGCGAGACTTTTTATATTGATGCCTACAGGAAACTTATCTAATGTAACTTCTATCTCTGACACATAACTACCATCAACTCTGTCGGGTAGGACAGGAATTCTTCTGGCATAAGATCCCTTATGTTCTAAAACCAGCCTTTCAATACACTGCTTCACAGTATTCATTACCATATCAGGCTCAGCAATTCTTGCTGTCTGAAATTCATATGTATGCTCATCCTTAATAATTCCCCTTCCCTTCATATCTGATGGATATACTCCTTCCGTCGATCCCAATATTGCTGAATAATCCGCCTTATCATTCATTTGCAGCACCAATAATCGTTTAAAATTCTGCACCAATCTAAATCTCATAGAACTGGCATTTGTTGCTGTAACAATCATATATATTCCATATTTAGTTCCCTCTCTTGACACCATTGCCACAAGCTCCTCACACATCTCATACATCTCCGCAAAGGCAGAATAGTTATTTATAAAAACAACTATATTTGGGCATACATTTCCAGAATTTTTTACATATGAAATGTAATCTCCACCGTAATCTACAAATATCTTCTTTCTCTGAACAATTTCTGCCCGAAGCATTTTCATAAGATTTACTACCTTTTCTTCCTCAGTTAAAAGCACAACATCGCCTACCTGTGGTGCATTGGCAAACATCTTAAGGGTCTCTGCTCCAAAATCCAGAATATATATATTAAGATAATCTGCCGTGTGTTTATTAATAAGGTCATAAATCATCGTGGTTAAAAACGTAAGCTTTCCACTGCCTGCGACACCATATATAAGTGTGTTTCCCTCTTCTGCAAGATTCAGAGTCAGGATTCTCTGATTCTGATTAAACGGATCATCCAATTCACCAATGACAGGATGCAATATATAGGGCTCATCCTTCTCCATAGTATATTTTTTTAAAAGTTCATCCAGAAAAATACATTCCGGCATTGAATCAAGCCATAAGGGTCTGACACTTATCCCCTCCTCATATGCCAGTTTTGATAAATATCTGACCATTGCCACAATCTGCTTTGTCTTTTTCTCACCAAATTCAAGTTTTTTTACAGGCTTTACGGATTTTTTCACTCTGCCAATATTATCAATAACCTTTATGCTATCATCAGACTTCTTCTCATTACTTTCATGTTCATAATATGGTGCTCCACACCAAGCAGACTGACCTAGAGCAAAATATTCATTAAATCCCACCTGAAGATAAAATCTTCCTGTATTAGATAATTCAGCAGCCTCAGGTCTTTTAATCATATCTACACTGTCCGCCTTTTCCTGCACCTTAAGACAAACTCTGAACCTGGTATTACTCCAAATCTGGTCATCTACTACTCCCGATGGCTTCTGGGTTGCAAGTATAAGATGGACGCCAAGACTTCTTCCTATACGTGCTGCACTGATTAACTGTGCCATAAACTCTGGTTGCTGTGCTTTTAATTCAGCAAATTCATCAGATATGATAAACAGATGTGGGATTGGTTCATTTACCATCTTATCCCTGTACAATTTCTGGTACTTATATATGTCCATTGTCCCTTCATTTGCGATTCTTCTGACCTCATTGAATACAGCCTGTCTTCTTCTAAGCTCGCTCTGAATTGATATAAGAGAACGTTTAACCGCTGCTCCATCCAGATTTGTTATTGTTCCTGCAAGATGAGGAAGCTTTATCCCCTTTTCCTTATCCTCAAAAGCTCCCGTAAGACCACCACCTTTATAATCAATAAGAATAAATGCTACCTCATCAGGATGATAATTGACCGCCATGGATAAAATATATGTGATGATAAACTCACTTTTGCCTGAACCAGTCATGCCAGCCACAAGGCCATGAGGTCCTTGAAATTTTTCATGAAGATCCAGCGTAAACAGCTGTCCTAAGGTATCTACACCTATGGGAGCCGACAATGACATTGTAGGATTATTATTCTTCCATCTCATAAGAGGATTCAAATGTTCGATTTTATGGACATCAAACATATCAAGAAATGTAAGCATATCTGGCAGTGTATATGAATTGCTTGTGGTATTAAGGCTAATATTTGCAATTGACTTGACAATATATAAAATATCTTTATCAAGCTTCAAATCAGCTGCAAACTCAATCCTTCCCCCACTGGTATCATTTCTATCATATATTTTAGAAACTGTTTCCCCTATCTCTATTACCATTGAGCATTCCTTGGGAAGATTATGAATACTGTCAGCTACATTAATGACAGAAAATCCATAGTTGCTTTCCTCCTCAAGTACCATTCGTATGATATCTGTCCTCCCTCCAATTGATTTATCAAGATTGAAAATAACATAATATGGAGAATATTTATCCTGGCCCCTTTTTTGACTTCTGTCGTACAATTCCTTCTCCAGATATACTGATATCTCTTTTGCCTGCTCAATGTTTGTTGCATAAAATCTTATGTTTTTGT
This sequence comes from Lachnospiraceae bacterium, assembly GCA_017408025.1. Classification (GTDB taxonomy): domain Bacteria; phylum Bacillota; class Clostridia; order Lachnospirales; family Lachnospiraceae; genus SVEL01. Next base: position 91,709 of record JAFQVJ010000044.1, read on the forward strand.
CATCATCCCATACATGTGGTATCCATCTGAACATCTCCCATCCATCTTTATCATCCTCCGCCACTATAAAAACCAGCTTCAGCTCATCATAGCTGTGTAGTGCTATCATCCTTACTATCATACTACTTATGAAATCTAATGTAAGTGACCGTCTATCACTGACGATTCCACATATCTTGTTCTCCGAAAATGAGTAGGTTATAGGTACTGAATCTAAATCCTTAGGCTCATTTCTAAGTGCCATAAGCTCGTCCTGAAGGTTATCCTCCTCCAATGAAAATTTTCTGTCTGGAAAAACTATGTTTCCAATAAACTGAACGTTTCCAAGTCCCACCCTAAGCTTCAAAAAATCAGACTGTCCTATCACTCTCTCCCACAGATTCGCTTTTCTTGAAATTATTCGCTCTGCACACTGTTCGACTGATACGTTATTCTCAAACAGTATGTCACTTTGTTCCTTCATTTCCTTCCTTATGCGATCCCTTATAGCGAATAAGTAATCTTTATATTTTGCTTGTCTTAAGCGCTCCTTTTTTGCTGCTTTTCTCTTCTCATATTTCTTTAAAAGAATTGGCCACATTATCATTCCTAATAACATACTACCTGACATAACAACTGTGGGCATTGCTGTCAGCATGCCATTTCCACTGCTGGTTGCATTGATTATAGCAAATGCAGCTGTAGATGCGGATGCCATTCCCATGGTAACAGATGGCCCCACTACAAGAACCATCGGTGTTGTATCTATCTTTTCAACCGTTGGTGGTGGGTCAACTTTTATCTTGTGCTCTTCTATATCCCTCTTAAATCTGGGAGAACGATAAAAATATTTATCATCTAAATCCTGATAGGTAATTTCATTTTTATTCTCTTCAATGCTTTGTGGTGCATAACTAAACAGAACAGATGAGTCATATGTCACTGTGTTATCAGGATTATTCATTGCAATGAAATTGCTGCCTATTATAACCTTAAACCCCATAATATAGACAGTATCTCCAGGTCTCAATGTCATCGTAGATACTCTTAAATCATTAACATAAGTTCCATTGGTGCTATGTTCATCAATTACAGTCCATATATTGTCAAAATAAGTAAGCTTTGCATGGTGAGCTGACACAAAACTATTGTTGACCCGAATAGTATTATTGATATCTCTCCCAATGGTAATTTCAATATTTTCTGTGACAACAAGCTTCTTATATTCCCTTCTTGAGTCATTTATTACCTCGGCATAGAGAAAAGACTCTCCTGACTGGTCGTAAATCTCCACATTATATATTGTGTCTGGTTTTAAGATTGTCTCACTTTCATCACTGTTTATCAGTCTGGCTTTTTTAGTTTCTTTTAGAAACCATTGCCCACCTACACCTTCTGCACTTATTAAATTTCTTCTTTTTCCATCCGGACCAATATCTGAAATCCAATACCTTCCATTTACCTTCTCTGGTAGAGTGATACTATATACATTTTCCGGCTTCAATAATGTAACAATCATTTGTTCCTCATCTCCCCAAAACAACTAAGATGCTTTCTCTATTTCTTGGTGCCGCAGAAAGGACATCTGACTTCTGTAGCAGCATAACTACAGCCACATTTCTTGCAAAAAACAACTCCAATACTTTTTGAATTGCTGCCTGCCTCCATATTTCCCAGTTTTATACATATGCTGTCAAGGCTTTCCCTCATCCTTATAGTCTTAATCATCATAGTGATGACCAAACCAATCAGCGCTGCCAACATTACAATTCCAATAATTAGCAGTACTATAATCCAATTTGAACCACTACTTTGCTCTGCAGCATTTGCCACCGTCTCTGTCATTTCAAAATCATAATCATGATATGTACCCTCAGACATTCTATTCCCTCCATCTTCTTCTCTTCATGTATCCAAGTATGACATCTATAAAGAATTATTTATGTATCTATAAAATGTTTATGCGGGTAAATTGAAAAATAGAACAGAATTTTCCTATACAATAATAAAAACTGTCCGATACGCGTTATAACACGTATCGGACAGTTTTCAACCTATCTTATATATTATTTACAGCTATATTTCACTCCACAATTTTAGATTTATTTACAATCCTTGATAGAGAATGAGATTCTACCCATCTTATCCTTGCCAAGGCATACAACCTTAACACGGTCTCCAAGAGTAAGCACATCCTCAACATGGTTGATTCTCTCCTCAGAAATCTTAGAGATGTGAACCATACCCTCCTTACCAGGAGCAAACTCTAAAAACGCACCGAATTCCTTGATGCTGATAACTGTACCTTCGAATACCATACCTTCCTCAAAGTCAGTAACGATAGTCTCAATCATCTTCTTGGCTTCAGCCATCTTGTCAGCCTCTACGCCACAGATAGATACAGCACCTTCGTCTGTGATATCAATCTTAACACCTGTCTGCTCGATGATAGCGTTGATTGTCTTACCTCTCTGTCCAACAACCTCGCCAATCTTAGCTGGGTCAATCTGAATCTGTATAATCTTTGGAGCGTATGGGCCAACCTCAGGTCTTGGCTCAGCGATTGCTGGCTTCATACAATTCTCCATGATAAACATTCTTGCCTCACGACATCTAGCGATTGCACCTTCAACTATAGGTCTTGTAAGACCATGAATCTTGATATCCATCTGTATAGCTGTGATACCTGCATCTGTACCAGTTACCTTAAAGTCCATATCTCCGAAGAAATCTTCAAGGCCCTGAATATCTGTAAGTAATACGTAATCATCATCTGTATCGCCTGTTACAAGACCACATGAGATACCAGCAACCATCTTCTTGATAGGTACGCCGGCAGCCATAAGTGACATACATGACGCACATGTAGATGCCATTGATGTAGAACCGTTTGACTCAAATGTTTCAGATACAGTTCTGATTGCGTATGGGAATTCCTCCTCTGAAGGAAGAACTGGAATAAGTGCTCTCTCTGCTAATGCACCATGACCGATTTCACGACGTCCCGGACCTCTTGAAACCTTAGTCTCACCTACTGAGTATCCTGGGAAGTTATAATGATGCATATATCTCTTAGATGTCTCATTTACATCAAGGCCATCAAGCTTCTGTGCCTCTGATAATGGAGCAAGTGTACATACGTTACAAATCTGTGTCTGTCCTCTTGTAAACATTGCAGAACCATGAACTCTAGGAATCAAGTCAACCTCTGCAGCAAGTGGACGAATCTGTGTAAGCTCTCGACCATCTGGACGCTTGTGATCCTTTAAAATCATCTTTCTAACTGTCTTCTTCTGATACTGATATAATGCTTCTGGTATAAGAGCAACCCATTCTTCATTCTCAGCAAATGCCTCTACAAGCTTTTCACTGATAGCCTTGATGTTACCTTCTCTTGTCTGCTTATCATCTGTAAATACCGCTACTTCCATTTCCTCTGGAGTTACGATTTTCTTCATCTCATCAAATAACTCGGCTGGAATTGCACAGCTCTCATATGTGTGCTTCTCCTTACCAACCTCAGCTACTATCTGCTCAATAAATGCGATAACCTTCTGGTTAATCTCATGAGCTGCATATATAGCCTCAATCATCTTAGCTTCAGGCACTTCGTTAGCACCAGCTTCAATCATGATAACCTTTTCCTTTGTAGATGCAACTGTAAGCTTAAGGTCTGAAACTGCGTTCTGTGTTGCATTTGGGTTGAACACGAATTCACCATCTATAAGACCTACCTGTGTTGTAGCACATGGACCATCAAATGGAATATCTGATATAGCAACTGCAATTGCAGAACCCAGCATAGCTGTAAGCTCTGGGCTACACTCTGGGTCAACTGACATAACCATGTTGTTAAGTGTTACATCATTTCTGTAATCCTTAGGGAATAATGGTCTCATAGGACGATCGATTACACGTGATGTAAGAATAGCATTCTCAGACGCCTTTCCCTCACGCTTATTGAAACCACCAGGAATCTTACCAACTGCGTATAACTTTTCCTCATACTCAACTGAGAGAGGGAAGAAATCAATACCATCTCTTGGCTTATCTGATGCTGTTGCTGTAGATAATACTACTGTATCACCATAGTGCATTAAGGCTGCACCATTTGCCTGCTTTGCAACTCTATTGACATCAACTGTAAGTGTTCTGCCAGCGAGTTCCATTGAAAAACTCTTGTACATTTTTACCTCCTATAATTAAACATTTCACAATCGGTAGAAGTTCCGAAAACACTGAAAATGCCGCAACCGATGTACATGTACATTTACATTATTTGTGGCTGTTTCAGTGGTCTCGGTCAAGCCTCCCTCGCCAACTGTTATCCTATACAGCAAAGATAGACAAGGCGTTGCCTTGTCCATCCTTAATTTCTGTATAATTACTTTCTGATACCTAACTTCTCAATTAAGCTTCTGTAACCTTCAAGGTCTGTCTTCTTTAAGTAATCAAGTAAACCACGTCTCTGACCTACCATCTTAAGAAGACCTCTTCTTGAATGGTGATCCTTCTGATGTGTCTTTAAGTGCTCTGTGAGCTCCTTGATTCTCTCTGTTAAGATAGCAATCTGAACCTCTGGAGAACCTGTGTCCTCTGGTGTTCTACCGTATGTCTTAATAAGTTCTGCTTTCTTCTCTTTGCTTATCATGGCAATTTCCTCCTTAAAAATATATCGCCTTACACTTCAGTACCGGTCGGAGTGTCCAAACACCGAGTGTGGGCTTGTTGTTTATTTTGTTGTGCCTGCACAACCTTATATATATTAACACACAAAAAAAGGAAAGTCAAAGTATTTTTGACTTTCCCTTATATAGCATTTTCTATTTACCTGTTCTTACAAAATTCTCTTGAAGAATTTACTGGATAACTCTTACAGCTCTACGTGGTGTAACGAAATTGTAATTGCCAATACAGATACCTGCTCTCTCGTTTGCAGCATGGATTATCTTTCCATTACCAATATAGATAGCAACATGTCCACCACCGTTAGAATATTTGTAAACAAGAATATCTCCTGGCTGTATATCACTAAGTGAAATTGTTGTACCAACACCACTCAGGTAACCTGATGATGATCTTGGTAAGCTGTAACCAAACTTAGCAAAAATCATTTTAACAAATCCAGAACAGTCAGTTCCCTTTGTCAAGCTGTTTCCACCGTATACATAAGGATTGCCAAGGAACTGGTATGCATAATTAATCAATTCCTGTACCTTCTGTGATGCTTCTGGATTGGAATATGTGTAACTTGTTTTAGAACCACCACTTGATGTCTTTGGTGCTTCAACTACCTCTATAATTGCCTCAGCTGTAGGCAATGTATATACTACATCAACATAATCTGCTGATACGTATCCTTCAAGTCCGTTGATAGATGCCTTATACCATCCATTCTTTTCTTCTTCTACAATATTGAGATGTGAACCCTTTGATACCTTTGTAGCAATACTGCACTCTGTACTTGGCTCTTCTCTGACATTAAGCTTGTCACAATTAACCTCAAGCACTGCTGTCATCTTTTCCATGGCCTTAACGTTTGCTTCATATCCTGTAAGAATGTAGTCCTTTGATACATAACCTGTAACATCTCCAGACTTAATCTTATACCAGCCATCTTCCTCTGAAAGTATTTCACAAACACTATATCCTGGCATCTTACCTACAACCTTGTATGATGTACCTGCACCTTTTCTTACGTTTAAGTATGAATTTGCATTTGAAATACCTAAATTTGTATAACCAGCAATAATAGAACCTTCAGGTACTATCTCTGTAGCTAAATCCATATCCTTCACAGCTTCCTTCTTTTCTGATTCAGAAATGTTGTCGCTACTATAAAGATAATCATTATATCCTTCCACAGCATCAGCAAATCCAACATTAAAATAACTGATGTCTCCTGTAATTTCCGAATTTGCGCCGTTTGCAGAATCCATAGTATCGATAACTGACGATACTCCAACGGATGAAATATTTATGTTACCAGATGCAACTGGTGTTGGAATTTCTTCTACCTCACTACTTGCTACTACATTTTCATCTGTTCTCTGTTCATCATTGGAACCATTGCCTGCGAAAAGTGCTACCGCTGCCATAATTGCCACAAATGAACCTGCCCCAATTACTGTAATTTTCTTTCTCATATCTCCTCCAAATGTGTTTCCATTTGTTGTGAATGTGTTACGCAATTACTCTACATTATAGCACTATTTTCCTATCTGTCAACCCCTAAGCCCATTTTCTGGTATTTATACACATCTGGGGCATATTTTTTACGTGTAATCCACACTTATTTTCCCTCTTCTTAATTCAATATCCCTATGGACTGCGTGCTTGAGTTCATCTAATGAAGCAAATCTTTTTTCTCTTCTCTCGAACTCAAAAAATTGCAATTCAATTGTTTTTCCGTATAAATCTTTTGAAATATCGAGTATATGAGTTTCAACATTAACTCTGCCATCACCCATTACAGACGGTCTTACGCCAATGTTAGTAACAGCATCATAAGCTTTGCCATCCATAATAGCTTTTGTAAAATACACTCCGTTAGGTGGAAGCATTTTATCATCTTCTGGAATTATATTTACAGTTGGAAAATCTAAAGTTCTTCCAAGCTTTTGTCCTTCCACAACAACGCCTATTATAGTATACGGATATCCAAGCAATTTATTCACTAACTCTATGGATCCCTTTCCTATTTCCTCCCGTATAAAAGTGCTACTTATATCTCGCTCTCCATACTTAAATTTATCTATAGCCACAGTTTTATAGCCATACTTTTTTTCTAATTTTTTCAGAAGTGCCACATCGCCAAGTCTCTTATGACCAAATCTAAAATCCGAGCCACAGAATATCTTCTTTACAGCCAACTTCTCCACTAATATATCCCTAATAAAGGCCTCTGGCTCTGTACCTATTATAGAATCATTTAACGGTTGCTCCACCAATATTTCAACACCGTTTTTCTCCATAAACATACGTTTCTCGGTTGCAGTGAGCACATATTTCTGCTTTTCTTTTCCAATAAATTCCTGGGGAGCTCTGGCAAATGTAAACACAGTTGGCACAAGTCCATTTTTCTTCTCCGCTTTTATTAGCTCGATTAACGCCTTGTGTCCTCTGTGCAATCCATCAAATTTACCTATGGCAATAGCTGTTCCATTTTCAATTTTTATTATTTCGTCTGATATATCACCATATATATTCATCAAAAATCACCATTACACAATATGCCTTTGTAAGATACTATCTTCTAAAAGAACATCTTCTCAACTTTTAAAAGCTTTTCCTTTGAATTGTAGACAAATATGCCCATAAATGTTCCCTTGCTATCGTACACCCGCACTTTATCTTCGCCCGTCAGTCTTGCACTGCCATCCATGCGCACCATATTCATCTTCAGGCTATTTCCGTTATATATAAGTTTATCGAACTCTTCTTTAGTGTACACACAATCGTAATTTTTAAATATTTCCTCTACAGGCAAAATATGACTGTCAATATTTTCTTCAGTCGCCACCAGTTCACTTATTTCCCCAAGTGTCAGTGCATCCTCCAACGCAAAGGTGCTTACTCTTGTTCTCTTAAGAGTCTCCATACACGCACCACAGCCTAGTTTTACACCAATATCATGACAAAGTGTTCTTATATATGTTCCTTTTGAACATGAAACTTTCATGATAACTCTTGGGAAATCTATAACTATATCTACTATGGAATTGATAAATACCTGCCTAGGCTGCCTCTCTATCTCAATACCTTCTCTTGCAAGCTCATAAAGTTTCCTGCCATTAACCTTTAGTGCACTGTACATAGGCGGAATCTGGCTATATTCACCAACAAAGCTCGTAATCGTTTTCAATATACTCTCGTCATCAAGCATTCCTTTTTCTTTCATGGCAGCCACATCACACTCTTCAATAATCTTTCCTGAAATGTCCTGTGTATCTGTGACCTTTCCAAGCATCATAACAGTCTCATAGGTCTTATCCTTGTCAGTCAGCATATCACATAGCTTTGTTGCATGACCAAGACACACAGGCAGTACTCCTGTCGCATCAGGGTCCAGGGTTCCTGTGTGTCCTATCTTTTTCTGTTTCAATATTCCACGAAGCTTAGCTACCACATCATGTGATGTGAAGCCTGCTTCCTTATTTACTATAATTACTCCGTTGTACATTTAATCTCCATGTCAATACGTTCTGCAATATTGTTTATTACATCATGGGCAGTACCTCTCATAGTACACCCTGCTGCTCTTACATGACCGCCACCACCGAAATATCCTGCAATCTTATTAACATCAAGGTATTTCTTTGATCGGAGGCTGACCTTATATGTAAGATAATCTGTCTCATAAAGGAAAATAGCACATTCCACACCTTCTGTCAGTCTGAGCTGTTCAACTATGCCACTTAAATCCTTTGATGTCACACCATAGAATTCCATATCCTTCTTCGACAACACCGAGAAAATGCATTTTCCATCAAAAAACACAACACTCTCAAGTAATGCTCTACCAAGAATCTGATTCTGAAGATAGCTCTTAGCATAAAATCCATCATCAATAATACTCTGGAAATCTATTCCCTTGCTCATAAGTTTTCCTGCAATATTCATAGTCTCAGCCGAAGTGCTTGCGTACTTGAACACTCCTGAGTCATGAATAATACCTGTATAAAGAGCTTCAGCAACCGCCTTGCTTATCTTCTCTTCATCTAGAAGCTTGTATAGAACCTGACTAGCTGAACTTGCGTTTGGTTCAATAAGATTTTCCATGGCAAGACCTGTATTGCTAATATGATGGTCAATACACACAGTATTGTCACTGTTCTGGAACTTATCAGCGATAACACCGATTCTTTCCACATCACTTACATCAAGAAGAATAACAAGCTCTGCACTATCTTCTCCGGCCTCATGCTTCACTTCATCCATTCTGGATATATATGCAAATCCATCACCTGTATCTTCCATGTAAACTGATACTGATTTATCTGGATAGTTATCCTTTATGTAGTTATATAATCCCATGCATGAGCCCACGCAGTCCCCATCGGGACGTACGTGACCTGCTATGGCAATAGAATTAACTGCTTCAATCTTCTGTATTAAATTCAATTGAAACACATCCTTTCTATTCTTCTAATTCTGTTTCTACTTCCACAGATTTTGAATTATCCGCTGTTATTACCTGATCAATCTTCTTAGACATATTAACACCATACTCGATAGACTGGTCTATCACAAATGTAATCTGCGGTGTATTTCTAAGATTAATTGATGATGCAAGCTGTCTGCGAATATATCCTTCAGCGCTCTTAAGACCCTTAATAGTGTCCTGCTTTGCTTTGTCATCGCCTAGCACTGAAATATATGCCTTGCAAAATTTCAAATCAGGAGTTACTTCGACTGCTACAACACTGGTCATAGGGCTGATTCTAGGATCTTTTATACCACTTCTGATAATGTTGCCCAGCTCTCGCATAACCTCTGCATTAACTCTGACATTTTTTACACTGTTTTTTCTCATCTGACTCTTTCCATCTTTCTTTTTAGCTACTCTTTTCAGCGAAATTTGCACAGCAAATTTCGTTTTTATCGTGGCACCTCAACCATGATATACGCTTCTACTGTGTCAAGCTCCTGCAAGTCGTTAAAGCCTTCAAATACGAAACCACACTCATATCCTGCTTTAACCTCCTTCACGTCATCCTTAAATCTCTTGAGAGATGCGAGAGGTCCGTCAAATATTACATTTCCCTCTCTCATGATACGTGCCTTACAGCCTCTCTGGAATACACCGTCAAGGACGAATGAACCTGCGATGTTACCAACACCTGAAGCCTTAAATATCTGACGAATCTCAGCATGACCGATAACCTTCTCCTCGAAGATTGGATCAAGCATTCCCTTCATGGCAGCCTGAACATCCTCAATAGCCTGATAGATAACGCTGTAAAGTCTTACATCTACGCCCTCTCTATCAGCAGTATCCTTAGCTGCATTGTCAGGTCTTACATTAAATCCGATGATGATAGCATTTGATGCTGACGCAAGTATAACGTCTGACTCATTGATAGCACCTACACCACCATGGATAATCTTAACTGCAACTTCTTCATTTGAAAGCTTAACAAGACTTTGCTTAACAGCCTCTACAGAGCCCTGAACATCAGCCTTAACGATAATATTAAGCTCCTTAATATCACCTGTTTGCATCTGATTAAATAAATCATCCAGAGACATTCTGTTCTTAGCCTTAGAGCTTTCAATAAGCTTTTCCTTGCCTTCTGCGATAAATGTCTCTGCAAAGCTTCTTGCTTCCTTCTCATTCTTTGTAGCAACAAAGATTTCACCCGCATTTGGTACTGAATTGAGACCTAGTATCTCGACTGGTGTCGAAGGTGTAGCTGTCTGCACTCTCTCTCCACTATCAGCTATCATAGCTCTGATACGACCATAGCTTGAACCAACTGCAATAGTATCTCCTACCTTAAGTGTACCCTTCTGCACAAGAACTGTAGCAACTGTACCACGTCCCTTATCAAGCTTAGCTTCTATAACAAGACCTCTTGCCTTACGGTTAACATTTGCTTTAAGTTCAAGCATCTCAGCAGTGAGAAGAATCATCTCAAGAAGCTGGTCGATACCTTCCTTTGTATGTGCTGATACAGGAACGAATACCGTATCTCCACCCCAGTCTTCTGCAACAAGCTCATACTCTGCAAGCTCCTGCTTAACCTTATCTATATTTGCACTTGGCTTATCAATCTTATTCACAGCAACTATAATGCTGATACCAGCTGCCTTAGCATGGTTGATTGCTTCTACAGTCTGTGGCATAACACCATCATCAGCAGCTACAACTAAAACTGCAATGTCTGTTGACTGTGCACCACGCATACGCATAGCTGTGAACGCCTCATGTCCAGGTGTATCAAGGAATGTGATATCCTCACCATTACACTTAACCATGTAAGCACCTATATGCTGTGTAATACCACCAGCCTCACCTGAAACTACATTCTTTGAACGTATCGCATCAAGAAGAGATGTCTTACCATGGTCAACGTGACCCATGACACAGACAACAGGTGGTCTCTTTGTCATTGTTGTCTCATCCTCTTCTTCCTCTCTTAAGAGTTCTTCTATAGCGTCAACCTTCTCTTCAGGCTCTGCAATGATATCGTACTCTAACGCGATTTCCTCTGCTGTCTCGTAATCGATTTCCTGATTGATGCTAAACATCTTGCCCTGCATAAAGAGCTTTTTAATGATGGCTGATGCCTGCATCTTCATCTTATCAGCAAGCTCCTTGATTGTAAGGTAATCAGGAAGTGTGATTACCTTGATTTCCTCTTCCTTTGGCTCCTGCTTTACAGGTGGCTTCGGCTGATTATTCCCCTTGCCATTCTGCTTCCCCTGGAAGTTTTTATTGTTATTATTGTTTTTATTATTGTTTTTATTAAAATTATTATTCTTGTTGTTATTTTTATTGTTCTTATTGTTTTTGTCACTATTCTGAGGATTAAACACCTGTGTTATGTGCTTTTTCTTATCCTGATTTCTGTCCTGATTCTTGCTGTTATTATTGTTCTGATTCTGGTTATTCTGCTTCTTATCAGACTTATCATGCTTCTTAGGCTGACTATTTTGGTTATTGTTCTGATTATTTGAAGCATTTTCCTTCTTAGAGTCCTGCTTTTGCTCTGTTTTTTTCTCCTCTTTTTTAGGTTCAGCCTTTGAAGCTTCCTCCTTCTTAGGCTCAGCCTTTGGAGTATCTGCCTGACCCAAAGCTTTCTTTACAAGTGCTACTGCCTCTTCATCTATAGAACTCATGTGATTCTTTACTTCAACGCCGTTCTCTTTCAATATAGCTAATATATCTGCATTGTCTTTTTCTAACTGTTTTCCTAATTCATACACTCTGATTTTAGACATCTAACTACCTCCGTTATATCTGCTCTACGCACGACCACGTTTTTTGATTTCTATATCTCCAATTTTTAAAATTCAATCTGAATATGGTTACCTGCAAGTGTTAACTGTTTCACTACTGCATCTGCCAGTCCTTTATCTGTCAATGCCAATGAGGCTCTGCATTCTTTCCCAATAAAATGTCCCAATGCTTCCTTCGTTCCATAAAAATATAATGGCACTTTGTAATAGTCACACATGTTTTTAAACATTTTTTTAGTGTTTTCAGACGCTTCTGTGGATACTATTACGAGAACTGCTTTCTTTTCCTTCACTGCCTTCTCCACAGAAAACTCGCCGCTCACTGTCTTTCCAGCCTTTGTTGCTAAAGAAATCATTGATAAAACTTTATCCTGTTTCATGCTATTCACCTAATTCCTTTTTCAGTTCCTCGAAAATCTCTGCTGAAACCGCCACACCAAGAGATCTGTCTATGGCTTTGGTTTTCATCGCTCTCTTAAGACACTCTTCTGAGCGACAAATATATGCACCTCTTCCATTCTGTCTCCCTGTCAAATCTATGATTATGTTGCCATCAACTGTCTTCAGCACACGTACCAGTTCTTTCTTTGATTTCATCTCGCCACAACCAGTACATTTACGCATTGGAATCTTCTTAACTGCTCCCATGTTAATCACCTGCTTTTTTATGTTTATCTATTTCGCTTTTATTCGTTGTCTGGAATAAAATCATCCATTTCTTTTGCCTGTGACTCGCTCTTTATGTCAATCTTAAATCCTGTAAGTCTTGCTGCAAGTCTTGCGTTCTGTCCTTCCTTACCGATTGCAAGTGAAAGCTGATAATCCGGAACAACGACTCTGGCTGTTTTTTCTTCATCATCTGCAATAACAGATACAACCTTTGCTGGACTAAGTGCATTCTCGATGAGAATAGCTGGATTCTCACTCCAATTGATAATATCAATCTTCTCGCCTCTAAGTTCATCCACGATAGCATTTACTCTGGCACCATTTACACCTACGCATGCTCCTACTGGATCTACGTTTGCATTGTGTGAACGAACAGAAATCTTACTTCTTGAACCAGCTTCTCTTGCAATATTTACAATCTCAACAACACCATCCTTAACCTCTGCAACTTCAGCTTCGAATAATCTCTTTACAAGTTCTGGATGAGTTCTGGACACAAGAATTCTTGGTCCCTTTGTACCTTCCTTAACTTCTACAACATAAAGCTTAACTCTCTCATTTGGCATAAATACTTCACCCTTAACCTGCTCAGACTCATTTAAGATAGCGTCCGCTTTACCAAGGTTAATGCTGATACTTCTATTATTTACTCTCTGAACGATACCTGTTACGATATCTCTTTCCTTACCGCTAAACTTTTCGACAATGGCTCTTCTCTCTTCTTCGCGAATCTTCTGAGTGATTATGTTCTTCGCATTTTGAGTTGCAATACGTCCAAATTCCTTTGACTTAATTTCAACATTTATAACATCACCGAGCTGATGCTTCTTGCTAATCTCGTGAGCTGCGTCAACGTTAATCTGCGTAACTGGATCCTCTACTACTTCTACAACTTCCTTCTCTGCATATATATGATAATCGCCAGTCTCTCTATCAATTGTAACTTTTACATTGTCTGCCTTTCCAAAATGATTCTTATACGCTGTGATAAGAGAATTTTCAATAGCTTCAAGCAATACTTCCTTGCTGATATCCTTCTCCTTCTCCAATACGTTTAATGCTTCGATAAGTTCCTTGTTCATTTCTTTTTCCTCCTTAAATATATTTCACTAAAAATCAAATGATAATCTAATAAGTGCCACGTTTGTTCTGTCAAATGTTACATCACTCTCGTCAATCAGAAGAACTATCTCCTCTTTAGAATATGACTTGAGCACTCCAGTGAATTCCTTTTGTCTGTCAATCGCTTTGTAAAGATGTATATCTACCTCTTTGCCAATGCTTCTTACAAAATCTTTTTCCTTCTTCAGAGGTCTGCCAAGTCCTGGCGAGCTAACCTCCAGTATATATGAGTCTTCTATGAAATCTTCTACATCCAGCTTATCACTTAATGCACGGCTTACAACCTCACAGTCATCAACTGCTATGCCGCCTTCCTTATCTACATAGACTCTCAGATACCAGTTACCTGCTTCCTTCACGTATTCAACATCCACCAGTTCAAACTTGTTTGCTTCAATAATAGGTAAAACAAGCTGCTCTGTTCTCTGTTCATACTCTTCTCTTCTTGACATGAATGCACCTCCGTTTTGTTTTAGGTAAGCTAGTTATATAGGTAAGTTCTAAGAACATTCCCATATAACAATAAAAAATCACCGAAAACTATCGTTTTCCGTGATTTTCTAGCAGCTAATAGGGGAATCGAACCCCTGTTTCCGCCGTGAGAGGGCGGCGTCTTAACCCCTTGACCAATTAGCCATCCGAGTTTATTTTTTTGTGCTCTCTCGTGAGCACTTTGGTAGTATACATGATGATTTAAAAAAATGCAAGCATTTTTTTTAAAAAATTTGAATTTTTTTATGCTTATCTTGTTTTTACTCATTATATGCCATATCTTCCAGCAACCAGCTATCTCCCTGCTTTCTGATAAGCAATGTAAACTTGATGAATTCATTTACTGGTTTTCCAGATACTTTTTTCTCTATCTCATATACTACATCACAGTAAAATAGCTCATCCGACACCTTATGGATATTATCCACAAGCTTTGATGTATATTCAATAGTAGATGGTTTCCTTGTATACACTACCGAGTCATCTGCTCTCTTAATCGCAGATGACGCTGCACTTCCGCTTACTGTATATGCTAGCATCTGATCCATAGTTGACCATCTATTAGTATACAACACATATGCCTGCACTATAGCATCTGCGTATGTTGTACATTGCTCCACCGTAGCCTCATCCGGTCTGCTTACATACTCCCGCACGCCTTCATTTTCCACATATAATATCTCATTACCAGTTTCATCCAACACTTTTATGTCATCAGCATTTATTAGACCTGAAAGCTTGTATGTAAATAGCTTTTCCTCTTCTCCTGCAAGCTCAACTACTCTGTCATAAATATTGGATACAATAGTTGATTCCTCTGTAATATACTTTTCTTCCACTGCTGCATCATCCACATATACACTCATACCATTTTCAACAGTGAGCTCTACCGTATCAACATATTCTATACTAGCGTCTACGGACGCACCACTTATTTTCCATGTGTTGAATCCAAACTCGTCTATGGAACCTGATGTCAATGTAACAGTTGCTATAACCTCATCGCCAGCTTTTATATCATACACAGGTCTGTTTTCCAGATAGTTTCCCTCATTTTTCTCATAGGATATATTATCGAAATCCAGTGAACTCAACTTATACTCTACCAACTGTTCATCAGTATAATACAAGTTATCTTCATCAATATTTTCCAATAACAATTGCTTATGAAAATCTCTCGTATACTGCTTTACATATTCGTCTATACACAATGTATTTCCCTGCTCTGCACGTTCTTTTGCTTCCGCATATCTTGTGTCATAGTCTGTCTGATAATCCTTCAATGCTCCCCATTCCCATACAAGCAATACAATAACTGCGATAATGAGCAGTACTGAATATACGACCATAAATTTAAAGAATATAGTAGTCTTTTTTAATTTTTCCCACACTTTCTTCATAACTATTCTTCTAACCTCCTTATAAGGATAGTTGTAGGAATCTTTCTCATGCCTACAAGGGATGCACTTGAATTTAGACACTCATCATTATAATACATAGATGATGAACTACCTCCATCAAGATTTGCCGCATTTACAGCACCAAATTCTAGCATAATATTTATCAAATCTCTCTGATTAGCACCGAGGCTTGAAGTTTGTCTTCCATCAATAACCAAAAGCAACATAGCTCCATCTGCTCTCTGTCCGATAGCCGTTCTAGGATTAAGACCACCGCCAGTTCCACCTACATTTGTAGATTTCCCATTGACAACAAGAATTGGTCCAAAGCTTACCGCATCTCTAACTCCCATATCAAGAGCCTTCTGAGCAGTCATATTTCCAACTACGAGGATATTTTCGTTGGTTATACCTATCACTTCATATTTAGAGTTAAGATTGCCCCATTTGAGTTCGCCTTCCGATATAACAAGTCCCTCCGGTATGGCTCCTGAACCACTACCTCCTGCATCTTCAAATCCACCAGCATTTGTTCCGCCTATAGCGTCATACTCATCTATAAATTCAAGGACCGTCTTGCCACTACCAGAGCCATAGCTATCAAGTGCGCCAACAAATACCCTTGATGGGTCCTCAACAATCATCATCATACCTCTGTATGTAGCACCTATAACAGTCTCAAATCTTACACCATCAACAAATTCTTCTTTGTATTCATTTTCATCCTGTCCATGGTCTGACTGTTCTCCGCTTTCATCCTTATCATCTTTCTTAATTACGACTATAGATGTATCTGTGATATCGTCAGTTTTTTGAACCGTGTTTCTGTCTTTGATTTCCTGTATCTCTTCCTCAGAACAATAAATATCTGCTAAAAATCCTCCTGCACTGGACTCTTTAACTGAAAGAACAAACAAATCCTTCGCCAACGGCGATGGACCATTAACCAATATCCACATAACCGAGTACACACCTATCAGTAAAATTACCAGTGTAATACCCACAAATATAAGAAATCTTCTCAGATATTTCAAAAATCTTTTCATAATGGTACCTCAAAACAATACTGTCTTCTTTATCTTGATTTCCTTGTAACCAACCACACAATTATCTCAAATTGCAATTTAAAAGTCAATAAACATTAACTATTACGCATGAGAGAGACTTGGGATTCTAAGCTTGTCTTTTTCCATTATATCAAAAGCCTCTCCTTTAACAAAAAATGTACAATCTTCCTCCAAGCACTATATAAGTATTACACTGTGAACATTGTAGCACAAGGTACTTTCCCTGACAATTCTTTCTACTCCACTTCAAAGGAGTCACAATACTCCAATACACTCATGGAAACATCACAAATCGGGTATCTTCTCAAATCATGCATATGGTCTGGCTGATTGTACATATAACCTGTGCTCTTATTAAAGTAAGCCCATTCTACCACATTTTCATCCCACAACGCATCACAATGGTAATAAACACCATCGATCTTTACTATATTCCATGCGTGAGTGTCACTATTGCAACAATATGCATCAAGTCCTGCATGATTTGCAAGCAACGCAAACATTTCTGCATAATCTCCACACACTCCCCGACCATTCATTATTCCATCATATCCATAAACAGAACCATCCCTTGGCGATTCATCATAATACATATTATCCTTTACATACTTATATATTATCTTCTCTAATTCCAATTCAGACAATTCATCTGGGAATGAAGCTACTATTTCCTTAGCTCTATTTTCCACTTCCAGTGCTTGCTCATAAGTTCCCTGTGCCCCTTGATTGTACGCAGCAATCAATGATGTACAGTCCTTTATAGTGTTATAATCAATTATGCAATTGCTTTCTATACACAAAGTCTCAAGATTTTTTGCATCTTTTAACGGTTCTATACTTTTTATTAAATTACAATTAAGGTCTACAAACTTAATGTTCGGTATATTAGCTATTGGTGATACATCCTCTATCATATTACCACTTAAATATAAAGACTCAAGATTTCCGCACTTGGAAAAATCTGAAATTTCCTTGATATAGCCATTCGACACATCGATACATTTTATATGTTTAAGCGTTGCCATTTCACTTATATCCGAGATATAGTTACTGCCAATATGAATCTCCTCAAGATTGGTAAGAAAAGATATACCCTTTATGGATGTAATCACATCATCCCACGTTGCAAGGTATGTGACTCTTTCCAAATCACTGTATGTAAGTACCTCATTAGCACCATATCCCAATTCCCTTCTGATGGCACTTGCTAAGGTTGAATCAATTTCTATACCTGATTCTACATTTTTATCAGCTTCAAATCCAGGTGCATCAGCTATCATATAATCATCTTCAGTTGTTTCCTGGACATCCTCCGTGCCAATATAATTTGAAGTCGTCATATCAACACTTTCTGTAGCACTCTTTGATATACTCTCTTTGTTCTCCTTTGCGCCAATGTCATCATCTTTGTTGCACGCACTAAACAAAACAATGCTACCTATAACCATAGCACACACCATTTTCATAGATTTTCTCATAACCACTACCTCCAGTTTGCCTCTAAGTTCAAATTCGTTAAACTAATGACAACTACATTGCTATACACTCCCATTCGCCAACAGACATTTTACAATCTGTTTTACCTCACTATAAATTATCTATCTAAAATAGCATTTATAATTGAACTAATATGTATCTGCATTGTATCTAAACAAGGAACAGGAGTCACTTCATCATTTAACAAAAGCGGAAGCTCAGTACAACCTAAAACAATTGCTTCTATATCATTCTCTTTCTTCATTCGTGAGATTATGTGTTGAAAAGACAATAAAGTTTCTTCTTTTACAATTCCCAATTCTAACTCCGTGGAAATTTTTCCATTTATCAATTCCATCTCTTCTTCCAACGGAATAACAACTTGAATCCCCTTTTTTACAAAAGGGGATTTGAAAAATTCACCTGTCATAGTAAAAATTGTACCCAATAAACCAATTTTCTTTAATCCTCTGCGTTTAGCTTCTTCAAAAGTTGCTTCAACAATACTAATCATCGGAATTGGAGATTTTTCTTGTAATCTATCAAATACAATATGAGGTGTATTTGCTGACAAGGCTGCAAAATCAGCACCGCTTTTAACCAAATTATTGATTGCATTCATCAGATATTCAGTTAATTCATCATACTTTTGTTCACTACATAATCGTAAAACATCAAAAACATTTATACTTTCAATTGACAATTCCGGAAATACTGATTGTCCTAAAATCTCTTGAACACCATATACAATATCGTGGTAATATGGAATCGTTGACTCTGGTCCCATACCACCAACTAAACCTAATTTTTTCATAATAATCCTCCAATCTCAATCTATCGCTTAAGAGCCTTCCACTCATGACGTGTTATAGCATAAGCATATGATATTTCATTCTTTTTGTAAATTTCAATATATTTTGTCTTGAGGATATACTAACGTGAATTGGTATAATATTTCTTGTACACCTTGTACGAATAAACACACACAATCACTCCCATACATAAAATAAAACCCAGCATTACCATTGTCGATGCAAAGCCGCCAATTATCAGCGTTTCAAATATTGTCAACACTCCACAGACCATACATGCAGCACCACCAAACCTGTTACTCTTTGACCATGTAACATCATTGTGCAATGCCCACACAGTACCTACTCCCATTATGGAGTTTGGCTTTGCCTTAGGAAGCATATTTCCAAGAAATATCATAAATATCCCCAAAATGATATTTGTAACCTCGTCAAAATGAACAGACCACGTAGACGTCTCTCCTCCGCTTGAAGAATACGCCACAAATAGCAGAAGACACTGCATAACACTATACATAACCGCCATGCCAACAGCTACACAATATAAAAATTTCTCGTTATTTTCTGCTTCCTTTATAGCCTTATCATCAGTAAGACGTTTCTGCTTCTTTCTGTAGTGTCTCATAAGCAGCTTCCAGAACACTGTCATCACAATGATTATGCACGGAAATATGAAATTTTCATATTTTGAGCCCCATCTGTCTATTTCGCCTGACATATTATAGTGCATAGGCACCTTATCTGGCATAAATTTTAATGCTACAGCTGTTATAAACATTGGTAATAATGTTAGTCCCCACAAAATCTTATTTTTCATTACCCTTACCTCCAAACTGCTTCATCCACATAACCATCTCATCAAATATGGTCGTGTTCAGCTCATAATAAATGAAGTTCTTTTGCTTATACTCCATCACCATATCAGCCTTCTTCAATAGCTTTAAATGATATGACAGTGCTGCCGGTGTAATCTTTAGCTTTTCTGCTATCTCACCTGCACTCAGCCTGCCTTCCTTTAGCATCATCAGAATATCACGCCTCTGCGCATCCGATAATACCTTAAACGTATCCGCCAGTCCCATGTAATCACCTTTTACCATTTATTTTCTTTAAACTATTTAAAATTTTCTTTAAATACATTATATATTACTTTTACAAAAAAACAAGAGGTATTTAAAAATATTTTTAAATACCTCTTGTTTTATCTCTTCATCATCAATCATTGCAAACTATTTTTATTAATTTCCTGAGCTCTTATAGTACTTCACACTAAATCTCCAGAATCCATACGCTAACAAATACATTACCACACCTACAACTGGTGTCAAGTACATAAAAATCTCTGGGTACTGTTCCATATCTGGTTTTCTAAGTAAATACTGTGCTGGAAAATAATTGACAAACGCAAAAGGAACAACATATATCATTACCGCCTGTATTCCCTTGCTGAATATACTTATAGGATAACCTGCGAATTCACGGGCATTAAAGTAAAATAGCTCCTTTATACTGCCAGTTTCTAACAGGTATATATTCAATGTGGCAAGGAATAAGAATATGGCTCCCTGAATCAGCACACCACCTATAATCGCAAATATATAATAAAGGATAGTTACAACGTCCCACTGTACCCCAACCTTACCAGCGGATATAATAAACAGCACTATCCCAAGTCCACCATGTCCTATAGCAGCAAACCAGTCAGCATTACAGAATATAAGTTGAAATAATAGACCACGAGGTCTTAGAATAAATCGGTCAAAGCCGCCTGTTCTTACAGTGTGACCAAAATCCCTTAGTCCTGTAAAGAACAGAATCAATATTCCGTATGTAACGAATAGTAAGCTGAATAAAAAAAGCATCTCATATATATTCCAGCCATTCAATGAATCAAATTCTAGCAAGGTAAAATAGATTACAAATATACCTGTAGCCTCACGCAAGAATACTGCCAATGAGCGAAGCACCGCATCCACCTTATACTGAAACCATGATTTCATAACATATTTTGTGTACACTCCTGCCAAGTGCATTGTATCATTCTTCATCATCCTAACCTCCCTGCACTACCAACTTCTTTTTGCCCTTTGCCCACAACAGATTGCCTATCATATAGATAATAACTATCCATATAAGCTGTATGAGACACTTATATGCAATCTGTCCAGATGAAAGCTGTCCCAGATAAATCTGCACCGGTGTAAAATAAATTGATGAAAATGGGGAAAACTCCACTATTCCACTCATCCAGTCAGGCATAAACCACAGTGGTATCATAGAACCAGACAACACATTTACGAATACATTCTTAATAGTCACTATACTCCACACATTTATAAGCCAGAAGGCTGACATCTGCACCACAAAGCTGATTGTCCACAACACACCATAGCCAAGAAGTGCACTGACTATAAATAGTATAAGCATAGATACGCTTGCAGGTGGCTCTATGCCCATTATGATAACAGATACTATGAGTGCTGGTACAAAATGATATAAAAGCTTAAAAAAAGCATTTCCCAGATTTTCCGCAATCATCCTGCCCTTAATGCTGACAGGCAACAGAAGCTCTGTGGCTATACTGCCATTTCCTATCTTGTCAGGAAGATAAAAATCATGTACATAAAATACTGCCTCAAGACCTATAGACAATATAAAGTTTGTCGTTACCATAGTCATGGTTATTCCTTCAACCTCTGTTCTACTACCATAAAGTGCTTTATATATTACCCAGAATATAAAGATTCTCACGATAGTATTGAGTATTCCCATAAAATGGTCGAAGCGGTAAGCACTTTTTAGCATAAAGCTCTTTTTTCCAAATGCAATATACGGCATCATACCTACACCTCCCCACTGTATATTTTTCCTATGATTCTCTCAATTTCTGGTTCAGACACATTGATATCCTTTACGCCATAATTCTGTAACAGATAATTCATAAGCTCATCTATCTGAACTTCTGTATTTTCAAATATAAACTGCTTCTTTCTGCCACAAGCCTCATTAAGTTCTTTTATATCCACATTTTTCATAATATCTTTCATTGGCGATATATCATAATTTCTATCAAACTCCACCTCAACCTGTCTGGTAGTTCCATATTTTTCCTTTATGTTCTGTATAGAACCATCATAAACCTTAGAGCCCTTGTCGATAATAATAAGCCTGTTACAGGTCTTCTCTATATCCTGCATATCATGTGTTGTAAATATCATCGAGACCTTATCCTCTGCATTAAGTTTCTTTATAAAGCTCCTTATCTTCTCCTTTCCTACTACATCCACGCCGATGGTAGGCTCATCGAAAAATACTATTTTAGGCGAATGTAAAAGAGCTGCCACTATATCAGCTCTCATGCGCTGTCCTAAGGACAACTGGCGCACTGGTCTGTCTATAAACTCCCACATATCAAGCATGTCCATAAATCTGTCAAGATTTTTCTTATACATCTTCTCTGGTATACGGTATATAGCCTTTAACAGTTCAAAGCTGTCTATAACTGGTAAATCCCACTGTAGCTGAGACTTCTGTCCGAATACTACTCCTATACTGCCTACATAATCCTTTCTCTGCTTATATGGCACATATCCATTTACAGTTATCTCGCCACTGTCTGGATATAATATTCCTGACAACATCTTTATAGTAGTACTCTTTCCTGCTCCATTTGGTCCTATGAAGCCCACCATCTCTCCCTGCTCAATAGCAAAGCTTATGTCTTTTACTGCCTTCTTTTCCTCATATTTTGGTACAAATAAATTGGCAATTGTGCCTGGTATGCCTTTAGCTCTCTTGCTTACCTTAAATGACTTACTTACATTTTTCACTTCAATAAAACTGCTCATCTGCTATCCCTCTCTCGATTTTCATGATAACATCCGCCAGATTAGGCTTTTTTATACTAACCTCCTTTATAGAAGCTTTTGATAATATCACCTTTAGTATCTCAGCCGATGTAATTTGATTGGAATTGTAGATTAGCTTTAATTTATCTCCATCTATGTGATAGCTTTTTACAGGTAAATCCTCTATATCAGGTATTCCTCCCTGCAATGTCAGCTGCATGACGTCAACTGGCGCATATTTCCTGAAGAGTATGTCACTTCTACCGTAATAGCATATACGACCTTTATCAAGAATACATATTCTACTGCATACATCAGAAATGTCCGACATATCATGAGATGTAACTATGTTTGTAAGCCCTTTTGCCTCTCGTTCTTTTATAAGAGCCCTGATTGCCTCCTTGCCGTTCATATCAAGACCTATGGTTGGCTCATCAAGAAGGAGAAGCCTTGGATTGTGTATAAGCGCAGCTCCTAGCTCTGCTCTTCTTCGCTGTCCCATAGAAAGATTTCCTATCTTCTCGTATTGAAACCCACCAAAGCCCAGTCGCTCTGATAACGTCTTATAAGACTTTTCAAAGAAAGACTCCTTTAGGCGATAAATTAGCTTCAAGCTATGAAAATTATTTACCACCGTTTCCTCTGTCTGCAATGAGGGAAGCTGTGCGAATAACACACCCAGTTCAGCTTCTCTTTTGCCAAGCATAGATACAGGCTCATGATCCATAACATACACATTTCCCTTATCTGGTGCAAGCAGACCACATATAAGCTTAATAAAGGTTGTCTTTCCTGAACCAGTAGCACCGATAAGTCCAACTGTTACTCCTTTAGGAATATGTACACACATATTTGCCAGTATGAATTTGTCTACATTTTCAAAACTAATCATCTTTTTTCCTCTTCTGATAAAGAGTTAATTCCTCTCATAAATTAAACCCCTACATTTAATAATGCAAGGGTTTGGGATAAACTGCACCTATGCTGGGATAAACACCTTCACACAGAAAAAATTATCCTCCTCATAAATGTCACACATACCATTAGAAGCTTCCACAATGGACCTTATGTTACCTATGCCCATACCATGATTATTCTTTTCTTCCTTGGTGGAATTCAAATGAGGATTAACCTGTAAAACTGAACTGTTAATCTTATTTTTTACACATATGGTCTCATAACCTCTCTGCTTTGATATTATAACCTGAATTTCTCTATTACTATTTTCTTCCTGTAAGGACGCTTCTATGGCATTGTCCAGCATATTTGATAGTAATGCAGAAAAATCTATACTTGCAAGATTGTTAAACTGCAAATTTTCTATTTCTGCTTTTACGGCGATTCCACCACTTTTTGCCAGCTCAAGCTTTTCATTAATGATATGGCTCATAAGCGAATTGCCAGTCTCAATATAACTGTGCATAGCATTTAGCTTACCTAAAATATCAGATGTATATGCCTTTGCCTCCTCGTAATCCTCGCCATTAATATATGAAGCTATAACCATTAGATGATTCTTCATATCATGCTTTAACTGGCGCATTCTCTGATGCAGAGCACGTATCTCATTATCCTGCTTTCTAGTATGCTCTATATCCTCCTTCAGCATAGATAGTTGATACTCCAATTCTGATTTTTCACCATAGACTTTCATATATTTTCTGTTAAGCTCGGCGTACTCTTCCTGAATTTTTCTCGTCTTTCCTATCATCGCATATACCTCATAAGCTTATTCTTAGCTTCCTCCACATACGTTTTTCCTATAGGTAACGCTGTTCCATCTGTCAGCTGTGCCTCATCACCGCTAAAAATCCTTACCCCTAACTGATTTACAAGAAACCCCTTATGAATACGGATAAACCCTTGATGCCCCAAGGTATTCTCCACAGCTGTTACAGTACTCCTAAAGCGATATCGCCCATTGTCAGTGAATACTTTAAGATAATTACCATCTGCCTCAAAATATTTTATCTCAGATAAAGGCACTCTTATATCCTTTCCCTCTGTGCGGAAATTAAAATATTTCGTGCTGCTCAAGGACTCCTTCACACAATCGTCCAAAACCTTCTTTATCTCATTACCAAAGTAATCCTTTCTTATAAATCCAAAAGGATGATACTGAAAGCTCTCGTATACAAGCTCGTCATGGCTTGTAACAAATATTAACAATGGCTTTTTTTCCAGATTAACAAGCCATTTGGCAATATCCATCCCACTCAACCCTGGCATATCTATATCCAAAAGAAGGATGTCACAGACAGCCTCCTTCAGCGACTTCACAAGCTCCATGCCAGATGTATATGTATTTACTTCGCAATTCTTCTGACACTGCTGTACCATTTGCTTCATATCTTCAAGTATTTTTTTCTCATCATCACACAGATATATCTTCATATCCAATTCAGCTCCATTACACTTATTACTAAATGTCCCACAATTCTTCAAAGAATTGTAATCTAATATTTAACTATCATACTAATAAACGGCACACATAGCAATATTTTATTTTTTTCCATAGCAAAATCAAGTCCTTCAATACATGAAGAACTTGATTTAAATCTCTTTAATATTCACATATATCCGTTTTAAGCATCTGCCTGCATCTTGTGACAATGAGTGGCACAATTATTATCACATTGCAAAGTATCATGTAAAACAATGACGTTGAATTATAATATCTCAAATACTTTCCCTCTGGATACAACACCAGATTATTAAATAGATATAATCCAACAAGAGTTACAGCTGTTCCTGCTGCAAGAGCTATAGCATCAAGCAACAACAGCTCCCCTGCTATCTTTCCAATAATACGTTTTCTTGATATTCCAATTGCGCGGTATACTGAAAACTCACATTCCCTTCGCTGATACATACCTATAAACGCTGCATTTATAGTTACTGCCAATATAATGGATAACAAAAGTGCTATAAATATATATATCAAATCAAATACCTCAAACTGACCTGCTATATCACTTGCTACACCATTATATACATAAACATCACGAGGATTATCCAATCCCTTTTGAAGGCTGTATACATAATCATACAGCTCGTTCCCCTCTATACCATTGCCAATAAGTATAGCCATTGATGATACCTGGGTATCGTTATCTATAAAATATAAGGTATATCCATCCTCCTTTGTGACTGCATCCAGTGTAAATTCACTAAATATATTCCACTCATATTCTTTATCTACCTTATCTCCTATGGATAAAGCTCTATTCTTTGCGAATTTATCACTCATAATCATGCTTCCGCTTTTCAGATTATCATAGTCACACTCTATCCCTTTTAACTTACAGAAGCTTTTAAAATCATCGACAGAACGAAATGTAAAGGCACATTGACCACTGCTAAAGCCCATAACTGTTTCCCAATTCAGACCATTGTACTGACCTAATTCAATAATTGTCACTTTTCCACTTGAGGCAGCTTTATCAAGAAACTGTCGATATGCTGTAAAATCAGATGAATTTGCACCTACGCTGACTAATTTATCATAAGTATCAATATGATATTGCCAGTTATCATATGGATTTGTTACATACAGACCACCAACATATACACCAAAGCTTAAGAAAATCATAAGTATAAGCAGCAGACTTCTCTTTCTATTTTCCTTTACATAATATAATGCTGAAAATGGCTTCATACTTCCTCACCACCTCTTACTCTACTGATATTTCCATCCCACATCTCTATGACGCTGTCAGCATCCTTCAATATAGATCTGTCATGTGTGATTACTAACACTAGATTATTCTTGGAATATTCCTTAAGAATCTCCATAACAGCAAATGCATTTTCATGATCAAGTGCTGCTGTCGGCTCGTCAGCAAACAGAACCTTTGGATTGTTTATCATTGCTCTGGCGATAGCGGTCCTTTGTCTCTGTCCGCCAGAAAGCTTTGCAGGGCGTTTAGATATCTCCCTTTCTCCAAGACCAAAGCCTGACAGAAGCTCCTTCGCTCTGTCCTCTACCTTCTTTCCCTTCTCTGTTGCCGCTACTATTACATTGTCAAGAGCAGACATATAAGGCACCAGAAAATGTCTCTGGAATACAAATCCGAACTCATTTCTTCTAAGCCTTTCTCTGTCACTATCACTAAGATTTGTTATACTATTTCCATTGTAAATAATCTCTCCATCTGTAGGCTTTTTAAGGGTTGACAGGCAGTACATAAGCGTAGACTTTCCACTGCCAGAGGGTCCTATTATGCCCACAAGTCCCTTGTCCGGAAGAGATAAATCAAATCCTCCCAATGCATAAACCTTTTCCGACTTTTCCATATCATATATCATGGTTATATTCTTTATCTCAAACATTGCTATCTTCCTTTCTATACATCTATGTCTGCAACTACATCTGTCACTATAATATTTACCACATTCATACAATATTTATTGTTTACACCAAATCATCATCTATGGCATCTATAGTCATTATCCTGTGAAGAGCAAATCTTACAGGAAGCTGTAGCACTCCCAAAAGAAATGCATAAGTACATAATATTTCCAGAAATGTATCTGGATAAAAATATCTGCATTTTATACCTTTTGGACTAAGCATCATAAAATCAACTGCCACAACTGATACACCTATCAAAGCTAAGCCTATTACAATTGCAAGGCCAAAGGAGAATAGCAATTCTCTCATAATCGACCTATATATTTCCTTCCTTGAATAACCTATAGAGCAATACAAACACCATTCATTATGTCTGTCACGAAGATACATGGTATAAACAATAAATAGGGCTAAAAACAATAATATAATTATGACAATATATATAATATCTGTAGAAGTGCCGATCACATCTGTAACCTCCTGTTTTAACAGCATTTCTCCCTGCTTCACATCAACGATATTGTCGTAGGTATCTCTTACATATATACCTTCCTCTTCTAATAACTTTGATAAATCATAGACACTGCCATCTGATAATATAACTAGCATACTCGCAACCGTACATTCCTCAGAGATTAAGCCATATCCAAGATAATTATCACTGTCCAGCACTCCTACAATCTTATACGTCTTATCACAGGACTCCTGATCAAAGTAATCATTAAGCTCGTAGCCCCCATTGCTCATGGCCGCTTTATCAAGGACTATCTCTCCCGGATTTTCCGGCATTCTTCCTTCGCATATTTCCACATCAATGTGGTCGCTTATAGTCTTAAGCTGTGACTTTTCCACTAATGGCATTTCAACTGACCATGAACCTATGGCAGCATCTATAACATTATACAGCACTTGAGTATAATAGACCTCTTCAACGTCCTCATGCTCCTTTAATGCCTCACATAATTCAAGATTTTTCTGCAAATACTGCTGGTTTATCTCCTCACCATCCAGATTATCTACATCAATCCCCAGTGAGCTCCCTGCCAAAAAAGCATATTGAACATTTTTTGCATTGTCTATTGTGCAGACACGAAATGTCTCTTCTGTTGCCATTAGCAAAAAGTTTGTCAGGTATATAAGCACAAAACACAGTCCCAGACTTACGACTAATACAGCAATTCGCCTTTTGTTGTTTCTAATGTATTTCATGGCAGATAACTTCTGTCCCATCTTTATTTCCTCCTATTATATATTTTGGGAAAATATCCATTGAACCTTCTATTCACAAAACCTTCCCTTTTGATAGGAAAGTTTCGAGAACTTTCCTATACAACAAAAATATATTATCATCACAATACCATTGGAAAAAGTGACCACAGTCATAATACGTTGTGACTGTGGTCATATTTACTAATCAAAATTTATCCGTTAATAGCAATTACAAGCTTTGCCCTGTCATGGATGCCTGTTTTGTCATATATGACTGATATATAATTCTTAACTGTCCCCTCTGATATAAAAAGCTTCTCAGCAATCTGTCTATTATTTAGACCCTTTGCCATCAAGGTACATATTTCCATTTCTCTGGCTGTCATTCCTTCAAGAATTGCTACATTCTGCTTTGCCTCGTCAGTACTGCCTCTCATAAGCTCTGATAACCTTTTCATTACCTTCCTGTCGATGACATCTCTGCCATTCATAATCTGCTCTATGGCACCGAGAATAGCGTCCTTTCCACTGTCCTTCAACAAATATCCGTCCGCTCCACCTCCTATGGCATCGGTTATATTTTTGTCGTCATAAAAGGTAGTCAACACAAGTATCTTCACATGGGGATACTTAATTTTCATCTGTGAAATAAGTTCTATCCCTCCCATACCTTTCATATTTAAATCAACCAGTGCTATATCGCATTTCTCTTTAGCAAGTACATCAAGTGCTTCATTACCATCATTTGCCTTCCCCACAATCTCATATCCATTAAGTGTAAGTATTATCTCAAGACTTTCTATAAGTAACGGTTGGTCATCAACCAGCAATACCTTTATGTTATCCATTTACATCCTCCTCTAAAAGCTTTATTGTAACCTCTGAACTAAAGCCTCCATCATTGTTATACGTTGTACTTCCGCCACATCTTTTCACATAAGAATCTATTTTCTTAAGGCCATACCCCTGCTCAATACGTTCAGTCTGGTTATTGTGTGAGAAATCACTCTCTCCATTGTCTACTACCTTAAGTCTTAAGTTTCTACTGTCCGCAGTAAGGGTTACTGTAAAAATATCAGCTCCACCGTGACGTACACCATTTGATAAAAATTCCTGTAATGCTCCCGTCAAAAACTCTGTGTGTTCATGTGGAATGACTACATTTTCTCCCACATTTCCAAAGTTCGTATGTACCTTTATCATTGTATCCATAACAAAGCTGTCTGTAACTGCTGTCAGCTCGCTTACAAAGTCCTCTATACTTACATATTTGTTGTCACCGTCCAAAACCCTTACCGCCTGTCTGATAGAATCAAGGCTTGTTCTGATTCGCTCATTGGCCGCATTCATTTTCTCCCTAGCTCTGTCAGGAGCTGTGTCATATAGCATGTCTGCCGCATCTAAGGTCATAATGGCAGCAGTGATGGAATGTCCAACAATGTTGTGAATGTTTCTACTGATATTTTCCCTTTCCTCAAGTCTGGCATTTTTATCAGCCAGATAATTTTTTATAATAAGCTCCTGATTTAGCTTCTTTGCATACATTTCATTGACCGCAGTCACACTGACCGCCTTGGCCACCTTATCCTTAGCGGTCACATATTCCCTTATTAAACGACTTACCATATATAAAAGCATAGCTATCACAAGCAAAATTACAACATTGAGTATAATCCTATAAAATGGCTCCCTACTTTCCAACAGAGCTACTGTCATATATATAATTGATGGAAAGAAGATGCTTAATGGTTCCCTTTTAAGTATCTTTCCCTGCCACATTACAAGGTATCCTAGGAAATTCTGCGAAGCAATAGAAAACGCAATTGCCAATATCAGCCATATGACAGTGTCAGCCAAATCACATTTTTCTTTAAGCCTTCTACCGCCAGTAACACACAACAAAACTCCCGACAAGGCAATAAAAGCAAAAGGCACCTCTGTATAAAAGCTCCCCACTATAGTTAAAATCAATATAAGTATTGTATCTTGTACAAAATTTTCCATCTCTACACCTTACACCCTAATCAAATATATGAAGTATTATAAATACTGCATCATAAACACGCAATGTGATTTAAGCCATATTGTAGAATCAATAGCTTAATCTTCTCAATGTTCCCTCTTCAAAGGTATATTCTGGTGTCACAAATGGATATACAACCTCATCAACATAGTACCAAGGGTCATCCTCGTGAAGCGGATTTTTAATTACATGGAATTCCTGCGCTGGCATAAATCCTTGCGCCAGCAAAAATGCTTTATTGCCATTTGCATCAACACATGTATCAACTACCATAACTACATGTCCAGGATTTCCACCCTTTAAGAATATATCTCCTATCTTTATATCCGACAGGCTTATCTCTGTTGACTCTGACTTCATAGAATATGTTCCAGCGTAAGCAAATACCATTCTCATATATTCCTGAAAGCTCTCATAGGAACTGTCACATGAAGAATCAGCCACCCACGAGGCTTTTCCGTCGGTTACTTTTATTTTGTAACCTTCACGCCACTTCATATACGAGGCTTCAAATCCATCTGAGTAATGGAATACCATTCTATCATACTGCTCTGTAGCAAGGAAATACTCCGCATACATTCTCATAACAGAATCTGCACACTGTTGTAAATCCCTAGATTCAATAGGTAATGTAAAAACTGCCACCTGTGCATCCTGATTTTTCTTTTCACTTCCATCATATAAAAGTACTTTAGCTCCATTTTCTTTTAATCCATAATTTCTGATAAATGTACCAAGGCTGTCTTCTGCTTCCTCTGTTCTTGTGTAGCCTGATGGGACTGCTATTCTTGTTGCCAATGTCATTCCCTCAGCATTAATAATAGCTGTAACTGCACCGTCACCAGCCGGCTCTGATGGATTCTCTCCATCTGAGGGTTCAGCACTTTCACCATCTTCCTCACTGTCAGCACTATCGCCTGTGCCATCATTTGATTGGTTTGATGCAACGCTGGTTGTAGCTTCACCGTTATCTTTATTGATACTGTTATTACTCCATATCACGTCATTTAATGTAACTAATAGGAGTATGCAAGTTATTACACCTATTGCTCCTATAACTAGCTTTTCCTTCATTCTTCCACCTCTCCTGATTTCATCTTATGTTTTATCTTTTCCTGTATCCCTTGAATATTTACTTTTCAACATTATAGCTTCATGTTACCTCTTTAAAGAAAAACCACTTGGCAACAGTGCCCTCAATGTGGTCTCTATCATATTACCTGTCTCATCTTCATAAATAACTATCATATCTTCGCAGAACTCTGACAAAAACTGTCTGCAGATTCCACATGGCACAAGATTATATATAGAGCCACCAACGGCTATTCTGACAAATTCTTTTTCGCCTTCCGATATAGCCTTAACTGCCGCTGTTCTCTCAGCACATATGGTTCCACCGTATGAACTATTCTCCACATTTACACCTGTGTATATATTACCCGACTTTGTCTCAAGTGCAGCTCCAACACACACCTTTGAATATGGACTATATGCATTCTTTGAAATACCCTTCGCTATATCTAGCAACTCTTTATTATTCATATCTTTCTCCTATCCGCCAGCTCTATCACATGGTAACATATTCGTCATATCATTATCAACTACATATATTATTCAGATATGACTCAACTGATGAGATACAGTTTGCTCCATCTGAAACAGCTGTAATAACCTGTCTCAGATTCTTTGTTCTGACATCACCAGCCACAAATACTCCTGAAATGTCAGTAACTCCATCTTCCGAAGCTACGATATACCCACGTTCATCTACCTTTACAAATTCCTTTACAAATTCTGTTTTAGGTTTCATTCCCACAGCTATAAATATTCCGTCTATGTCAAGCTCCTGGCTAGCATCACTAATTACATTTTTCACTTTAACCTTCTTAACCGTTCCCTCACCTAATATTTCTGTTACTACGCTTTCTTTGATAAATTCTATATTTTCAGTAGCCAGCAGCTTTTCCTGCAGCGATTTTGCCCCTCTGAATATGTCTCTTCTATGGATAATATACACCTTTTTTGCCAATTTTGAAAGATATATTGCATCCTCTAAAGCCACATCGCCACCTCCTACGACTACTACTTTCTTTTCTTTATAAAAAGCACCATCACATGTAGCGCAGTATGATACTCCCTTTCCCTTATATTCATTTTCCCCTGGAACGTTAAGCTTACTATGTTCAGCTCCCATTGCCAGTATTACTGTTTTTGTATAAAACTTATAACCATTTACTGTACTAATCTCAAATATATGGTCCGCATCCTCTGCTGATATTTTCTGTACACCACTTACTTCTTCATCTATAAACTCTGCTCCAAAATGTTCTGCATGCTCCCTGAATTTCATTGCCATTTCAAATCCATTTATGTCCTGCAGACCAAGGTAATTATCAACTTCACTTGTATTTACAATCTGACCGCCACTGTATCCTGCCTTCTCTATAACTGCAACATCTAACATAGCTCTTTTACCATACACTGCAGCACTCAATCCAGCAGGGCCACTACCTACTATAATTACATCATATATCTTTTCCATTTTCCTTCCCTTTCTCATAATTAGATTCTTTTTTTCATAGTTGATTATACAACTTGGATTATACTCAAAAACGGCCTGTATATACAGGCCGTTTTTTTCAAATCACGTATTACATTGCTATATGTTAAACACTTTAACACTATTTTCAAGCTCATCTGCGATTGTGCGAAGATGTGCTGCATTGCCCGACATTTCCTGAATGGTTGCATTAACCTCTGTTGCAGATGCAGACGTTTCTTCAGTACTTGCTGCATTTTCCTCAGCAATAGCTGAAAGGTTTTGAACAATATCAACTACTGTCACTCTAGACTCCTCAAGTCTCTTTGTAGCCTCTGAAATAGTTTCAATGTCTCTTCTAGACTGTGAAATTCCTTCAATAACACCTGTTACTACCTGATCAGTCTTTTCAACCATCTCATTCTGCTTAGCCATAATATCCTTAACCTCAGTCATGATTTCGACTTCTTTGTGAGATGCAGCCATAAGCTCTGAGACTATAGCTTCAATCTGAAGTGCAGATTCATTTGATTGTTCAGCCAGCTTCTGAATCTGAGCTGCTACAACTGCGAAGCCTCTTCCCTGCTCGCCTGCTCTAGCTGCCTCAATACTAGCGTTAAGAGAAAGCAGATTTGTTTCATCCGCTATAGATGTAATAAGACGAACTGCCTCACTAATCTTCTGTACTGATTCATTTGTTATATTAGTCTGATTATATATAACATCAAGTGAATCCATCGCTTTATCATTAACAGTGCTAAGTTCCTTAAGTATGTCTGTCGCCTCGTTACCCTGAGCCTCCATATTATTGGCCTTTTCGTGAAGCTTTTCGATATTATCCGTTGTCTCATCAATCATTCTACCCATAACAATAACATTCTCTGTTGCCTTCTGAGTATCATTAGCCTGTGATGTAGCTCCCTCAGCAATTTCATTTATAGCCTTCTCAACCTGTTCCACCGCTATAGTAGTCTCTGCCGCTCCATCGCTGAGAACATTGGATGATTCTTTAACTTCTCCACTCTTCCCTACAATATCTGTTACCATGGCACCAAGCTTATCCTTAAGATTTTTTATAGATTTAACAATGTCACCTGTCTCATCCTTATTTTTAAGAATATTCTGATCGATATCAATGGCAAGGTTACCATCTGCAAGCTCCTCCAATGTTGCCACACCATATGATATTCTCTTTGACATCTTAGATGCTGCCACAAAAATAAAGACTACACATACCACAACGCCAACTACACCAACTATCATTATAATTGAAAGGATTGTCATTATTTCAGCACTGACATCATCAGCACTCTTACCTGCGAAAACCATACCTACTGGTGTACTGCTATTGGCATTATAGATAGGTACATAGTAACCATAAAATGATTCTCCAAGTACATCAACATCCTCCGAGAAATATTGCTGTCCCTTCTTAAGAACTACATCAACAACCTCTCCACTTGCAGCTGTTCCCACCTGACGGGCACCAGTCTCATCTATAATAGTTGTCATATATCGAACATCTTCATAAAACACTG
This sequence comes from Lachnospiraceae bacterium, assembly GCA_017408025.1. Lineage (GTDB taxonomy): Bacteria > Bacillota > Clostridia > Lachnospirales > Lachnospiraceae > SVEL01. Next base: position 126,201 of record JAFQVJ010000044.1, read on the forward strand.
TAACTTCTATACCGCACTCTTTACTAAGAAGGTCGACCCTTTCCGTATTTTTTGTAATATTCAATATATTGCTATTTACAAGGTCTCCACTCTCAACAGAGAATGAATTACCTTCTACTATAGATATTGCTGAATATTCAAGTTCTGCTACGGCTTTTAAATCAGTTTTAATAATGTTGCTCATTTCACTTTCTACTTTAATTCCACATATGACGCAGATAATTGAAACAACAAGTACCAGTGGTACTACTGAAAGTAGTATCATTTTTAATTTCATCTTCATTTGTGTGTCCTCCTAATTTTTGTTGAAATTTTATCACTAATACAATATAAATCTATTATATATTATTTTTCAAAAAAATTCAAGTAATTTTGATTGTTTTGTATAAGCAAAAAAGCCCGCTTATATCGGGCTTTTTTTAATTAGAAAGACTTATATTGGTTTATTCACACTATTAAGTTAGTTGCCTCTAACCACAGTCAGTATATCAAAACCATCAAAATAAGTCAACCATTTTTTTATTTTTTTATCAACACATGCTTTTACAACTTATGACGATTTCTTTCTAGTTGCCATTGTCTTCTGATGCCTTCTCCTCCGCCTTTGATATTGAAATTGCAAGCTCTTCGAGTTGCTTTGAATCTACCACATTTGGCGCATCTGTCATAAGACACGAAGCATCCTTAATCTTAGGGAATGCTATAACCTCACGGATACTGTCTTCCTTAGCCATAAGCATTATAAGTCTGTCAAGTCCATACGCAAGACCTGCATGAGGTGGCACACCATACTTGAAGGCATTTAACAGGAAGCCAAATCTTTCATATGCTTCCTCCTTAGTAAAGCCCAGTACCTCAAACATTTTTTCCTGAACATCACTCTGATAGATTCTCACTGAACCACCACCGATTTCTGTTCCATTTAATACTATATCGTATGCCTTTGCTCTAACTCTGCCCGGATCACTATCAAGATACTGTAAATCCTCATCCATAGGCATTGTAAATGGGTGATGCATTGCTACAAAACGATTCTGCTCTTCACTCCACTCAAGAAGCGGGAACTCTGTTATCCACAAGAAGTTAAACTGGTTCTTATCTAAAAGACCAAGCTCCTCCGCTATATGGAGACGAAGTGCTCCAAGTACTGCCCATACGACACTATTCTTATCAGCAGCAAACAAAAGTAAATCACCTGGTTTTCCATCCATAGCCGACACAAGTGCTGCTAACTCTTCCTCTGTCATAAACTTAGAAAATGATGACTTGTATGTTCCATCATCATTTATAGCGAGGTAAGCAAGGCCCTTTGCACCATACGTCTTAGCAACCTCTACTAATGCATCAATCTTCTTTCTAGGCATTGCTCCCTGGCCCTCTGCATTAATACCACGAACAGAACCGCCGTTCTCAATCGCACCTGTGAATACTCCGAATCCACAGCCCTTAACAACCTCTGTTACATTCTTGAGCTCCATACCAAATCTTGTATCTGGCTTATCTGAACCAAATCTGTCCATAGCCTCCTGCCATGTCATTCTCTGAATTGGAAGCTTAACATCGACATCAAGAATCTCCTTGAACATCTTTGCAAGAAGTCTCTCGTTTACATCAATTACATCATCTACATCAACGAATGAAAGCTCCATATCTATCTGTGTAAACTCAGGCTGTCTGTCAGCACGCAAATCCTCATCTCTAAAGCATTTAACTATCTGGAAATATCTGTCATAACCAGAGCACATAAGAAGCTGCTTAAATAGCTGTGGTGACTGTGGTAATGCATAAAAGTTTCCTGGATGTACACGGCTTGGTACAAGATAATCTCTTGCTCCTTCTGGTGTACTCTTTGTAAGCATTGGTGTCTCTATCTCAAGGAAGCCTTCCTGGTCAAGAAATGTTCTAACAAGGGTAGCTGTCTTACTTCTCATAATAAGATTCTTCTGCAATGTAGGACGTCTAAGATCTAAGTATCTGTACCTAAGTCTCAAATCATCCTTTGTTGTAATGCCATCCTCAATTGGGAATGGTGGTGTAAGTGCCTCTGACAATATGCGAAGCTCTGTTGCCCTCACTTCAATATCACCTGTAGCAAGATTTTCATTGACTGCTCCACCACGCTTTGTCACAAGACCCTTTACCGCGATAACGAACTCTGAGCGAAGTGTTTCAGCCTTCTCAAAGCCCTCCTTCTGTACATCATTCTCGTCAAACACTATCTGCAATAACCCAGAACGGTCTCTAAGATCAATAAAGATAAGGCTTCCAAGATTTCTTCTCTTCTGAACCCATCCCATTACTGTTATTTCTTCACCGATATTCTTGTTTGATACCTCTGTACATCTGTGACTTCTGTGAAGTCCTTTCATTGACTCTGCCATTTTGTTTACTTCCTTTCAATTATCAATTTATTCCCAAATTTACCTGCTTAAGCAAAATTTCTTTGATATTCTGGCTTGAAATATCAGGCTGAATTTTGGGGCTATTTCTTTAATTCCTCTTTGTAGAATTCCTCAAACTCTTCATAGCCTTCTGCCATGAGCTGTTCCTTTTGGAACTTCTTATTTTTATTCATACGAGCCACAAGAACCTGTGTTCCATTCGCTCTAGTCTCCTGTGCTTTTGCAATGATATCACAAAGTTTCTGGCCTGAAACACCCTTTTCAATCAAGTAGACAACCTTTTTGCTCTCATTTGGAATCTTAAAGCCACTCTCCATCATAAGAAGAATAATTCTCTCAAACCCAATAGAGAAACCACACGCAGGAACCTCCTGTCCTGTAAATTTACCTACCATCTTATCATATCTGCCTCCGCCACCGCAGCTTGCTCCAAGCTCTGGCATAACAATCTCAAAGATTGTTCCTGTGTAATATGACATACCTCTTACAAGAGTAGGATCAAATATTATATCAAAGTCTGCCGCCTTTGTGGCCTTTACGCTGTCTATTATCTCGCTCAAACCAGACTCAACATCTGCATCCATAAAATCCTTTATAGTTTCTGCAAGGTATTTAAGAGCGTTGTCCGCATCATCCATGCCCTTGAATAAGTCCATGTATTTATCAACTGCCTCTGATGCGAAGCCACTTTCCTTAAGCTCTGTCTCCACGCCTTCCATGCCTATCTTGTCCATCTTGTCCAAAATAATGAAAACTGTGTCAAAGTCATCCTCTGCAAAACCACTGTATGCAGCCATCGCCTTAAGAATTCTTCTATCGTTGATATTGATTCTAAAATTATTAAATCCAAGCTTTCCTATAGTAGTGGTTGTTGCTAATATAAGCTCTATTTCAGCAAGATTGCTTGGCTCACCTAAAATATCAATATCACACTGCATAAACTGGCGATATCTTCCTCTCTGTGGTCTGTCTGCTCTCCATACATTTCCCATCTGAAGTGATTTAAATGGATTTGGAAGATTGGCTGCATTATTAGAATAAAATCTAACAAGTGGAACTGTCAGGTCGTATCTCATGCCAAAATCCACCAAATCCGCCTCGCTCTGGGCAGTCTCAAGATTTAGCTTCTCGCCTCTCTTCATTACCTTGAAAATAAGCTTTTCATTTTCCCCACCCTGCTTGTTACTAAGATTTTCAATATGCTCCATGCAAGGTGTCTCTATAGATGTAAATCCAAATTTTGCATATGTCTCCTTGATAACACTTATGGCATAATCTCTGATTTTCATCTCTGCTGGCAAAATTTCCTTCATACCATTTACAGGCTTCTTATTTAACTTCATTTTTTCCTCCTAATTTGCTGTCTGCAATCACATTCAGCTTTTTTATATCTCTGTCTAAATCTATTTCATGAACTACTTTTAGAAATGCTAAAAATACCTTCATATCAAAGTTTTTCACCTCTTCTATCATAAGAGAGACTGCGGTTTCCACATCAAAGGCCTTTCTGTATGGTCTATTTGATGTAAGAGCTATAAATACATCGCACACGCGAAGAATTCTGGCTCCAAGTGGAATACTCTCGCCTGACAGATTATCCGGATATCCCGATCCATCATAATTCTCATGATGATAAAGAATACTTTCAATAATAAAATCCGAATAATTCTTATCCTTCAAAATATCCGCGCTTAACTTAGAATGCATTCGCACATATCTCATCTGTTCTACAACAAAGCTATTTTCATCTCCATTATACATATAATTTGATAGCTGAAGCTTTCCAATATCATGCAAAACACCTGCTTGTGCAAGCTCATATATAACCTTTTCAGGTAATCCTAATTCTTTGCCTATAAGACGCGCCATATTGCTAACATATATTCCATGTTCAATTGCTTCTGGCACATCCTTTTTAAGGGCCTGACGCATAATATATACGCTGTTAACCTTCTTTTCCACCTCGGGTGCTTTTGTCACTCTGTTAAAGAAGTTAACCTTTCGTTCTATCATCTCATCAATGCGCTCTATATACTGATCTACATTTTTTACATTATCAACACGTTCTAAGCGCTCACCATCAGGAAATACATACTTTGTCACAGACCCTGCTCCTAAAGCTACTATTGTCTGCTTCTCTTCCATGATGAGTATATTATAAATTCCAGCTTTCCCTTCTCTGGCATATCCCACATTTTCCATATTACCTGCGATATTCTTCTGCCTATACAGATAATATGGCTTCATATCCATAGCTTTTGCATAATCTGCAGTAAGCTTCATAATCTCCTGATTATTTTCAATGGATAATTCTTTATACTCATCCTTGAACATATTGAGACGCGCCGCCCTCTTAATAGCAAGGGAATGAACTGTGATACTGTCCGGATTCAATTTCATGGTCTCATCCATTGTATATCGCACATCATCTATATTTTCATTTGGCAATCCCACAATGAAATCCATATTTATATTGTCAAATCCAAGCCTCCTAGCCAAATTAAAAGCATCCACAACCTGTTGAACTGTATGTTTTCTTCCAATAATGTCCAGTGTTTCCTGTTTCATAGTCTGTGGATTGATGGATATTCTTGTCACACCGTGCTTTTTTAACACCAAAAGTTTTTCTTCCGTAATGCTGTCTGGTCTGCCTGCTTCCACTGTAAATTCCTGAACATATGTAAAATCAAATGACGACTTTACCTTGCCCAATAATTTGTCTAGCTGTTCAGGTTCCAATGTTGTAGGTGTTCCACCACCAAAATATACTGTATTTAATTTCTTTCCTTTAAATTCCCCGGCAACATATTCCAGCTCTTTGATAACACTTTCAACATAAGCATTCATCTTAGACTTGTACACACTCACGTTGTATGATGTAAATGAACAATATAAGCATGTACTTGGACAAAAAGGAATACCTATATATAAACTATATCCATTTTTATAATCTATGTTCCTGAGTATCTTTATCTCTCTCTGTGCAATATCTCTGCTCAAATTTATCTTCTCATCAGATACATAGTATGTTTTTTTCATATAGTCATATATCTTTTCAAAGCTCATTGGCTTTTTGCGCTCCAAAAGCGACATTGGTATTTTTGTGGGACGAATACCTGTAAGAGTCCCCCACGGAAGCTCCCTGCCAGTCACATTGTGCATGGCACGATATATAAGACGCTTTAACACATTTTTAGTGGACTTTCTATCTAAAAAATCTGTTTCATCTTCCACATAAGCAAGACTGTACATCTTTATCATACAATCATTTATATCTGTGCATCTGTGTTGCATTGCATCTTCCTCTCCATATATTTCTACATGTATTTTAGAGGTAACTTCATCAAATTTTATGCTTATAAGATACTCGATATAGTCTTCCTCGCCCAGCTTGTCTGTTGTGTTTGTATACACCTCTTTTTCAGGGCAAAACTCGCGAACAAGAGTCCACACATCATATTCAAAATCTGTTCTTTTTAAATCAATTAATATTGCCACTGCACTATCTCCGATACCATTTCTTCTCATCACCAATGAAGGTCTGTTCACCATGTCCTGAATAAACCTCCAAATTATCATCAAGTACCAATAACTTATCTACAATAGACTCTATTATCTGTCGTCCACTTCCTGTTGGAAAATCTGTTCTTCCATGACTTCCACAAAACAGTGTATCTCCACTAAATAACCTGTCTTTTTCACCATCATTAATAAGATAACAACAACTACCCTTTGTATGACCAGGTGTATGTATCAGTTTTATTGAAAAGCCGCACATTTCTAATGTATCGCCATCATGAAGCTTTTCATCCACCTTTACACTGTTGCCGTCCTCAAACATAGCCGAAAGATTGAGCATGCCATTTTCTGTTACATCAGCCTCATCCTGATGTGCATAAACTTTAACCTGATACATTCTTTTTAATTCATCCGCGGCCCCTATATGATCGAAGTGTCCATGTGTTAAGAAGATAGCTTTTATGTTCACACCAAGAGATTTAACACTGGCGTCAATTGTATCTGAATCATCGGCAGGATCAATGATAATTCCCTCCATGCTGTCGCTGTTGTACAATATATAACAATTTGTTGCACAGATGCTAAGTACCAGCTTCTTCATACATAGTTTACTCATTCTTTTACACTCCATTTCAGAAATTTTGCTTAATTTGAAGCTCTTACGATGTCTATTACAGAATCGATCATTCTTATCTTATCAACAAGCTTCGTCAACTCATCCTTACCACCTATCATAAAGGTCATGGAAATAGTTGCAATTTCCTGCTTGCTTGTTCTGCTGTTTATACTCTGAACATCAATATTTCTCTCTGTAAATACTCTTGAAATATCCGCAAGGAGACCTGTTCTGTTGTGGCAGAATATCTGAATTTCCGCAAGATACTTTTCATCACTCTTGCGCTCCTCCTGCCAGTCTGCTTCTATGATTCTAGCTCTCTCTATCTCTGGTAGATATATAACATTTACACAATCAGTTCTGTGAATAGATATTCCTCTACCTCTTGTGACAAAACCTACTATCTCATCTCCCGGCATTGGATTACAGCATTTTGAGTATCGAACAGAAACATCATGGACACCCTTTACGATTATGCCGCCCTTTGACTTAGCATCACCTTTACGAATCTTGGCATTTTCAGCAATTTCTTCAAGTATCTGCTCATTTGTCAGTACCTTCTTATTTTTCTTCTCATATTCTTCTATGAGACGATTTACAACCTGACCTTCCTTCAAGCTACCATGTCCGATAGCTGCAAGTACTGCATTCCATTCCTTCAGATTAAACTTAGAAATAACCTTCTGCATATACTCATGCTTTGTCAGGTCACTTATATTCACGGCTTTTGCCTTGCAATACTTTTCAAGAAGTTCCTTGCCTTTTACAATATTGTCTTCTTTATATTCAGACTTAAACCACTGGTTAATCTTATTCTTTGCCTGAGAACTTCTGACAATACTTAACCAGTCACGGCTTGGCCCCTTAGAATTCTGAGATGTGATAATCTCGATTCTATCACCATTTTGAATCTTATAATCAATATTTACTATCTTGCCGTTTACTCTTGCACCAATCATCTTATTGCCCACTGCACTGTGTATGCTGTAAGCAAAATCAATCGGTGTTGAGCCATTTGGAAGATTCTTTACATCTCCAGAAGGGGTGAAGCAATACACATCATCTGTAAATAAGTCAAAATCGCTCTTTATAATACTTAAAAATTCCTTGTTATCTGACAAATTATTTTGCCATTCAAGAACCTGACGAAGCCAGCTTAGCTTCTCTTCTTCTTTGTCAGGAGTATATTTTCCATTAGGGTCCTCCTTGTACTTCCAGTGAGCTGCGATACCATTTTCAGCAGTTTTATGCATCTCTTCTGTACGTATCTGTATCTCAAATGGCTGACCCAATGGTCCAATAAGAGTTGTGTGAAGAGACTGATACATATTTGACTTAGGCATAGCTATATAATCCTTGAATCTGCCCTGAATAGGCTTGTAATGCTCATGAATTATACCCAGTGCTGCATAACAATCCTTCACAGTGTCCACGATAATACGAACAGCAAACAAATCAAGAATCTGGTCAAAATCTTTATTTTGATTAATCATCTTCTTGTAGATACTGAAGATGTGCTTCATTCTTCCGTAGACCCTGGCTTTTATGCCTGCTTCTTCCATCAATTTATTGACTTCAGCCACAAGCTCCTTTATCATCTGCTCTCCTGAGCTTAACTTCACGTTTCTCTGGAATGCTATATCACTATACTTATCTGGTTCAAGATACTTAAGTGATAAATCATCCAGCTCAACCTTAATTTTCGATATACCTAACCTATCTGCAATAGGGGCATATATATCCATAGTCTCTCTAGACTTCTCAATCTGCTTAGCTGGGCTCTGATACTCCATTGTTCTCATATTGTGAAGTCTATCTGCAAGCTTGATAAGGATAACTCTGATATCCTTACCCATGGCTAAAAACATCTTTCGAAGGTTTTCAGCCTGTATCTCTATCTTATCTGTCGAATAAGAAATCTTTGTCAACTTCGTAACACCATCAACAAGAAGTGCTACTTCAGCTCCAAACATACCGCTGAGCTGTTCCAGGGTCATAACTGTATCTTCAACAACATCATGAAGAATTCCAGCCACAATCGTTTCCTTGTCAAGCTCATACTCTGCAAGAATAATCGCCACTGATAATGGATGGATAATGTAAGGCTCTCCTGAACGTCTCTTCTGATCCTTGTGGGCATCAGAAGCAATCTCATATGCTTTTGCGATCATAGAAATATCATCAGATGGATGATACTTCTTAATTATAGCAATGAGTTTATTATATAACTCAGTCGGATTGTCATATTCCTCCGGGGATTTAATTTTCGGTGTTATTACTTCGATTTTTTCGTCTGCCATAAATGTCGCCCCACTCGTTTGTATTTTTATTTGCCCTCATAGACAATAACTGATTCTACTCTTTCACCTTTAAGCTTTTCTCTTCCTTTGAGACCTGCAAGCTCCATTAAAAATACAGCTCCTACAACATGACCACCAAGCTGCTTAACAAGCTTTATTATCGCTTCAATTGTTCCACCTGTAGCCATAAGGTCGTCCACTATAAGAACCTTCTGGCCTGGCCTTATTGAATCTTTGTGCATTTCTATGGTAGCTGTACCATATTCTAGTTCATAGCTGACTGATACAGTCTCACATGGGAGCTTTCCCTTTTTTCTCACAGGCACAAATGGCTTATGAAGATTATATGCAATAGGCACTCCAAATATAAAGCCTCTTGATTCAGGACCAACTACAATGTCAAACTCTATGTCCTTTATCTTTTCCTGCATGGAATCTATAGCAAGATGAAGACCATCTGCATCCTGTAAAACGCTTGTCACATCTCTAAAGATAATACCTTTCTCAGGGAAATCCGGTATACTTCTTACATATTCTTCAATTTTCTTCATCTCCACACCATACCTTTCATGTACATCTCTTTGTACATCTGTATTTAAAAAAGGGAACAATATCCCGATAATAGCTTTAATAATACCACTAATTCACCCAATTAACAATAGTTGTTGACAATTATTTGCATAGATTCATGACCGTTATACTCATTTATATCGGGATAATATATCACTGATATTCTTATATCGTTTGGTATAGACATTTTGGCTTTACGAACCTGTTCTTCCCCATACTTTTCTGTGATAAATTCCATAAAGCCCTGAAAAATGCTTTGAAATACCAATGCATCCATTATTTTTCCAGAACCATCATCAAGCTTCATGCGGCACATATTCTGATTGGCACCCATGATTCTTAACGACTTGATACTAGCATTTTTAGTTGCAAACACTGGCTTCTCATTCCCTTTCCCATAAGGTTCAAGCATTGCTAACTGATTAACAATATCCTTTGATGCATAAGCTAGAGGCATAGGCACATCTATCCATATTTTCCTAATTAAATCCTCCTCTGTAAGCTCACATTGTTCATTTATACGTTCAACAAATTCATTCAATTTATTCTTTTTTACAGAAAGTCCGGCTGCCATTTCATGTCCACCATATTTTTCCAGCAAGTGACTACATTTCATCAGGCCTTCAAACATGTTGTAACCTTCTATAGATCTGCCCGAGCCTTTGATTATCTCATTTTCACCTTCGTCGGCACTATCTGTAATGACAAATGTTGGCTTGTTAAATCGCTCACGAACTCTTCCTGCCACGATTCCAGCTATGCTCTCATGAATCTCTGGAACATAGAGCACTAATACTCTGTCGTCACTTTTTGTCTCTGCCATAGCAACAGCCTTTTCCACACCAATCTCTGTCATGTTTTTTCTTGTGTTATTGAGATCTACAAGTTCTGCCGCCAAGCTCTCCGCCTTAGCAGATTCATTGCAAAGCAAAAGCTCCATACCTTTTTTTGCTGTCTCAAGTCGGCCAGCTGCATTAAGACATGGTCCTATGACAAAGCCTACATGATATGCCGATATTCTATCCCTATTTACACCACACACATTCAACAGGCTATGTAGACCTATGTTTGATGTATTTTTAAGCCTTTTTAAACCTTCTGCTGCAATTATCCTGTTTTCCCCAATCAGATCAACAACATCACCAATTGTTGCTATGGCTGCGAATTCTATAAGTCTTTCAGACATTTCTGGCCATTCCTTTTCTTTCAATATGGTAAATAACTGCTCCACAACCTTATACGCTATGGCACCACCACAGAGTAGCTTAAAAGGATAATGGCAATCCGTTTGTTTAGGATTAACTACTGCATCCCCAGCCACTCTTCTATATACCACATCACCAGTCTCATCGTCTGTTTCAAATGGCACTTCATGATGGTCTGTGATTATAACAGTCATACCAAGGCTTTTGGCGTATTCAATGGGTTCTATGGCGGCTATACCATTGTCACAGGTAATGATTGTATCCACTCCATCAGCATAAGCTTTTTTGATGATAGACTCATTGATACCATATCCATCCTTCACTCTATCTGGTATATCGTAGGTAACATTGCCTCCCATATACCCAATACCTGTAACAAATATATATGTAGCGCATATACCATCAATATCATAATCTCCTATAACTCGTATATGCTTATGTTCTTTTATTTTTTCTGTGATGATAGACACAGCTTTATCCATATCCTTCATAAGTGCTGGACTATGTAGTCTAGCCATATCTATATCTAAAAACTCACGCTGTTTTTCAACAGTATCCATATCTTTATTTCTCATAATCCTAGCCACTATAGGACTTATGCCAAGCTCCCCTGCAATGCTGTCAAAATCAGCCTTCTTGCTGTGAACCATCCATTTCTCTTGTACCATATTACTCATTCCTTTCTTTAACAAAAACATTATAACTTTGATATGTAATTGTGTCAAAGAATTGTGCAAGGAGCGTTTTTGTTGTATAGGAAAGTTTTGAGAACTTTCCTATACGAGAACAAAGTGGACAAGTCTACTTCAACTCCCTAAATCCCTCATTCATGAGAGACTTGCTCCACTTTGTGAGCCGAGCACGGTCAGCTTCAGCTGACATCTTCTTTTCGTGCGAGTGCTCATCTTATTTTTATTGTATAGGAAAGTTTTGAGAACTTTCCTATACAATAAAAACGGAGCCACTAAGGTAGCTCCGTTTAGTCATCATGTTTATTTTGTGAATTTAATCCTCATCTTTAGGGATATATCCACCTGCTGCATGCTTCTTTCTAGCTAAAACATACCAAAGAGTACCTGAGATACATACTGATGAATATGCACCTGCTACAATACCAACGATAAGTGGCAATGCGAACTCCTTCATAGATGTTACACCTAAGATATAGAGTGCTGCTACTGTCACAAAGGTTGTGAGAGATGTGTATATAGAACGTGTCAATGTATCTGAAATTGAACTATTTACAAGCTCCTTAGCATCTCCCTTGTAGTTAGGATTTCTAAGCTTTTCCCTGATTCTGTCAAATACAACTATTGTTGCATTGATAGAGTAACCAAGAATTGTAAGAATACATGCTATAAATGTATTTCCTACAGTTGTCCACGAAACTGCATAGAACAATATAACTAATACAATATCATGCACTAGCGCAATAATGGCACTTGCAGCAAATCTAATATCTCTAAATCTAAAGAATATATATATAAGCATACAGCCAACAGCTAAAAGTGTGGCAACAATAGCATTCTTTCCCATTTCCTCGCTCACTGTAGCACTTACACTTACCTCATCAAATTTCTCTTCCATTGCTCCAAATTTTTCAACAAGCATGCTTCTGATAGCTTCCTGTGTCTCAATATCAAGCTCTTTTGTCCTGATAACAAACTCATTTGTTCCATCAACAGCATTTGCAAGGACATCACCATCACCTGTAATCTTCTGTATTTCCGGAAGGATGTTATCATTAAACTCCGCAATAGTATAATTCTCTTCAAATTCAACTGTTGTAGATACACCACCCTGGAATTCTACACTAAAGTTAAAGGCTGATTCTCTATCATCAATAGCTCCCTGACTGTTGAGAACAGTTACAACAATTCCTGCTGCCATAAGTAATGCTGGAATAGCAAACAATATTCCCTTCTTGCCTACAAAATCTATAACCTTTCTCTTCTTCTGCACACCGTACATCGACGCTTTGTTGAAGCCCATGTAATATAGTAAATATAAAAGAATTCTGGTTATAACCATTGATGTCATCATTGATATAACAATACCAAATGCAAGAGTCTTTGCAAATCCCTGAATAGGACCTGTTCCCATATACATAAGGATAACTGACGCTATAAGTGTTGTGACATTTCCATCAACGATAGCTGATGTAGCTTTTCCAAAACCTGTCTTTATGGCATCCTTTACTTCTACGCCTTCTGCCAGCTCTTCCTTTATACGAACAAAGATAATAACATTGGCATCAACCGCCATACCTATAGACAGGATAACACCTGCTATACCCGGAAGTGTAAGTGTTATGTCAAATCCGTTTAATGCCAAAAGTGACATTGCTGTATATGCTATAAGTGAAAGACCAGCTGCCATACCTGGCACTCTGTATGTTACAATCATAAATACAATAATAATTGCTATACCGATAACGCCTGCTAAAAGGCTTGTACTTATGGCATCTTCACCAAGCTTTGCTCCAACGACCTTTGAAGATATTTCCTCAAGGTCAAGCTTTAATGAACCAATACGAATCATTGACGCAAGCTCTTCCGCTTCCTCATATGATTTCTGACCTGAAATTGTAGCCTCGCCACCTGATATTTTTGTAGATACTACAGGATTAGATATGATTTCTCCGTCATATACAACATATATTATCTGTCCAATAAATTCCCCTGTAACCTCCTCAAATATCTTCGCACCATCATCTGTAAACCTTAATGACACAAGATACTGATTTGCATTAGTATCCTTATTTTTTGTGGTAAGTGGCTGTGCATCTTCAATATCATCACCTTCAAGCCATATTTTTTCAACGCCCTCTACACCATAGTTTGTAACGAACTGCAAAGAACCTGGCTTTCCAAGTTTTTCTTTAACTGCCTGTATATCATCCTGACCTGGTATCTCAACAGTTATTCTATCGTTACCTTCCTTATATACAGAAGCCTCGTCACTGAGCTCATAAGCTCTCTTTTCCATTTTTTTAAATGTATCATCAAAGTCTTCTTCGCTGAATTCTTCATCTACGACCTCAAACGTTATACTGACGCCTCCCTTAAGGTCAAGACCTTGAATAATGTTTTCTGCTTTACCTCTACCTTCACTATTTATACCGAATGCTGCTACAAAGCATAAGCCTGCAATGAGTATAATACTTAAGATAAAGCAAATAATACCTTTCTTCTTGTTCATCTTTTTTACTTCCTTTCTTCCTAATCGCAATTTTCTTCAGCGATTTCTGCCAATGCTGCCTTAATCATAATGGAGCACTCTACTCTCTTTCTCTGCATCTCGCATCCGATATCATATGCATCCTTAATATCGCCATGGAAATTGTAAGCATTGGCAGCACAGCCACCACTACAATAATATCTGGCAAAGCATTCTCTACACTTAGGCTTGGCGTATACGTTGCACATCTTGAATTCATCCTGTATATCAGTTCTTGTAATTCCATCATAAACATTACCCATAAGAAACTTTTCATTTCCTACAAACTGATGACAAGGATAGAAGTCACCCCATGGTGTAACAGCAAGATACTCTGTTCCCGAGCCACATCCTGATAAACGTTTTGCCACGCATGGTCCCTGGTCTAGGTCTATGTTGAAGTGGAAGAAATTAAATCCTTTACCTTCTTTATGCCTCTTAATATATTCCACTGCAAGCTTGTCATACTCCTCCATAATCTTTGGAAGATCTTCTTCTCTAAGTGCATATGACTCATCTGGCAACGCAACTACCGGCTCCATAGACATATGTTTAAAGCCAAGGTCAGCGTAATGCTTAACATCCTCTGAGAAATCAAGATGATCTCTTGTAAATGTTCCCCTGACATAATAGCTCATGTCTTTCCTCTGTTCTGCAAACTCCTGGAACTTAGGCACAATAAGGTCATAGCTTCCCTTTCCGTTTCTAAACGGTCTGTTGGCATCATTGACCTCTTTTCTACCATCAAGACTGAGAACGACATTCGCCATCTCCCTGTTTGCAAACTCCATTATATCGTCATTAAGCAGCACACCGTTTGTTGTAAGTGTAAATCTAAAATTCTTGTTGCATTCTTTTTCTCTTGAGCGGCCATACTTAACAAGCTCTTTTACAACATCCCAGTTCATAAGTGGCTCTCCGCCGAAGAAATCCACTTCAAGGTTCACTCTATTTCCTGAGTTTTCAATAAGAAAATCAAGTGCCTTCTTACCTACTTCAAGACTCATAAGCGCTCTTCTTCCATGATATTCGCCTTCTTCTGCAAAGCAATATTTACATGCAAGGTTACAATCATGGGCAATATGAAGACACATAGCCTTTACAACTGTTTTTCTCTTCTTAAAATCTGTTATATATTTCTCATAAATATCCTCTGTAAAAAGCTCTTCTGCTTCCTTAAGTTCTGCCACCTCGCTGATAGCTTCCTCAATTTCCTCCACAGAATATCTGTCCTTAAGTGCATCAACTATCTCATCTGCACATTTCTCCTGATATAGTGCAATTACATCATACGTAACTTCATCAACCACATGGACTGCTCCACTATTCACATCAAGGACTATATTATATCCGTTATTTTTATACTGGTGTATCACGGGTATTTCTCCTTCCCAAACTTACAGGCAGCGATTAAAATAATCGCTGCCTGTTTGAATAATCCGTAATCTAAAATAATTACTTCTGGCTCTCACAGCTCTGGTTACCAACTGTACATGATGTCTTACATGCTGACTGACAAGATGTCTGGCACTCGCCACAACCACCCTTTGCCATAGTATTCTTTAAAGTCTTCTTTGTTAAAGTCTTAATATGCTTCATCTCTAAGTCCTCCTATTGATTTTCAATTTGGTTTAAGTCTATCACATTCGTTAAAAAATAGCAATATTTTTGTAACCTAGACCTTCTTAAATCGCATAACCTCATCACTAAGTCTTACTGATATGGTTTCATTTTCAGTAGTTGCATTGTGAATCCGCTCAAGCTCTCCTACCAAATCCACTACACTTTCGGTCGTCTCTACAATTTCCTTTGCACTTTCATCTACGGCTATAGAAATATCATTGATACCAACATTCATAGCCCCCATTGCCTCTGATATATTCTCTGTATTCGTATATATCTCATCCAATATATTATTAACCCTCTCAGCATCCTGCTTATACTGGCCAACAATATCGACAAATCCATCGTAATCCGTTAAAATCTTCTTATCAACAAATTCCATCATCTTCTCTGCACTTGTGGCAAGCTTGTCAACAGCTTCCATAACCAATTGGCTGATTTCCTGAATATTGTTTGCAGTATCCTTACTGTTATCTGCCAATACACGGATTTCATCAGCAACCACCGCAAAACCTCTGCCAGCCTCGCCAGCTCTTGCTGCCTCTATAGACGCGTTGAGCGATAAGAGATTTGTCTGACTGGAGATATCTAATATTTCCCCTGTAAGCTCACGTATCTTCTCTACACTTCTACTTTCTTCAACTGCCTTCTGCAATGTTACTTTGATATCCTCAAGCATACGTCCTGTAGAATTCTTGCTCTCAATCGTTTCTTGATGCATGTGGTCTGCTCTTTCCTGAATTTTATCTACAAGCTCCACACCATCTGTGATCTGATTACCTACACTCTTAATCTCCTCATTAACCTCATTATTTCCACGCACTATAGTCTCAAGTGTAGCGGAGATTTCCTCCATACTCGCTGACATTTCTTCCATAGTCGCTGATACATTATTTGCATTTCCACTAGACTCGTCTAAACCGGTTCTTACCTGCTCTGCTGAAATTTTCATCTTTTCAGAATGCTCCTTCAACGTTCGCATAACACCCTGAAGATTTTCCATAAAACCATTTATTCCTAACGTCATCTGACCGATTTCATCCTTTGATTTTACCGGAATTCTCTCTGTAAGGTCTCCTTCATTATTCTCAAGCTTTTCAACAATACCCTGAAGCACTTTTCCGGTGCTCTTTGCCGGCTTTACTATAGTAATCGTCACTACTATAATGGCAACCACAACTGTTATACCAAACAACAACACACATATAAGATTTGTCAAATCCGCTGTAGCTATTGTATTGGCTGTAACGCTCACTATTTTTGCTTCTTTATCGTGAATGAGTACATCATATGCATCTTCAGCCTCCTGAACTGGTGCTTTATTTACGTTCTGCACATTAACTCTCTCGAATACTGCATTATAATCACCTGCCAAAGCATCCTTTCTTATAGCCTCAATAAAGATTATAAAAGTATCCGTCGCTTTTCTCCACGTATCATACACCGTTCTTATTTCTTCATCACCAAGACCATCTATAAGTTCTCCCAACTCATTAAGCTTGTCATCCATAGTTGTGATACTAGTTCCCAGCTTTTCAATCATCAGTGCTTTCTCATCTTCCTTATCTTTCTTAAAATAGGTCAGATTAGAATACAATTGAACCTGCTGAAATGCTGTAGACACCCTACTTTTAATTTTCTGCATCTCCATATAGGTATTTACTGTGGTATTGTTATTGTCAATTTCTTTCAACGATGTATAGTTGATAACAAGCATTACAACAAACACAATGCACAATACACCTAATACTGCGTAGATTTTACTACCAATACTCTTCATCATAAGTTTCACCTTCCAATTCATATATTTAGTTTTACCACATTAAACTATAAAAATGGTATATATGAATTGCATGACAATTTCAAGTATTAATAGACATATTGCCTGATTTTTTATACTTTATTAAAAGCACTTGACCTAAAAGGTTTCCCTTAGTTTCTCAAGTGCTCTTTTCTCTATCCTACTTACGTAGCTTCGCGATATATTCAGCCTATCCGCCAATTCTCTTTGTGTCAACTCGCTGCTTCCATCAAGACCATACCGTTTTATAAGTATCTCCTGCTCACGCGGTGTCAGTACATTATAAAAGGTTCTATTTATATGTGCCATTTTTTCTGCATTATCATGCATACCCACAATATCTATTTCTTCTCCTTCTATAACCTCCATAAGATTTATGGCATTGCCTTCCTTGTCAGTACCGATAGGCTCATACAGACTCACTTCTCGCGACCTCTTTCTATCACTCCGAAGTTGCATAAGTATTTCGTTTTCTATACATCTACTGGCATATGTTCCCAGACGAATTCCCTTTGAGTTATCAAAGCTGTTTATTCCTTTTATAAGACCTATCGTACCTATAGACAACAAATCCTCCGATACACCATCGCCCTTACTGTATTTTTTAGCAATATGCGCTACCAGTCTCAGATTGTGTTCTACAAGCACATCCTTTGCATGCTGCTCTCCGTTTTTTAATTTTTCAAGCCATAAGGCTTCTTCTTCCTTGGTCAACGGTTCCTTAAAAGCTTCCATAAAGAGCTCCGCATACGTTTTATTATATTCTATGCAGATGGCTTATCCGTTGTTCTTTTACAAAATTTCATTTAGAAATTTGTGTTTGACACCGTTACATTTTTTCTATTCAGGCTTCTTCTGATAATCTTATGCAATTTCAGTCGTCTCACCTCTTCGAAGAATATCAAACTCATCTAATTCCATACCCAGATCAACATAAAGCACCTGTTTTGGGTGGGGTGCGCTCTCCTGTGCGTTTCCCTCCTGGTCATATATTCCCTTTACAACTGCCTCAATGTTACTTCCATCAGGCTTCATAACCTCGATGGCCTCTCCTACAGAGAATTTGTTTCTCTGTTCGATTCTATATCCCTTATCATTCTTGCCACCTATGATACCAAGATATGTGTACTCCTTCACATAAGTGTTACTGTCATATATCTGTGTATTTTCATCAGGCTTCCCGAAGAAAAATCCTGTTGTATACTGTCTGTAGGTACACTTGGCTATCTCTGATTTGTAGAATGGTATTCTTGACTGATAGTACTCTTGTGACTTCTTGTAATCATCTATAGCCATTCTGTATGTTCTGGCAACTGTGGCCACATAAAGTGCTGTCTTCATCCTGCCTTCCACCTTAAAGCTGTCAATACCAGCTTCCATCATTTCTGGAATATGCTCTATCATGCACAAATCCTTTGAATTGAATATATATGTGCCTCTCTCATTTTCGTATACAGGCATATACTCGCCTGGTCTAGATTCTTCAACTACTGCATACTTCCAACGACATGGATGTGTGCAAGCTCCTCTGTTGGCATCTCTGTGTGCCATAAAGCTACTTAAGAGACATCTTCCAGAATAGGATATGCACATAGCCCCATGTATAAAGGTCTCTATCTCATGGTCTTTAGGAATGTTTTCTCTTATCTCCTTTATTTCCCGCAATGACAACTCTCTGGCTGTAACAACACGCTTTGCGCCAAGACCATACCAGAAATTAAATGTTCCATAATTTGTGTTATTGGCCTGAGTACTGATGTGAATCTCTATCTCAGGACAAACTTCCTTTGCTATGGTAAATATAGCTGGATCTGCGATAATAAGTGCATCTGGCTTTATCTCTTTAAGCTCTTCCATGTAACGTCTAACGCCATTCAAATCGCTATTATGTGCAAGAATATTTGCTGTAACAAACACCTTAACGCCGTGTTCATGGGCAAACTCAATGCCCTCCTTCATATCTTCACTTGTAAAATTCTTAGCCTTGGCTCTTAGTCCAAAAGCCTCTCCGCCGATATACACTGCATCCGCACCATACATTACAGCTATCTTTAACACTTCGAGATTATTTGCAGGTATCAACAATTCTGGTCTGCTATACATCTTAACTCTCCTTTAGTCACATTTAATACTCATAGTTATTCCGTCACCTATAGGTACAATGGTCGTCTCCAACCCTTCCATATGCTTGACTTCATACATATACTCACGCATACGGCTATGAATTGTTCTGTTTCTTCTCACAATTCCGTATCTGGACTCTATAATGTCTCCATCCTGCAATACATTATCGGATATAAGTATTGCTCCTGGTTTCATCAGGCGAAGTACCTCTGGCAGAAAATTAATATACTGTGCTTTTGCCGCATCCATAAATACAAAATCAAAGCTTCCCGACGTAAGCTCAGCCATTCGCTCCATTGCATCTCCCTCTAAGAGAGTTATCTTACCTTCTGCATTTGCCTCTTTTATATTTTCCTTTGCCTGAATTATACGTTTTTCATAATTTTCTATAGTTGTTATGTGTCCACCTTCTGGAAGATATTCACTCATAAGAATTGCCGAGTATCCTATAGCACATCCGAGCTCCAATACATTTAAGGGCTGCTTAATTTTTAACATAACCCTTAAAAAGCTCTCCATCTCTTTTCGGATAATCGGCACATTTTCTTCAATTGCACACTGTTCTATTTTCTGCAATATTTCGCTATTTGATGATTCTAATGAATGAATATATGACACTATTCTGTCGTTTACTATCATCCTTACTCTCCATCTTCCTCGTTTTCAGCCTGAGTTTCCTCCGTCTGTGTTTCTTCAGTCTGCTTTTCCTCAGCCTTCTTCTTTGCTGCCTCCTTAGATTCCCTTTCAGCCTCTTCGGCTTCCTTTGCCTCCCAGTAGGCTGTATTAATTACTTCAATAATCTCTTCAACGTTCTGCTCAGTACTGAACTGATATGTTCCAGGATATATCTCTAATTCGTAAAGTACTGCCTGTATATTAAACATTCCAGCATCTTCAATCAGACCACTTTCAACAAGGATTTTTCCAAGCTCCGCTGTAGTTGTATCATAAGGAATGGTCACAACTACCTCCTGACCCTGTCCTTTTTCAGCCATGGCTTCTTCTGAAAATATAGCCGCACCATAGTCAAAGGTCTTTCTGCACACTACATAAAATACTGCCACTATAGCTGCTATAACAACCATTCTTATGGTAATTTTCAGAATCATCATAGATGTCTTTCTCATATTCATATTCATATGATATACCGCCTATTCCCAATCTATTGACATTCAAACAGTAACTATTATAATCAATTACTTATAAAAAGTCCAGTTCTAATTCAATATCTGAAATAAGCATTAAATTTATCTGCTGAAGCATTTTACAAAGAATCAGCTCTGCATTTAGAAATTCCCTTACAACACTACTTGTCATAGCATCATTATATTCTGCACTAAGTCGCTGCACTTCATCTCTGTTCTGAGCATTTCCCTCCATCTGCAGACTTATATTTGCCTTTCTAAATTCATTAACTCTATCCTTTAATTCTGGCGTCTCATTGAGTAACCTTCTATACATATCGTATTTTTGATACTCTTCGCTCTCCATAATAGTCTGCTTAAACTCTTCAGCTTTAATTCTCATTGCATCAGTCACTTCTACTCAACCTCCATGATTATTGGAAGAATCATAGGATTTCTCTTTATCTTCTTCCAAAGGTAATCGCTAAGTGTCTCCTTGACAACCATCTTTATCTTACCCCAGTCAGTAATATTCTTGTCGATGCAATCTATAACCGCATCATTAACAGTAAGTCTAGCTTCCTCTAAGAGATTCTCTGCCTCCCTTACATATACAAAGCCTCTTGATACGATATCTGGTCCGGCAAGAAGCTGATTGCTATATTTCTCAAATGTCATTACCACTATAATAATACCATTCTGAGCAAGATTCTGTCTATCTCTAAGAACAATATTTCCTACATCACCTACACCAAGACCGTCTACAAGAATTCCTCCTGTCTGTACTCTTGTCTCTTCCACGTAGCCTTCTTTACCACTTAACTGTAGCACATTACCTGATGATAGAATAAATATATTGTCCTTATCTATACCCATTGACTCTGCAATCTCTGCATGACCTTTGAGATGACGATATTCACCATGAAGCGGTATGGCATACTTAGGCTTAACAAGCGAATAGATAAGCTTAATTTCCTCCTGACAAGCGTGACCTGATACGTGTGTATCCTGGAATATAACGTTAGCACCGAGCATCGAAAGCTCATTTATAACCTTTGTTACAGCCTTCTCATTTCCTGGAATAGGGCTTGAACTAAATACAATTGTATCGCCTGGCTTGATTGTAACCTTCTTGTGAATAGATGCTGCCATTCTGGACAATGCTGCCATGGACTCGCCCTGACTACCTGTTGTTATAAGAACAAGCTGCTCGTCTGTATAGTTCTTCATTTCCTCAATATCAATCAATGTTCCCTCTGGCACATCAAGATATTCAAGTTCTATTGCCGTATTGATAATATTTACCATACTACGGCCCTCTACTACAACTTTTCTTCCGTACTTATGAGCAGTATTGATAATAAGTCTCACTCTGTCTACATTTGATGCAAACGTTGCAATAATAATTCTATGCTTTGTATTCTCAGCAAATATATGCTCAATTGTCTTTCCAACATTTCTCTCAGATGGAGTAAAACCAGGACGAAGTGCATTTGTACTATCTGCCATAAGTGCAAGTACACCCTTCTTTCCCAACTCTCCAAGTCTTGTAAGATCTGTTGTATCACCAAATATTGGTGTATAATCAATCTTAAAGTCACCTGTATGAACAATAACTCCAGCAGGTGTGAATATAGCAAGACCACAGGCATCTGCAATACTGTGGTTTACCTTTATAAATTCAACCTTAAACTTGCCCAGATTAACTGTCTGACCATGCTTAACTATTTTCTTTTTCACAAGCTTATCAATTCCATGTTCTTTAAGCTTTCCATCTATAATTCCCATTGTAAGCTTTGTGGCATATAATGGAGCATTTACCTCTTTCAAGACATATGGTAAAGAGCCTATATGATCTTCGTGACCATGAGTGATAACAAATGCTTTAATCTTGTCTGCATTATCTTTTAAATATGTTATGTCCGGTATAACCAAGTCAATACCAAGCATATCATCATCAGGGAATGACAATCCACAATCAACAACTATAATTTCATCTTCATACTCAAATACAGTAATATTCATACCGATAGCTTCCAAACCGCCAAGTGGTATGATTTTTACCTTTACGTTCTCATCAATTTCTACTTTTGCCATTATTTATTTTACACCTCTTCCTAATTATTGCGTATCTATTTTTCAATATCTATATCATCCAGTATTTCTGCGAAAATTCTGGAAACAGCTTCAAGTTCATCATCTTCTTCAACAATTTCATATACTGCTTCTGAGTCCTCTGCCTTTGATGTATCCTTAAGGATATATGCATCAGCCTCCTCGTCTGTCTCGTTCTCTGTAACTAGCAAATAATTTGTATTGTTTATTCTTGTCTGTTCTACAACAAAAAATTCTACTTTCTCATTGGTATCATCAATTACAAAACTAATTTTTTCTGACATTATATTCCTCCACTTTTATATATATAGAAATTCTGGCCACGACACCGTTACACTTTCTTTCTATTCACTCGTTTCAGCAGAATTCCTTTCGGCAATTCTGGTCACGATCTAGATATCCCTGTAAGATAAATGTCGCCGCTATACTGTCCACGTACTTTTTCCTATCCTCACGTCTCACTCCGGCTTCGATCATCAATCGATCTGCTGCAACAGTCGTAAGTCTCTCGTCCCACATAATCACTTCAAGACCAGTTCTTCTCTCCAACATCGCCTTAAATTCCATAGTTTTTTCCGCTCTTTCTCCTAAAGAACCGTCCATATTTTTAGGCAATCCCAGAACAATCCTATCCACCTCATGTTCCTTTATTAGCTCTTCGATTCTGGCCAGTGTTCTTCTCAGTTTATTTTCCTGCTCACGCCTGATTATTTCAAGTCCCTGGGCAGTAATCATCAGTCCGTCTGACACTGCAACACCGACTGTTTTTGAACCAAAGTCCAATCCCATTATTCTCATATATAATCTCCATTTCTCCACCCAAACCGAGATACATTTTTTGCCAATTCATTTTTACCACACAAACACAAGGTTGAACCCCATTCAACCTTGAACACCACATATTCTTTTCTGGATTTACTTTAATTTATTATTGATATAATAATGAAGCGCCTCTTCTATCAGCTCATCACGCTCAACCTTCATAATCATGACTCTCGCATTGTTATGGGATGTAATATATGTTGGATCTCCAGACATAATATATCCGACAATCTGATTTACAGGATTGTACCCTTTTTCTGTCAAAGCCTTGTAAACATGCTCAAGCACCTGTCCTACTTCAAGCTTTGGCTCCTGTACTGTTTTAAAATATTGTGTATTATTACTTACTATGCTCATCTTTCTTAACCTCTCTATATTCTCACGAACTGATAGTTAATGATATATTATTACATTTCTTGAATATCTGCAAGCAAAATTTGATTTTTTATTTCATTTCTTATCTTTACTGTCACTATATTATTAATAAGCTTCACATCTCCCTTGACCAATACTCTTACATATTCCTTTGTATGACCTGTAAGATACAATTCGCCATGAGCTTCCTGCTGCTCTTCTATAAGAACATCCTTCTCCGCGCCGGCAAAGCTTTCAAGATATGTCCTTCTCATTTTTTCTCCCAGCTCTATCAATTCTTCACTTCGAACAGATTTTATCTCGTCACGTATCTGGTTCTCCATCTTTGCCGCAACAGTACCTGCCCTTTTTGAATACTTAAATATATGCATCTCCGAAAAAGCCACTTCCTCCAAAAATGCTTTAGTAGCCTGAAATTCTTCCTCTGTCTCTCCCGGAAAGCCCACTATTACATCTGTTGTAATGGCTGGCTTATCAAAATATTTTCTGATAATTTTGCATTTGTCTAAGTATTCTGCTGGTGTATAATGTCTGTTCATTCTCTTCAAGGTAGCTTCACAACCACTCTGTAATGACAGATGGAAATGCGGACAGAATTTGTCAAGCTTTGCAAGCTCTATCAAAAACTCTTCTGTGATTATACCAGGCTCTAATGAACCCAGTCTCACTCTTTCTATCCCCTCCACACTGCAAACTTCCTTTATGGCATCAATAAGCGTAAGCCCACTATCTTTCATATCGCGACCATATGAGCTTAAATGTATACCTGTGAGGACTATCTCTTTGTAGCCACATGATGCCAGCTTTGGTATTTCGTCTCTGATGTCTTCTATGCTCCTGCTTCTTATCCTACCTCTTGCATAAGGAATTATGCAATATGTACAGAACTGGTTACATCCATCCTGTATCTTTACAAATGCCCTTGTATGTTCCCCAGGTGTGGACATTTCCATCTCATCATAATTGCTTCCTTTGCTTATATCATCTATAAAAACATTTTGACTATCCGATTCAAAATATGCATCTAAAATATTTACAATATCTGATTTATTATTATTTCCTACTATTATATCTATAGCATCATCTTCTCTCAATGATTCTCCCGCTGCCTGAACATAACAGCCAACTGCTACAACTATGGCATCTTGATTTAACTTCTTTGCTCTGTGAAGCATCTGTCTTGACTTTCTGTCTGCAATGTTGGTAACTGTGCATGTATTTATTATATATATATCAGCCTTTTCATTAAAGGATACTATTTTATATCCATTTTCCTCCAATGACTGTCTCATTGCTTCTGTCTCATATGCATTTACCTTGCATCCCAAGTTGTGAAGAGCTACAGTTCTCATATTTTCCTCCATACTAATTTATATATTTTCAAAAGCACTTTTCTGTATCATTTTCAACAGAATAATACTAATATTTTGTACATAATTTACATTGACATTTTTTTCAAATAAAGTTAATATAAGTGAAGATTAGGTGAATTTCCATCTATCTGATGTTTTTCATAATGGAGTTTACCTCAAACATACAATTAAATCAAATACTATTTTATTTAGGAGGGTATTTTATATGAAGACAGTTCAGATTTGTTTAAACTCAATCGATAAGGTTAAGGCTTTTGTAAATGATATTACAAAGTTTGACACAGATTTCGATTTAGTATCAGGCAGATATGTTATTGATGCAAAGTCTATTATGGGTATTTTCAGTTTAGATTTATCTAAGCCAATCGACCTTTGCATTCATGCAGATGAGAGCAACATTGCTCCTATCTTAGATGCTTTAAAGCCATACATTTGTGAATAATCAAGCGTATAGATACAAATAAAAAAAGATTAGGGTTTCTTTAACCCTAATCTTTTTTTATTTTCCTTTTATCTCACTTCAATGACTTCCACTGTATTCACAGCTTCCTCTATCATCTCATCTATTTTATCTGCAATTTTAAGCTCTGAATGTTTAATCACGTTGATATTCGGCTTAGTCACCGGGTGCTTTGCAACGAATGTTGTACAGCAATCCTCGTATGGCTGTGTCGATATATCATAGGTATCAATCTTGATAGATATATCCACGATATCCTGCTTATCGAATGCTATAACTGGTCTGTACACCGGCATATCGGTATTTTCGTCAATTACAGCAAGAGACTGCATAGTCTGACTTGATACTTGTCCAATGCTTTCTCCTGTTACAAGTCCAAGTGCTCCATTTTTCTTTGCAAGCTTCTCCGCTATCTTATACATTACTCTCTTCATGATGATAGTTAATTCTTCATGAGGACATTTCTCAAATATATACATCTGTATATCCGTAAAATCAACTACGTTAAGCTTAATATTTCCCGAATACGCAGCCACCTTCTGGGCCAAATCCACAACCTTCTGCTTTGCTCTCTCTGAGGTGTAAGGTGGAGTGTGGAAATAAACTGCCTCAAGCTCCACACCTCGCTTAGCTATCATATAACCAGCAACAGGGCTATCAATTCCACCAGATAATAATAGCATTGCCTTACCGGCAGTTCCTACAGGCATACCTCCTGGTCCTGGTATTGTTTCAGAGTAAATATTTATCTGCTTACGAATCTCTATATTAAGCATAATTTTAGGATTGTGTACATCTACTCTTATGTCTGGAAAAGCATCTAAAACTGCCTCTCCCATATCCATATTAATCTCCTGAGAATTAAGAGGGTAATTCTTTCTGGCACGTCTTGAATACACCTTAAAAGTTGTGTTCTTATCAGGATACATTTCATCCATGTAGGCAATAACCTTTTCCTTTAAATCATCAAAGCCATTATCCTCCACCTGTATCATAGGACATATTCCCACTATACCAAACACATGGGAAAGTGCGTTTATAACCTCATCATAATCATATGCAGACATAGCATCCACATATATTCTGCCATCTTCCTTACGAACCTTGAATTCACCATCTGCTGACTCAAGTGACTTAACTATATTCTTTACAAGGGCATCTTCAAAAAGATATCTGTTCTTGCCTTTTACACCTATCTCTGCATACTTTATTAAGAACGACTTAAAATCTATCATAATCTGTTATTTCCTCCTATTAACGTTTTGTAAACTTTCTAAGCATATCTATCATACCTTCAATTGTGCTGACAGCATAATCAAGCTCTTCCTTTGTACTGTCATAGCACAGGCTGAATCTAATAGTGGAATCTATCTGCTTTTCATCGAGACCTATTCCCTTTAAAGTCCTGCTGACAGCCGGCTTGTTAGACGAACATGCCGAACCTGATGAAACATATATGTTTTTACCTTCAAGTGAATGAAGCATTACCTCGCTTCTCACTCCATTGAATGTAACACTGATAATGTGGGGAGCCCCATCTGTTCCCTTCTTGCTGTTAACTGTAACATTTTCAAGTGATGTTATCCTGTCTATGAAATAATCCTTCAATTCCTGCATTCTTAATATCTTATCTTCAAAGTCTGCATAGGCCTCCCTGACAGCAAGACCTAAACCTGCTATAGCTGGAACATTTTCTGTACCAGAACGCATACCCTTCTGCTGTCCTCCACCAAATATCACTGGTTTTATCTTAACCTTGCTGGAAACATACAAGAATCCTGAGCCCTTTGGTCCATGTATTTTATGACCACTGACAGAGAGCATATCTATACCCATTTTCTTAGGATGTATAACCAGCTTTCCATAAGACTGAATTGCATCTACATGGAACACTATGGATGGGTTATATGCCTTTACTATCTTTGAGATCTCTTCTACTGGTTCTATGGCGCCTATCTCATTGTTTACATGCATAATTGACACAAGTATGGTTTCGTCACATAGAGCTTCCTTAAGAGTCTCAATGACCACATGACCATTATTATCAACTGGGAGATAGGTAATTCTGAAACCATTTTCCTCAAGAAATTTCATTGTGGCTAATACTGACGCATGCTCTATATCCGAGGTAATAATGTGATTTCCAGCTCTTTTATTGGCCATAGCTGTACCTATGAGAGCAAGATTATTTGACTCTGTACCACCAGATGTATATATAATCTCCTTAGGCTCTACCTTCATTGTCTTGGCTATACACTCTGTGGCCTCTCGTATATAACGCTCTGCCTCAACTCCCTTCATATGAAGAGATGAGGGATTGCCATAATCCTCGGTCATAACCTTAACCATCAAATCCTTAACTGTATCCGAAACTCTGGTAGTTGCGGAGTTATCCAAATATGCTTCCATCTTACTGATTCTCCTCTATTCTGAACATAAGAACTGACAATATGGCCAACCCTGCCGTCTCAGTCCTAAGTATTCTCTTGCCAAGACATATAGGTTTTACACCATTTTCTATGGCAAAGTCAATCTCACTTTCCTCAAAACCGCCTTCTGGGCCTATAAATATGGCGATTCTAGACTTATTTTCCACTCCCGACAATATCCTGCCTGTCTCCTTCATATCCTTATAATTCTCATAAGGAATAACCGCCATATCCATTGTGGACGCAAGCTTTATAGCCTCCTTAAAGGACATGACATTTGCAATCTTTGGGATAATCATTCTTCTCGATTGCTTGGCAGCACTTTCTGATATAGCCTGCCATCTCTTTATCTTTGATTCCTGCTTCTTATCATCCAGCTTTACCACACATCTTTTGGTTGCTACAGGAATAATCTCCTTGGCACCAAGCTCAACAGCCTTTTGAATAATCATCTCCATTTTATCTGACTTTGGAAGCCCTTGAAAAAGGTAAATTTCATTTGGGAGCTCTGTACCTTCAGAATCCACATCCATAATTCGCGCTTTTATCTCTTCGTCATCAATGCTCTCTATCTGACAGTAATAATCCTTGTCCTGACCATTGCTGACTAGAAGCTCCTCTGATACCTTCATTCGCAGAACATTCTTTATGTGATTGACATCGCTTCCCTTTATATGAACGTATTCACTGTCTATCTGCTCAGGGCTTACAAAAAAATGATGCATGTCCATTTCCTTTCTAATTCAATAATTCCACAATCATAGCTTTCTTGCTGTTATAGATGACCAGTCCTTCTGTCTCGTTATCTCAACTATCTCAAACTCGCCTGTAGCCTCCACTGCTGCCTTAACCTCAGCTTCCTTTGTGTCAATGATACCTGATGTAATATACAGGCCACCCTTCTTAAGATGCGCTGACACAAGGGGCGTCAAAGGAATAAGTACATCTGCCAGAATATTTGCAGCTACTATATCATAGCACTGGTATCCAATCTGCTCTCTGATTGACTCATCCTCCAATATATTTCCTGTGATAACCTTACACTTTTCAAGTGGAATATTATTTGTTTCAAGATTCTCTCTTGTGGCAACTGTTGCATTTTCATCAATATCGATACCAACTACTGACTCAGCTCCCATTTTGAGAGCAATGATAGATAAAATGCCGCTACCACATCCAACATCAAGAATCTTTGTGTCAGGCTTCACAAACTTTTTAAGCTGCTTCATACAAAGCTGTGTAGTCTCATGAAGTCCTGTACCAAATGCAATACCAGGATCAATCTCTATCATCATCTTGCCTTCATACTCTGGCTTTGTTTCCTCCCATGTAGGTTTGATAACTATACCATCCACCTCAAATGACTTGAAAAATTCCTTCCAATTATTAATCCAATCCTTATCCTCTGTCTCCGACTTAACAATAGTACCCTCACCTACATCTATGAAGTCACGAAGCTCCTCAAGACCTGCCTTTATACCGGGCATAAACTCAGCCTCATTGGAATCATCCTCTACATAAAAGCTTACATAAGAAACACCCTCATCTATAGGAAGTACTGGAAGAAAATCTATAAACATCCTCTTTTTATCTGCCTCCGATATTCCTACATTATCCTCAATCTCTACTCCATCTATACCATTTTCAACAAGCATTGCTATGACAAGCTCTGCTGCTTCTGTAGTTGTCTTTATTCTATATTTTGTCCACTTCATACTTTTTCCTTTCTTTCATATCTTTCTTTACACACCATGTTGAAACATCTTGTCAACTAATGTAATAATAATCCTATATTTTCTATATTATATTACGTTAACGTGTACATTTATATTTATGACTGATTGTTACACCATATAAAATAACACAATACCATTATCTTCGCAATTTATTCTTGCTTTTTTTCTTCTCATGATTATAATAATTATTATTGTGCCTTACACAATAATACATATTTTTTAAATTTTTAATATTCAAGGAGGTTTATTATGTTTTGTCCAAAATGTGGAAATCAGCTTCCTGAAGGTGCACAGTTCTGTTCATCATGTGGTTCCAAGATGAATGTACAGCCTGTTGCCCCTGCTATGCCAGCTGAACCTACTATACCAACTGAGCCTGTTGTTTCTGCGGCTCCAATATTTACACCTGAGCAGCCTGTTGTGAACGAAGTTCCTGTTGCTCCTGTATTTACTCCTGAGCAGCCTGTTGTGAACGAAGTTCCTGTTGCTCCTATATTTACTCCTGAGCAGCCTGTTGTGAACGAAGTTCCTGTTGCTCCTGTATTTACTCCTGAGCAGCCTGTTGTGAACGAAGTTCCTGTTGCTCCTGTATTTACTCCTGAGCAGCCTGTTGTGAACGAAGTTCCTGTTGCTCCTGTATTTA